>CAYSSG010000118.1:0-1643 GCA_964433635.1 uncultured Atribacterota bacterium | reverse complement strand
AAAAACGGGAATAAATGAAAATGATATAGAAGGTTTCCTGAGATTTTATCTTTTATCGTTTGGGAATTAGTTGCCATTTAAAATGCAATTCTATTGGATTTTCCAATTGATAATTGAACAAACTGGTCAATTGTTTAACTGAATTTGGTTGGAATACTGGCTGATTTTTTTGCATTTCATTACATGTTATTCGTCACTGTATTTGGACTCGAAACATAATACCTCATATTCAATTCTATTTTATTTGGTGAATTAACCAATCCGTAAATAGGCTGATTAATAGAATTTTTTAATGGTCAATTGAATGAACGGATTTATCACCCTTCATATTTAATTTGTAATATTAAATAAGAAGGGCTATAATTGGTTATGAAATATAAAAATCGTGTATTAGCAAATACTATCAAAAGAGCAATTAAAACATTTCCGGCTACGGTAGTCACCGGACCCAGGCAGTCTGGAAAAACAACTCTTTATAGGATGCTTTTCTCCAGGACACATCAATTTGTTTCCCTGGAAGATCCGGATATCAGGGTGAGGGCTAAAGAGGATCCCCTGGGCTTTCTGGATCAATATCATCCACCGCTTATTATTGACGAAATACAGTACATGCCCGAGTTATTATCTTATATCAAGACTAAGATTGATCATGACAGAAAACCGGGACAATGGTTATTTACAGGCTCTCAGAATTTTGTGCTTATGGAAAATATTTCGCAATCCCTGGCAGGTCGTATTGCAACCCTTTCTCTTTTGCCATTATCTGTTTCTGAAAGATCTGATAATGCCAAAAATGCAAAAGATATTATTAAATGGACTCAAAATAAGTCAAATAAATTACATCATCAAAGTTCTCTTTCGGATCTGCTATTGCGGGGCTTCTACCCTGAAATTGCAGTGAATAAAAAGGTTGACAGAAAACTATGGTGCAGTTCCTATATTACAACTTATTTAGAGAGAGATATCCGAAGCTTAACCAATATCGGGGATTTAAGTCAATTCGAAAGATTTCTCATATCCTGTGCTGTCAGAACAGGGCAAATACTCAATATATCTGAAATTGCCCGGGATATTGGTATCAGTGTTCCCACTGCAAAAAGATGGCTTTCTCTTCTGGAAACGGGACATCAAATATTTTTACTGTATCCCTATTATAAAAATATCGGAAAAAGAATGATTAAAAGCCCTAAAATATATTTTTGTGACACGGCAATCTGTTCTTATCTTTTGGGTATACACCAGGAGGAAACATTGCTGGGAAATCCATATTTCGGAAACCTGTTTGAAACGATGGTTGTCATTGATTTTTTAAAACGTTTTCTACATTTTGGAGACAAACCATCGATGTACTATTTGAGAACAAGAGATGGCCTGGAAATCGATTTGGTGATTGAAATCGCTGGTTATTTATATTTGTATGAAATAAAGAGCGCCATGACTATACTGCCAAAACATGCTGCCTCTCTGAAAAGAATATCTAATGAACCAGGATTAAAAATAAAGGAGTCTTCCATCATCTCTTGTACAGCGGAAGATTTTTTGGTGTCTGATTCCATCTATAATTATAGCTGGAAAAATATTTTATCATCATAGAAATGAAATAAGAAGATGCCAGTTCAGTATTTGATTGATTGATGGATTCA
>CAYSSG010000117.1:0-1691 GCA_964433635.1 uncultured Atribacterota bacterium | reverse complement strand
TCATTCTTTATTGACTTTTTGAAATATTCCCGGTTCTTAAAAATGCAACTAAATGAATTACTTTTTTCATAAACAATTAATGAGTATGTCCTGATGATAATAATTCCCAATATTCCTTCAATATGATCTAATGAAACTCAATAAATTCCTTTAGCCGTTCTTCAGGGTCATCAAAAAATACTTCACATGGAACAAAATGTTCCGGATCGTATGAATCACCAAGCCATTTCATTGTTTCCTGGTACTCTTCATTTTCAGGCTCTGGATTTTTTAACATGTCCAATATTTTTTCATAACCAGGTATAGAACCACAATCTTCCGGAGGACAAGCCCTCTCACCGGCTATACATCGAGGATAGGTCTGTTCTTTATCTTTGGGAATTACTTTTTCCAGCTTAATGATATGCTGCCAATCATCTCCAAAATCATAGTTATAATCTGCATTTTTATTTCTTTTAGAAAAGCAATCAGCAATCATTACCTTCCAGTCTGGAATTGTTTCTTCAACAAAGAATTCTTCCTCTGTAGGAATACTAATCCTAATTTTTTTCCTGGTTAAAGGTTCCCTAACAATAAATTCATGAAGGTGATAATCAAACCAACCCATGGCATCCTGAATCGCAACGTGGAAATCCCAGAAGGTATAGGTTTCCGGAACTTGAATCACCCGCCATATTTTTGGATCAATATATTTCAGGGTAATTTTAAACTGATACACTTGATTATATCTTTTTTTCATCTGGTTAAACCCTCCATATTCATATTATTCACATTCCCAGACTAAAAGACTCATACAATTTCTAAGACTTTCTAATATCAACCATACTATCTGCTAATAGGTCTTTTCATTTTTCTTTTACATATTTTCCCATAAATTCTTTGGCTTTTGCGATTCCTTCTTGGGTTAAAAAAACTGATTTTGCCCTTTTGCTTCCGGAAATATAACCTTCTTCCTGTAATTCATTCAGGATTTCGAAAGGATAGCCTTTCCAGCTTCTTTGAATCTTGATAGAAAATTCTTCTTCCTGCCATGATGTGAGATAGATTAACAATAACGTTAATTCCTTGACAGTTTGTTCCATTTTTAATACCCCCTTTTTTCCTACTAATGATGGTAATAGCCATTCCAGGTTATTTAATAACTTCTCTCAATTATTTTATTTTATTCTTTTTGAATATACGTCAAATGCGAAGACCTGATCGCTATCTGTTTATATATCAAGTTGAAACACTCTTAATTCTTTCATACCAGAGCTATCTGGAATAATGTCAAAACGAATGAATAATTGAATTCTATCTCTTTCAATTACAATCTGCTTATCAGCCTCAATGGGATATTCTGCAGATATTTTTTGTAAAATTCGGAAAATAGATACTGTGTCAAAAGTCAACCGACAAACTCTCCCAAAAGATACATTATTTAATTTTTATCCTGGAACATATCAAGGTGTGAGAATCATATATGTAGTTAAAAAATTCGAACGGCACGAACCCCAATGGGAAGATTCTTGCTACTGATGCCTTGAAGACCATTTTGGAAATACTGTTTCCATGCGTTGTCAGCAGCGTTCTCCGACGAACTCCAGTAGTCGAAGTAATCACCAAAACCGCCAATTGCAGCGCGGTTAATATACAGTTTATTCAGTTCATCCTTCGAAGGTAAAAACCAGTCAGTATAAGTGTTACTGCCA
>CAYSSG010000116.1:0-1773 GCA_964433635.1 uncultured Atribacterota bacterium | reverse complement strand
CTATTCTAGGGAACAATCAGATGAATCGACTTCCGGGATTCTCAATAGGCATTCCCTTTTGGCAAAGCGGACAATACTCCGGGTAATATGTTTTAATATTCATCTGCAACGCATAGAATATAGGTATATTTAATTTACAGTCTGGACTTCGTCTATCTACAATACAGGCAACCCCGATCACCTCAGCTCCCCTTTCTTCAACCAGTTCCTTGACCTCCAGTGTTGATTTGCCCGTCGTGACAACATCTTCGGTAATCAGTACTTTTTCGCCAGGTTGAATGACAAATCCCCTTCTCAAATGCATCATCCCTTCTTTACGTTCTGCAAACATGGCCTTTTTACATAACTGTCTTCCTAACTCATAAGCCACAATAATCCCTCCAAGTGCCGGACCTACTACTACCCCAAAATCCAGATGTTGAACCTTTTCTGCAATTCTCTTTACCACCAGTTCAGCAGATAGAGGATATTGTAACATTCTGGCACATTGAATATAGCCATCACTGTGAATTCCTGA
The DNA here is from genome assembly GCA_964433635.1 of uncultured Atribacterota bacterium. Lineage (GTDB taxonomy): Bacteria > Atribacterota > Phoenicimicrobiia > Phoenicimicrobiales > Stramentimicrobiaceae > CAYSSG01. The sequence continues at coordinate 1,256 of CAYSSG010000116.1, read as the reverse complement.
AGAAAGTAAAAAATGTCCATTTAAAATGGCACCTGTTTTTTCCAGTATTTCCCGAACCCCTTTCGCCTCCCCGGTCAATACTTGATCCTTGTACACTAACAAACCTTCCATAATCCAAATCTCCTTTATTAAAATTAATGTAATACTCGTTTTTTATTACACATTACAATAAGAGTTGGCTTAAAATATCCTCCTTCATTATCTTGACCTTTTCCCTGGCACATTCTGCAAAATGATGGTCTTCTTTGATTCCTTTATGGGCCCCGATAATATCCCTCGAAGAATTGATAACAAATCGTCTCTTACCTTTTAAAAGAGGGGTAATATCGTAAGAAATTCCTCCCTGTATTCCATACCCGGGTATTAGAAAAAATGTATTTGGACAAGCTCTCCATATCTTTCTCATATCTTCCGGAAAAGTTAAGCCGGCAACACCCCCAACCAGGCTTAAACCACTGGATCCAATAAATGGTTCACCCCATTCATTTACTTTTTGAGCCACTCTCATATACAAAGGTTGACCTTCCGTATTTAATTCCTGAAAATCCTCTGCACTTGCATTGGATGTATGAATCAAAATAAATAAGCCCTTTTTACCTGTTTTTAAATAATCAAAATATGGACTGATACTATCTATGCCCAAATAAGGATTCATGGTTACAAAATCTACTTCAAAATCACCTGAAAAATGTGCTTTAGCATAAAATTCAGCTGTAATCAGAATATCACCTCTCTTTACATCGCCAATGACAATCTTGCCCCTTTCCCTGATATATCTTATGGTACGGCGATAGGCTTTTAATCCTTCAATTCCCAAGGCTTCATAACAGGCAATCTGCAATTTATAGCAGGCTACCATATCCTCGGTTGCATCTATAATATAGCGATTGTAAATAAATATTTTCTCTTCTAAACTGATTGATAAGTTCTGAAGATATTCTGGTAATAATTGAAATCGAAAATCAAGACCAACACAGATTGGACTTTGTAAAGCCTCTTCATACAACTGATCAATAATCATCAATAACCCTTTCTTATCATCTTAATAAGATATATTTTATTATCCAGGAAAGCATAAAACGAAAAAGATAAAAACCCATAAAAAAACCTCCCCCATTCACTGGGGAAGGTTAAAATTAATAAAACTATTTTAGTTGGATTGGTAAAAAAATTAAGAGGTAATGAAATCAATTTCTCTAACCTTTCTAGCCTCTCAGGACTAAATTAAAGATACTTTTCAATTTGGATAGTATCAC
>CAYSSG010000115.1:0-1926 GCA_964433635.1 uncultured Atribacterota bacterium | reverse complement strand
TTTTAGGTGACATTTTCTCGCGATATTGACATCATTATATTTCTTCCTGATGATTAATAGTATGAAAGATAAATAAGCAGAACCTCTGCGAAGGAAGGTCTGTCTATGGAATAGATAGGCTTCCCGGAAGAACGATTTTCGCTATCTTTATTTTAGGGATAATGTGAATAAAATGCATCGGAGGTAAGAGTAAATAGTCAATTTACAGACAGAACTATTGCAATGTAAAAATTTTGTATTATAATAGAATCACTCAAAGCTACTATTTATCTCAACCCCCCTATCATCGAACTAATCCAGATTCTCACCTAAAATATGTCTCTGGAAAGTCTTCAACCGACTGTGTATAGCCAATTGAAATAATAAGTTTTAAATAAGTCTCATTACAGGGATAGCTGAGAAATAAACTCAAAAATCCAACGAAGCAGAACATGATAGCAGTCCATATCTTTCAAATAAATCAGGAAAGGAGGTGAATTCAAGTGGCAAAACATCTGGTTATTCATGCCTTGCCCTCACCCGTACCCCTATCTAAAGCAGAGGAAGTTGCTAAGGCAGCAAAAGCAAACTCGAATGCAGATATCTATTGGGTCAGCAGCTGGATTCAACTGGATGAGAAAGGTAATGTAGCAAAAATACTTTGTGAATGGGATGCCAAGGATGCTACTGTACTGAAGAACTTATTCGAACAAATGAAAAGTGCATTCCCTGACTTTCCCGTTGAGGGACCCTACCCGATGATGAAGGTAGATGGAGAATCCTACCGATAATGTTTCCTCATATCCCTCTTTTAGTTTTCTAAGCGTTGATGCCTATTCTTTCCTTACTCTTAATCGAAGGATAGGCATCATTTTTTTAGAATTTTTTTTAAAAAGAAATTATAAATTATACATCCTGAAACATTGCTCCTGAATTTTTAAATTGTCTCTTAATGTAAAGAATGGAATTTAAATGAGACTTTCTTGTTAATCCCTTTTTATTCCGGCAACCTGCCGGAACCGATTAAGATCCTCAACCTCCTCCACCGGGAATATATACATTTACAGTAGCACTTTTAGTGATATCACCTTCTGAATAACTTACGATAATTTTTGCAGTTGGAACACCGCAAGCAGTTGACACCTTAACGACTCCGCTGCTAACAATAACACTGGCTACACTTGATTGATAAGTACAGGCATCAAGACTGATATCAGCGGAAGAGCCATCATCATAGTGTGCGGTAATAGAATGAATGGTAGCCGATTGTCCTTTGCTGATAACCATGCTGGAAGGGCTTACGCTAATAGAGGTAAGGTAAATATGCTCTACTGTGATTATAAACTGCTCAATGCTCGAACTTCTTCCATTATTTGCTTCTATTTCTACCGTATATACCCCGATTTGATTTTCTCCTGGAGTCCAGGTAATCAATCCTCCAGAACTAATTTGCATCCCTTCCGGCTCTCCAGACAATGAGTAAGCCAGCTCGCCATTATTTGGGTCATAGGCTATTACCTGATAGGTAAATTCTTGGTCAAACTTACCAATTTGACCTGGTATTTCTTCTATAACCGGCTTATTGTTTGCATTACAGCCGGAAAAAAATAATGCCGTACCCAGGAATAGCATCAGTAATTTTGTTTTTCTATTAATCATTCCTTATCCTCCTTTTATTTCCTCTCTTGCTTTATCTGTATTTTAATAATAATCTATATTATTTGCCATTTTACAAACCATTATTTTAAACTGGAGCCCAATGGTAAATGTTAAAAATATTTCTAAAAATAAGGATCCTCATGTAAATATTTAGTCCTTGAGATCAGGTTGTCTTTCTTTTGATTTATTTTTTATCATCACCAGAAGCATCTTGAATTTCTCAACTGCCTTAATGGAATGGGGCTTGTTGGCAGGCATGATGATTATTTCTCCTTCTTTTACGGAAAA
>CAYSSG010000114.1:0-2060 GCA_964433635.1 uncultured Atribacterota bacterium | reverse complement strand
CTTACAGTGAATTGATTCTCTGATTAGTAACCGACTGCTACTCCGTCACGGCGTGAATCACCACCGCCGAAGAGGACACCGTTTTTCAACATAATGCCCTGGGCACCGCCAAAGTACAGATCATGTGCTCCTCTGACTTCCACTTCATTACCCAGTATCTTCAATGCTTCAACGGTCATAACAGGAATGCGGCTCTCTACATAAATGGGCATTGCTTTACCACCAGAGGAATAGCAATGCATTCTTGGTGCCTCAATGGCCTCATCCATGGACATACCAAAATCGATGACATTGGATATGATTTGAGCCATTGCGGTGAAAATTCTGGTTCCGCCGGGTGTACCCAAAATCATAAAGGGCTCCCCATCCTTCTCCACAATCGTCGGAGACATGCTGGATAGAGGTGTCTTCCCCGGTTCGGGTGCATTGGGAGATTCCGGATTGGTCGAGAAATCATCCATTTCATTGTTCATGATAATGCCCACATCCGGGACAATCACACCGGAGCCAAAGAAGTAATTAATGGTCTGTGTTAAAGCAACAGCATTTCCCTCGGCATCGATAACGGAGATATGACTGGTACTTTGATGCTCATACCCGGCAGGTTCTCCGGCAGGAACTTCCATTTTCGGTTCTTTAATCACAATCTGATCTGCCAGTGTTTTGGCATATGCCTTGGATGTGAGACCATCCAGGGGTATATCGGTTGCAAAAGCCGGGTCACCCATATATTTTGCCCTATCGGCAAAAGCCATCTTCATTGCCTCAGCCATCACAGAAATATGTGTTGGTCCAAGATAATTCATGCCGGCAATATCAAAATTCTCCATAATATTTAATATTTGAATCAAATGGGTACCGCCTGAGCTGGGGGGAGGCATAGAGTAGATATCATATCCACGATAACTTCCCTGGACAGGCTCATGCCTGGCTACCTTGTAATTTTTCAGATCGTCAAGTGTTAGAATTCCGCCTGCAGCCTGAACAGCATCGACAACCTTCTGGCCCAATTCTCCACCATAGAAATGTTCAATACCCTTATCAAGAATTTCCTTGTACGTATTGGCCAGGTCTTTCTGAATCAACATATCACCGGTTTCCAGAGGTAATCCTTCTTTCAGGTAAGCAATATTGAATGGGTCATTCCAGTCAGCTAATTTCTGGTAGTTTTCATCTATCATCTGGCTGAAGGTCTCGGTAATTTCAAATCCGTTTTCCATGTAGTTCATGGCAGGGCTCATGACAGCTTCCAGGGTCATGGTGCCGTATTCATCCAGAGCAGTCTTCAGACCCATCAACGTTCCCGGAACACCGCTTGCTTTTCCGCCTAATTGAGTCCATAGTTCTTGTTTAGCCTGGTCAGAGGCATACATATCCTTGGTTGAGGCACCCGGTGCACGTTCCCTGTAATCTAAAATGACTATTTCGCCTGTCTTGGCAAAACGGATGACCATGAAACCACCGCCACCGATTCCAGAGGCATTTGGTTCAACTGCATTCAAGGCAAAGGCTGTAGCAACGGCTGCATCAATGGCATTTCCGCCCTTTTGAAGGATTTCCACCCCTGTTTTTGCAGCCAGGGGGTGCGCTGCAGCAACCATACCGGTACCGGAAATTTCATCCTGAGGTGTGTGTCGATCCTGGGCAAGAGACACCAGTGAAGAAACAATCAACATTGCAGAAATTAAAATGAGTAAACTGATTTTTTGAATTTTACTGTTCATATGATTTTTTCTCTCCTTTTAAATTTAATCATTAGAAAATGATTCTTTCTTAATCCTATCACCTCCAAATGTGATTTTACGGAATTACAACGTTTAAACTACTTATCCCCTTTTAGGAATAAGCCAGACTTTTTATGCAATTTCATGATATTAATATGAATATAAGAACTAATATTATAAAATAGTAATTATTAACATTCATATTTAGAATACCATAAAAGCGTACTTTATTCAAAGAAATATTTATATCAGAGTAGTTCTATTGCTTTGTCTTCTTTGTTAAAAAATATATACTAATCCAGCAGATCGATACTGATAATGGTTTGACAATGAATG
>CAYSSG010000113.1:0-2303 GCA_964433635.1 uncultured Atribacterota bacterium | reverse complement strand
CATTTAGTTGCATTTTTAAGAACCGGGAATATTTCAAAAAGTCAATAAAGAATGATAAAAGGGAAAGCCGTAAATGAAATTAACACTTGAAGATATCAGAAGCTTATGCACTGAAAGTTCTTTTGAACGAGGAATTGAATATTTTAAAATGGGCAAGGTAATCAGTTTAGAGCAAGTGGATGATAAGATTACCGCTATTGTTCAAGGTGAGTATGATTACCAGGTAACAATTTATAAAGATAATAACAAAATTATAGCTGACTGTACCTGTCCTTATGACTGGGGAGGCTATTGCAAGCATATTGTAGCAACCCTGATTGCTTTGTTTATGGATGGGGAAGAAAAGATAATTAAAAAATCTAAAAAAGAAGATAAATCTGAAGTAATTTTAAATAGCTTATCTCTGGATGAAATAAAAGAGTTTTTGAAAACAGAATTTAATGATAATCCTGCATTAAAAGAAAACTTTGTCATACACTTCTCAGGAAAAAGTTCAAAAGAAAGAAACCTATTAGATTATAAAAAAGAAATTAATCAATCTTTTCGGGAAATAGGTGACCGCCATGGATTTATAAAATATGGAATAAATATCGATTTTTCAGAACATTATAATTTAGCTATCCGGCTTGAAAAAGCAGGTAATTTTATTGAAGCAGCTACAATCTATCAGGCATTATCAGAGGTTATTGCAGAGAATATGGGGAGTATTGATGATTCTGATGGACACTATGCTCGCGAGTTTGTTTTCGCTATCGAAGATATGGCACACTGTATCGAAAAAGCAGAATTGAAACCTGAAGAAAAAAAGAAGTACATACAATACTTTTTTGATAAATATGTTGAAAATGACCCAGATTATTTCCGTGAATATTATGGTTATGCTTTAAGAGAAATGTGTTGTTTAGAAAGTGATTTGCAATATTGGAGAAAGTTACTTGAACCATATCTTCCCAAGAAAATTCCGGATAGTAGCCGATGGTCTGAATATTATGAGGCAATTGAATGGATAAATATGCAATTGCACATTTTGGATTTGCTGAACGAGAAAGAGGAATTCTATCAATTAATTAAGAGATGCTATCATAAAAATCATGAACTTTGTCTTTGCTATGCTAGTCGTTTAGAAAAAGATGGTCAGAAGAAAGAAGCAGTCAAAGTGGCTGAAGAAGGTCTTGCTTTGTTTCCTCCTCATTTAACCAAAGATATTCTTAAATTTTTAAATCAATATTATAAACAAGATTCCCCGGAGAAATACAAAGAGAATCTTATTAATCTTTTTGTTCAAGATAAAAACTGGAGCGATTATGATGATTTAAAAGAAATTTGTTCGCAAGAAGAATGGAAAGGGGAAATATTCCCCATTCTTATAAAAAGATTATCAAAGGATAATATTGGCAGGAATATTCTCATTGACCTCTATCTAAAAGAAGATATGCTTGAACAGGCACTGCAAAGAGTAATCGCACAAGAGAGTCTTTTTACTCTGAGTTTATATTATCAGTTATTTACCGAAAAATACCCGGCAATCTATTTTCAGGCTTATCAAAAGTTAATCATTCCTTTTGCTGATTTCAGAATGGGAAGGCCACACTATCAGGAAATTGTTAAATATTTGAAAGAAATGAAAAAAATCAAAGGTTTTGAAGAAGAATTCAATAAGCTAATCAAATTGCTCAAAGCTAAATATGCAAACAGACCTGCTTTTTTGGATGAAATGAAATATTTTTAAGCTATCCGAAAGCAATAAAAGACAGCCTTTTCGTCGCTTCGCTCCTCGCAGTGACAATAATCATCTGCTGGTCTGCCAGTCAAGAAAGAATCAGAAAATCTGTCAATTAACAATCTGCAAGTATAACATTCATCCCCACCTTAATCCTCCCCCTTCAAGAGGGAGGAGGTGAGAGGAGTTAATTTTTACCTCAACAGGTAGATTCACTATATAGTTTTAAGTAAACCAACTTTTCTTTTTTTTAAAAACTAAAAACCACAAACATCAACTCTTAGCTGCAGCCTATTGACAAAAAATAAGGATTATGAGAAAATGTTAGGGAATATCTAACTAACTATTGGGGTGGCATTTTGAAAGAACATCATACCTTGTTCAGCGTATTTAATCGTTTCATGCTCATTAAGACAGAGTGCAGGTATAATGTTATGGATAAATATGATATTTCAGAGCTAACATTAAAACAGATTGAATACTTGAAAAAATTTGACAAGCGGGAAAATGTTACCATCAGTCAATTAGCTGTGGAGCTGGGTTTGTCTAAACCAACCGTTACCGAAATGGTTAAAAAGTTTAT
>CAYSSG010000112.1:0-2333 GCA_964433635.1 uncultured Atribacterota bacterium | reverse complement strand
ACCTCAACTATGATAAATATTTTGTAGAAGGAGATCAGAGACTTTCCATAGAAAATGAATATACTTCAAATAATACCGTTAGGTTAAATGTTACTCAGGTAGTAGAAAAATTATTAACATTGGATTATATACAAGAAGAATTAAAAGGTTGGAATCTATGAAAAATGTAAGAATACTTGTAACCGGCGCGAAAGGATTTGTTGGTCAGAATCTTATAGCAGAGCTAAAAAATCGAGACTATGTAAAAGTCTATGAATATGATGTAGATTCAGAACCATCTTCTCTTGACCAATATTGCAGTCAAGCTACTTTTATATTTCATCTTGCTGGTATAAACCGACCTGAAAAACAGGAAGATTTTATGGAAGGAAATTTTGGTTTTACGTCCATTTTATTAAACACGCTTAAGAAACATAAAAATTTCTGTCCGATATTAATCTCGTCCTCCATTCAGGCTGCATTGGATAATCCATATGGAATAAGTAAAAAAGCAGGAGAAGATTTACTTTTTTCATATCATAAGGAAACTGGTGCCAAAGTTCTTGTTTATCGCTTTCCGAATATTTTCGGCAAATGGTGTAAACCAAATTATAATAGCGCTATTGCAACTTTTTGTCATAATATTGCTCACGATTTGCCCATCACTGTCAATGCTCCTGACGTAGTGATGAATCTGGTATATATAGATGACGTGATCAATGAGTTAATCAATGCTTTGGAAGGAAAAGAAAATAAAGTAGGTACTTTTTGTCAGGTTTCTGTTATATATACCGCTACTCTTGGAAAGATTGTTGACTTAATTTATTCTTTTAAAGAGAGCAGAAAAACACTAAATATTGCCAATATGGGTGACGATTTTGAAAAAAAACTGTATAGTACCTATTTAAGCTATCTGCCCGTTAACCAATTCAGCTATCCCCTAACAATAAACAAAGACAATCGTGGCTCTTTTACTGAAATTCTAAAAACTCCGGACAGAGGCCAGGTATCTGTTAATATATCCAAACCCGGAATCACAAAGGGCAATCATTGGCATCATACCAAGAATGAAAAATTTTTAGTCGTGAGTGGTAAAGGAATCATTCGTTTCAGGAGTTTAAATTCAGATGATGTGATTGAATACCATGTCAGTAGTGAAAAGCTGGAGGTAGTAGATATTCCTCCTGGATATACTCACAACATAGAAAATCTTGGTGATGCTGATATGGTAACGATCATATGGGTAAGCGAAGTTTATACTCCGGAAAAGCCAGATACGTATTATGAAGAAGTTTAAAACGATTGATGAAACAATAGTTAAGACAATAGCAAGACAATGGTTTTAACAATTGTTTAACAATAGTAGAAAATGGAGGGATAGTTGTTTTCTTATCAAAAGCTTGATATTTATGAGATTGCGAAAGATATCGTAAAGAAGACTTATAAAATAACAAAAGGACTTCCAGCATTCGAGCAATATGGTTTAATTTCTCAGATGAATAGGGCAGCCATATCTATTCCGTCAAATATTGCTGAAAGTTCTGGGAGAATAAGCAAAAAAGAAAAGAGCCAGTTTATTTCCATTGCCTATGGTTCACTAATGGAGTTAACTTGTCAGTTAGAAATTGCAATGGACTTGAACTATATAGATTCTTTATCTTATGATGAATATATTAAAATATGCAAAAATTTGTCTGTTAAGTTAAGTAATTACAGAAAATATTTAAAACAATAGTTCGACAATTGTTTCCCTATCGCTTATCTATTGTTTTAACTATCGTCAAGGAGGTTTAGCTCGTGAATAAACTCAAAGTCATGACTGTTGTTGGTACCAGGCCTGAAATTATCAGACTGTCATTGGTTATTAAAAAATTAGAATCATCAAACGCTATAGAACATACCCTTGTTCATACCGGACAAAATTATGATTATGAATTAAATGAAATTTTCTTTAAAGATCTTTGCTTAAAAAAACCTGATTATTTTTTAGGAACAGCAACAGATTCGCCCATAGTAACAATAGGGAATATTTTGATTAAAATTGATGCTATTTTGGATGAAGTAAAACCTGATGCTTTTCTTGTACTTGGTGATACCAACAGCTGTTTATGCGCGATTGCTGCCAAGAGGAAACATATTCCCATATTCCATATGGAAGCAGGAAACAGGTGTTTCGATCAAAGAGTACCTGAAGAAACCAACAGGAAGATCGTGGATCATATTGCAGATATAAATCTAACCTATAGTGATATAGCTAGAGAATATCTGTTAAGAGAAGGTTTGCCAGCAGATAGAATTATCAAAACAGGCAGCCCAATGTTTGAAGTTCTTCAATCCAAAAAAGAAGATATTGA
>CAYSSG010000111.1:0-2368 GCA_964433635.1 uncultured Atribacterota bacterium | reverse complement strand
TAAAATTTGAAAAATGGATGGAAATGGATCTGGCCTATATAGATAACTGGTCTCTGCGACTTGACTTCCTTATCATGGTCAAAACAATCAAGACTGTCTTTCAGAGAAGTGGTTTATAGATTAAAATTTAAAAAGTTAAATTATAAACCAGTATAGTTCCTGTAAAACTCCTTCAATCCGTTTTCAAGGTTATACTTATGCTTATACCCTATTTTTTTCAAAACACTTATTTCTGTAGTTTTCCTCATCGTACCATCAGGCTTTGATGAATCAAATACTATATCACCTTTAAAACCCACAATGCTCTTTATTTTGTAGGCCAGTTCTTTTATTGATATTTCCTCCTGTGTTCCTATATTTATAAAATGGGGCGTATTACAATCGGGTTCATCAACTTTTTGATTTAAACTCACAATATCTTTTATACTTACATTCTCCATCACAAACACACAAGCTTCAGCCATATCATCCGAATACATGAATTCTCTCAGAGGAGTACCTGTTCCCCATATTGAAACATCCACTTTGCCAGACCACGGAATTTTATCCTTATCTATTGATAAATAATTTTCATCTGACAGCTTAACGCCATATTTATTAAGCTTTTCAAGGATCGTTTTAAGGTCAGAATCGCCGTTTATACTGTCAACAGGATACCTGTTAAAATCCCTTCTTATGGCTTCCCAATCTCCTTCTTCCAGACATTTGCCCAGATGTATTTTCCTCAGTAATGCAGGCAAAACATGCGATCTTTCAAGATCAAAATTATCACCGGTACCGTAAAGATTAGTTGGCATCACAGAAATAAAATCAGTATTATACTGTATATTAAAAGCTTCACACATTTTAAGTCCTGTAATTTTTGCTATAGCATAGGGCTCGTTTGTATATTCAAGCCTAGAAGTAAGAAGATATTCTTCTTTTAAAGGCTGAGGTGCATTTTTCGGATAAACGCATGTAGATCCAAGAAACAACAGTTTTTTAACATTGTTTTTCCAGGAAGCATTAATAACATTACTCTGGATCATTATGTTTTTGTAAATAAAATCAGCCCGGTATGTATTATTTGCAATTATTCCTCCTACCATTGCTGCTGCCAAAAAAACATACTCCGGCTTTTCTTTTGAAAAAAAATCATTAACATCCTGTTGAATTGTCAGATCCAGTTCATCAATAGATTTAAATATGAGATTATTATATCCTTTCCTCTCCAGGGTTCTCTTTATTGCCGAACCAACCAATCCGGTATGACCTGCTACATAGATCTTTGAATTTTTTTTCATTGTAAAAATTATTCGAAATAATTCAGTATCTGATAACCACCTGAGCGCAGGTAATTTTCTTTTTTCATTAAACAAATATCTGAACTCACCATATCATTTATCAGACCATCCAAATCATATTCAGGTTTCCAGCCAAGCTGTTTTTTGGCTTTTGATGGATCCCCCATAAGAATATCGACTTCTGTAGGTCTGAAATAAGCAGGATCAACTTTCAGCACAACCGGGTTATTCTTCGCCCTTAATCTGAAAGAGTGAAGAAACTCCTCTCCAACGTTTTCTCTGAATAATACTTCATCAAAATCAGAAATTTCCCCTGTTTCATTTTCATGTTCCCCATGAAATAAAAGATCAACCCCTACAGACAAAAACGCTCTCCTGATGAATTCTCTTACTTCAGTTGTAACTCCGGTAGCAATTACATAGTCATCCGGTTTGTCTTGCTGCAACATTAAATACATAGCCTGAACATAATCTTTTGCATGTCCCCAGTCTCTTTTAGAAGACAGATTTCCCATATAGAGTGTTTCCTGCAAACCGAGAACTATTCTGGCAAGAGCTCTTGTAATTTTTCTGGATACGAAAGTTTCCCCGCGAACCGGTGATTCATGATTGAATAATATACCGTTACTTGCATGAAGCCCATACGCTTCCCGGTAATTAACTGTTATCCAGTAAGCATATAATTTTGCTGCTGCATAAGGACTTCTCGGATAAAAAGGAGTATCCTCTTTCTGAGGCACTTCCCTTACAAGCCCATATAATTCCGAAGTACTTGCCTGATAAAACCTCGTTTTGTTTTGCAAACCAAGTAATCGTACTGCCTCAAGAATACGTAAAGTACCGATGCCATCGGTGTTGGCAGTATATTCAGGAACATCGAAGCTTACTTTAACATGGCTCATTGCTCCAAGATTATATATCTCATCCGGCTGACATTCCTGGATTATCCTTGTTACATTCATGGAATCACTCAGATCTCCGTAATGAAGAAATAATTTTCTCTCCTCGACATGCGGATCCTGATAAAGGTGATCTATTCTTTCTGTATTGAAAAGTGAGCTTCTTCTTTTAATACCATGTACATA
>CAYSSG010000110.1:0-2424 GCA_964433635.1 uncultured Atribacterota bacterium | reverse complement strand
CAGGCACAGGAGGATCAGGGTCGACCATCAGTATGATTGAAGAAAAAGGAGCGAGCGTCACACTGTTGACATAGCTTTTACCTTTTACATCAAGCATAGGCTGGACAAGGTTGATCACCGTATCTTTTTTTGATGCATTGTAGTAAAACTTTATGTCAGCAGTATCTTTGACAGCAACAGGAGATTTTTTTGAATTGAGATCCTGTCCTGTCAGAGCCTGCCATCCGGCCAGGGTTCTGTACTTTGACCCTGTCGACGGAGTGTAGGTATTAAATACATCATCATCGTCTACAGGTCGTGCATAGTAGTTATTGTCGGATTTCAGGAATGCCGGAATATCTTCCAGACTTGAACCAGCCCATAGGGCAATTTTATTATTTGATTTTGCTAATAAGATATTATTATTTAATATAATATTTCTGATAGGATCTTCCGGATGAACCCCGCCATATTGAAACCTTATTTGTTGTGAGTTATCAAAACATATATTGCCAGTGCATGTATTATCATGTGATTCATGGAAAAAAATTCCGGATCTTGTACAAAATGCAATAGTATTGTTTTTTACAATAATATCCTGGGATGGAGCATCAAGATAAATACCTTCTGCATATGATGTTTGATTATAAGTGCCAGAAGTGTTACCAAAAGAATTTAGTATTATATTTCCTTCAATTATTCTGTTTGTAAACTTATTTCCCGTGGAATATATTCCTGCCCCGTCATTAAGATAAAGGCAGGAATTATTTATAAAATTGTTTTTTACAAGCACATTATTCCCTCTGAATGACATTCCATTATAAGCACTTGAGTCGATTTTATTATACTGAATAATTGTGTTATCACTGTAATTTGAATTTATACCAACACAGTAAGTCCCGGTATAATCTGCACCTGGCAAAAAGCCCGAGTTAATAACTGTGTTATTAATAATATTATTATCTGTTCCTGAATCAAGAAAAATTCCACAACGCACTGAATTAAGCATTTGATTATTTTCAATATTCCCGTAACGTGCTACTATAAGTTTTATAGCATTTTCACCTGAGAAAACAAAATGGCAGTTTCGTATTGTATAATAGTCTGTATAATTCTCAAAACTTATTGCAGAACTTCCTGACCCGATAAAACTAATGTTTTCAATGGTCAGATAGTCATAAGTATGATTGTGTATAAGATTATCGATTGTTGGTATTTTAATAATATAATTATCAGGCTTTTCAGATCCAAAATACACATATATTTTTGCCCCGTCGTAGTACCATTCCCCAAAATTATCCAAAGTTCTAAGGTCATTTTGGAAGAAATATCCATTATTACGTGTGGCATTTGAAGCTGAACCGAGAGATGTATAGTGAAGGTCCGGTCCTGAATGTTTGGTAATTATGCATCTGTCCATTGTCCAGTCATTCTTTCTTATTACTGCTTCAGCTCCTGTCCAGTCCGTATTAGATGTTAACTGATTATCTGAGATTGAAAGATTTGTATTAAAAGTTTCATAAAATAGAAAACTATTATTAGGGTATCTCCCCATAGCATATCCAAAATTGTTAATCAATATGTATTTAGGGATCGATTCACATTCAATGGATTTAGACCATATACCCCCTGTTTCGTTTGTCCAGGATTCAAGGGTTTCTAAACCGGTTATTACCGGATCAGAACCATCCCCATAAGCTCCGATTATAATGTTATTTCCGGATGATCCGGATTTGGTGATATAAATTGTTCCGTAGAAAGTATCTCCTCTTCTAAAAAGTATTTCGTCTCCTGAATTGAAGATTTGAAAATAAGAATTGACTTTTTCAATTGTTTTCCATGCTGTTAATTCAGACTTACCATCATTCTTGTCATCACCATCAGAACTTATATAATATTTGGTGGCTGATAAGACAGAACATAATGAAAAAAAAACAATTACAAGTATACTTCGCATAAATACGGCACCAAGATTACAATTGTATTGTGACAATTAGAATAACTATTTTAACGTTCAATAAGTCTTTTTGTTACTGTTTTTCTATGTCATCGTAGTTTTATAATGATGTATACTTATATTAAATTATGATTTTTTGAAATTGTTATGTTTTATATGGCATTGAGTATTAGGAAAATGATGAAGTATATGTGAATTTTTACTATTTTCAATATTCCCTTAATAATAATGCTGTGAAGTTTTAATAGCATTACTATTTTCAAATAGTGTTTTAAACGAAAAATTAGATCTTTTGTATGTGTGGATTTGTAGGAATTATTAACAAATGCGATAGTGGTGTTGATCCTGAGATGTTAGAGAGCATGGCTTCTGTTTTTCATTACAGAGGCCCTGATGAAGAAGGGTTATTTATCGAAGGATCAATAGGATTATACCATAAAAGATTATCCATTATTGATCTCTCAACAGGCAGGCAGCCTATGACTTTT
>CAYSSG010000109.1:0-2448 GCA_964433635.1 uncultured Atribacterota bacterium | reverse complement strand
TAAGCTTTAATTTCTAATTAGCATATTATAAAGCTATTTCATCAGTTTTTTGTGTTTTATCAAATAAGTGATAGTTTTTAAACATCATAAAATAATTACTGGAATTATGAGCACAGATAACTCATTTTAAAAAAGAGAAAAAGGAGATTATGTTTGGATCATAAGAACAGTCACAAACATCATAATTTACCAGAACACAAAGAAAAAATACATCATGACCATACTGATCATCATCAACAAATGGCTCAGGATTTTAAAAAAAGATTTATCCTATCAGCTTTAGTAACCATTCCTATTCTTTTGCTGTCTCCCTTAATACAACAGTTATTAAATTATAGATTTGGTATTCCAGGAGAAAAATATGTTCTATTTGCTCTTTCCAGCTTTATATTCTTCTATGGTGGCTACCCCTTTCTGAAAGGTTTTATTGATGAAACCAGGAAGAAACAGCCGGGAATGATGACCCTTATCGCCTTAGCCACATCGGTAGCCTATTTTTATAGTTCAGCGGTCGTTTTTGGCCTTCAGGGAAAGTTTTTCTTCTGGGAGCTGGCTACCCTGATCGATGTGATGCTTCTGGGTCACTGGCTGGAGATGAAATCGGTTTTAGGAGCCTCAAGGGCACTGGAAAAGTTGGCCCAATTAATGCCGGACACAGCCCACCTAATCAAAGGAAGCAAAATAAAAGAAGTTAAAATATCTGCATTGAAAAAAGGTGACAAAATTTTAATTAAAGCCGGTGACAAAATACCTGCCGACGGTCTCATTGTCAAAGGCAGCAGTTATATTGATGAATCCATGCTGACCGGAGAATCGAAACCTATCCATAAAAAAGAGGAAGACAAAGTTATCGGCGGTTCGGTAAATGGGAATGCAATCTTAGAAGTAATGGTTGCAGGAACGGGAGAAGAATCCTATTTAAACAAGGTTATCAATCTGGTAAAGCAAGCACAGTCATCCAAATCCAAAACGCAGAGGCTTGCCGATAAAGCAGCAAGTTGGCTTACCATCATTGCGCTGACTACAGGAGCAGCAACACTCATTTACTGGTTTATTTATGGACCTGAGCTTGCCTTTGCTATTGAAAGAATGGCTACGGTCATGGTGATTACCTGCCCCCATGCTTTGGGCTTAGCGATACCGTTGGTAACGGCAGTTTCGACCTCGTTGTCGGCAAAGAACGGTCTGCTAATAAGAAACAGAAGTGCCTTTGAGAATTCAAGAAAGATCACCACCGTCGTCTTTGATAAAACAGGTACACTGACTGAAGGCAGATTTGGGGTAAGTCTTGTAATCCTTGTAGATAAAAATTACGATGAAAAAAAGATTATTCAGTTGGCAGCCTCGCTGGAAATAAATTCTGAACACTCTATTGCCAGGGGAATTATAAACAAGGCTGAAGACCTGAAAGTAAAGACTATACCCGTATCACATTTTGAGGTCATAAAAGGACAGGGAGTAAAGGGGAGAATAGAAGAGAAAAAGGTTGCTTTGGTTAGTCAAAGTTATGTGAGGAAAAACAATCCTGAGATGCTAAAAGAGATTAAGATTGATGAAACCGGAACGCAGGTTTATGTGTTGCTTGATAACAAAATAGTTGGTGTTATTACTCTGGCAGATAAAATTAGAGAGGAATCTCATAAGGCAATTCAACAGCTTAAGAAATTAGGCATAAAGTGCTGGATGCTTACCGGGGATAATCAAAAAATTGCCGAAGAAGTTTCAAATAAGTTAAATCTTGATGGCTATGTTGCAGAAGTACTGCCACATGAAAAGATGGAAAAAATAAAAGAGCTGCAGAATAAAGGTGAATTTATTGCCATGACCGGAGACGGGATTAACGATGCTCCTTCTCTTGCCCAGGCAGATGTAGGAATTGCGATTGGCTCAGGAACCGATATTGCAGCTGAGACCGCTGACATTATTCTGGTTAACAGCAACCCTTTAGATGTTAGTTCATTAATTCTATTTGGAAGAGCAACATATAGTAAAATGATTCAAAATCTGTATTGGGCAACAGGTTATAATGTCATTGCCATTCCTCTTGCTGCCGGAGTATTGTACAATTACGGTATATTAATTTCTCCGGCTGTCGGTGCTGCTCTGATGTCTTTAAGTACGATCATTGTGGCCATTAATGCTCAATTTTTATCAGTAGGAAAATAAATTCAAGTTCACTATATCAGTTGAATTGATTTTGAAGGGAAAGTCTTTCTAATAAAATGAAGGCCAATTCTTTGCTTCAAAATTACAATTCTTAAGAAATCAATCTTTGTCAATATAATTCCAAAGTATAAAATCGTCACAACTGCAGGATATTATCTCACTCATTTAGTTCATAGATTTTTTATATTTAATTTTATAACTGTTCCCTACAAAAAGTTATTTACTCATGTAATAGTGGAAGCCTGACCATTCCCGCCCCTCAGCATTCAGCTGGGGGCTTTT
>CAYSSG010000108.1:0-2592 GCA_964433635.1 uncultured Atribacterota bacterium | reverse complement strand
TTAAGGATATTCTATTATCTTTCCTGTACATATTGATATGATGATGCTGTTTTTAGTATAACTACAGAATTAAGGTATAGTCAAATAATTTGTATATCACTATATATAGGCAGATTCAATAGGTAGGATTTTATAGGAGGTGTACTCTCTATTTTCATTATGGAACCAGGAATTTTTCATTTTAAATAGGAGGAAATCATCATTTTTTAAATTTAAACCTTTTCCTCTGTCCAGGAGGTTTTCCTGGTTAGCGACATTACGGATTTCGCCCTCAAAGAGGCTGACTAAAAAATTCAGTTACAATATATCACATTTTTTCTAAAAAGTCCTTCTTTTGCTTTTCACTTTGATGAATGGGAAAGAGACGGAGTCAAATCTCACATTTGTTCTTTTTTCAAAGCAGTGATACCCTTTTCTTTTTTCCGCTCTATGTCTTGATCCTCTTTGCACTTATTTTCAAATCTTTTCACCACCCGGGAAACAGCTGAATAATCCTTATCAAATAATTGTCCCGAAGGACAAATGCATCACTATCTATATCGACCAGGATAAATTTAAAACGATCCTGAAAAACGGAACCTGAAAGTTGATGACGAGTACGAAACCAATTGGCATAAGAAGTATTTAGATAGTGCAAGGCCTGGGAAATATTTGGCTTAGCTGTCTTAATGAATAGATGATAGTGATTACCCATCAGGCAGCAGGCGTAACAGATAATGCCATATCTGGTGAATGTTCATCTGATTTTCGAAGGAAGGTATTTTTATGTTGATCATCGAAAAAGATATTCTCCCTGCGTTGACCAAGGGAGGTAGTATGATAGAAAGCATTTTCATAGGCGATCCATAATGGTCTAGACATATCGTATAGATATCATAAATGCCAGTTATTTCAAATGTTGAGACCGATCCCTCACGTTATGCTAACTTTTCACGTTGACCTTATTTTCCCTGGATTCTTCTTCTTTGATTGTTTGTTGCTTCTTATTCCAGGTAATAATCCCAATGGGTAAAATAATACTGTAAGGAATCCAGAGTATAAAACGCCATGGAGTAGGTAGCAGGATCAAGAGCAAAAGAAATGTGATGCCAATAATCCAACCAATGGCAGAAGCCCTGATGGTAAAAGCCCTTTCCCGTGGTCCTGATGTGTTATGAATGCTGGCATAGGTACCAATCATTCCTCCAATCAGACCGATAATACAACCCACAATCCCGCCTATCATACCTGTATTCATATTCTCTCCTCCTTGTCAAGAGGCTGTTATCCTATCCTGTTACAATCAACTTTCAGTATGGCATTCCTAACGATTTCTTACTTTAAATCCATGAGTTTTCCTTTGTTCCTATAAGGCTGGGCAACTTATTTTTAACAAATCCTTAAAACCAGTTCTATTTTGAAATCATTTGATTCCTTGTACTTTTATTCCCTATCCAATTCAAATTTAGACAAAAGCATTCTACTGCCAACCTTCAGCATACTACATGGGGATGATTTGATTTAATTCAGAGTAACTGTAATGCTTTGATGGCTTGTTCTCAAAATATCTTGAATTTCTTAATTGTTTTCTATTCTTTAATAATGACAAATTGAGAATCCTCAGGATAAACCTGTGTATCCTGGTCAATTGCTGGATTGTAAAGGTTCATAAAATCATTTATCATTTGGTTAGTATACAGATAGGCTTCTTCTAAGGTAATCTCGGCATTTCCATTTTCATCCGCCCAGTAAGGGTGCTGGTAATAATCATAACCACAGCCTTGACATAATGCTAATGTGAATATACCAAAGGGATAACCCTCTGATGTTACAACTTCCCAGCTTGATTGGGAAGAATGAGATGAAGTTAAAACTTGATACTGGGAACCGGTAAGGTCTCTGGTAAGGTCTCGATTTCTAAATATGCTTATAACCTCATCATTAAAACTTTTAGCATCTCCTGAAAGCTCTTCTAATGTGACATCCTTACTGATAAAACCGCCTGAATGACAGCTATCTAAAAAGATCACCTTGACGCCCGGAATAGCATTCAAGGCAGATTCTAACTCTGATACACTTATGGCAGTATTTGTATATCTATCAAAATCTGTAGGCATTAAATAACTAATATTATCAAGTGAACCACCATGCCCGCTGAAATAGAAATAGGAAATATCATCTGAATCCGCCTGGCTGAAAGTATTTGCGATACCAGCTAAAATGGCGCTCTTGGTGGCCTGCCAGTCTGTCAGTGTATTTATCTTTGTAAAGCCATTCCCTGAATGACTAAGCGTATCATGCATTCTGTCAACATCATAAGATGGTCCTGGCAGATCATTATCTCCATATATATAATCACCAACCCCTACTAAGAAGGCACGACAAGTCTTGGCAGGAATGATAGTCCCCTTATAATGCATGGCAAAGAGCATGAGATCGTCAAAATCAATCTTACCGTTGGGCTCAAGGTCACAAACCGCATTCCAGTTATCATCCATGGATTTAGAGCCATAGGCTAAGGCAAAGAGCATGAGGTCTTCAAAGTCCACTCCGCCATCAGAATTGAAGTCCCCGGGAATGGCAGCAAGAGAAAGAAAAGAAAATAGAATCAGG
>CAYSSG010000107.1:0-2656 GCA_964433635.1 uncultured Atribacterota bacterium | reverse complement strand
AAAATCGGACTTGCTTTAGGTGCTGGAAGTGCTCGAGGTTTTGCCCATATCGGCATATTAAAAGCTCTGGAAAAAAATGAAATTAAAATTGATTATATTGCAGGAACCAGTGTAGGAAGTCTGATAGGTGCCTTATTTGCGCTCGGTTTTTCTGCTGATGAAATCGAGGATATCCTGTTAAAGGAAGATTTTACCGATTATGTGTCCTTTAAAAATGTTGAATTTGATTTAGAGCAATACCAGCATAAAAATATTCTTGGCTTTACGATTAACCTTCCCAAATTAATTGCTAATCCCCGCTGGCCGCAAGGGCTTATTTCAGCGATCGGTATCAGAGATAAGTTCGATCAGATTTCCAATTGGGCACATTTTGAATATGATATAGAAATTCCTTTTAAAGCTGTGGCAACCGATCTGATCAGCGGAAAAAAAATCATGATGGACCAGGGTAAAGTCTCCAATGCCGTCGCAGCCTCTATCTCCATTCCCGGATTATTCACTCCCTTTGAATTCGAAGACAAAATATTGGTTGACGGAGCCTTAAAAGACCCTGTTCCGGTTGATGTAGTCCGCCAGATGGGTGCTGATATTGTCATTGCAGTCACCCTGCAGGATATTATTGAGGAACAAAAAGACCCCACCAATATTATTTCCATCGCCGACCGGAGTATTGATATCATGTTAGATGATCTCACTGAACTGTCCCTGAGCAATGCCGACCTGGTGATGAAACCGCACTATCGGGGAAAAATATCTCTCTTAATGGGCAAAAAAGAACGGTCAGCAATTATTAAACAGGGAGAGGTAGAAGCTGAAAATAAAATGATGGAATTAAAAGAGATGATTGCCCGTTTTAAATCTTAATTAATTCTTCTATCTTTTGTAATTCTTACTTTTTAAAAAATATTTTTTATCATATTAATATCATATTAACTTTAATCAATGTGATATCCAGACAAAAACTCAACTTAGTTAATTGCACAGATGAAAGACACTTTTAAAAAAACCTATAAAATACTTTCATACGACCTTGATTCTAAAGGACAATTAAATCCGGTTAGGATGATTGAATATTTTAACGATACAGCCGGAAGTCACTCTGAATCAGTAGGTTACTCCTTAGAATCTTTATTCAGAAGAGGGTATGCCTGGATATTGCTTTCCTGGAACATCATGGTCAACCAATTTCCACGACTGGAAGAAAACATCATCATCGAAACCTGGATATCACAAATGAAAAGATGCTTTGTCAACAGAGAATTTACTCTAAAGAATCGTATGAACAGAATATTGATTCGAGC
Source organism: uncultured Atribacterota bacterium (assembly GCA_964433635.1). GTDB lineage: Bacteria > Atribacterota > Phoenicimicrobiia > Phoenicimicrobiales > Stramentimicrobiaceae > CAYSSG01. The sequence goes on along the minus strand of CAYSSG010000107.1, from coordinate 1,355 downwards.
CTCTTCTCGATGGATCTTTTACCATACTGATAAAAAAAGACCAGCACGTGTATTTCCAGAACTAGCCGATGGCTGGATAATCAACGCAGAAAAAGCCTGTCCTTTACCTCTCATAACTCCGGTTTTTTTAAAACAACCGATTTATGATTATAAGGAAATAACTCATACGGTACAGGAAAAAGATATTGATATTCTGGGTCATGTTCATAACTCCAAATATATTGACTGGATGATAAGAATAAAACCCGACACGCTTTACCGGCAATACCAGTTAAAACATCTCCAGGTTCTTTACCATCATGAGATAAAATATCCGGGGGAAATCATTATCAGGCAGCAACTCAGGTCTCCCCAAAAAGACGATAAACAGCTTGTTTATGATATTCTCTATAATCCTAATAAACAAAATATTTCAACTGAGATAGCTACGCAATGGGCGTATGATACTGGCTAGTCATATTCATTGATAATCAAAGAATTTCATAACTGCTTATCATCACCGGAAGCGTTAAGTTACCCAAGACCCTTTCCAACATAATACCATCCCGACGGGGATAATTATGGCCATAGCTTGCCCTGATAGCAGCAGTGATGAATTGAACAGCACGATCAAGCGCGATGGGTAAGCTATCCCCCTGTAACAAGCTGCCCACAGTGACACTGGTAAAAACATCTCCTGTGCCGGGGAAATAAGCAGGAATATAGTCACATTTCACTTTCCAAAAACGACCGTCATCCCGATTATAGGCAATAACATTGGTCATATTCGGACTATGAGCTACGGGAACACTGGTAATAATCACCATCTTTGGACCCATGTCCACCAGACGCCTGAGGTATGTCTTGACTAAATCATCATTCATTTCCTCAACAAGCGATTCTTCCAGTAAAAAAAGCACTTCGGTATAATTGGGTGTAATAAGATCCGCTTTTTTGATATATTGACGCATCTCCTTGACCATCGTTTGATTCATGGAGGGATACAATTTACCGCCGTCACCCATAACCGGATCAACGACCACCAGCGTTTCCTTATTGGCAAAATCATCAATAAAACGGGAAATAATTTCTATCTGTTTTACCGAGCCCAAAAAACCACTGTAAATGCAGTCAAAATTGATTCCGATTTCCTTCCAGTGCGTAATGTATCCTTCCATAGAGTCAGTCAGATCAATGAACTTATAATTCGTGAAACCTCCCGTATGGCTTGAGAGTACAGCGGTGGGCAGTGAACAGACCTGAATGCCCATGGTGGAAAGAATGGGAATAACCACAGCCAGGGAAACACGGCCAAATCCTGACAAGTCATGAATGGCAGCAACTCTCTGTATTGGTTTTTTCATTTTCTTCTCCTT
>CAYSSG010000106.1:0-2665 GCA_964433635.1 uncultured Atribacterota bacterium | reverse complement strand
AATCATCCTATAACTATTGACAATAACCTGATTTCTGTATTATGATTAACAAATTGAATAAGCAGCTGATAAGAAGACAACTGTTAAATAACAGAAAAATACTTTCTAAACGAGCTATCACGGAACAAAGTCACAGGATAGCCGAATCATTAATAAATTCTAATATGTACCGACAGTCAAAGAATATTATGCTATATATGGCGACTAAATCCGAAGTTCAGACACAGGAAATCATACATTCTGCTCAAAAAGAAGATAAAAAAATTTTTATACCGCTTATTATCCGGGAAAGCAACGAAATAATGCCCTCTTTAATACAGGATTTTAAAACAGAACTTACCCCGGGTGCTTTAGGAATCATGCAGCCCAAAGAGGAATATTATAGAGTGGTCCAGCCTGATATTTTAGACCTGGTGATTGTTCCCGGCGTCGCATTCACCCGGCAAGGCCAACGGTTAGGTAGAGGTGGGGGGTATTATGACCGGTTTCTGAGCCGGTTAGGACAGCACACGGTATCAGTCGGGTTAGCCTTTGAAATGCAGATCGTTGAACAAATCCCTACCAATGAAAAAGATATGCCGGTTGACTATATTATTACCGAAGAGGGAATAATACAGATTAAGCAGTATTGAATTTAAAATCGGTTGAATTACTGCATAAAGATAAAGAAGATCATATGAAGATAACTAAAAAGGGTTGTGTGAATGAAAGAAAATTTTGAACAGATGCGCACACCTATGCAAGGAGGAAACAGCAAGCTCATGGAAAATAAAGATGATGCCACGATAGAAAAAACAGAAAACGAAGAAACCGTTCAGGGTGATCCGAACCAGAATCAGATGAATGAAATGATGAATGATTCATTGGATGGATTCAGAAGGATCAGAAAAGGAGAAATCACCAGGGGAAAGGTCGTCCGGGTTGACGAGGAGGGATACCTGGTTGATATACGCTATAAGATGGAAGGATTCCTTCCTCTGACTGAAGAGTCCCTTTTTGGTTCGGGACAGGATAAGGTGCATCATTCACTGGAGGTAGATGATGAGATTGATGTTTTTGTCCTGCAGGTTGATGAAAAAAACAGCCAGATTCATCTTTCCCGGGAAAGGGCACGGTATATTCTGTTATGGGATCAGCTCATGAATGCTTACAAGACCAAGAAGCCTATTCAGGGTGAGGTGATTGAGAAGAATGCCAATGGACTGATTGTTGATTTAGGTGTCAAAGCCTTTGTGCCATTATCTCATGTGGAAACAAAATTCATTGAAGAGAAAGATCTTGATAAGTATGTCGGTAAAAAATTATCTTTCCATATCTTAAAGCTGGATAAGAATCGTAATAATGTTGTCTTATCCCATCGTCTGGCTCTGGAAAAAGAGAGGGAGGCACTGAAGCAAAAAACACTGTCTACCCTGGAAACAGGACAGGTTCTGGATGGTAAGATTGTGAATATGACCGATTTTGGTGCTTTTGTAGACATTGGCGGTATTGAAGGACTCCTGCATCTTTCTGAAATTACCTGGAAAGATATGAAAGACCCCCTGAAGCTTGTCCGCAAAGGTGATGAAATCAAGGTCAAGGTGATTGATTTTGACAAGGAAAAGAAGAAAATTTCTCTCAGTATCAAACAGCTAAATCCCAATCCCTGGGATATAATCGAAGAGAAATACAGTGTTGGGAATGAGGTAGAGGGAAAGGTTCTGAGTATCAAGAATTTTGGTGCCTTTGTGGAATTAGAAGAGGGATTGAATGGCTTACTGCACATTTCCGATATGTCCTGGGCTTTCACCCGGGAACCGCAGGATATACTTTCTGAGAATGAGAACATTAAAGTCCGGATACTGGACATAGACAAAGAGAATAAAAAAATATCCCTGGGATTAAAACAGCTTATGGAAGATCCCTGGAAAACAATTGATGATAAGTACACAGAAGGAAGCACAGTTGAGGGAAAGATTACCCAGGTGACTTCCTATGGTGCCAATGTAGAGATTGAACCTGGCATCACAGGCATTATCCATCTGTCTGAAATTGACTGGAAATATATCGAAAAACCCTCCAGTATCTTAAAAAAGTATGTGGTCATGCCGCTGAAAGTAATTAAAATAGATAAAAAGGATCGCATTGTATTTCTTAGCCGGAAACAGACCCTGCCGAATCCCTGGGAAAAAATTGAGCAGAAATTCAACGTAAATGACCAGGTTACCGGGACGATTCTGAGACTGAAAAATTTCGGTGTTTTTGTAGCCCTTGATGAGGAAATTGAGGGATTTTTACCCTTTTCTGAAATCTCCTGGGATGACATCAAACACCCCAACCAGGTATTTAAAAGAGGTGACCAGGCAGAATTAAAAATCATCGAGATAGACAAGGAAAAGGCCCAGATTACCCTGAGCCGTAAACGTATGCTTCCCAATCCCTGGAGTGTAATACGACGTAAATACGGCGTTGGAAGCCTCATTGAAGGCAAAGTGGTGAATATTACCGATTTTGGTGCTTTTGTTAATCTGGAGGAAAATATTGACGGTCTTATTCCCCTTTCAGAAATTTCCAATCGCAAAGTTGAAAATCCTGCCGCTCTTCTATCCGTGGGAGATACGGTACAGACCTTGATTACCAGGATCGATGAAAAACGGAAGAAAATCAGCCTGAGTCTCAGAAGGGC
>CAYSSG010000105.1:0-2711 GCA_964433635.1 uncultured Atribacterota bacterium | reverse complement strand
TAAAATAATGTGTCTTTTAGGAGAGTTTGTGAGTTGACTTTTGACACAGTATCTGGTTACTTATCACTGTATTTGTAACCCGCTGAAAGAGGTTCAGAAAGTTTTTTCCCATAATCTTCTGTATATCTTCTTTACTATATCCCCTCTCAAGCAATTTCTCCTGAATGTGAAATACCTTATCTACTCCCTCCAGTCCTTCGGGAACTTCCTGGCATCCGTCAAAATCAGAACCTAATCCCACAAAATCAGCTCCCACCAGATTGACAAAGTAATCAATGTGGTCAATTACATCATCAACGTTTGCCTTCCGTTTACCGGTTCGTAAGAAATCAGGAACATAGGTCACCCCGATCCATCCACTTTTTTTGGCAATTGCCCGAATCTGGGCATCCTTCAAGTTACGTTGATGGTGACACAGATGGTAACTATTAGAATGAGATGCAATCACCGGAGCAGAACTGTTTTTCAATACATCCCAGAACCCTGATTCAGACATATGGGATATGTCTATTATCATGCCCAGACGGTTCATCGCACGCACTACACGCTTACCGAAGGCGGTCAATCCTCTTTGTGAATCAAAATGATCACTGCCATCAGCTATATCATTCCGTTGATTCCAGGTCAGTGTGATCAATCTCACACCCAACCGATAAAAGATCCGCAGATTGCTTAGTTCTCCCTCTAAAGCTTCACCACCCTCAATCGCCAGGAGAGCGGCAATTTTACCGGAAGCAATGACTGATTTCACATTTTCGTAAGAGGTAGCCAGTTCAATGATATCCTGATTTTTATCTAATTCGATTAACAGGCAATCAATCAGGCATAACGCTCTCTGAAGTGAAGGTTTGGGCTTATATTCTTTTTCAATAAATACTGCAAATACCTGAACATCAACCTTGCCCTTTTTCATGCGGGGAATATCAAGGTGACCGGTTCGGGATAATCTGCCTAATCTCCTGTGTTTTTTATAAATATCTAGAACTGTATCACAGTGTCCATCACAGACAATTTCATCTTTCATTATGATTGTATCCATCAAATTTCATTACCCACCGGCTATTCAATCTCATAGTTGGGGGCTTCCTTAGTGATGATGATATCATGGGGATGACTTTCCCTCAGACCAGGTCCGGATATCTTAATCAGACGACTCTTTTCCTGCAGCTCTTTGATAGTTTCTACGCCGCAATACGACATGCCTGCCCGTAAGCCTCCCATCATCTGAAACACGCAATTGGACAGGGAACCTTTATAAGGGACTCTCCCTTCAATACCCTCCGGAACCAGTTTCGAGCTTTCATTCATCTCCTGAAAATAACGATCCTTACTGCCGATCTTCATCGCGCCGATAGATCCCATACCCCTGTATTCCTTGTAACTTCTACCCTTATAAAGTACAACCTCTCCGGGGCTCTCTTCCGTGCCTGCAAAAAGGCTGCCAATCATCACCGAATCCGCACCTACCGCCAGTGCTTTGCAGATATCTCCTGAATAGCGGATACCCCCATCAGCAATTAAGGGGACCTGGGATTCCCTGCAGGCACGTGCACATTCCCTGATGGCATAGACCTGAGGCACACCTACACCGGTAATTACCCTGGTGGTACAGATGGACCCGGGTCCGATACCTACCTTTATAGCGTCTACACCTGCAGCTATCAACCGTTTAGCTCCCTCATAAGTAGCCACATTGCCCCCGATTAATTCGACATTAAATCTATTTCTAATCTCCCGAATGATATTTATCACCTTCTCAGAATCTGCATGCGCCGTATCCACCACAATCACATCAGCATGTGCCTGAATCATCGCTTCCACCCGCTTCAGTGTATCAGAAGCAACTCCCACCGCAGCCCCGACCCTCAGACGTCCGTTTTCATCTTTACAGGCATCTGGATATTGTCGCGCCTTTTCAATGTCTTTAATGGTAATCAGACCTTTGAGGACATTATCCTCATCAACCAGCGGCAATTTTTCAATCCGGTTCTGATGCAGTATCTTTTTGGCATCCTCCAGGGTTGTTCCCACCTTGCCGGTAATCAGCGGCTCTCTGGTCATGACTTCTCCGACTTGTATATCTGTATCCTCTAAAAAACGGATATCACGGTTCGTTAATATGCCTACCAGCTTATTATCCAAGTTCACTACCGGGATGCCGGAAATATGATAGTGATGCATTAAATCCAGGGCATCCTTTACCTTTTTGTCTTCCGTTAAGGAAATTGGCTCTACAATAATGCCGCTTTCAGAACGTTTCACCCGGTCTACTTCATGCGCCTGATCCTGTATAGTCATATTTTTATGAATCATTCCCATACCGCCTTCTCGAGCCAGCGCAATAGCTAACCTTGATTCGGTGACCTTATCCATCGACGCACTGACCAGAGGAATATTTAACTGTATATGCCGTGATAAGGAGGTAGATAAATTGACTTCTTTGGGAATGAACCTGGAATTTTGAGGAATTAACAAGACATCGTCAAAGGTGAGACCTTCTTCTTTAATTAATTTTTCTTCCCACATCGCAAAGCTCCCTTCCTGTTTCAAAATCATAACAAAATGTCAGCTGTATGAAGTCAGTTGGATGAATCTAACCTGTTCGCTTAAAATGATATTCTTTTTAAGATCATTGGCTGAGCGGTTTATAGTTAAATTTAATTTATCTTATCTTTTATCCGATTACATGTCAATTTATAAAGACAGATTGT
>CAYSSG010000104.1:0-2884 GCA_964433635.1 uncultured Atribacterota bacterium | reverse complement strand
AGCTGTTTTCCTTTTTCAAACATCGGGTGGTCATAGTTGTCCGTGAAAAAGTTTTTTATTCGATGTGATTCCCTAAAGCCACATTTATTATAAAAACTAAGTATATCAGGGCTGTCTCCAGTTCCTACAAACATATTTTTACAATCAGGGTAACAGGAAAACAGAAACTCTATCAGTCTTTTGCCGTAGCCTTTACGTTGGCAATCAGGCATGACCGCAATGTTTTTGAGTTCATAAATACCATCCGCTTCTTTTGTAATCACACATTCAGCCTTTATACCGCCGTCATCTAAAATAAACATCTCACCGCGTTCTAGATATTTATCTACCATATTTTCCTGCTCGTCTGCTAACAATAGCAGGTCAATGTATTGTTTTTTGTCTTTCGTTACTTGTCTTATCTCCACAACGATCCTCCAACATGATACAGGGCATTAGACAGGGGATGGTTATTTGTATCGTGCTCTAAAAGTATTTTCTCAAATACTGCCCGGTATAGCTCCTCTCGCATTTTATCAGGTCTTCAGGTATTCCTTCAAACAATATCTCACCACCCTTAGAACCTCCTTCAGGACCCAGATCTATTATCCAGTCAGCATGCTTAATAACATCGAGGTTATGCTCTATAACAATTACAGTATTATCATTATCAACTAAATTTTTTATTATTCTCATTAACTTATCAATGTCTGCCATATGCAACCCGGTTGTTGGTTCATCCATAACATACACGTTACCTTTTTTATGTAACTCAGATGCCAGTTTGATTCTTTGGCATTCTCCACCCGATAAAGTGCTTAATGGCTGACCAAGTTCAAGATAATCCAGGCCAACATCACATAAAATCTCAAGTTTTCTTTTAATTTCTTTACTTTCAAAAAAAGCAACTAATTCCTTGATAGTCATATTAAGAATATCAAAGATACTTTTTCCCTGATATTTTAATTGTAAAACCTTTTCGGTATACCTTTTCCCATTGCATTCATCACATATAACCTTGACCTCATCCATAAAACTCATTTCATAGCTTATCGTCCCAAGCCCTTTACACTTTGGACAAGCTCCTTTGGAATTAAAACTGAACAGGGAGGGATTTGAATTTGTTGCATTGGCAAATTCTTTTCTTATCAAATCAAAAACTCCGATGTAGGTCGCAGGATTAGAACGGGAAGATTTCCCTACAGGAGATTGGTCAATTATAATCGCATCCTTATTATCCTTCACAAAAACATCGTTTATCAAACTGCTTTTCCCTGAACCTGCAACTCCAGTTATGCAGGTCAAAATTCCCTTTGGAATCTTTGTATTCACATTCTTTAGATTATGTAAGGATGCGTTCATAATCTGAATACAATCCTGCCATTCCTTCCTATGATTATTCATTTCTTCATGTTTATTCAGATACTCGGCAGTCAATCCTTTTGATTTGATTAAACCTTCAAATGTCCCGGAATAAATAATCTCTCCTCCCAGACTTCCTGCTTTTGGCCCAATATCAATGATATGTTCCGCACATCTGATTAATGCCGGGTCATGTTCAACAACAAAAACACTATTGCCTTTTTCTTTGAGCTGAACCAGCATTTCAATCAATTTGTTTATATCTCTTGGATGAAGCCCAATAGATGGTTCATCCATAATATACATCATATCTACCAGATCACAATCAAGCTGTCTTGCCATCTTTATCCTCTGGCTTTCTCCTCCAGATAATGTGGCAACTGAGCGATTCAAAGAAAGATAACCTACGCCTATTTCAATAAGATGAGATAGAATCTGTCTCATCTTCTGAATCATCGGTTTTGCAATATCATCGTTAACCGTTCCGAGAAAATCATGAAGGTCGCTCAGCTCCATATTGATCAAATCAGGAATGGTCTTGCCGTTAACTTTAATACTTCTTGCCTTTTCGTTAATTCTTGAACCACCACAGATATCACAATCAGCATAAATAAAATATCTTTGATAAGCATCCTTTCTTTCCTTCGACAACTCTTCTTTTGCTTTATTGACATATATTCTCTCAAGCTTTCTTGCTATGCCTTCAAAATTTTTTGAATATGTCCCGGCTCCGTGCTTTTTCACAATAGGAATAGCTTTTGCATAAAGAAAATCATCTAACTCTTTTTGTGAAAAATCTTTTAGTTTTTTATCAACATCAAAAAGACCGGCAGAAACCATCTCTCTCCAGTTCCATCCCCCAACCTTGTGATCCGGATGATTGATTGCACCTTCCCTGATTGTTTTCTCTTTATCCAGAAGCATATTGATATCAACTTTTATCTGTTTCCCCAACCCTTTACAATGTGGACACATGCCCAATGGATGGTTGAATCCAAAAACAAAAGAAGGTCCGATAAATTGATCGCCGCATCTTGAAAAAAGAAGCCTTAAATAAGTATATAACTCAGTCGCAGTACCGACTGTACTTCTTAAAGTGGTTCCCATCCTTTTCTGGTCAATGACAATCGCTGTTGAGATATTCTTTATTTCTTCAACCGGTGGTTTGGATAATTTTGGCATCCTTGCTCTTGCAAAGGAAGAAAAGGTATCTATTAGTTGTCTTTGGGATTCTGTGTATATCGTATCAAAAACAAGAGAGGACTTACCTGAACCTGATACTCCAGTGAATACGACTAATTTATTTTTAGGAATCTCTAAAGAAACATTTTTAAGGTTGTGGGTTTCTGCATTTTTTATCACTATGTTTTTCATCATTTCACCCTTAATATTCTACCGTCTCCTGTATTCTTGTGTGCATTGATTCATTCATACATAGGGAATGCTACTGTAAAGTGGGGTAGTTTTCAATTAATAGAGTGGTGCAGTGTTAGAGTAACATAAACAGGAATGAAAGTACAGACGAGAAGGTTGATGACATCAA
>CAYSSG010000103.1:0-2934 GCA_964433635.1 uncultured Atribacterota bacterium | reverse complement strand
AAAAACCAGGAATTTTTTTCATTTTCAGTTCAACCTTAAAATATTGAAAAACTCTTGACAAATAAGGTAAAATGCAATAATATTTAAACTTGGAAATTATTTTAAGGAGCAAAAATAAAATGCCAACCTACGAATATCAATGCAAAAAATGTGGTTATACATTTGAACAATTTCAGTCCATTACAGCAAAGCCATTGGAGCATTGCCCGGTATGCGACGGTCTGGTTTGCCGCTTAATCAGCAAAAATGGAAGTTTTATCTTAAAAGGCAGTGGGTATTACAGCACCGATAACCGGAGGAGTTCAACCCCTAAAGAAAGGAAGTCCGGTATAGATAAACCCGATAAGACAGAAAGTAAGGATAGCAAGGAAACTGCTGCTCCGGAAAGCAAAGCTTCCTCAACTAAGGCTAAAAAGGAATCGGTTAACGCCTGAGCAGCAATCTGTTCCATTTTATTTTTGCCCGTTTATTCCGGATCGTTTTTTTCAATTCTTCGATCTCTCTTTCTGCAGCCTCTGTTCCTCTTTTAATCACTTGTTCAGGCTTACTGAAATTCCACCAGTCGATATGTGAAATTTGAGGAGAAATCACAAAATCCGCCATTCCCAACTGAATTTTTCTCAAACTATTCGAAGTGATTGCATCGGAACGGAGTAGAATATCAATTGCATTACGGAAATCCTTTCTTCTTTTCAATTCCCGGGATATATTGGCAGCAATCACAAAGTCTGCCCCCAAATTACCCACCGCCTTAATGGGAACAGCATTGACAATGCCGCCGTCAACCAGCAATTGGCCGGGAAACTGAACCGGAGGGAAGACTCCTGGAATAGTACAGCTGGCCAGTACTGCTTCCCATAGTAATCCTTCCTTTAATATAACTTCCTTTCCGCTAATCAAGTCGGCAGCCACTACACAGAAAGGAATTTTGGTATCTTTGAATTTGCGATCCTCAAAGATCTCTTTGAGCAGATCAGCCATTATCATTCCGTCATTCAGACAGGTCTTGGTTAATTCAGTGTGTAAGAAATGGCCTTTTTTGATAAATTCCGCTATCTTTCCCCAGAAAATAACCTTTTTTTCTTTCTCCGCATCTCCAAACCCGGAATTAAACATAATGGGATTTGCATTCATCCTGTCGGTTAATTTCTGTGCTTCTTCCATCAATTGTCCGCTATCCTGATGTAAGGCATAGCAGGCTCCAACGATGGAGCCTGCTGATGTTCCGGCAATAAAATCAATGGGAATATTCTCCCTTTCCAGAACCTGGATGACACCCACATGTGCAAAGCCGCGCGATCCTCCTCCACCCAGGGCTAAACCTATTTTTAAAGGCTTAAAGACCAATAGAATAACCTCTTCTTTCTGATGACATCATGTGCTTTTTTTAAGATGAGGAAATCAACTCTTCTTTTACATTGATCCCTCTTCCTTTTTCTTTTTTTCCAGTACCTTTTTGGAGATATGTTCCAGATCCACAATATACCTTTCTACTTCACCGTCCCCTATCTTCTCTATTTCATCAAAGGCGCTGACTTCAAATACCAGGCGATTCTGATAAACCTCTTTCAGTTCCGCCTGAGCCGTGACAGTCATCCCTTCCGGAGTAGGTGCCAGATGCCTGATGGTGATGGAAAAACCGACCGAAATGTAACCGGGAGGCAAAACTTTTTTAACCGCTTCGGTGGCAGCATTATCCATGAGCGATACGAGCATGGGAGTGGCAAAAGATGGAGGCATAGGCCTGGAGAATTTTTCTGCCATATTCTCCGAACCGACAACCATCTGGGCAATTCCTTTCATACCTTTTTTTACATTAAACTCTACCATTTCGACCTCCTTTCCTATGATATAGCTTATTAAACCATACATCTATTTTTATTATAGCAAACTTTTCTTCTTTTCAAAACAGAACAAAGAATCTTAACCTGAATCAAATTATTATGTTTTTCAACTGAACAATTTTTTATATGTTTGATGAGATGATCGAACTAGACAACGGATTATCGTCGGAGAAAATAGTTGCTGTAAAAAAATTTGACTATGGCAGATAAGCAATCCGGATGACATTTCTGCGTACAAACAGCTGTATAATATAGGCATATAACAGGATGGTGATGGGAACACTGAACAGCCGGGGTATTATTAAGACCTGCCAGGGTATTTCAAAAAGTACATGCAGCGTATAGGGAATTAAGAAAAGTTCTGTAATCACCATCGTAATTCCAATCGCGATTACAAGCTTGATAAAATTGACCTCATCACTGCCAAAAAAATGAATCAGCAATGCGGGCAGGATACCTGATAAAGCCGAGATAACTGTAAAATGAGGCATGTAAGGACCGATGGGTTGAATGATATATCCGACCATGTCTGCAATCGCACCGATGAGTCCTCCATAAAGGGGACCCAGCATCAATCCACCCAGGATAATAGGTAATTTGCCAAATCCGATGCGGATTCCCTCCACACCACCCAGGGGAATCCTGATACTAGCCAGACGGGTCAGCACGATGCTCATGGCAATTAAAAGACTGATATAGGATATTTTACTTGTAGAAAGTCGCATTTTTTATTAATTCCTTTTTATAAGATGATTACAAAGTTTGTGTATTTCAGTAAATTTATCATATTTATCTCTTATTTGTTTCAATCTTTACTGTAATAGAACTACAGGTTATTATACTAAATATACCACTTCACTGCTTCATCCTTGCGTAACTTTTATGCTTTATATATGCTGTTATTCTAAACAATCTGCTAACAACCAACCCTATCGAATAATGTTGAATTTCCTATTCTTGCTCAATTTTTTTCCTATTAATCACTACTATGACTTAGAACTCGTTACTTGTACTATACCAATATCTTTCTTAACAATTAAATTATTAAATTATGCTATCATGATACTCAGAAGAGTTTGCAGTAGGAAAG
>CAYSSG010000102.1:0-2965 GCA_964433635.1 uncultured Atribacterota bacterium | reverse complement strand
TGTAGGAGCAGTGCCTCCTCAGGCAATTCAGTCCAAATTAGACAATATATTATAACACGTTATAACGATTATATAAAAATAAATAAATGGGTGTACAACATGAAAATAGGTTATCGAGTACACCCATTTATTTTCTTGTAATTAACGATGATTATCTTTCCCGCTGTCAGTCATTAACAATCCTAATTCCAGTCCCTCTTTTCTCAGGTCCATCATCTTGTTTCTTAATTTAACCAGCTTTTCATGGGATAATTCCTCGCTGGTTTTCACCTCCAGCTGCTCGAGAATACCATCCATCAGTTCTTTTAACTGTTCAGTTTCATTTTCAAATAACTGCTGTTCCTTTTCGATTTTTTCTACCGCTTCTTCTACTGAAATCCCTTTGCCTGCTCCCATTATTACAAAATTTTCTCCCAGGTGGGGAATAATGACTCCCAAATTTAGTTCACTTTGAATCGACTCCGATAAGGCATTGAGGGCTTCATGTTCTCCGTGCACTAGAAATACTTTTTGTGGTTTCTTCTTGAAGTTTTTCAACCAAGCAATGAGTTCACTCTGATCGGCATGGCCCGAAAACCCCTCCAGAACATGTATCTGGGCATTTATCTTGATTTCTTCTCCAAATATTTTTACTTTCCTGGCACCATCTTTAATTCTTCTTCCAAGTGTTCCTTCCGCCTGGTAACCGACAAATACAATGCTTGACTCTTTTCTCCAGAGATTATGCTTAAGATGATGTTTAATTCGTCCAGCAGTAGCCATGCCACTGGCAGAGATAATGACCTTGCTCTCCTTAGAGACATTGAGCTCCTTTGATTCCTGGGCAGTTCTGGTAAAGTGAAGGTTATTAAAATCAAGCGGATGGTGTCCCTTCTCAATCAGGGCAAGCGTATCTGCATCAAAACAATCAGGATTTCGCTTGAATATCTCGGTTGCTGAAATCGTTAACGGGCTGTCAATATAGACCGGTATATCTAAGTAGCTCTGATCTTTGACTGCAATAATCCGGTCATAATACTGGTTTAGCTCATAAATAATGTCCTGGGCGCGTTGTACAGCAAAGGAAGGAATGACCACATTCCCTCCCCTTTTCCGGGTTTCAATCATGATAGGAATTAATTTGGCAGCTTCATTATCCAGAGAAGGATGCGTTCTATGCCCATAAGTAGAGTCCAGAATCAGATAATCAGCCTCTTCAATCACAGCAGGATCCCGAAGTATAGGCTTATTTTTCCTCCCTAAATCTCCACTGAATACCAGTTTGATTGTCTCCCCTTCTTCTGTAATCCATAACTCTATGATAGATGAGCCCAGAATATGGCCGGCATCACGAAAGCATACTCTAAACATATCATCGATGGTAATTTTTTGATTATAAAGAACAGGAGAAAAATAATTCAGACTGTTCTCTGCATCTTCCACCGTATACAGCGGTTCCCGCAACTTCTGACCGGAACGGCTTCTTTTTCGGTTATCCCATTCCGTTTCCATTTCCTGGATATGTCCGCTATCAGGAAGCATGATTGAGCAAAGATCATGGGTCGCTTTTGTACAATAGATCTTTCCTTTGAAGCCTGATTTAATGAGACTTGGAATGCGCCCACTGTGGTCAATATGGGCATGAGACAGGATTAAAAAATCAATTTCCTCCGGTTTAAAGGGAAATGGCTTAAAATTAAGACGATTAAGTTGTCTGCTTCCCTGGAACATACCACAATCAATCAATATTTTTCTATTATCCGTCTCCAGTAAAAAATTTGAACCTGTCACCACCTGTGCAGCACCTAAAAAATGTATTTTCATTCTAAACAATTCCTTTCTATCTAAATTCTATTGATAAAATTATTGTTCTATACCTCTTCAGACCATTCCTGTTCAGTTTTATATCCCATCTGATCGAAGTATTTCTTTTATTGAATGATATCTGTTAATAAAGTATAATAGCCCAGCGACAAAATTCCAAGAATCAATAGATTCACTGTCAGTATATAATAAAATTGACTGATTCTAATACGAAAATAATCCTTGGTAATAGCCAGACAAAGATGTATCGGGGTCCACATCATACCACAATATCCAGCTAGATATAGAATAATGACCCTACTAATATTGACTCCGTTATCGCCTATAAGAAAAGCTAAAAAAACCGGAACACAAATGCCTATAGTGGCCATGATATTACCTGTAAAGAATGCTACCAAAAAAGGAACTGCCACTAAAATTCCATTAATGGGAATCCCTATTGACAGAAAAAAACCAGGTAAAAATTCTATTATCTGTGAATACTCCAGTATCCCTTTAAATATAAATATCCCCAAGATAATCATCATTGTTTTATAACTGGCTTTGAAAGATTCTACAAAAATCTGCACCACATGACCTCTTATTTCTGTAAAAAAGATGATGAGAGATGTTACAACAAGTAAAATAGAAAATAACAAACGTATATTAAACACTAATACAAATAAAATAACCACTAAAATAGGCCAGATATTTTGGACAAGACTTTTCATTGCTAATAACATGGTTTCACCAGTCTTCTTTGGAAAAGAATGTTCTTTACTCAAACCATGAACGACCCATATTGTGCCACTTAAAAAAGCAATCATAGCACAAGGTAAAAGAGTTATAATTAACTTTCTTAAAGAGATGCCCAGTAATGAGGAATATAAGATGATTTCAGGATATAAGGGCCAGATAAAAAGCCATATATGTCGAAACCAATAATTAATAAACATATTCTTTTCTGCATCAACATGATTTGTTTCTCCGATGGACTTAATCATAGGAGCAGAAAATATTGCCCCACCCTGAATGGGTAATAAAGCAACAAAGGATGAAATAAAAATCATAACCAATCGATAGTCTTTAATAATATTTTGTAAGGCATAAACCATTTTCTCAAATTTTTTCAGCTTTTCCATAATGATACTGAGTAAGTAAACCAGGAGAATAATCCCTAACA
>CAYSSG010000101.1:0-2970 GCA_964433635.1 uncultured Atribacterota bacterium | reverse complement strand
CCCACCATCACCGGCAATTTCATCATCGGACATTCGGTTCAATATGGCGGAGCTGGGATTTATGTATATGGTGGGTCTTGTTTTATAGATGGTAATACCATTACTGGAAACTCAGCCGAAGAAAGTGGTGGGGGAATTTGGGTGTCTGGCGGCGCTTCAGCAACTATTTCTTATAATACTATTCACTACAATATGGCGCAAATCGATGGTGGTGGAATATATGTAAGCCCGAGTAGCAATCTACTCCCCATCAGTCCTCGGACAACAGGTTGGGGTGTTGGGAGAGAGAATATCCCTACTACTGCACTGAATGATCCAGCAGAGGGTATAGAATATGAAATTGCCGGAAATACATTCTTAGGGAATGAACACGGTAGTCCTTTAGATTACACTGAGGGTGCCCATGTCTACTTTGATGAGGATTAAGGATTTATAGTAATTTTCTCCCTACCTGTCCAAATTGACAGGTAGGGCAGCATGATAATCATTAACATCCTCAAGTATTTTTATTGTAAAAGTTCTAAACCTATTCAACAGGACGAGTTTGTGAATCCCAGTCCTTCAGCATCTGGCTGGGGGCATTTCTCTTGTAGCTTTTTATGATTTTCCCTCGAACAAAAGAGAAGAAAATTATTTTATAAATAAGTTGTTAAATATATAATAGATTAAACTATACATTCCTTTTAGGAGGTTTGAATATGAAAAAAATATTGATCTTCCTTTGCTTTGCACTTCTCTTTCTATCCTTTCAGTCTATGTTATTACCAGTTGATGCAATTATTTCTGAACAGTCGCTGGTCTCGTTCTCTTCAGGAGCATTCCTGTTAGAAAGACCTGCCGAATATAGTCCTTCCTGGGGTGGTATCTGGATTATGGATGAAGACCCTAAATCAGGGTGGTGTTGTGCCGAGGATCAAATCTTAAACAACCAGTTTGTTATTGAACTTGCCGAAGAGACCATATTGAACTATTTACAGTTCGATACGGCAGGTGTGGATGCAGAGGGAAGTGCTGCAAAAGATATCACCATAGAACTTTCCAAGGAAGGTCCTGCAGAAGGATTCCAGGAGATTGCCAGGGTGTCCTTAGCAGATCAGCAGGATAATCAGAGATTTCCGGTTAGCGTCGATCAATCCGGAAGATGGCTTCGGTTAACCATTCTCAATAATCATGGCTCTCCGGATTACACCGAGCTCATGGATTTTCGTGCATTTGGAAAACAATTGACCAAAACCCCCTTGCCTGATGTTTCCGGTACCTATAAGACAGACTACAATGATTTCCATCTCCTTCAGCAGGGGACATCAGTGACAGGCTGTTATGAATACAATGAAGGAGTATTGAACGGTGGAATCGAAGACCGTATTATGAAGTTTACCTGGAAAGAATCCGACAGCCAGGGCCCTGCCATCATCGTCTTTACCCCAGATGGAGAAAGGTTCTTTGGCCTTTGGTGGTATGAAGGTGATGAAACAGCAGCCGGGGAATGGAATGGGGTGAAAATTTCTCAGGACGTTGGAGGATGTCCCCATTGGGCTGGCGGAATAGAGGAACAGATGACCAGGGAGCTTCTGGAATCCGGTAGGGTAAGGCTATATGGTATCAATTTTGATTATGATTCAGATGTCATTCGTGCTGAATCCAAGTCAACGTTGGATCGGATTGTTGCCATGCTCAATGCTGAACCAGCCTTACAGTTAATTATTGAAGGGCATACTGACTCTGATGGAACTGAGGAGCACAACCAACTTCTTTCCCGGAAACGTGCAGAAGCAGTGAAATCATATCTTGTTCTTGCTGGTATTGATTCTTCACGGCTTGATGTGGAAGGTTATGGAGAATCTCAGCCGGTTGCATCCAATGACACTCCTCTAGGAAGAGCGCAAAACCGCAGAGTGGAGCTGGTGATTAAGAAGTAGGGATGGTTAGAGAAAATTGTCAAAATAATTGGCAGCAATTCTGATTTAGAATTCTGTTGATTCTTCCGGCACAATCCTTCTCAATAAAGAGGGTATTTTTACAGTTGTTTCGCTCATACAGAAGTTGTTAAAATCGTTCTGTCTTAGGAGCATGCCCTATTCCCACCCTTCAGCATTCTGCTGAGGGGCTCTTGAATTTGCTTATAGGGATAAGGTTGCCATTTTTTCTATCTGTAAAAGCAAACAGGGATCAATGCTTCAAGTAAAAGGCGGAGTTAAATCATAAACGTTATATCGTTTCAGTTTTTTGGAATAAACTGTTCGCATGACTCAAAAATGAGGTTGTATTATTAGTAAAAAAATCATCAGGTGAACAATATGGGGGATACTTCGGATTGGTATAAAAAACTTAAAAAACCTTCCTGGTCTCCGCCGGCATGGCTTTTTGGTCCGGTTTGGGCAGTTCTCTATATCATCATCACGATAAGTTTCGGAATGGTCTTTTACAAAGCATTCACCGGTCAATGGTCCTTGCCAGTGGCTCTTCCTTTTGTTCTGAATCTCATCTTTAATTTTGCTTTTACTCCCCTGCAGTTTGGGTTGCAGAATAATCTTCTTGCTGCAATGGATATTGGTTTGATTTTAGGCACTCTTATCTGGGCCTTGATTGCAGTCTGGCCTCATGCGCAGTGGATCGTCTATGCCAATATCCCTTATCTTCTGTGGGTCACCTTTGCAACCATGTTGCAATTTACCATCACCTACTTAAATTGGAATTAACTTACTCCATCTTTTTCGAGGTTATTTGACTGTCTTAGGTTTCTGTTTCAGATATTGGATTTCAATCAATTGGAGATGATCATTTTTACTGTTATTTGTAAGTGAAATAGACAGGTAAAGGTTCTATAGATGGACCAACCCCGGGGAGCCAGACAATCCCAGCCCTTCAGTATCTAGCTGAGGGGCTTTTTTATATTGTTTTTTAAAAAACATCTCTTTTCCGGTAATTCAAACAAGAATTCCTACTTTCAAGAGATAATGCCGGGACAAA
>CAYSSG010000100.1:0-2978 GCA_964433635.1 uncultured Atribacterota bacterium | reverse complement strand
GACGGTTCATGCCCAGTTCCTGGTCAAGTAGATTGTACAGAATAGGATTGTACCGTCCCATCAAGCCAGGGAGGAAGTCAAATGTCCCAACAGCCCTACCGGGTATCCGTCCAGCATGACCGGCCTGTCCGGGATATGATTCATTCTGCCCTGGAGGACCTGGGCGGTGTACAGCAGATTATTCCCAGCGGTAGACGGGTGCTCATCAAACCCAACCTGGTGGTCGCCAAGACAAACGATACCGGCGCTACCACCAATCCCCTGGTGATAGAAGCATTGATTCAGGAGGTTCTCGGGACGAATCCTGCCGAAATGGCACTCGGAGAAAGCTCAACTGCGGGAGATGACACCATGAAGGCCTTCCGGGTAACCGGCATGGACAGCATTGCCCGGAAATATGGCGTCAAAGTTATTGATTTCAAAAAAGAGCCCCAGGTCACCAAAGAGGTTCCCGGAGGCAAAGAGGTCAGGACCATCAAGGTAGCCCAGTCTGTTTTTGAATATGATTATCTCATTAATGTTCCTGTTTTAAAGGTGCACGGTGAAGCAACGGTCACCATCGGGATGAAAAATCTCAAAGGTTGTATTCATGACCAGGAAAAACATCGTTTTCACCGTTTAAACCTGCACCAGTGTATCGTAGATTTAAATATCCTCATTTCAAGCCATCTCACAGTGGTTGATGCCACTACCTGTGCCCTGCAGTGGGAGCTGGGGGGTAATCCTGTCAGGCTGGATACCATTCTCATGGGTGAAAATGTTCTGGCTGTAGATATGGTTGCCGCATCCTTATTGGGTTATGGCATCGATGAAGTCCGGCACCTGAAGATTGCCAGTCAATCCGGGTTAGGTCCGAAAACGATGGCTGAAATCCAGGTCTATTATTCCCCGGGTACAGTAATGAAAGAGAAGCTTGTCCAGGCCAGCCGAATGAAAAATCCGGATTATAAACTGCCTGATTTAAACATCATCGAAAAGGGAACCTGCAGTTCCTGCAAGGGTGCCCTGGTTGCTGCAATGCGGCGGATCTGCCGGGAGGGTTATCAGCCTGCCTGTACCGTGGTCATGGGGCAGCTGGCAGGTGAAAAAAAAGAGGAGCTGGAGCAGGCAAAGAGAAGAGGAATCCCCATCATAGGCATCGGTCGCTGTGGTGCAAAGGTGGTGGAAGATGATTCGCAACAATGTATAAAAGATTGTCCTGTTCATGCCGAGCAGGTCTACGGCATATTAAAAGAATATACGCAGCAATAACCATTCTGATGACAGGAGAGAACCATGGATGAACGTATCGCAAAGCACGCCCACCTCTTACTGAATTATTCAGTGTGTGTAAAAAAGGGTGACAAAGTTCTTATTGTGGGACAGATTGTCTGCTATCCCCTGATGAAGGAGATCTTCAGGCAGGCCATTTGTCAGGGAGCCTTCCCGGAATGTCGCTTTGCAGATGAAGAACTGCAGGAGATTGTCTTAAGAGAGGGAAGTTCAAAGCAGATTCAACATGTGCCGGAAAGCCTGAAAAAGAGTTATGAAACTTCCGATGTCATCCTCACCGTCTGGGGTAGTGCCAATACCCGTATTTTTGCCAATATCGCCCCCGATAAGATGAAACTCTCTTCCCGCGGAAAGAGACCGATTCTTGATATCCTCTTTGACCGTTTAGCTAAAGGGGAGCTGCGCTGGTGCGGAACACTCTTTCCCACCAGGGCAGTTGCTCAGGAAGCCAATATGTCCCTGTTTGAATTTCAGGAATTTGCCTATGAGGCCTGTCATTTGAATGAAAAAGACCCGATTGCCCGCTGGCAGGAGATTGACCGGCAACAGGCAAAGATCTGTCATTATCTCAATCAGAAAGAAAGATTGAGAATCATATCCCGGGATACAGACCTGACAGTTTCCATGAAAAATAGAAGATGGATTAACTGCTCGGGCAAGGAAAATTTCCCTGACGGGGAAGTATTTACCAGCCCCGTTGAGAATTCGGCGGAAGGACATATCCGCTTCAACTTTCCGGCTATCGAGGACGGAAGGGAAGTGGAAGATATCCGGTTAACCCTGCAGAAGGGGAAAGTTATCAAGGCGACCGCTGCCAGGGGAGCGGATTTTCTGCTGGAGATGCTGAAAACGGATAAAGGTGCCAGTTACCTGGGAGAAGTTGCGATCGGCACAAACTATCATATTCAGCGTTTTTCCAAGAATATCCTGTTTGATGAAAAGATAGGCGGAACCGTTCATGTCGCACTGGGCAGATCGCTTCCGGAGGCAGGAGGGAAAAACCAGTCTGCCATTCACTGGGATATGATCTGTGATATGAAAGAGGGTGGCCAGATCTTTGCCGATGATCAGCTTATCTATCAGGACGGAAAATTTACCATCGCATTCTAAGTTTTTTCAGTAGAATCATTCTCAAGGGAGGAGAAGTGACCAAAGATGAAAAAAGATTATCAACGTATATTTCAGTTCAGGATTTCCCTGAATTATATCGAACCGGATATCTGGAGAGTGATCCAGGTGCCCGAAACGTATACCTTCTGGGACTTGCATGTGGCCATCCAGGATGCCATGGGCTGGCAGGATTGTCACCTTCATGAGTTTATCCTCAATCAGCCCTTGACCGGCAAGAAAACCAGGATTGGTATTCCTCCGGAGGAATATGCAGATGATGAGACGATGCCCGGCTGGAAAGAGATGATTGCCGATTATTTTAATCTGAAAAGTCAAAATGCCCTTTATGTCTATGACTTTGGAGACAACTGGCAGCACACACTTACCCTGGAAGAGATCCTTCCGAGGGAACCAAAACAGGTTTATCCCAGGTGTATTGCCGGTGAAAGAGCCTGCCCGCCGGAAGACTGCGGTTCAATTTCCGGCTATGAGGATCTATTGGAAATATTGGATCATCCGGAAAATGAGGAATACGAAGAGATGATAGAATGGCTGGGTGGTCAATATGATCCGGAACACTTTGACCCTTCCGAAGT
>CAYSSG010000099.1:0-3336 GCA_964433635.1 uncultured Atribacterota bacterium | reverse complement strand
GAACAAACTTTTCTTTAGCCATTTTGCTATTTCCTCCTTAAAAGTACTTACAGTTATTTTAAAATTGCAGTATCTTAAACAACGAATTTTTTGGTAATATTCTCTGGAACAATTTCATAATGATCAAATTGCATTACATAATTAGCCCTTCCTTGGGAAATGGATCTTAAATTAGTAGCATAACCAAATACTTCCTGTAATGGAACATAAGCAATAATAATCTTACCCTTAATATTTTTCTTCTCCTGAATGCCTTCAATTTTAGCTCTTCTGGAATTTAGATCACTGATAATAGAGCCAACATATTCTTCAGGCGTCCTTATCTCCATTTCTACAATTGGTTCCAGAAGAACCGGATCGGCATGCCTTAAACCTTCCTTCAATGCTTTTGAAGCAGCTATTCTGAAAGCTAATTCAGAAGAGTCAACAGAGTGAAAAGATCCATCAACAAGAGAGACTCTTACATTAGTAACAGGATAGCTGGCTAGAATACCGCTTAACATTGCCTCTTGAATTCCCATTTTCACAGCAGGAATATATTCCTTGGGAACACTTCCTCCTACTGTGCGGTCTATAAATTCAAAAGTATCATCCTTGTATGGTTCAATTTCAATGATAACGTCGCCGTACTGACCTCTACCTCCGCTTTGGCGTATAAATTTTCCCTGAGATCTGGCACTTTTTCTAATTGTTTCCTTAAAAGCAACCTGAGGTTTTCCAATATTTCCTTCAATTTTGTATTCTCTCAGTAGCCTATCGATGATAATTTCGAGATGAAGTTCACCCATTCCCGAGATAATCGTCTGTCCTGTGTCTTTATTCACTGTACGCTTAAAAGTCGGATCTTCTTCAGCAAGTTTATCTAGAGCAATAGCCATCTTCTCTTTCTCAACTTGACTTTTAGGTTCAATAGCAATGGAAATTACAGGTTCGGGAAATTGAATTTTCTCCAGTATAACGGGATATTTTTCATCACACAGGGTATCCCCGGTGCCTGATTTTTTTAATCCAATAATTGCACCAAGATTTCCTGCAGATATTTCATCTACCTGTTCTTTATGGTCAGCATGGATTCTTACCAGTCTATTGATTCTTTCTCTAATATTTTGAGTGGAATTATAGACATACGAACCATCTTTCAGTATTCCAGAATACACCCTGATAAAGCTTAATTTTCCAAAGAAAGGATCACTCATTACTTTAAATATCAAAGATGACAAAGGTTCATCTATATCCGTTTTACGGAATATTTCTTTTCCATTATTTGGATCCTCTCCTTTAACCGGTAATACTTCCAGGGGGGATGGTAAATATCTGGTTACAGCATCCAAGAGAAGTTGAACACCCTTGTTTTTTAATGCTGCTCCACATAATACAGGAACAATTCTGTTATTAATGGTCCCCTGTCGGATAAGTCTATAAATTCTTTCCGATGTAATCTCTTTGCCGTAAATATAATCCTCTAAAAATAATTCATCATCTTCAGCTAATATGTCAATCATGTTTTTTCGAATTTGTTCTGCTTGCTGTATATAATCATCTGGTATCTCTACGGTGTAGTAGTTAACACCTAATTCATCTATGGTATAAGAATAGGCCTTCATAGTAATTACATCAATAATACCTTTAAAGTTTTCTTCACATCCCCAGGGTATCTGAGTTATTAAGGGTATAATGGCAAATTTGTTCCTGATCATATTAACAGTACCATAAAAATCTGCACCAATCCGATCCATTTTATTAATAAATACAATTCTCGGTACGTGATATTTGTTAGCTTGGTTCCAGACAGTCTCCGATTGCGGCTCAACTCCCCCTACAGCACAAAAAACAGCAACAGCTGCATCTAAGACGCGTAGTGAACGTTCCACCTCAACCGTAAAGTCTACATGCCCTGGTGTATCAATAATATTAATTTGATGATCTTTCCACATGCATGTTGTTACAGCAGAACTGATCGTAATTCCCCTTTCCTTTTCCTGCGGCATCCAATCCATTGTTGCTGAACCTTCATGTACTTCACCCATTTTATGCAATCTTCCGGTATAATACAAAATTCTCTCCGTAACAGTAGTTTTTCCTGCATCAATATGGGCCATTATTCCAATATTTCTAACACTACTTAAATTAATTTTATTTGTCATAAAGTTTTAATTCCATTTGTTTACAGTATAAAGTGATGCATTTTTTACCAGCGGTAATGAGCAAAAGCCTTATTTGCCTCTGCCATTTTGTGCGTATCATCCTTTTTCTTAACAGAAACTCCGGTCCCCTGAGATGCATCGATTAATTCGGAAGCCAATCTATCCGAAAAAGGTTTACCAGTTTTACTCCTGCTGAAATTGATAATCCATCTCATCGCAAGGGTTACTCTCCTCTCTGGAAATACCTCAACTGGTACCTGGTAACTTGCTCCGCCGACTCTTCTTGATTTAACTTCCAGAACAGGCATTACATTTTCCATTGCCTGGTTAAAAACATCAAGAGGGTCTTTCCTGGTTTTATCCTTTATGATGTCCATCGCATCATAGAAGATTCTGCTGGCAATACTTTTTTTACCATCCCACATAATATGATTAATAAATTGAGCCACTCTCTTGTCTTTATATATGGGATCTTCTATAACTTCGCTTTTAATCGCTTTTCTCTTTCTGGACATAAACATTCCACCTCAATTAAGTAAAATTAATCATTATATTCCTGTATATTCCTGTAAAAGATTATTTCTTGGGTTTTGTGGCGCCATACTTTGATCGTCCCTGTTTTCTTCCTTCCACGCCTGTTGAATCCATAACACCTCTTACGATATGATATCTGACACCAGGTAAATCCTTTACTCTTCCACCTCTTAACAAAACAATAGAATGTTCCTGTAGGGTATGTCCAATTCCTGGAATATAAGCAGTGACTTCCATATTGTTAGACAATCTAACCCGGGCTACTTTCCTTAAAGCTGAGTTAGGTTTTTTTGGCGTTATAGTCCATACACGCGTACAAACTCCTCGTTTCAAGGGAGAATTTTTTAAAGCAGGTGTTCCTGATTTCTTGACTGCTTTTTTTCTTTTGTTCTTTACTAATTGATTAATTGTCGGCATCTTAAGACCACCTTTTTTCAAATTATTGCTTTATAAGAGATTCCAGTGATTCCGTGATTTTGAATACAGGATACTAATGTAAAAATATTTATAAAATGATCCATTAAAAGACATTATCTGCATTTCATCAAATCCCGTGTTTCTGAAAATACTTAAACATTTTATCAACATCATCTCTTGATGTCAATAAAAAAAACGAAATCATTTAAAAATTTCACCAATCAGAGCCGATAGCTCTTTT
>CAYSSG010000098.1:0-3383 GCA_964433635.1 uncultured Atribacterota bacterium | reverse complement strand
AGTAACTTTATTAGTCGTATTGAACTACTATGGGAGGTGTGAATACAATGATAGAGATACCTGAGAGTACAACAATTGCAATGCAACTGAACAAAACAGTGCACGGAAAAACAATCTGCAGCGTTGTTGCCAATGCTTCACCCCACAAATTTGCTTTCTACCATGGTGATCCTGCCCGTTATCATTCGATTCTTAACGAACAAGTCATAGGAGACAGTATCGGTATCGGCGCAATGATTGAGATTGCCGCTGGTGACCGCTGCATTGTTTTTGGTGACGGAGCAAACCTTCGCTATTATGATGATTCGAAAAAAATCTCACCGAAGCACCAGCTTTTTCTTGAATTTAACGATGGGAGTGCCCTGGTCTGTACAGTTCAGATGTATGGCACTGTCCTGGCGTTCATAAAGGGAACCTATGATAATCAATACTATCGTATTGCCAAAGAAAAACCTAGCCCGCTAAACGATGATTTTGATAAGACATACTTTGATTCGTTGCGCCTGGAAGCACCGGACAAACTTTCAGCCAAGGCCTTTCTTGCTACCCATCAGCGTATCCCAGGTCTGGGTAATGGTGTGCTGCATGACATTCTCTTTCATGCCGGCATCCATCCCAAGCGTAAAATAAGAACAGTTACAGAAGAAGAATATTCGAGATTGTTCCACTCAATGAAGGGCACACTTGCGAAAATGATAAAACTTGGAGGACGTGACACGGAAAAAGACTTATTTGGTAGAGCAGGTGAGTATAAGACACTTCTCAGCAAAAATACAGTTGGGAAACCATGTTTCATCTGTGGCACGATGATTCAAAAAGCCTCTTATCTGGGAGGTACAGTCTATTGGTGTCCTACATGTCAGCGGTTTGCAGAGTAATGAGGGAATAGGTAGCAACGTAAATTGCTCGTTAATTTTCTTAATTCGCTTCAATGATTTCTGCCGATTCATGTACTACGCTGATATTGGATTTGTTCATATATAAGATTAGTATCATTTATAAAATCATTGCAACAGGAGGGATGGATAATGAAACCGAGGGGATTATTGATGGCTGAGCACAGGCTGATTGAAAGAATGATATCCCTGCTTGATGATGAAATCAGAAGGATGAAACGTAGTGAACCTTTAAATGTACATTTTATCGACATTGCAGTTGATTTTTTCAGAACTTATGCAGACAGAACACATCATGGGAAAGAAGAAGAAATCTTGTTCCTCGATTGCGCTCAAAAAGCAATGTCTCAAGAGGATAGGAATATCATGAATGAGCTAATTCAGGGACATCAATATGGTCGGAAAACAGT
This sequence comes from uncultured Atribacterota bacterium, assembly GCA_964433635.1. GTDB lineage: Bacteria > Atribacterota > Phoenicimicrobiia > Phoenicimicrobiales > Stramentimicrobiaceae > CAYSSG01. The sequence continues at coordinate 2,077 of CAYSSG010000098.1, read as the reverse complement.
AAAAGAGCTGATTGCAGCCAAGGAGAAGTATCTACAGGGAGATCGTCTTCAACAAGGGACCATCACAGGCAAATTGGAGGAACTGATAAGTTTTTATCCCAAACATATCAAGATGGAAGATGATATTTTCTTCCCTAATTCAGAGGGGTACTTCTCCCAAGCCGAATTGAGTACAATGCTGAATGAATTCCGAGAGTTTGATCAAAAAATGATCCATGATAAATATCAGTCCATAGTACAGAAGTATGAACAGATGAGAAAGTGACAGAAGTTTTGGTTTAAAAAGAATCTTTTTTCATTGAAAATCCTTAGGGTAAAATTGCATCTGGCGGCGGTTGCTTTAGGTACCTGGATATTTAATGTGGTGATGCTGCTGCCCTTGCTGGAAGAAGAATCCATATTCGGGCTTATTAACATAACCACTTTAGGATATTTGTTACCCAGATGGTATTTTTTGGAATCGGTCTTTTTAAAAGATATAGAATAGGCTTAATCGTAGTTGTGCTGGTCTTGCTGGTTTTATTTAAAGCAACAGTCATTCTTGAATATCTGGACTATATTGATTATCTGAACTTTTTGACACCATTTTGGTATTTCCATTCATTAAAGATAGCCTCCGAAGGAATACATATGTTATACTTGATCATCTCTGCAGTTGTGGTCGGTATTTCAATATATCTGACCAATGGTTTGTATAACAGGCGAGATTTACTTACTTAGGACAACGATAATTTATAATCAGAATGTTTAAAAATACTATAATAATAAATATGACTAGCCTTTAATTAAGAAGAGGTAGGGAAAATGAAATGGAAAGCATATAATGAGCTTGCCTGGACTGATACTATCTTAGCTGCTCCCGCAACTTACCAGAAAGAAGCATCATTTTATATCAAAATATTGAAAAAGAACATAAGCAAACATCATGCTGCAATGCTGCATGCAGGTTGCGGTGCAGGAGGGCATGACTATCATTTTAAAAAACATTTTCAGATAACAGGAGTGGATATTAGTGAGGGTATGCTCAAAATTGCCAGAAAAACAAATCCGCAGGTAGAATACCTGAGTGGAGATATTCGAACTATTAATCTCAACCGTAAATTTGATGTGGTCATTATTCCAGATTCTATTATGTATATGTCTACCATTAATGACCTGAAAGAGGCTATCAGCAATGCAGTCCGGCATTTAAAAGCCGGTGGTGTTTTTTTGGTAACAGTCCATACTAAGGAAGATTTTCAAAACAATAATTTAGCCTATTCCGGTGAAAAGGAAGGTATCAATATAACCGTATTTGAAAATAATCATATCGTGTCGGATACTACCTATGAAGCAACAATAGTTTATCTGATTCGCCAGAAGGGTAAGCTTGATATCCAATCTGAGGTTCATACTCTGGGATTATTTTCCTATAAAACCTGGATGGATATCTTTCTGGAGAATCATGTGAAGGTAGATGAAATTAACCTGGATCACCTTTACAATCATAATCTGCTTGAGGGTGGTGAATATAAATTGAAAGTTTTTACAGGTGTTCTGAATTCAGAAAGTAAATAATACCAGAATCTGATATGATTAAAAGTACATGATGAAAGTACCCAAAATGACCAGAAAACTTTAATCAAGTCGGTCTATTTCATCTTATCATCTATCAAATCACCCGATCTTTTCATGCCTATCCTGATTTTCTCGTGGTGGAACCTTTCCGAAGCTGATATGCATTCAATTACCTCCTTTTCCATCTCCTTCACTAAAAAAGCCTTCACCGGCAATAAAGGCAACCTTACACCTCCTTGCTTCTTCCAGCAATTCTGCCGTGTTAATATCACCGCCCCATTCTACCCAGATAAACAGACCGCCGTCAGGAAAGACCTTCTTAGTATCCTGAGGAAAATATTCCTCAATGTATCTTATCATTGTATCTCTGCGTTCCCGGTGAATAGCTTAAATAGGTTGTATTTCAAATTCAGGCAAGTGTCCAAAAGGATTAAAAATAATAGGGTAAGTCCTATTATATTAAACTAATAGAAGTAATGATGAATACAATCATGATCTTTTCATAAAAGATTTTTTCTGG
>CAYSSG010000097.1:0-3677 GCA_964433635.1 uncultured Atribacterota bacterium | reverse complement strand
GTGCATTTACATCTTTAATTTCTTTCCATAATGGGAGGCATATCAGTTTCCCGATATACCCTGCCGTTTCATGTCCTTAGCCTGATTAACCTTAGAAACATGAAATCGAAATTAAATCATCTTCTATCTTTTAAGGTCCTGTTCAGAACAGTTGCAATCTTTTCCTATTTTAACGAAATGATACTTAATAATCAAATGAAATTATTTTAAGAAATATTCATTTATCTTAATATCTTTTTATTTCATGATGAGGCAGGTTTTTCCAGAAAATCCGATCTTGCTCTTGAATTTTTTTAACCGGCAAAACAGATTTATAGTTCATTAAAACTGTTTTTATCTTGCCTTCCAAAAAGACATCGTCTTCTTCTGAGAGTTGTTTGCCATTCTCAGTGCATACCTTATCGATGTCTTTATATTGATATAAATCACCAACCCTGTATTTTTTTATTGAATCAACAATAAAATGACTTCCTCGAAACCGGCCGTCATTTCCGCTGAGCCGCAAGCCGGTTCCGGCTAAAGCCCCGATGACGCCGTCACCGCTTCCCCCATGTTCTGATAATAAATAAATTGATAGGTCTTTGGCCAGATTATAGGCATCCTGTTTAAATAGCTTCTCTTTTTTTGCCTTCCGCCCGAAAGAAATCAGCTTTTCAGGGAAAGGCAATTCATCAGGAAATACAACACATAATCCTGGATCAGATTCAGGCGCTGATTCTCTTTCCAAATAGGAAACGGCTCTATCAATAATCATGCCCATTGTCTCCCTCCGGGAAACCTCGCCGGAAAAACACATCACACTATTATGCGAAGTATAAGGCACCGACGGGTGAACGAAGAGCTGATGCCTGGTGATACTGTCTGTCTTTCCCCACCCGTTTTCAGTAATGTCTTTCCTTATTTTCTCCAGCAGATGGCCTGTACCCGGCCAGTTCTCATTATCCGTATCATCAATTGCCAAAAGGTACTTCATTGCTCCTCTTACACATCCCCTTTTCTCAAACGCATTCCTTCCCCGCTTAAAATCTTCTCTACATACTCGTCTGTCAAATCCCATTCATAAAAATTCGAGTAGAAATATTTGACTTCTTCCTGCATATTGATATCTGCAAATAAATCCGGGTACAACAGTTTGGCAGTCCATAGAATGGCCAGAGGCGTTTCTAAGGCATTGGTGGGATGACCCCATCGGGATACGCCATTGGGCATTTTATAGACCTTTTTATTTTTCACAGCCTGCAGATCAGCCCATTGTTCATTGGTCAGAATATAGGTATCCACATTCTCTTCATTGACAATGAACACCTCTGCATCCCAGAGTAATATCTGCTCCAGGCTGGCAAAATATTTGTTTTCTAAAAAATTCAAATCGGCATCCAGGGAAACATTGTGCGCTCCGGCAATGTCCAGCCACTCAGCTGCCAGGGTACCACGGGCATCTGTCCGGGTTGCTTCGTTTACCGAATGATAAACCGTAACCCTTTCGGAATAAGGAATGTCCTTGATCTTTTCCTGTACTCTTTCGATGCAGTCATTGTAATAAACAAGATACTGACTGGCTTCTTCAACTTCACCGAGAGCCTTGCCTATCATTTCAATAGAGTATTGATGCTCGGCAATGGAGCCGTAGTCAATGACCAGATATGGAATGCCAAATTGCTCTATCTGGGCAACATAGGCTTCATTGACGGCATTTTCTCCCTGGACAAACAGGATATCACAATCCGCCCTGGCCAGCTCTTCAATGTTAATCACACTGCTTTTACTGGGAACAACAGCATCTTTAATATTTGGAAACATTTCTGTAAAAAGCACATCTCTTCTCAGGCCATCTACAATCGCGACAATGTCAGGCCCCCGGTTCAACAAGGCAACAGCATGACCGGAATAGGCAAAAAGGCAGCCAATTCGCTCTATATCCTCGGGCGCTGGCACTTCGACTTCCCGGCCAAAACAATCCACAATAAGATTTTGTTCTGCAGTTTCAGTCTCAGCTGCCAGGCTGGCTGTAGCAAATAACACGAATGTACAAAAAATCACACTTAAAAAGATATTGAAACTTCTTTTAAACATACACTAAAGAATCCTTCCTTTCTGATAGCTTTAAGGGAATAATATATTTCTGCTTTCTCATTTCATCCAGATCGTAATCAATGATCTTGCAGTCTATTTTAAATATTTTACTGATATTCTCCCTGGTCAGCACTTCATTTGGTCGTCCGAATATGGCAAATTTCTTTTGATCAAGCATAGCGGTAAAGGTATTTAATCCATTATTTTCAAAATAAAAGGCATGGTTTAAATAATGGGTTGCCAGGATGACAGACAGATTTCTTTTTTCAGCTAACTTCCGGGTTACCTCCAGAACCGTTAAGCTGTTCTTAAAATCCAGATAAGTGGTCGGCTCATCCATCATCATAATCCTGGATTGCTGCGCCAGCGCCCGGGCTATCATGACCAGCTGTCCCTCACCCCCGCTTAATTCAGTATAAGGCCTGTGCAGTAAATGCTGTATGCCGACTGTCTCAATGGCGTCATGGGCAATGGCGACATCTTCTTTGCCAGGGGAGCTGAACATGCCGATATAAGAAGCCCGTCCCATTAATACAATTTCTTCTACGGTATAGGGAAAGGTTTTTTTATGTATTTGTGGAATGTAGGAAATGATTTGAGCAATCTCCTGGGCTTTTAAATCTTTGAGGTTTTTCCCCTGCAAGAATATCTGGCCTTTCTTTAAAGGTAGAATCCCCATCATGCAATCCAGGAGGGTCGTCTTACCTGAACCATTTGGGCCGATTAAGCAGAAAACATCTCCTGCCTCCAAACAAAAATTTATATTTTCCAGGATAATATTCCGGCCATAACCAAAACTGGCTTTTTGCATTTCCAATAACGTCATCTTACCATCCTTTGCCCTTCGTTTTCTTTAAAAGATAGACAAAGAATGGTCCGCCGATCAAGGCAGTCAGTATTCCCAGGGGTATCTCGGCACCAATCAAAGTGCGGCTTAAATTGTCCACAACAATCATAAAGAAAGCTCCCAGAAAAAAGCTTGCCGGAATAAGAATCCGGTTATCATTTCCCACCATCATCCTTCCGATGTGCGGCATCACCAGTCCCACCCAGCCGATATTGCCACTGACACTGATAGCCCCCGCCGTAGCCAGAGAGGCACATAGAACCATAATGATTTTCGTCAGGATATTGTTGATACCCAATGCCTGGGCTTCCTTATCACCCATTGACAGCACATTAATCTGCCAGCGCAGGGCAATTAATCCGATGACGCCGATGGCGATCGGTACAATTGAAAAAAGAATATCCTTGTATTGGGCAGTTGCCAGGCTGCCCATCAGCCAGAAGGTAATCGAGGGCAGCTTTTCAAAAGGATCTGCTACAAATTTCGCAAATGAAACCAGAGCAGAAAAGATGGAAGAAACAACTACACCACCCAACACCAGGGTAATGGTAGGGGTAGAATGGTAAATCTGCCCGATAAAAAAACTCATCGCCACAGCCAACAAGGCAAAACCAAAAGCGAAAAAATAGACCATATGATTCTGGCCATACAAAATGATGGCTAACACTGCCCCAAAGCTTGCGCCTGAGCTGACCCCTAGGATACCTGAACTGACCAAAGGATTACGGAATAATCCCTGAAAGGCAGCCCCGCTGAT
>CAYSSG010000096.1:0-3705 GCA_964433635.1 uncultured Atribacterota bacterium | reverse complement strand
TTGTAAAAAATTATTGAAAAATTTAAAGGAGAGGTAAATGACAACAACATTAGATCTGAAAGAAGTAAACCGGAAAGGTTTTAATTTGGATGAAAGTGGACAATTGATGTTCGATGGATGCCCGTTAGATCATTTAGCTTATCATTACGGAACACCCTGTTATATTTATTCGGAAAATGTTATTCGAAGACAATGTCGTGATTATATAAAAGCTTTTAAAGAATGCGATATTGATTATGAAGTGCTCTATGCAGGAAAGGCTTTTCTTGTTCAGGCAATGTGCCAAATGATCAAAGAAGAAGGACTCAGCCTTGATGCTTCTTCAGGAGGTGAAATCTATACCGCATTGGCAGCAGGTTTTCCAGCTGAAAGAATCTATTTTCATGGGAATAATAAGTCAGAACAGGAGCTTAGATTTGCAATTAGTCATGACATAGGAACAATTATTATAGATAATCTGTATGAATTGCAATTGGTTGATGAAATCGCCAATAAGTTGAATAAAAAAGTAAATATCATGATTAGAATCATTCCTGGAGTTGATACACATACCAATGAAAAGATTAAAACCGGTCAGGTTGATTCCAAATTTGGTATACCGATTCAGGATCTACTGGAAGTATTTCCTCAAATAGTAGAGAAAGATCATCTTATCTATCAAGGAATTCACTGTCATATTGGATCACAGTTGTTTGATATTCAATTTTATTATCTGGCTATTCAAGAGATGGTTGGTATGATAAGAGATATTGAAACAAAATATAAAAGTAAAACAAATATGATTAATTTAGGGGGAGGATTAGCAGCAAAATATACATGTCTTGATCATTCCCCGTCTATAAATATCTATGTCCAACAGTTGGTAACGAAGATAAAAGAAGTATGTAGAGATAGTAATCTTGCTTTACCGAAGATTCTGGTTGAACCTGGAAGATCAATTGTTGCTGAAGCAGGCATTACCCTTTACCGTATCGGGGCAATCAAAGAAATAACCGGATTGAAAAAATACCTCATCGTTGATGGTGGAATGGCTGATAATCCTCGTCCCAGTTTATATGATGCTCAATACGATGCTATACTTGTTAATAAGTTCAATCAAGAAGCTGTAGAGGAAGTGACAATTGCCGGCAAATATTGTGAATCCGGAGATATTCTGATTCAGAATATTCAATTGCCTGAAGCAGAAAATGGTGATTTAATCCTTTTCTTTTCTACCGGAGCATACCATTATGCGATGTCAAGTAATTATAATGGCATTCCACGGCCACCGGTAGTGCTTGTAAATCAGGGAAGACATGGTCTCATGGTCAAAGGTGAAACATATGAGTATCTTAATCAGAATCATGTTTTTCCAGAATGGTTTAACCGGGATTAGATTTAGAATACTGAAAACTTATACTAAAAATGGATGAGGAGGCAAATATGGAAGTTAATTTCGATAAGATGCATGGAATTGGAAATGATTTTATCATGATGGATTTTTTTTCAAAGAAACTGCCTGAACAGATGAATACCGGTAAATTAGCAAGTGTACTTTGTAATCGTCATTTTGGTATTGGAGCAGATGGTCTGATATTAATACTTCCTTCCGAACAATATGATTTGAGAATGAGAATTTTTAATTCCGATGGCAGTGAAGCACAGATGTGTGGAAACGGGATTCGCTGTTTTGCAAAATATGCTTATGAAAATAATCTAATCAGAAAAACAAAATTTTCTGTAGAAACATTAGCTGGTGAGATTGTTCCTGAACTGATATTAAGCCAAAAAAATGGTGATATGATTGAGGGAGTTAAAGTTGATATGGGGAAACCTCATTTATCGAAAAAAGAGATTCCCATGATTGGAAATCCAGATAGGCAGGTTATCAATGAAACCATATCACTGGAAAATGGTCAATACTTTAGAGTAACCTGTGTTTCCATGGGAAATCCACATTGTGTTATTTTTACTGAAAAGGTAGATCATTTTCCGGTAGCTGAGGTTGGACCTATGATAGAAAACCATCATCTTTTTCCGGAAAAAACCAATGTGGAATTTGTTCAGCCAATTAATGATCATGAAATGAATCTTAGAGTATGGGAAAGAGGTGTCGGCGAAACAATGGCCTGTGGAACCGGTGCCTGCGCTGCTGTTGTCGCTGGGGTACTGAATAAAAGAGTCAATCCTGATGTAATCGTTCATTTAAGAGGAGGAGATCTCAAGATAAAATGGTTAAACGATCGTCATGTTTATATGACTGGTCCAGCTGAGATGGTTTTTCAGGGTTCAGTTAAGATATAACCAGTTCATAATAGAAATATCGTATCATAAGGTTTTCATATATTCTGATAGATTGATTGATGAAAGAGAGGAGAAAATATTAAAGATGAGAATTGCCGAGAGAATAAGGAATGTTCCACCCTATTTATTTGCTGAAATTGACAAGAAAAAAGAAGCAGCCATTGAAAAAGGTGTTGATATAATCAATTTAGGAATTGGAGATCCTGATCAACCTACTCCTGTCCATATCGTTGAGCAATTAGCTGCCAGTGTACATGATCCCAAAACCCATAATTATCCTCCATATGAGGGTACCAGGGCATTTAGGATTGCCGTTGCAGAATGGTATTCAAACAGATTTGGAGTCAACCTGGATCCTCAGAAAGAAGTTATTTCTCTTATTGGATCTAAAGAGGGCATTGCGCATGTATTCCTGGGATTTATTGATCCGGGGGATGTCAGTCTGATCCCTGATCCGGCTTATCCTGTTTATAAAACCGGTACATTATTGGCCAATGGAGAACCATACTCTATGCCTTTACTGGAACAAAACGGTTATCTTCCTGATCTAAATAAGATAGATAAAAAGAAAGCTGAAAAAGCGAAATTAATTTTTCTGAACTATCCCAATAACCCTACAGGAGCTATTGCCAGCAAAGATTATTTTAAGGAAGTGATAGATTTTGCCAGAAAATATGACCTGTTAATCTGTCATGATTTTGCCTACTCAGAACTAGCCTATGATGGTTATAAAGCACCCAGTATTCTTGAAGTAGATGGTGCTCGAGATGTAAGTTTGGAATTTCATTCTCTCTCAAAAACCTACAATATGACTGGTTGGCGAATCGGATTTGCTGTTGGGAGCCAGGAAGCTATTTCAGCTCTTTCGATTATTAAAACGAATGTTGATTCCGGTATTTTCAAAGCCATACAGGAAGCAGGGATTACAGCCTTAACCGGTCCCCAGGATCATATTCCCAAGTTAATTGATATGTATGCTGAAAGACGGGACGTTGTAATCAATGGTTTAAACCAATTGGGGTGGCAAATAGATTCACCAAAAGCAACATTTTATATTTGGGTGTCTACTCCTAAAAACATGAAATCAATTGATTTTGCCAATGATGTTTTAGAGAGAACAGGAATTATTGTAACTCCCGGCATTGGATATGGTCAATATGGGGAAGGTTATATCAGAATTGCCTTAACGGTTGATGTTCCAAGGCTAGAAGAGGCAATGAAGAGATTAAAAAGAGCAAATATATCGAATACTAACATTTGATGCTATTATATCGGTAAAGCATGTTGAAGTTTATATGCTGAATATTCGTTCAATTTAGATAAGTCCCACTACGCAAACTATGTAAAAATATATTATGTTGTGTATTCTAGTGATTCTTAGAAATTGGGATTGACTCCAGGGAAGATATTGGTATTTATTGT
>CAYSSG010000095.1:0-3918 GCA_964433635.1 uncultured Atribacterota bacterium | reverse complement strand
GAACAAACTTTTCTTTAGCCATTTTGCTATTTCCTCCTTAAAAGTACTTACAGTTCTAAAATCCACTGTTCTATTTGTTTTATAGCTTATATCAATATGTAACAGATAATCAAGTGATTATCACTAGACAAATGCAAATAAAAAAACATTTACCGGATCATGGAGCCCACGACCGGAGTTGAACCGGTGACCTCATCCTTACCAAGGATGCGCTCTAACCAACTGAGCTACGCGGGCAGATATGGTGGGGAGGGAAGGATTTGAACCTTCGAAGGCGTTCAGCCAACGGATCTACAGTCCGCTCCATTTGACCACTTTGGTACCTCCCCAGTTTATACATTATCGCTGGAGCCGATGATCCGATTCGAACGGATGACCTGCTGATTACAAATCAGCTGCTCTACCAGCTGAGCTACACCGGCAATACAACATATTATAGTTGTTTTTAAGATTAGAGTCAATGTAATTTATTGATAAACTCTAACTTTCGCTTAATTCTTTGCATTGCATTGTCAATGGATTTACTGGTTTTTTTGACGTCTACTGCGATTTCGCGATAAGCATGGCCTTTAAGATACAATTCCAGAACTTTAATTTCTAATTTTGATAACACTTTCTTTAATTTAACGTTAAATTCTTTCGTTTCTTCCTGAGTTAAAAACATGGATGCAGGATCATTTTTATTTGCATCATTGATCACATCTAATAATGTGTGATCAAAATAATCACAGGACATGGGTTGATTTAAAGAGACATAAAAATTCAGTGGCTTATGTTTCTGCCTGGAGGCCCCTTTTATCGCAGTAATGATTTGTCTGTTGATGCAGATTTCGGCGAAAGCTTTAAAGGAAACAGGTTTTAAATCATTAAAGTCTCTGACTGCTTTATAAAGTCCTATCATTCCCTCTTGGACAAGATCTTCTGTATCAGCTCCAATGATAAAATAGGCTCTTGCCTTCATTTTGACTAATTTCTTATATTTCTTAATAATATATTGCTCTGCTAAAAAGTCGCCGCAATTTGCCATACTGACTAGTATTCGGTCATGATATTTATTATAAAAATGATAAGATTTCTCTTGATACACTTCCAATAGATATCCCCTGAAATTTTTTTGTATCTTTTTCCCTCTTGGTTTGATATCTGAAAAAACCCAGAGATATTAATATTTTTTCCAGCGAACTCCCTCTGTGGTATCTTCCAGAACAATCCCCATCTCCTTTAGTTGATTCCTGATTTGATCAGCGGTCTTCCATTCTTTGGCTTTTCGGGCATTTTCCCTTTCTCTTATCATTCTCTCAATATTTTTATCCTGAATCTGTTTCTGTCCATTTGTAATGGCAAGATACCTAAAACCTAATATATCGCTTCCATATTCTTGATAAAATTGTAAAACATTTTGTAATACTTCTTTACTCTTTAAGTTTTCCCGATTAAGATAAATATTTGTCTCTTTACCCAGTAAAAAGAGAGTACTTAAGGCAACGGGTGTATTAAAATCATCATCCATTGCTTCCATAAACTTTTCTTTCATTTTTTCTTTTGTATTGAGCAAAGCTGTTCCCTCATTGTCAATGGTTGTTTTAGTTTGATCCTGCGTCAAAAGAAAATTGATGTTGTAAATCAAATTATCTAATGTTTCCATGCTATTTTGTGATTGTTCAATCTGGTCTAATGAATAATTCAGCGGACTTCGATAATGTGCTGAAAGTAAGAAATGCCTTATTACTGAACCACTGTATTTCTGGCAAAGCTCTCTGACTGTTAAAATATTTCCTAGAGATTTGGACATTTTTTTATCATCAATCCTTAGAAATCCATTATGAAGCCAGTATTTAGCGAATATCTTACCGCTAAAGGCTTCACTTTGTGCAATTTCGTTCTCATGATGCGGAAATATCAAATCTTCCCCACCGGCATGAATGTCAAAACTTTCTCCCAGGTATTTACTTGACATCACAGAGCACTCAATGTGCCAACCGGGACGGCCGGGGCCCCAGGGACTATCCCAAAAAGGCTCATGCTGCTTTGCTCTCTTCCATAACACAAAATCGTATGGATTCAATTTTCTTTCATCACACTCAATTCTGGCACCAATCTTTATTTCATCCAGTTTCTGTTTTGATAATTTTCCGTATTCCTTGAACTTGCTTACATTAAAAAAAACATCCCCTTCTATTACATAAGTATATCCTTTTTTTGTCAATCCATTAATAAATTGAATAATATCAGGGATATGTTCAGTTGCTCTAGGATATAAATCAGCCCTGCCAATATTTAAGCAATCGGCATCCTGAAAATACTCTTTGATGTACTTATCCGATAGCTCAGAGATTGTCATTCCAAATTCATTGGCTTTTTTAATCACTTTATCATCAATATCTGTGAAATTGGAAATATACTTGACCTGATATTTTTTAAATTTAAGGTATCTTCTTAAAACTTCAAAAACAAGAAAGGGTCTGGCATTTCCGATATGGAAAAAATTATATACCGTTGGACCGCAGACATATACGCCAACTTGATTTTCCTTAAGAGGAGTAAATGTTTCTTTTGTTCCCGTTAGAGTGTTATATAGTTTTAAACTCAATAAAATACCCTCACTTTTGTTCTAGAATAGAAAATATAATTCATTATCAATATTATATATACAGCTGGAATGATTTACTTTCCAAAATCAGACTAAAAGTTTTTTTTACTTAATTTTTCTTTTATGCGACCAAATATCATTCTTCCGGCTGGTGTTTGTAAAATGCTTGTTACTGTAACTTTAACCCTGTCTCCAATGTTCTTAATTCCATTTTCTACAACAATCATGGTGCCATCATCCAAATAAGCTACACCTTGACCGGATTCTTTCCCTTCCTTTATAATCTGGGTTATCAATTCTTCTCCCGGTAAAATAATTGACTTTAAGGCATTGGAAAGATCATTGATATTCAATACAGATATGTTTTCCAATTGAGCTAATTTATTTAAGTTATAATCATTGGTAAGAACTTTAGCGTCTAATTCTTTTGCCAGCCTTATTAATTTAGTATCTACACTTTTTAAATCCTGGTAATCATGGCTGATAATTTTTATTTTGTTGTTCTGCAGTTTATTTATTTTATTTAGTACATCCAAACCACGTCTACCACGGTTGCGTTTCAGAGGTTCAGAAGAATCAGCAATAGCCTGTAATTCGTTTAATACAAATCGCGGTATAATCAAATCACCTTCTAAAAAGTCTGTTTGACAAATATCTGCAATTCTTCCATCAATAATAACGCTGGTATCTAATATTTTGGGTTGATAATGAGAAACCTTCTCTCTTTTTTTTAATTTTTCAATATTCTTTTTATAAAAATTAACACTTTCCTCTCTTTTGCTTAATCCCAGTGAAATGCCTAAAATTCCCAAGGTAATATTAAGTATAATCGGTAAATACTTCCCTACAAATGGTATAAAAGATAAGGAATAAGCAAGTAAATTAGCAATTATTAAACCGATAATGAGGCCGATGACTGCTGAAAGAATATTCTGAGCAGGAATCCTGTGGAAATAAGCTAAGAGTGTTTTACCAAAATGATTTAATTTTCTATGACTTAGTATAAATAATATAAATCCAAATATACTTCCACTGATAAAAGAGATGATAAGTAATAGCCATCTTTGCTGAATAAATAACTCAATCCTTGATATGGTTTCTATGCCAGGGATTATTTCATAGCCAATCAAACCACCTGCCAGAATGAACAAAAAACAAATAATTTTTTTAGTTAGACCTGACAAAATGAATACCCTCCTCTATTCTATTTTTATCATTTTTCTTGATTCAGTGCACCAATCACCACCTTTATGTTTCATTTTCACATGAAGTAAAACATTTAAATTATATCATCTGACAAAAAAAGTGTCAAAATCAACGTTAAGAGG
>CAYSSG010000094.1:0-4062 GCA_964433635.1 uncultured Atribacterota bacterium | reverse complement strand
ATGGTGGAGGCGGCGAGAATCGAACTCGCGTCCAGAGAACCTTTGACAAGAAATCCTACGAGCGTATCCTATGTTTTATTTTTCGCATCATTTAACTCCCATAGACAGGATTTAAATGATACTATCTCCTGTTTTTCTCTGTATCAATCGGAGCTGTTGATGCAGATAGTCCGTTTTATGTTACACCCATAAAAAGCTTACAGACAAAAGCTTCTTATAGACGAGCAGCTTATTAAGCTGCTAAAGCCAATTCGTTATCGTTGGCAATTAATGTTTTTCCCCGAGTTTTACGAGGACAAGGAACCTCGGCTCGCATTTCTTACCTCTGTTTTCCCTGTCGATACCTATCGCCCCCATTTTTGATATTTTAATTCTCTTTCAGTTTCTCTTTGGATTGCTTTCTTTGTTAAGTCTATCCTTTTATCGTAAAGTTTTTTTCCTTTTGCCAGGGCAATTTCTACCTTGGCATAACCATTTTTAAAATACAATTTTAAGGGAATCAGTGTTACTCCTTTGGTGTCAATTTGCCCTTTCAACTTAGCAAGTTGCTTACCATTTAAAAGGAGTTTCCTGTCTCTTTTTGGTTCCAGGTTAAATCTGTTACCAAACTCATAGGGTGCAATATGCATATTAATAATATACAATTCGGTACCCTTGAATTGGGCATAACTTTCTTTGATGCTAACCTGATTATTCCTGACTGACTTTACCTCAGTCCCCTTTAAAACCAGGCCAGCTTCATAAGTGTCCAATATGTGATAATCATGCCTTGCCTTGCGATTTACGGTAACAATCTTATATTTTTCTGAATCATTTTCCGGCATTTATCTTTTTTCCATTTGCTTATTTATTATAGCATATATCATACTGTTTATCCAGCTAAAGCCATCAAAGAGAGATTCTTCTTATAATTGTGAAATTGGATTATCACTGATCAGAGGATGCTCTGCGTAATCGATCCATGATTGCTCTACCTAATCCTTTATCCTCAAAATTCTCTGAAATAATTATCTCACATTGCATTTCATCAAGAGACCTGAGCTGAGAATATAACTGATGAGCACAGGATTCTAAATCATGAGCCTTACCTAGTATACTGACCAAAAAATCTTTATAACAGCCTGCGTTTTCCTGACTGGTGATAATTCCCACCTTTTTTCCTTTATTCCGATAGCCTGATGCAAGATAAATAATCTTATTTACCATTTTTTCACTCTCATCCTCTACCAGTATCATCTTTGCCTTTGGCGAATAATGTTTTTTTAACATGCCAGGAGATGTTTTGACTGCAGCATTTTTATGATGAATGATAATATCAGGTGTTACTTCTTTCAGTTTTTCAAAAGGAACACCTCCCAATCGTAGAATCTTCAAGGGAAATCCGGTAACATCTACCACAGTTGACTCTACTCCTACCTTGGTATCTCCACTGTCCAGAATGATATCTACTCTCCCATTCAAATCAGAAATTACATGTTTTGCTTTAGTAGGACTGGTATAGGAAAATAAATTAGCACTGGGAGCAGCTATTGGCCTTCCTGATTCTCTGATTAAGGCCTGAGCTACAGAGTGATCTGGTATACGTATTGCTACAGTATCAAGTCCTGATGTAACAAGATGGGAAATTTTTTTACTCTTTCTCATCACCATGGTCAGAGGTCCCGGCCAGAATATTGCACCCAGTGTGCTGGCGATCTCAGGAAATTCTTCAACCAGATCGAATACTTCTTTCAAACAAGCTACATGGACTATCAGAGGATCATAAAATGGCCTGCCTTTGGCTTCAAATATTTTCGCTACGGCATTATCGTTGAGAGCATCTGCTCCTAATCCATATACTGTCTCGGTTGGGAAAGCAACTAATTTTCCTTGTCTGATTGCCAATCCTGCTTCCTGTAGAAGTTTTATATTCATATTATCTGGTTCAATTTTAATTATTTTGGTATTAGTTTTCATCATATCAATATCCGAAACATATCTTGATAGACATGCTAAAAAGAGCAGGAATTACCTGCTCTTTTAATCTTATCTGTTTTTATTATATAAAGTGGCGCAAGGGGGAATTGAACCCCCGTTTGCTGATTGAGAGCCAGCTGAATTAACCACTATTCGATTGCGCCATCTACTAATTCTTTGGACAAACACTATTGTACTGAATAAATTGTAAAAAAGCAACTCACCCAAAGGCATATAAAAAGATTTCTGTGATCAAATGATTTGTATTGCTTTATTTCCAATAGTAAGATTATTATAAACAGATTTTTCTTTTAAAAATCATTAATGCCAATTTGTTATAAGGCTCCATATGAATTCTATGTTTCAGCGGGTTTAATCAAGCATGCTTACTTCTCTCCATTTTTAATCTGTCTGGAGATAACCTTACCCAGCCTTCTGATACCTTCCTCAATGTTCTCTATGCTGGGATAACAGAATGAGAGTCTCATGGTATTTTTTCCACTGCCATCGGCAAAAAAGGAAGATCCACTGACATAGGCAACCTTTTCTTTAATAGCTTCGGAGAGCATTTCATCTGTATTGATATATTCAGGCAGAGATACAAACACAAAAAAACCTCCCTCAGGCTTATTCCAAAAGGCTCCAGGAGGAAAATGTTCCTCCAGAGAACGGAGCATCGTATCCCGCTTCTGTTTGTAGATGGAGACATTGGAACGGATATTATCATCAATCTTACCCTGCCAGCAATATTCGGAAGCCATTAACTGATTCAGGATTGGAGTACACAAATCAGTAGCCTGCTTTAATATTACAATCTTGTCAATCACTTCATTATTGCCCGTAACCCATGCCAGTCTTAAACCGGGACACAAAATCTTTGAGAAAGTACCCAGATTTATCACATTTTGATTCTGATCAAGGCTGAAGATAGAAGGTAAAGAATCTCCTTCAAACCGAATTTTGTCATAAGGATTATCCTCAAGGATAAACAGATTATGTTTATTTGCAATCTCAATGATCTGCTTCCTCCTCATCAATGACATGGTAACACCGGCAGGATTCTGGAAATTTGAAATGGTATAAATAAATTTAGCTTTTTCCCCTTCTTCATTAAGATGCTTCAAAACATCATCTAAAGCATCTACCATCATTCCCTCTCCATCCATAGGTATGCCAATCAATTCAGCCCCGTAACTTCTGAAAGCATTCAGAGCAGCAAGATAACTCGGTAATTCTACAAACACAATATCTCCAGGATCCAGTAATGCCTTGCTTACCAAATCCAGACCTTGCTGAGATCCGGAAGTAATAATCATATTATCAATGGAATATTTCTGCTGATCCAATTGTAACCAGTTAAGCAAAAATTCCCTTAGCTTAACCAGCCCCTCGGTGCTGCTGTACTGCAAGGCGCGGGCACTATCCTCCTCTAATATTTTTACAGTTATCCTTTTCAGTTCTTCGGATGGAAATGTGATCGGATCCGGCATTCCTCCAGCTAATGATATAACATCTGAACTCTGAATGATTTTAAGAATTTCTCTGATGGATGATGTTTTCATCTGAGTGGATAATTTTGAAAATAATTTTTCACTGTTTATCGATGGCATTTCTTCCTCCCTCAATTCAATAAAAATCTCTCAAGCACTACAGAAATAATGTAATGTTTATGGCATCTTTTGGAACGATTGTAATGACTCTTTCCATTAAATGCTTTCAAAGGGGCTATTTTTTTCTATTTTTCCTCTTCTTTATCTCTTCTTCTACCTCTTTTTCACCTTCCTGATAAAATTTTTCCTCATCCGGAGCAAGTTCTTTCAGCAGTCTTAGAAATTCTCCGGCATGAACTCGCTCTTCATCGGCAATATCTTTTAAAACATCTTGTGCCAATTTATGATCTGTCGATTCGGCTAGTTGCATATAAAGCTGAATTGCCTCATATTCTGCAGCAATCATGAACCTTATGGCACGTATTAACTCTTCCTTTGTCAGTTTGCGGTCTTTCTTAAGACCGGAAAATGAATGTCCAAATTCAGGCATAATGTCTTACTCCTCCTTAAATAAAATCTTATTTAATATTACCTTATTTTCAGTATACAAGTCTAC
>CAYSSG010000093.1:0-4146 GCA_964433635.1 uncultured Atribacterota bacterium | reverse complement strand
AAAATTGAAGGATCAGAGAATCTGGTTTCAGATATTGTTAATGACATTTAATATGACACTTTAATAGACTGGTTTATCAGAGATGATAATAAACTTTAGTATAGCACCAGTAATGTCATGGTATTAAATAAATTATAGAGAAATGAGGCCCCAATTTCCCTGAAATGATTTAACTTGTAGTTCCATTGAGAAGCTGGATACTGTCCAGATGCTTATTATAATACTCTATATCTGTATATTAATAGTGAGATTATGGCAAGTGTGAAAATGATTATGACATTAAGAGAAAGGCTAATAAATGTTATTCTCCCGATAAAAATATTGTAAGTATAAAAATAATTGCAGTTTTCGGGTAACAAATGGACACTGAAACATATTAAACAATATTATGGAGTATTTTACTTGTCAGCGGTTTATGCAACTGACGGGGTGAATTTGTAAATGTAGTTGAAATTAATACCTGAAAGCAGGGTACAAATTTCCATAATCAACCAGGTGCGAACCTGGAGTTGGAAAGTGAAACCATTGTTATTTCTGACGAAATTTGATAATTAAAAATAATTTAATAGAAATAGATCATATAAAGAGTTGGCAGTAATATGACCAAAATAGCATCATGAAAAAATTAACTTTAAAAAAGGAGATATTATAATGAAAAAGCATCAGTAATTTTAACAGCAGTTGTAATTATGATTTCAACTAATCTTTTTGCCCAACGAGAAACAGATATTGAAGGTTCAAAGGACTATTCTTTGATAAGCCGTTTTAGTGGCTCTGTAATAGAGTGGTATCAGCTAAAAAACTTCGACCGGTATTACATGCTTTCTTTAAGGGATAATAAACTTGAACCATATGAAATAAACGGTAAAATTACCAGGATTCAATATTCATCTCAACCTTCTCATTCTGTATTTGAAATTTTAAAAAGTTATGAAAATGCTCTAAAAAATGCAGCTTTTGAAATTTTACTGACTCTTGACAAAACAAATTGCGGCGTTAATCTAAGTGAACAGCTTTATATTGGTGAATTTAATGGACTAAATTCTTTACCTGCAGGGCAATCCATAAAGCCCGATTTTAAAGAAGGTGAATTTGCATATATATCAGCAAAAAAGAAAATAGATGATAAAGAAGTCTATATTGTAGCATATATTACTAATTGGGAAAACCCCTTAATCACCTTTGATGCTACTGAAATACAATCGATTGATAAGGGGTTGGTTACTGTACGAAACCTTGAGACAAGCTTATGGGAAAACGGACATATTGCTATTTACGATATCCATTTTGACAGTGGAAAATCGGAGGTAAAACCTGAATCAGTAGGTGTGCTGAAAATTATTGCTGAATATTTAAATTCACATCCGGATAAAAAATATATCATCGTGGGCCATACTGACAATATAGGAAGTTTTGAAGCAAACTTAAAATTATCAAAAGAAAGAGCTGAATCTGTAGGAAGTGAATTAATCTCAAAATATTCAGTGAAAACTGAGCAATTAATAACTTACGGAGATGGTTCGACTGCGCCGGTTGCAACGAATAAAACAGAAGAAGGAAGAACAAAAAACAGAAGAGTAGAAATTGTTGAACTATAACATTCTACTGATAACTTAAAGCCGATCATTAGCATTCAGCCTGAGTACCTCATAGTATACTACTACAAGATGAATTTAATTCACCAAATGTTGAATGAAAGCACAAATTTTTAAGAAAATTTCGAAGCAATAATAAATAAACCGCACCTAATATAGTAATATCTGAATGAGGGAGTAATGGATCTGTTATATAGAAACATTTTCTCTTTTCTTTCCTGTTCAAAGGAGCCTGGACAAATTGGAGCAGGGAATTCCTTATATTTTGATGGGGACACAAATTATTTTAATATTTCTGACACACCAATATTAAATGCAATAGCAGGAGCAATTACTTTAGAGGCATGGATAAAACCCAAAAACAATATTTATCGCAAAAGACCAATCTTACTTCTTCATGCAAATTGTTAATATGAGACCCAGTTTCAATTTTATGAACTTAACCATTGATTTTTCAGGACATAACCATAATGGATTGATGTCGGGAAATATTATTTTAGTCGATTCGGATGCTTTTTAACAATTTAAAATTATGAAGAAAGGAATAAATGTTATACGTAAGATAAAATCAAATCTGATTAGAATAAAATTCCATCGAATATTTGAACCTTTTTCATCTTGGTTACTTACATTAGCTTATATTTCCAAATTGTCAAAATGGGTAAGGCAGACACCTAAATCTGAATATAATGACTTTTATATTAAAAATCATGATTATTCAAGGAGGTATGAATTATATGATCACGTTATTCATTCAGAAAATCTTAAAAGCGTTTTTTATATTGAATTTGGTGTTGCAGGTGGAAAATCTTTCCTGTGGTGGATTAATAATATTACTACAAAAGATTCAAGGTTTGTTGGTTTTGATACTTTTACCGGATTACCGGAAGATTGGGGTTATTTCAAGAAAGGAGATATGTCTGCAAACGATTTATTCCCGGATGTAAATAATGATAATCGTTGTAAATTTATTAAAGGTGTTTTTCAGGAAACACTCGCTCCTTTTTTAAAGGAATTTAAAACTGATCTAAGAAAAGTTGTGCATATGGATGCTGATATTTATAATTCTACACTTTTTGCTTTAACCATGATGGGACCATATCTTAAAAAAGACGATATTCTCTTATTTGATGAGTTTAACGTCCCAATGCATGAATTTAAAGCTTTTTCAGAGTTTATTAGTTCATTCTATATCAAAGTAAAATTAATTGGAGCCGTTAATAATTATTATCAAACAGCTTTTAAAATAGAAGAAAATTTATGCAATTCGAAGGACTAAAGATGGAGGTTCCATAATTAAACACATAATAAATGGGCCCTAAATGGTAACACGGACAATAAAGATAAGTTGTTTCCCGATGAATCGGGACAAGTTGTCATACTTTTTGCAGATGTAATCCTCAAATCCCTTATAATGTATATTACTGTATATCTATCATATACCATATTTTAAATGTTGCAACCATATTGCAATCACACAAAACAAAGAAAGTTAAGATTTCGCTAACTCTCTGATTATCTTTTGTGGGGCGTACTGGATTCGAACCAGTGACCTCTTGCCTGTCAAGCAAGCGTTCTGAACCAACTGAACTAACGTCCCGTTTTGTTCTGCAAAAATAATATTTAATTTCTATCTTTTGACATATGCTATTTTAATAGTAAATTAGATAAGCCAATCAAACTGATTACAACTATGACAAGCCATGAAATTGATTACAAAATTATCGGAGAAGATATACAGTTTGTCGAGGTTGAACTTGACCCCGGAGAAACTGTTATAGCTGAAGCCGGAACAATGGTTTACATGGAAGATGGTATCACTTTCGACGTTAAAATGGGAGATGGTTCCGCTCCTGCACAAGGTATCCTCGGCTCTTTGTTATCGGCAGGTTCAAGGCTTATCTCCGGAGAATCCCTTTTTCTTACACATTTCACCAATATTGGACCGGGAAAGAGCAGGATAGCTTTTTCCTCACCCTATCCCGGAACTGTTATACCCATTGATCTGAAACAGGTAATGAATTCGCTTATCGTACAGAAAGATGGGTTTCTTTGTGCTGCTTTTGGCACCAGGCTGACAGTGACCCTTAACCGGAAAATAGGATCAGGTCTTCTTGGGGGAGAAGGTTTCATTCTTCAGAAGCTTGAAGGTGACGGAAGAGCCTTCGTTCATGCGGGAGGAACAGTTATTGAAAGACATCTGAACAATGAGAAACTACGTATTGACACAGGTTGTGTTGTAGCTTTTGAGCCAAAACTGGATTTCGATATTGAAACCTCCGGAAGTCTTAAATCGATGGTTTTCGGGGGTGAAGGACTTTTCCTTGCCACTTTCCGGGGTACAGGCAAAGTATGGCTTCAGTCAATGCCCATCCGCAAACTGATCAGAGCTTTGTCACCCGCAGGTATGAACAGGAACAAGGAAGGCCGTTCTATACTGGGTAATTTCCTGGAGCGTTAATCATAGGAAAGAATCTTTTCACCCCGGAGTATCACGAAAAATCAAATCCTGATATATAGGCGGGAACATCATAAAAACGGTCTTTTTCTT
>CAYSSG010000092.1:0-4148 GCA_964433635.1 uncultured Atribacterota bacterium | reverse complement strand
AAGAAAGACGTGAGGATATGAACAATCTATTAGAAGTTAAGGATTTATCCTTATCTATGAACGGAAAACCCATTCTAAGAAATATCAACATGGAGATCTGGGAAGGTTATGTTCATGCGATTGTAGGCCCGAACGGTGCCGGCAAGTCCACACTTGCCTCTACGATCATGGGGTTAGAGGGTTACCGGAATTTTCAGGGAACCATCCATTTCAAAGGGAAAGATATTACCAAGGCGACCATTGACGAACGTGCCCGTATGGGCATTACATTTGGCTGGCAGGAACCGGCTCGTTATGAAGGATTATTAATTAAAGACTTCTTAAAGGCAGCAGCTAAAGATAAAGATGATGATTTCATTCTAAAACAACTTGATAGGATGGGGTTGGATCCTTCAGAATATATCAACCGCGCAGTTGATAAAACACTCAGCGGAGGGGAGCGGAAAAAAGTAGAACTGGCTTCCATTCTGGCCATGGACCCTGACCTGGTATTGCTGGATGAACCTGATTCAGGAATCGATGTAGAAACCCTGGATAAGATGTTCGAGGTCATCAAAGAACAGAGGAAAAAGAAGAAGACAATCCTATTGATTACCCATAGCCTGGCAGTGTTAAAACAGGCGGATCATGCCTTTATGCTCTGTAATGGGGAAATCATCAAAAAAGATGTGACTGAAAAGATTGTCCCTTATTTTGAAAATAAATGTATTCCCTGCAAGCATAAAAACATTCCGGACAAAGAAGGTGTAAAACTTGACTAATAATGATCTGACAAAAGAGCTGTCTAAGATTACAGAGACCGATGATATCTTCAGTCAACCAGATATTGCCCATATTTTTATCCATCATCACAAAGTGATTCAATCCCATCTCTTGCCCGGTTTGAAGGTGGATGTTCAAGAATTTGATGATCATATTGAAGTTAACACGGTCGTGGAAAAAGATACCAGGATTGAAAAGCCGGTACATATGTGTTTCGGTATGATACCCGAGGATGGGATTCAGAAGATGATTATTCACAACGATATCCGGGAGAATGCCTCAGTTTCCTTTCTGGCTCACTGCGCCTTTCCCAATGCAGTCGATATCCAGCATATCATGGATGGCACAATCAAGGTAGGTAAAAATGCCAGGTATCGTTATCTGGAAAAACATGTTCACGGTTTGCATGGTGGCATAAAAGTCTATCCGCATGCCACAATTCACCTCTCGGAGAATGCCCATTTTTACTCTGAGTTTGAATTAATCAAGGGACGGGCAGGACTGATCGATATCCATTATGAAGCAACCTGTGAAGCTGGCAGTGTTCTGGAAATGATTGCCCGAATCAGTGGTAAAGGAGATGACCTGATTAAGGTCAAGGAAATTGGCCATTTAGTCGGGGAGAGGGCACGTGGCTTATTAAGCTCCCGCGTAGCCGCTACCGGTAATACCAGGGCTGAAGTCTACAGCAAACTAACTGCTTCAGCTGCCTATGCCAGGGGTCATGTAGATTGTACAGAAATTATCAAAGATAACGGCGTGGTCAGTGCCATTCCTATTGTGGAAGTGAATCATCCTAAAGCCCATATTACACACGAAGCTGCTTTGGGAAGTGTAGATTCCAAACAATTACAGACCTTAATGGCCAGGGGATTAAGCGAGAATGATGCGACGAATCTCATTATTCAGGGTCTCCTGAGTTAAGAACATGAAGAAGGAGGTCAGATGATCATGAATCAAAAGACTCTATTGGGAGCTATATTCATTATTATCGGCATACTCTGGACGCTTTCTAATTTTCATCTGTTTAACGACCAGTGGATCTTGCCGCTAGTTGGAATGATCCTGTTAACAGCTTATCTCTATCGTGGTGGTACCCAGGAAAAAAGGACCATAGGACTGCTCATTGCCGGGTGTATCGTCTTTATGGTTGGCCTGTTTGCTTTGGCAAATGACTATTTCTATCTGGGCGCATTTGAAGGTGCCCTTTTCTTTATCTTTTTAGGGATTGCCTTTCTGGCGATTTATTTTATTCACACCCGCCACATTTCAGAAGAAGATACAGGTCACCGGAAATGGCCTCTTTATACCGGCCTGATTATCATGGCTTTCGGCATCTTTGTTCTTTTTACCGAAACGATTCATATGCCTGCTGTACGGAGAATCTTCAGCATTCTCTGGCCTTTGTTACTGATTATTTTAGGCCTGTATATCATTCTATTTAAACGACCGAGAAAATAAGTTGGATACAAAGTGGTTACTTCTCAGTATCCGCCTCTATAAGGTCTGATTTTAATATCTTTTCATAACTGAAAAGAGGGCAATTAGACTGTTTACAGGTAGTGGGATAATATGTCATATATCCGCCACTGAGATTTTTAATATTTTTAATTCCATTGGCTTTCAGCAGACGATAGGCCAGATACCCCCTTAGTCCTACCTGGCAATAGACCAGAATCATTTTATTACTGTCTATTTCATTCAGACGATCTCTCAATTCATCCAGCGGAATATTAATGGCTCCGGGTATCATGCCTTCCTTGCATTCCTCCGGTTTCCTGACATCAAGAATAATAGTGCGATCGGCCTGATATTGGCTGAATTCATCCCAGTGGAGGATTTCCATGTCTCCTTTGATAATATTGTTGGCTACGTAACCGGCCATATTTACCGGATCCTTGGCACTGTTATACGGTGGTGCATAACTCAGCTCCAGCTTTTCTAAGTCTGAGACTGTCAAACCTGCTCGAATGGCTGTCGCTATCACATCAATTCTCTTATCTACACCATCTTTACCCACTGCCTGCGCTCCGAATATCTTACTGCCATCAGGAGAAAACAACAATTTCAATGAGATGGGTGAAGAACCAGGATAATAGCCGGCATGAGAAGGGGAATGAGTATATGATTTCTGATAAGAAATGCCTTTCTTTTTGAGAAGCTTTTCATTGTTGCCTGTAGTGGCAATCGTCATATCAAATACCTTGATAATAGAACTGCCCTGCGTGCCAGAATAAGTCTCTTTATATCCGCAGATATTATTGGCAACAATTCTGCCCTGTTTATTCGCCGGTCCAGCCAGTGGGATTAAAGTCGGGTTATCATCAATAAAATCGTTTACTTCAATGGCATCACCAACAGCATAGATATCCGGATCTGATGTTTCCAGGTATGGATTGACTTTAATTCCTCCTGTTGTCCCTATATCTAAACCGGCCTCTTTAGCCAGAGTAGTTTCCGGTCTGACGCCTACTCCCATAATAATCATATCTGCCTTTACTTTCTCACCGCTGGCAAGGCCTAAAATCTGGCAATCCTCCTCATGTTTAATGAATTGAACCGGATCATCCAGATAAAACTCAACCTCATTTTCCTTTAAATGCTGATGGACCAGGGTTGCCATTTCATAATCCAGGGGTCCTAAAACCTGGGGCATTAACTCAATAATAGTCACGATGACTCCCGCTTTTTTCAGATTCTCAGCAATTTCAATACCAATATAGCCGGCACCAAATAAGACCACTCGTTTCGGTTTTTTCTGCTCTATGAAGTCTTTCATTGCCAGAACATCAGGAATATCCCTTAAGCTGAACACTTTATTGGAATCCAATCCTTTAATAGGCGGATGAAAAGGCTTTGCTCCGGGGGAAAGTACCAGTTTATCATAATCTTCCTGGTAAGTTTCTTTCTTAAGATGATCCTGAATTGTCACTGTTTTCTTGATTCGGTTAATCTTTACTGCTTCCTGGTTCGTACGAATATCCAGATTAAATCGTTTTCTTAATAATTCAGCAGTCTGGACAACCAGATCTTCCTTCTTCTCAATGATACCGCTCAGATAATAGGGTAACCCGCAATTGGCATAGGAAACATAAATCCCTCTCTCTACAATAATGATTTCAGCTTTCTCGTTCAATCTTCTTAAACGTGCCGCCGTGGAAGCTCCGCCGGCTACACCCCCAATGATAACTACTTTCATAATGAATCTCCCTTCCTGGATCTAATCCTTATTAATCTCCAAAAAAAGAAACGTATTTGGATATAAAAATATCCTATAATATTCCAGGCTGAGGGTCAATCATTTAACTCTGATATTTAAACCAGTGAAACATTTTTTCATTTACTTGTCAGTTTAACGAATTTCTATTATGATGATTCTAATCATG
>CAYSSG010000091.1:0-4243 GCA_964433635.1 uncultured Atribacterota bacterium | reverse complement strand
CCCAAAGACTGGCCCTATAGTTCATATCCTCAAGCTATTGGTATTATCAAAAATATAAGCACAGGGGACGGCAGACTGTGTGAAAAATCACCTTTTACTTGCATAACAATACCTAAGCTTTTAAAGAAGAAAGAGAAAAAGCCAATCAATTTACATTCAAGCCCTTTTTTAAAAAGGGATAATTCCGCAAATAGGAAAACTAACAGCCAGTTTGATTTTATTCAAATAAAAAAATAAGGAAAGAATAAGATGAAAGTCATTAAAATATTCGGAATAATTATTCTTATTGTATTTGCTATTATAGCAATACTATTGATTGCTACTTCGATTAACCATAAAAGCAAATTAAGAAAAGAAGCCAAAGAGTATTATCCACCTGGCAAAATGGTTGAGGTAAATGGGAAAAAATTGCATGTATATTCAGAGGGTGAAGGGGATCCTACACTTGTATTTATGTCCGGACAGGGTACCAGTAATCCTACATTGGATTTTAAGCCTTTATGGAGGAGGATGGTAGATGACTACAGGATTGCAGTAGTAGAAAAATCAGGTTATGGCTGGAGTGAGACATCAAATAGTCCAAGGGATATTGATACCATGCTTGAAGAAACAAGGGAGGCATTAAGACTATCGGGAGAGAAAGCTCCTTTTGTACTTTTCCCTCATTCCATGTCAGGATTAGAAGCCATATATTGGGCTCAAAAATACCCTGATGAAGTAAAAGCAATTATAGGCTTGGACCCTTGTACACCTGAAGCGATTGACCTGCTTCCTGAACCTCAAAAAACGCAACTAAAATTTATGTATTTTGTATCAAGAATTGGTCTTTCTAGATTTATGCCCGAATCTGAAACAGGAAAAACCTTACCTCTGATGGAATCAGATGAATTATCAGAAGAAGATAAAAATCAATATTTAGCTGTTTTTTATAAAAGTGCTTTTACCAAAGATATGTTAAGAGAAGTTAATTATTTAAAAGGTAATGCCAGAACAGTAGCAGAAAACAAAATTCCTTTCAACATCCCCATGTACTTTTTTATTTCCGATGACCAAGAGACTATTGCTATTGGTTGGAAAAAGGTATTATCTGATTATCTTTCTTATGTAACAATTGGAAAGTATAAGATTCTTGATACCGGGCACTATGTTTTTTATGATAAAGCTGAAATTATTGTAAAAGAGGCCAAAGCATTTCTTAATGAAATAAAGTATAACCAGGATTAGCATTGTTAATAATTACAAATTGTAAGATTGAAAGGTACTATACAACTTATTCCCTTTTCCTATTGTTGCTAAATAAATTTGTAAAGGTGGAAAGGTAATGATTATTAAAAAATTTTGGGGTTCAGCCATTCTATGTTTGCTAACTACTGGCTTGTGGTTAGGAATATAATGGGATCTGGTGTTGAAATATCAGTTTTACCCCCCCCCTATTCACAGCTCATCTTCCCATCCTTCCATTGCTCCTTAATCCTCTGTATCCATTTTAACGATTCCTGCCCGGGCAGGGCATCTTCGTATTATTCATGTTGCCTCAGGTGAGTACCCCTAGGGTAGAAATGTAAGCAGGTTGTTACCTGAGGTAAGTAGGGGGAGGATAATATTTCTAATAGTATAAATAACATAAAGTTTTATCTTGAAGAAGTAGTATAATTAAAAACATGAAAAAGAAGGCTGTAATCGTATCAATTGTTTTGTTTATCATGAGTATATTTGCTGTGATTACTGTAGGTAGTCAAACCAAAATGCTGCAAAAACCTGAAGAAATTGCTCCCGAAATAACAGATTATTTTATCTTTGCTTGTCCATCCGGGGATGAAATTAAAATAAGATATGATCATAAAAACAATGAAGCAATTCTTTTGTTTCGTGAGCAAAGATATGTTTTGCAAAGAGTGATAAGTGGTTCCGGAGCCCGTTATGCTGATAATGATGAGTCCATAGTATTTTGGGAACACCATGGTGAGGTAACTTTAGAAGTTGATGGTGAAATATTAGCTCAGAGCTGTTCGCTTGATGAAAGAGGCAATCATTGGAAAGAATTCAGAGCAGGTAACATGATATTCCAAGCTCCAGAATCTTTAGAAGAAAAGTATATCTCTTTACAGAAATGGCCTCCTGAGATCAAAATCCTTGTCAATAAAAATGATTGGCCTTCGGGAATCGAAATTGAGAATGGAGAATTGAAATTCCAGACAACTCCTGAAGAGAGTAGTTTTTCTAAGAGATTTTATCAGCAAAATATTAACGGAAGAATATACTGTATTAGAGCAGAAAGCGAAGGAGCGGCTGGCTCGGTATTTACAGATTATACCTATTATACAATTTATAAAAGGAATTTAGTTTCTATCAATTTTGTATTACGATTCACAAATTGTTCTCATTATTCTGAGCCTCAAAGTATAGAATGTAGTGCAGAGAGGGAAGTTTTTGATATAGGCAATACGATCAATAAAATAGTAGATAGTATTGCTTTTAATCTATGATTCTCCTTTGGGGAAGCCTGTTAGAGATTTTATTTTTGTTCATTTCCTTCATGGAGGATTGTTCTTACTTTTTCTTCAGTAATCAATCCCTCATCTATCATATCATCTAATAACAAAGCAGTGGACGGTTTTTTGTCAGGCTATTAATCTATTTTATTTGGATATAAAGGAAATAAGTCAAAAGATAATAATCAAAAAGAAGAGAAGGGGTCTATCATTGAAAAATGACTTCAATTATAGGATAATCTGATTAACCAGAATGGGAAATAACTCACTTTATAAGAAAAAGAATGGGATTAGGTCTTGAGATATCAGATTTAACCTTATTTTCAGTAAATGATACAGTCTGATGGTTCTCTCTATGACCACCTTTCTTTGATATTATAGAATATTTTTAGTCATTATCTCATTTCAATAGGAGTTCATTATGCCCAGAGTTGCCCGCCTCAAAAGCAGTGCCAAAATATGCCATCCCATAATCAGAAAGGGGTGAAAAGATAGGAGTATTTGACATTTCATACGTTGTGCAGATGGGTAATGTTGAAACAAAGGTAATCATGTTTGTTATACTCCAAGATAAAGTGGAGTTCATGCAACGATTAAATGTCAAAGCCGGTTATTATGAATACACTTAAAACACTCTATGTAACAGAAAGAAAAGACTGGCGTAAATGGCTGGAGAATCATTTTGACAAAGAAAAAGAAATATGGCTGATTTTTCCCAAAAAATCTTCTGGTAAAAAAAGGATTGAATATAATGATGCAGTAGAAGAGGCTCTATGTTTTGGATGGATTGACAGCACGTTTAAGTCTATTGATGAGGATAACAATGCCCAACGCTTTTCTCCAAGGAATCCAAAAAGCACCTACTCCCAGGCAAATAAAGAGAGGATTAAATGGCTTCTAAGCCAAAAAATGATACATCCTTCAATGCTTGAAAAAGCAAAGGAGATTGCCTCTGAAAAGTATATATTTCCGGGAGACATTATTGAATCCATAAAGAAAGATGAGGCTGCATGGAAAAACTATAACAAATTTTCGGATGCCTATAAAAGAATCCGCATCGCCTATATTGAAGCAGCCAGAAACCGGCCAGAAGAGTTCCAGAAGCGACTCTCAAGTTTTATTAATAAAACACAAAAAGGGGAAATAATTAAAGGTCATGGAGGTATTGAGAAATACTATTAAACTTTAAACACAATTTGGTCAGCCTGTATATTATTGAAATTTTTTTTGATAATGATTATAGATGGATTTGAATTGAAGAGATCAGAAGATTTGCTCTCTATGTATGTAAATATTATGATAAATGGATGGGTCACTGTATCATGAAATGATTATTTAATAAATACTTGGAGTAGGAATTGGAATTTCCGGAGCTAAATTTATTGGATAAATGAGTGATATGGAAAAAAAATATATTGCCAGAGATGGAGATGTAGTGCTCAGAGAACTACTCGATTCTGATTTAGAAAAACTTGTTGAATATGCTAACAATGAAAAAGTGAGTATAAACTTAAGAGATGCGTTTCCACAACCCTATTTTCTTGAAGATGCAATTAATTTTAAGAGGATGGTCGATTCTCAGAATCCGAAAACCTTTTTTGCAATCCAATATCAAGAAAACTATGTTGGGAATATTAGTCTTTCGATTGGAACGGATGTATATAGAAAAAGTGCGGAGATAGGATACTTTATTGGCGAACCTTTTTGGAATAAAGGGATAGCTACAAAAGCTGTAAATTTAATCACAGATT
>CAYSSG010000090.1:0-4601 GCA_964433635.1 uncultured Atribacterota bacterium | reverse complement strand
ATAAATATACCTTATAATGTTAAATCAATTAAACATTGACTTTCTTACTCATTACGAATCACTGTTTTTTTAACTATATATTATATGGTAAATACTATATACAATAACCTGATTTACCTACCAGTAAATCGTTATTGGTTATTAGTTTTTGGATTTTCATTAAAGGCAAATTCCAGCTTAATATTCTATTTTAAATAACTGCTGACACTCTGCTACTATTCCAAAAGTATTTTTACTCTTTGCGGTATACTGGTATACGCAATACGCAATACTGCTTTATTTACCAGTCAATCGTTTATTTCGAAACCTGCATCTGCAGGTTGTGGAAATCTCATACTTTATACCCATAATACCCATAGTATTGTATTCGACTATATACGATATACGGTATACATGATACGGTATACTACTTCCAAATATTCCCACACCTGTTACGGTTTATTCTCCAGATGTTCCTGATAGGTGCGGGAAAAGATATGTTCTCCGTCTTTGCCCAGAACAAAATAAAGATAATCCTCCTGTGCAGGATTGGCTGCCGCTAAAATAGATTCAAGACCCGGATTGCAGATAGGTGCAGGCGGTAATCCCGCATGAAGGTACGTATTAAAAGGGGACTCAATCTCCAGGTCAGCCTGGGTTAATCTCTCCTGTGGCTTTTCCAGTAGATACTGAACGGTTGCACAGGATTGCAGGCGCATCCCCTGATTCAGACGATTATAAAAGACAGAGGCTATCCTTGGTTTATCTTCCGCACCCAGGGCTTCCTTTTCGATAATGGAAGCTAAAATGATAACCTGGTGAAAGTCAAGACCGGTGGGAAATTCCTGGTCGGGATTGACCTGCGGAAAAACTGTTTCTTCAAAGTTTTTTTTCATCGATTCAAGGACATTCGGCACACCATAATTTTTGGGAAATTCATAGGTATCAGGAAACAGGTAGCCTTCCTGATAATCATTATTTTCCTGTAGAAACTGCAGAAATTCATCAAAGCTTACAATCTCCCTGTCTTCCAGCAGACGGGCAATCTGTCTGCTTTGATAACCTTCCGGTATGGTGACCCGGTAGCGAACCACCCTGCCCTTTACCAGCTGATCGATAATCTGGATCAGATTCTGGGAAGACTGAAAGCGGTATTCACCCGATTTCAGCTGCTCATCCATCCCTGTCAATTTCGTCATCACCTGAAAAAGAGCATCAAAAGGCCTGATAATATTCTCTTTTTCCAGCAACATCCTGATCTGGCTGCTATTGTATCCGTAGGGTATCGTGACAATTTTTTCTATCGGTTCAACGGTATCTACGGGAACAAAAATCCAGACAGCCGACAGGATAGCCAATAAGAATAATACCGCTATCAGGAAAATGAATGAATTGAACAATTTACTTATCATCTTCTTTTATTTTCCGACACTTTTTCTATCCAGATAGGATTGCAGAATAATCACGGCAGAAAGCCGGTCAATGACCTTCTTTCTCTTCGCCCTGCTCTGATCAGCAAGCAGAAGTATCTGCTCAGCTGTCGCCGTACTCAACCTCTCATCCTCAAAATCTATGGGCAGCTGGCTGAGTTCCTTTAACTGATCGGCACACTGCTGAACTTTTAACGCCTGCGGACCGAGGGTACCGTTCATATTTCTGGGCAGGCCAAAAACAAGCTTCTCCACCTTTTTCTCCCTGATCACCTTCATCAGCTTGTCGCATATTTCAGCAGGACTTTTCACCTGAATGGTGTCAATTCCCTGTGCGGTAATGCCCAGCGCATCGCTTAATGCCAAACCAATTCTCTTCTCCCCCAAATCAATTCCCAGTATTTTCAATAAATTCACAACCTCCGTTTATCTATTTTCAAGAATATTTGCTTCATATTATAATACATGAACCATAAAATCAATAAAAAAGGGAGTTTTACTGAAGGGAAATAAGTAAGAATTTAGAGCTGTATAAAGTTTTCAATATTTTGGATA
Source organism: uncultured Atribacterota bacterium (assembly GCA_964433635.1). GTDB lineage: Bacteria > Atribacterota > Phoenicimicrobiia > Phoenicimicrobiales > Stramentimicrobiaceae > CAYSSG01. The sequence goes on along the minus strand of CAYSSG010000090.1, from coordinate 2,637 downwards.
ATGGTCTTCAGCCTTTCGGAATCAGCGCCACCGGCCTGAGCAAAATGCCTCTTGCCGCCTCCACTGCCGTTTATTTCCCGGGCAAGCGGCTGAATGATTCGACCGGCGTCATAACCTCTGGCAATCAAATCATCAGTTACCATGACAATGATATTCGGTTTCTTTTCATCTAACTGGGTTGCCAGTATAATAATGCCGGATTTCATCTTCTCTCTGATCATATCTCCGGCCTCTCTTAAATCTTTCTTGTCTCTGGTTTCAATCATTGCCGATGCAACATGAATCTGATGGATGACCTTCTTATTCTGAATGATCTCCTCCACCTGATAAGGCATTATCTTCTTCCAGAGCAATCGATATTCCCGTTTCAGTCTTTCATTCTCCTGAAGCAGCTGTTCAACCTTCTGTCCCAGTCTTTTTCCGGGAACATCAAGCATGATCTCCAGTTCCCGTAACTCGTCTTCCATCGCCCTGACGAACTCTCGTGCCTTCTCTCTGGTCACAGCCTCTATTCTGCGTATGCCACTTCCGATTCCCTGTTCGGAGATGATTTTAAACAGACCTATCGTAGAAGTCTGATCCAGGTGTGTCCCCCCGCAAAGCTCTCTGCTGAAACCTCCGATATCAATCATTCTGACTTCGTCACCATATTTTTCGCCAAACAGGGCAATAGCCCCTTTCTCACGGGCACTTTTAAAGTCGGTAATCTCAGACCTTACCGGGTAATTCTCTTCAATATTGCGGTTAATCTGCATTTCTATCTGATCCAACTCTTCCTTATCCGGCGACTTATAATGGTTATAATCAAACCGCAGATGTTCAGATGTAACGGAGGAGCCGGCCTGTTTAACATGTTCTCCCAGAACATTCCTTAAGGCATGGTGCAGTAGATGGGTGGCGGTATGATTGGCGGCGATAGCAATTCTTTCCCGGTCATCAATCTGTGCCTTTACCTGCTGGTTGATATAAAAGGAACCTTTTTCCACTTTGACACGATGGACAATAATTCCTTCTACCGGCATCTGGGTATCTGTGACCTGCGCCAGGTCAGATGACTGATCAGAACTGACAATGCTTCCCCGGTCTCCTTTTTGACCGCCTTTTTCGGCATAGAAAGGAGTTTCTTTCAATATCAAAAAACCTTCCTGGCCGGCATTCAGCTGCTCCACCTGTTCATGGTCTCTTAGAAGGGCAACGATTTCGGTATGAGAGGAGATCTGATGGTATCCGTTAAAAATGGTCTCTCCGTAATCCGAATGGATTTTCCGGAATATTTTTTGCTGCTTCTCCTGCTCCTCACCATCACTCTGTGCAGGACCCCAGGACTGGCGGGAACGGTCTTTCTGTTCGGTCATATATTTTTCATAATCTTCTTCATCTACCAGTAATCCTGTTTCCGATAAGATATCCCTGGTAATTTCCAGGGGAAATCCGTAAGTATCATAAAGGGTAAAGGCATCTTTACCGCTTAATATCTTCTGGTTACTTCGATTCAGCTTGTGAATATAGGTATCCAAAATACCAAGACCGAGATTAAGCGTCTCCTGAAAACGCTTTTCTTCCGTTAAAATAATCTCGTAGATATTCTGTTCTTTGGTCCTTAATTCCGGGTAGGTCTGCTCCATCAGTTGAATAACCTGTGGCGCAACATCGTATAAAAAGGGTTCATTCAGACCCAGTACCTTTCCGAAACGATAAGCCCTTCTTAAGAGCATCCTGAGAACATATCCCCGGCCTTCGTTGGACGGTAATATGCCGTCTGATATCATGAAGACCAGCGCCCTGATGTGATCTGAAATGACCTTCAGGGCAATATCAGTCTTTACATGCTTCTGATAACGTACAGCGGCTTTATCAGCGGTGTAGGCGATGATGGGCATAAATAAATCCGTTTCAAAATCTGAAGCAACCTGCTGCAGTACCGAGGCAATTCTTTCCAATCCCAGACCGGTATCAATATTCTGCCTGGGAAGAGGTTCCAGGAAACCGTCCTCTTTGCGATTAAACTGCATGAATACCAGGTTCCACAATTCCAGGAAACGGTCATTGATACCAACGCCACCTCCATCCTGAGAAGCTCTCTCCGGTCCCAGATCAATATAGATCTCGGAACAGGGACCGCACGGACCAACGGGACCGACTTTCCAGAAATTATCTTCCTCTCCCAGACGGACAATTCGGTCCTCCGGTAAACCGATCATGGAATGCCATAGATTAAATGCCTCATCATCATCCCTGTAGATGGATACATGTAGTTTATCCTCTGGAAACCCTATCACATCAGTAAAAAATTCCCAGCCCCACTGAATAGCCTCTCTCTTAAAATAATCGCCAAAAGAAAAATTTCCCAGCATTTCAAAGAAGGTGTGGTGGCGAGCAGTCTTTCCGACATTATCAATATCATTGGTTCTAAGGCATTTCTGTGAGGTAGTCGCTCTTTTCAGAGATGATTTCTGCTGTCCCAAAAAGACAGGTTTAAAGGGAACCATACCGGCAATGGTAAATAAGATCGTCGGATCATCGGGAATAAGTGAAGCGCTGGGAATGATTTGATGATCTTTGGATTCAAAAAATTTCAGGAAGGCTTCTCTGATCTGAAAACTGCTCATCTCTCTCATAAAAAACTCCTTTGACCGG
>CAYSSG010000089.1:0-4767 GCA_964433635.1 uncultured Atribacterota bacterium | reverse complement strand
TGGAAAGATATGATTTCGATCAGTTTACCAGCTGTCAGAAAAGCATCGAATTCCTTAATAATGCTCCCTATGTTGTGATGCCGGAGTGGTGAGTAGTGAGTAGTGAGTTGTGAGTAGTGAGTAGTGAGATGCAGCTATCAGATAACTTCTTGCTAAAAGTGACGATAGTTCTACTAATAAACATTAACGGATAATTAAAAAGGATGCTTTTTAACTCAATTGATTTTGCAATTTTCTTACCGATAGTTTTTATACTCTATTGGTTTGTGACAAATAAAAACTTAAAGATTCAAAATTTTCTAATTGTAATAGCGAGTTATGTTTTTTATGCCTGGTGGGATTGGAGATTTTTAACATTAATTGTCTTTAGTACATTAGTTGATTATACGGTTGGATGTAAACTAAAGAACGAGGAAAAACAACTTAAACGGAAAACTCTGCTATGGACAAGTATTTTGGTTAATCTAGGGTTCTTAGGATTCTTCAAATACTACAATTTTTTCCTTGACAATTTTATAACTGCCTTTTCATTTTTTGGCACAGAAATAAGAGCAAATTCATTAAATATAATTCTTCCTGTAGGTATTAGTTTCTACACATTTCAAACATTAAGTTACACGATTGATGTCTATAAAAAGAAACTTGAACCCACAAAGGATTTTATTGCCTTTTCTGCATTTGTGAGTTTTTTCCCTCAATTAGTAGCAGGACCAATTGAAAGGGCAAACAATTTACTCCCTCAGTTTTACAAAAAAAGAACTTTTGATTATTCAAAAGCTGTTGATGGTATGCGTCAAATACTTTGGGGCTTATTCAAAAAGATAGTAATTGCAGACAATTGTGCTGAGTTTGCAAACCAGATTTTCAACAATTCAGCTAACCTGAATGGCAGTACTCTTTTTTTAGGAGTATTGTTTTTCACCTTTCAGATATATGGAGACTTTTCAGGTTATTCAGATATAGCGATAGGTACTTCTCGCCTATTTGGTTTCAACCTGATGCGAAACTTTGCATTCCCCTATTTTTCAAGAGATATTGCGGAATTTTGGAGACGTTGGCATATTTCTCTTTCAACTTGGTTTAGAGATTACCTGTATATCCCATTGGGTGGAAGCCGTGGAGGAACATGGATGAAAATAAGAAACACATTTATTATTTTTATAGTCAGCGGATTTTGGCATGGTGCAAATTGGACTTTTATTGTCTGGGGTGCATTAAATGCCATTTACTTTTTACCACTTTTGTTAACTAACAATAACCGAAAGAATTTGGAAATAGTAGCACAGAATAAATACTTGCCAACTGCAAAAGAATTCTTGATGATGCTTTTAACATTTGGGCTAACAGTCTTTGCATGGATATTTTTTAGAGCAGAAAATATAGGTCATGCTTTCAGTTATATTTCAGAGATTTTATCAACATCACTTTTTGAAGTCCCAAAATTCTCAGATATGCATAGAGCTTTGATTACAATTCTTTTAACAGGGATTTTTGTTTTGATTGAATGGTTAGGGAGAGAGCAACAATTCGCAATACAGAATTTAGGTTTAAAATTTAATCGCCCTTTAAGATATGCAATTTATTATGCAATTATTATTGCAATATTTTGGTTTGGGGGAAAAGAACAACAATTTATTTATTTTCAGTTTTAAGCTATGAAAAGATTTGCTACAAAATCGATATATTTTATTCTACCTCTTATTGTTATTGCTATTTTAATGGAAATATTACTAAGAGCTATACCAAATGATTATTTATTCAAAAAACAATATTTAGATAATCATTCTTCTGAGATAGAGACTTTAATTTTGGGTAGTTCACATTCCTTTTTTGGTTTTAACCCTGAATATTTTTCCAGTAATACATACAATGCAAGTTATATTTCTCAATCACTTAAATATGATTATGCAATATTAAAAAAGTATCAAGACCAACTTAAGAACCTGAATAATATTATTTTACCGATTTCATATTTTTTGCTTTACGAAAAAATTGAAGCTGGTGTCGAATCTTGGCGGGTAAAAAACTACATTATCTACTGTGGTCTGGATTCAGCAAATTCATTAAAGGATTATTCTGAAGTTCTTAGCATGCGGCTAAATATAAATGTTAAAAGATTGGTTTCATATTATATACTTGGCAATCCAGCTATATCATGTACAAAATTTGGCTGGGGCACGGATTACAACTCAAAAAATGCCCGAGACTTGGCTGAAACAGGTAAAATTGCCGCAGAGAGACATACAAGGGATAATATAAAATCAACTTATAGCCAACAAATATTTAACGAGAACATATTGATTTTAAACTCAATCATACAATGGGGCAAAAATAATAATGTTAAAATTTTACTTTTAACACCACCTGCCTTTGAATCCTATCGTATGAATTTAAATCCCGAACAATTAGACATAACCATCAAAACAACAACTGAAATTTGCTCAAAATATGATAATTGTATTTATCAGAATTTGTTAGGTGACTCGAATTTTGTTGCAACGGATTTTTTTGATGCAGACCATTTATCTGAAATTGGAGCAAAAAAACTATCAGAATTTATAGATAAAATAATTCTTGAATGGAAATAAATCAAGAAAAAAATATTTTGTATAAGTAGAGAAAATGCAAAATATTAAGGTTATAGCTTATTAAGATCAGTAACGGTTAGACAGGAAAGTACGAAACAATCTGCCACTATTAATACAATTTACTTATAACAAATATAATTACATATAAAATGAAATCTTTCTTATCATTAGGCTTGTCATTGTTGACTTTTTGTTCATTTCTTAGTAATGCAACAGCACAGAAAACAGAACCTCTTATTGTCTATGCCAATAAAACGATTGCTACGGTACAGTCTGTGATGTGGGGAGTTTTCTTTGAAGACATAAATTTCGCAGCCGATGGAGGTATATATTCCGAGTTGGTAAAAAACAGATCATTCGAATTCTACAGGCCACGTACGGGCTGGAATATATCGCAGACAAGCAGTGACTCTTCCCATTTCCTGATAATTAACAGAGGAAATGCGAATATAAATAACCCGCGTTTCGCACGGATAACTCTTAAAAAAGGTGATGGCGATCTATCTATGACCAATTCAGGGTTCGGAGGGATGGGGATAAAAAGAGGTGTCAGATATAATTTATCTGTCATGGTCTCTCTGCCACAGGATGACGATTTCACTATAGGAGTTGAATTCCTTGATGATAAAGGAGAGAGCATAGGAAGCACCAGTCTGACACCTGAGGGTAGCGAATGGAAGAAATATGAAGCTGGTATTGTGGCACGAAGGATTGTTGAGAAGGGTTCTCTCAGAGTATGGTTCAGCGGAACAGGTGTCATAGATTTTGATATGGTATCTCTTTTCCCGGAGGATACATGGATGAACAGACCCGGTGGTCTGCGTGCCGACCTGGTACAGTTACTGGCTGATCTGAAGCCCGGTTTTCTCAGGTTCCCGGGAGGCTGTATTGTGGAAGGGTTTGATCTCAGTGTACCTTACCAATGGAAAAAGACCCTCGGAAATACAGAAGACAGGAAGATGATTGTCAACAGATGGAACACGGAATTTTCACACAGACAGACACCTGATTATTACCAGACCTTTGGCCTCGGTTTCTTTGAATATTTTCAGCTGGCTGAAGATATCGGGGCAGAACCTCTGCCTATACTAAACTGCGGGATGGCTTGCCAGTTTAATTCAGCCGAAGTGGTTCCTCTTGACCAGATGGATCCCTATGTGCAGGATGCCCTTAACCTGATAGAATTTGCCAACGGTCCGGCCGACTCCCGGTGGTGAAAGATAAGGGCACAGATGGGACATCCCGAACCCTTTAATATGAAATATCTGGGAATAGGAAATGAACAGTGGGGACCCCAATACTTTGAACGTTAAGAACTCTTTGAAAAAGCTGTAATGGACAATTATCCTGAAATAATTCTCGTGTCAGGTACCGGCCCTGCCACTGATGATGAATTATTCAATTATGCAAAAGAAGCTTTGAAAAAATACAATGCCGGACTGGTCGATGAATATTATTACAGACCACCTGAATGGTTCCGTGACAATACTGACAGATACGATAATTATGACCGTAACACTTATAAGATCTTCGCAGGAGAATATGCAGCACAGAGCGTTGCCACCACCAGTCCTGCCAATAAGAACAACTGGGAATGTGCCCTGTCAGAGGCAGTATTTATGACCGGACTGGAACGTAATGCTGATGTAGTTCATATGTGTTCTTGTGCCCCGCTATTTGCTCATGTGGATGGATGGCAGTGGACTCCCGACCTGATATGGTTCAATAATCTGACATCATACGGAACAGCAAATTATTATGTCCAGAAAATGTTCTCAACCAACAGCGGAACACAACTGATTAAAATTCTTCAGGACGATAAACCACTCACCGGACAGAACGGATTATACGCATCTGCAGTGATAGATGACAGATCAGAGGAGATCATCCTGAAAATAGTTAATATTACTGCAGAAAAACAAAACAACGATATTGTACTGCGCGTAAATGGGAGAGTTAACGGGACAGCCAACGTAAATGTTCTCAGACACAGGAACTTGGAGGCTGTAAATACTATCATCAGTCCCGACGCTATTAAACCTTTTGAAAAGTATCTGGGATTTAAAAGAAAGAAATTTAATTTTGCATCAGATCCTTATTCTTTATTCTGTTATCAGGATAAAGATGCAGTAAAAAAATATCGTTGTTTAGTTTCATAAAAAAAGAATGATCACATTTA
>CAYSSG010000088.1:0-4774 GCA_964433635.1 uncultured Atribacterota bacterium | reverse complement strand
TACCTGAACTGACCAAAGGATTACGGAATAATCCCTGAAAGGCAGCCCCGCTGATCGCCAGACTTCCTCCAACCATGGCACCCAGAATAGCCCTGGGTAACCTTATCTTCCAGACCACCGTATGATAGATATCCGGAAAGTCCTGACTCGCCTGGGGATTGACAGCTGCTGTAAAAACAGCCATTATATCAGACCAGGTTAAGGGATAACGGCCTATAAAAAGTGAGAAAAAAATCCCGATAAAAGGCAAAATCAAGATAAAAAACAGGATAATGCTATTTTTTTTAAATCTATGAGCGGAATGAATTTTCTGCATCCATGTTCCAATTATGATAATTCCTTATTCAGGACTATTTGACTATCCCCAGGGTCATAAATTCTAATACCAGCTCTTCACCTAACTTTTCGCCACTTTTTGATTCTAATTCAGGGGATACAATAATTCGGTAAGTGGTTCGTGAATCTATACCTTCTTTGATCATCAGGTTAATGTTATTTCTTTTTTCTCTTTCAATCTGATCATCTGCCATCTGGACTTCCAGAGGAACTTCTTTGCCATCTTCCCTGGATATTACCTTAAAACATTTACTGTTATTTTCACTGACTTCCATGTTGACGACGTTCTTGCTGAAGGTGAATTCAATGATGATTGTTCGCTGCCCTTCTGCGTTTAACTCATCAATCATGCGAAATCCTTCCATAAACAGAGGATTCTTGCCACCCTCCTGGGCAGAAGCAGAAACAGTCCATATTGTAAAGACGGCAATGATAATCACAGCTGAAATGAGATTTGATTTTTTAAAATCCTGAAAACGTAAAAACATAAAACTCCTCCAAAAAATATTTTTCGTTTCGCCTTCATGGGAAAAGTCCTTTAGAAAAACGAATTCGAAGAAAATCGTATTATTTATTATTTAATTGTGGTTCATTATACAAAATAATTTTTGCTGGTGCAAATACAACACCCAATCTGTCTTGCTCTGCGCTGTCTGCTTTATTCATTTTTTGTAAGCAACAAAACAGGATGGATGCCTGATACAGTATAAGATACCAACCTGTTCTGTTGCGTTTTCCTTGTTTAATCTGTCAATATCCGGGGCAAATTTTCCGGATGATCAACGATAGGCGGATGAATGGCAATCTGCCTGTTCTGCTTTAATATCTCCTGTCCCTCTGGACTTAGGATAAAGTCAATTAATTGTGACGCCTGTTCCGGATGAGGCGCATTGGACGGAATAGTCAGCCCGTAGATAATAGGCAGGATATCAAAATCAGGATTGACAGAGGCAAATCTTTTAAAAGCCGACCTGACTTTAATCTCCTGGCACAGGGACTTGTATCTGTCTGAACTCAGATTAATTTCGGGAGGCAATTCCAGAAAATGCATCCCATGCTGCTCGGCTACACTTTTGTACTCAAAAGCATAATCGATATCTCCAGACTGCAAGGGGAAAATGAGGGTCACACTGGAATTCCTCATCACAAGACGTTCCGGCTCCAGTATTTCCGGTATCAGGATCGTGTAACCGCCATTACTTTCCTCTACTTTGATAGGATAGGAAAAATCACCTGTGATTGATTTTAAAATTCCATCCTTTTCATAGAAAAGTTCCGCCAGCTTCATAGCCATCAAAGCCCGGTAACCGCAGGCATCAAACCGGGGATCCGATATGCCTACCCTGACATCCGACTGAGAGAGAATCTGGTACCAGTTATCCAGGTTGATCTCCGCAGCATATCTGCTCTGAGAGGTATAAGCCAGGCCTAATGAGTTGGTAGCGAACTGAAGACACCAATCGGCATAAGCTTTTTCTTCTCCCGGAATCATAGTCTGATACATCATTTTGGGAATTAAGGAATAATCGGCTACTGCGACAATATCGGCGATAGCCTCTCCCGAAAGCAGGGGCACTTCAGTAACATGCCGGATTACCTGGATACTGCCGTGGCCTTCGATGAGTACATCAATCCCGGGGTTGGCTGCCTCAAAGGCTTCTTCTATTGCTCCGAAGGGAACCAGCAGACTTCCGGCAGTCATGATTTTCAGCGGTATCCTATCCTGGCTGCATCCTGTTAGAAACTGCCCTGGTATCAATATGAGTATCAGGATACTAAGGATGGCAATTCTCAAATATTTTCCAGTCATGATTCTCCTCCTGATCATTTTATTCATGCTTGTTAACCTTCAACCTATGGAAAAATAACATTGATTTCTGCTATTTGACCTACCTGCTCTTTTCCGCTTAAACCTTCGCCTACCAGCCTCAAAGGCCAGTAATCCTCCGGTAAGAATTGCCCATTTAACTTGTAGGCTACCAGGATATTATTCCTACGAGCTACCGAGGTCATCGGAAGCGTGGCACTGAATCCGTCACTGGCAATAATCTTTACCTCATAACCTTCCTGAACCAGTGAATCATTGAAGGCATCGTCCTCATGGGAATTCTCATCATCCACTCTGCCGACCAATAACCAGAGAGGGATCCCCTCCCACTCTCTGCCTTTGTCATCCACCCATTTGACACCATGGCATCCCTCGTTCGCTCCCGATTCAAATGTGCCCCGATCAATATCCTCTTCCAGGGCGCCCTTGAGATGCAGACTCCATTCCTTCGGTGCCGGAACCAATTCAATCTGCTCTACCCATTTGTTCCACCAGTGTCCATCCGTAACCTGATTTTTTTCACTGAGGATAGCAAGTCTAAGCGGCCCTCCCTGCTCAAAGGTCATTTCATTCCCATCGGTCTGATATGCCAAAATCATATGCAATTGATCATGGGGGACTTCCTGCTTGGAAACAGGATCATAGGTAATAAAATCATTTTCCATGATCTGCTTGTAGCTGAAAGTCATGGCATAGCCGTCCCGCGAAACGACTTTAACGGCTGTATCGGGATTGATGCCCCCCACCAGGTTGCATAGCTCTATAAAAGGAACGCCTTTCAATTCAAAAGGACCTTCAACGGCTCCGCTGCTCTTAATTCTGATACCCCACCCTTCCAGGAAAGGCATCTCCTTCAGCTCTTCCATGGTCAGTTCTTCTGCGGCATCACCTGCAATGATTTTTAAGGCTACCTCTTCTTCAACCGCAACATCCGTACTCTGAGCTGCTAAACCATTCATTGTGACAAATAATAAACTCACCAGAACTAACAATACAGTTTTTCTTAAGCGACTAAATTTCAATTTACTCCTCCTTATTTTTGGTAAATAATTTCTATTCGTTACAGTGCTTTTTCCCCTATTCTTTCGAACCTCTTGTGTTCACCTCCTTCATTTTATTCCCGGTAGATACTCGTGTAAAAATTTTCCATCACCAGCCTGTCTGGATTCAAAATTCCTGATGATCTCTAAATACTGCTTGTCCCAAGCATATCTATTCTTCTCTGGTTATCAGCATCCTCAAGATAAAAAAGATAGCCAGGGAAATTAATATTCCTACAGCAGCAATAGGACGGGCATAAGCCAGGCCGAAATTAAAACGATCAGAAACCAGAACCGGCAGCACCTTACCGCTTGTTCCAAAAAGTGAGGCATTATAGGCAAGTATCATCACCGCCCCGAATTCGCTGACGCCTCTGCCCCACATGAGAATAGAACCCGAATAGATACTTTTCATTGCCAGAGGAAGTGAGATATACCAGAATACCTGCCAGGGAGATGCACCATAGGTGAAAGCGATTTCTTCCAGTTCGATATCGATTGCCTTAAACCCTTCCTTGGCTGCATCGATAAGGAAGGGTACGCTGACAAACATCATTGCCAGAATAACACCGTAGAACGTCTGAAAAAAATCAATCCCCAAATGATGGAAAAGTTTGCCCAGAAAATAATTCCGGCCAAATACAAACAACAGAGCCACTCCTGCTGCAGAATGAGGAATCACAACAGGAATATCAATCATGGCTTCCAGTAACTTTTTTCCAAAGAAACGGTGCCTTGCCAGTAAATAGGCGAAAGGAACACCAAAGATAAGGCCAAAGATTGTCGCTATCAATGCGGCAATGATTGTCAAATAGATGGAACGATATACTTCCGGGTCTAAAACCGTGTCCCTTAAAGTAGATGCCGGCGTATAAAGAATCGTTTTCAAGGGCGGGAAAAGAATAAATATCATGACGATGAATCCGAACAGCATGAATACCGGATAAAAAATATGAATCTTTTTTTTCATGAACCTATTCGTCCTTAACCTTGTAATGGTTGGTTATCTTCTGACATTCTCCCCTTGGAACAACAGTCAACATCGCACCCGTAAAGCGGGTGGCTTTAAGTACCTCTAAAAGAGGTTTAAGTTTTCTTCTCTACTTTTTGTGAGACAATTTCTCTTTCATTTTTTTTAACGACAATATTGCGAATGAATACAGCTTCCTGTTTTAAAGTTCAGGTGAAAAATTGCCCTCTGGCTTTTCTTCTTCTTTTTCATGCTAAAACCATTTATTTAACCATGACCACCTTCTAAGAAGGTGGTTTTTCATGGTTAAATAAATAGAAAAGGCAGTACCCTTTGATACCTGCTTCAATAAATCGGTATCTAAAAAGTACTGCCTTATGGATTCATTCACTGTTCTCTCCTTTCCAAACACGGGAGGCATAAACATTTCTATTCATGCCCTTAAGACGATTGGTCTTGCGTTTACCGGTCATAGATCAATCCTTAGACCAGGTAAATCGAAGAGATTGCTGTCTTAAATTTACATATATCCAGACTTTCTAAACAGCGGACTGTACCCTTGTAAAATTATAAACGTTAATTATCTTTTGTCAATGCAGC
>CAYSSG010000087.1:0-5001 GCA_964433635.1 uncultured Atribacterota bacterium | reverse complement strand
CCATTGATAATAGTTATTAGGGGGAGCAGCTGTCTCCTCCTATTTTATTTTAGTTTAAAAATAAAAAATTTAATCAATTCTGATACTTTATGCTCTAAGCAAATTGATATCAAATAGAAAAGAGGAGAAAAAATGCTAGAAGCAAAGCATCTTACTAGAAAAGGTATTCTGGACCTAAAACCTTATATTCCAGGCAAACCCATTGAAGAGGTCCAAAGAGAATTAGGGTTGAAAGAAGTAGTGAAGTTAGCTTCCAATGAAACATCCCTAGGACCATCACCTTTAGCGGTAGAGGCAATCGAAAGAGAAATTAAAAATATTAATTTTTATCCCGAAGGTACCAGCAGGTTATTAAGAGAGAAATTAGCAAAAAAATTAAATATCAGTGAAGATTTTATTATTATTGGTAATGGAGCGGATAACATTATTGACCTTACTGGCATGACTTTTATTAACCAGGGTGATGAAGTAATAACAAGTGAAACCACTTTCCCTGCCTATGAAACCATTACCAAAATAATGGGTGGAGAGTTCATTTCAGTTGGATTAAAAGATTTCTGTTTTGATTTAGAGGGAATAACTGAAAGAATTACTGGGAAAACTAAAATGATTTACCTTTGTAATCCCAATAACCCAACTGGCACAATTGTAAAGAAAAATTCAGTGGAAAAGATGATGATACAGATTCCTGAAGATGTCATTGTCGTTTTTGATGAAGCCTATTATGACTATGTAGAAGAAACAGACTATCCTGATAGCCTTTCTTATGTTTTAGAGGGGAAAAACGTAATCATCCTGCGTACCTTCTCCAAAATAGCAGGGATAGCTGGCGTTAGAATAGGTTATGGTATTGCCAAGCCTGAATTAATTGGCTATTTAAGAAGGGTAGTTAATCCTTTTACTACTAATCGGCTGGCTCAAGTTGCTGCCTTGGCCTCCTTAGATGATGAGACCCACTATAAGCAGGTATTAAAAGTAAACAAAGAAGGTAAGCAATATCTCTACCAGGAGTTAGATAAACTCAATTTCTTTTACCTTCCTACCGAAACAAATTTTATTTTTATTGATTTAAAAGAAGATAGTCAATTATTTTTTGAAAAGTGTTTAAGAAAAGGAGTTATTGTTAGACCTGGAAAAATATATGGAACTCCTACTTTTATTCGGGTGACTATTGGAACTCACTCTGAAAATGAAAAATTTATTCAGGTTTTAACTGAAATAATAAGATAGAGTAGAAGAGTAGAAAGGAGAAATAGGTTTGAAAAAATTACTTACTGGTAATGAAGCCATTGCTGAAGGAGCAATTGCAGCAGGGGTGGAAGTGGTTGCCGGCTATCCTGGTACCCCCTCAACAGAAGTCATTTTAAACCTAATGGCGAAAAAAAAAGAATTAGAATCCCATATTGAGTGGAGTATAAATGAAAAAGTAGCTTTTGAAATAGCTGCGGGTGCTGCCTGGGCAGGAAAGAGAGCCCTGGTTACGATGAAAATGTCTGGATTGAATGTAGCCTCAGATTCTATAGCCAATGTTGCTTATAGCGGTTGTACTGGTGGATTAGTTATTTTTGTGGCTGATGATCCAGGAGTACATGCCGGAATGGCTGAGCAGGATTCCCGGTATTATGCTAAATCAATGATCGTACCTATGCTTGATCTTGCTTCTCAACAGGAATGCCTGGATTATGTGAAAGCAGCTTTTGACATTTCTGAAAGAATTAAGGGTCCCATTCTTTTAAGATCAACAACTGATATTTCCCATACTGCTTCTGATGTGGAAATAGGTAAAAAAATAATAATTGAAAAGAGAGAAGCATATTTTAAGCATGATATAACAAAATATACGAAAGCAGGTGCAGCTCTCTGTATGGCGCAACATCGGGATGTGCTTGATAGGTTAGCTGAAGCCCTCAAAATAGGTGATTCTTATGTTACTGGATCCGGAATAAAAGTAAATGAATCACATTTTGGCAATAATAAATATGGAGTGATATATGGCGGAGCGGTTGAGGGAACTCTGCAGGAGGTATTAAGGAGATTTCAAATAGAAATATCCTGGCTAAAGATTGGACTAGTACATCCCCTACCGGAGGAAAGGATCAAGGAATTTCTGGAAACTGTAGACCGGGTACTCATTTTAGAAGAATTAGAGCCTATTATAGAAGCGGAAGTAATCAGGCTAGCTTTCCTAATAAATAAAAAAATAGACATTTTAGGAAAATATGACAAAACCTTATCATCAATAGGAAATTATTCTTTTGACAATATCAAGCAAAGTTTGGGAATCCTTTTAAATAAAAAGTATGAAGTGGAAGATAATTTTGAAGAAATTGAGAACGCTCAAAAAATACATGTCAAGCGCCCCATATCTTTTTGTACCGGATGTCCTCACCGGGGGGCTTATTATGCACTCAATAAGGCTATTAAAAATTTAAAATACAAGAAAGATGAAATCATTATTACGGGAGATATTGGTTGCACCATATTAGGAATGAATAAGCCCTTTGAAAGCTGTTGGACTGAAGTTGCTATGGGTGCCAGTATCGGTTTGGCGCAAGGATTTAAATGGGCTGGTATAAAAAAACCCGTTATCGCTACGATAGGTGATTCTACCTTTTTTCATGCCGGTATTCCTCCCTTGATTAATGCAGTATATCAAAAGGTTCACTTGGCTGTCATTATCCTGGATAATGGATGGACTGCCATGACGGGTTTTGAAGAAAATCCTGGAACTGTTTATTTGGCTGAGACTGATACCAAAAGAGTGGATATTGTCAATGTCTGCCAGGGTTGCGGAGTAGAAAAAATTAAGATTATCGATCCTTACAATCCTGATGAATCTATAAAAGTGATTGAAGAAGCAATCGAATATCCTGGTGTTTCAGTGGTAATTTCTCGTCGGGAATGTGCCCTGCAGGCAAATAGAAGAAGAGTGAAACTTAATAAGTTCAAAGTTGATATAAGTAAATGTACTGGTTGCCGAATTTGTTTAAATCAATTAGCCTGCCCGGCAATGATATTTCATCCTAAAACTGAAAATCGTAAAGCTTTTATGGAGATTACTGCTGATTGTTTTGGTTGTGGATTATGTCAGTATACCTGCCCAACAGGGGCCATAGAGGTAATAAAAGATGGTGAATAATTTATATTTAGTTGGTGTCGGAGGTCAGGGAGTCATTAGATTAGGGCAAATCATTGCAGCATATGCTATGGAGGAAGGGCAAAAAGTGAAGTTTTTTAAACAAGTTGGCATGGCTCAAAGAGGTGGAGCAGTTCATTGTGAAGTTAGAATAGGTGATATATTTAGTTCAAGAATACCTCCTTATTCTACTGATGTAGTTGCCGCTATGGAAATGTCCGAGGCTTTAAAGGCTGCAGAATTTATTAAACCAGGGGGTACAGTCATTCTAAATAAGAGCAAGGTCTATCCCATAGATATTATGATAAATCCGGAAACATATCCCACCTGGCAAGAGATTGAAGAGGTTTTCAAAAAGTTAAAAGGTATATTAATCAGTATAGATACTGCCAATATTGCTTTACAGATTGGACTTCCTATTGCAGAAAATATCGTTATGTTGGGAGCCATTTCTTTTGTTTCTTCTTTTAAAAAAGAACTAATGATTGAAGTTTTAAGAAAGAATATTCCTCATGAGATCAAAAAGAATACAGATGCTTTTCTGGAAGGATATAGAACAGCAGAAGGGTCATTCATATGAAAAATATCTTTTATCCCTATTCTGTAGCGGTATTTGCTTCGATGAAAGAGGGTAAAACAGGCTATGAGATAGTTAAAAATATGGTTGAAGGTGGATTTGGGGGAGAAATTTACCCGATAAGCCCAGGTAGTATCGGAGAAATTTTCCAATTAAAAATATATTCTGATTATCGGGATTTAGAGATTGATTTAGCAATAATAGCCATACCTGGTCAATACATTCCTCCCCTACTGGAAGATTTAGGGAAAAAAGGCACTAAAAGGGTTGTTATTATATCCGCAGGATTTTCCGAAGTAGGCAACATAGCAGAAGAGAAAAAGATAAAAAAGATTGCTGAAAAATATCAGATGAGAATTATTGGTCCGAACTGTGCTGGCATAATGAATACGGAAAATCATTTATTTGCCAGTATTGAAGTACGTGCTTTACCTGGTCATACTGCCTTTATAACCCAGAGTGGTGCCTTAGGCGGGGCTGTTTTAATGATGGCTGAAGAGTTAAATTTTGGTTTTTCCAAATTTGTAAGCTATGGTAACAGGTGTGATGTAGACGAGATAGATTTAATTGAATACTTTAAAAACGATCCTCAGACCAAAGTCATTGCTCTATATATGGAAGGATTGATTAAGGGCAGAGAGTTTTTATTCCAGGCCGGTAAAACTGTTTCTACAAAGCCGATCGTTGCCATTAAAGCTGGAAGAAGTAAGGCTGGCATGCGAGCCACCTCTTCTCATACCGGCTCCTTAGCCGGAGAAGACCAAATTTATGAAACTGCCTTTCATCAGGCTGGTATTTTACGCGTAGAAGGTATCGAGGAAATGTTTGATCTGTGCCGAGCGTTAAATGACTATACGAGAATTGAAGGCAATAAAATTGGAATTATTACTAATTCCGGAGGTCCGGCAGTACTGGCAGCTGATAAACTGGAAGAATTAGGTTTAATTGTTTCTGAACCATCCGCAATTTTGAAAGAACGATTGAAAGAAGTTCTTCCTCCTCATGTTTCAATAGGAAATCCTTTTGATCTGCTGGCTTATGGTGGGGCTGAAAATTTTAGCAATGTAAGCAAAATAATTGCTCCAGAATATGATGCCCTTATTGCCATATTTGTACCAACTTCTTTTATGGATTCTACAAAAATTGCTTTTACCCTGGGTAAAGTAAAAAAGGAGATAAAAAAACCTATATTTGCCAATTTTATGGCCGGAAGATTAGTGAAAGAAGCGATTAAAGTATTGGAAAATAATGGTATTCCTAATTATAATACCGGGGAAAGGTGTGCCAA
>CAYSSG010000086.1:0-5045 GCA_964433635.1 uncultured Atribacterota bacterium | reverse complement strand
CCTCCGAGGTGGTCATTGCCAATGCCAAGAGAACATTAAGGGAAGCCTGGGCAAGGGTGTAAATACAATAAATTTTTACATTTATAAGGTAAATTGAACGAATAAGGAGGAGATTATGCCAATCATCGATTCAAAAACTGGAAAAATTAAGAAGGAATATTCCACAAAAGAGCTCATTGAAAAAGCGAAGGAGATGAGAGCTTATAATATGGTAGCGATTACCGCAGCCGGATCCGGCCATACCGGAGGGACACTTTCTATTATGGACGTTGCTGCTGCTCTCTATCTCAAACATATTAAACATGATCCGGCTAATCCGGAATGGAAAGAAAGAGACCGTGTCATCTGGTCGGTGGGCCATAAAGCTCCGGCCATCTATGTTGCCCTGGGAATGTCTGGCTATTTTCCCGTTGAAGAAGTGGTCAAATTGAGAAAACTCTGGTCCGGTTTTGAGGGACACCCCAATCGTTTCAAGGTACCGGGAATCGAACTTTCCAGCGGATCTCTCGGCCAGGGATTGGGAGTAGCTGTTGGTTGTGCTTTGAATGCACGCTTGGAGAAGAAAGATTATAAAACCTATTGCATCTTAGGAGATGGAGAACTCAATGAAGGATCAGTCTGGGAAGCTGTTATGTCTGCTGCACACTATCAACTGGATAATCTGATTGCCATTGTAGACCGAAATCAACTGCAGATTGACGGACCCACCGAAGAGGTCATGAAATTGGAGAATTTAGCTGAAAAGTGGCAATCCTTTGGCTGGCATGTTCTGGAGATGGATGGTCATAACATGTCAGAGATATTGAGTACCCTGGAAAAAGCCTCTCAGATCAAAGGGCAGCCCATTGTCATCATTGCCCATACCACAAAAGGAAAAGACGTATCTTTTGCTGAGAATGTAGTAGGCTATCATGGAATCTGTCCCAAGGATGGTCTGGTGGGAGCAGAATCCCTGGAAAAAGCCTTACAGGATATCAAAGCTTTGGGTTTTGACCAGGAAAAGGTGAATCATCTCTATCAGAAGTCCTGTGCCTACCAGGATGAGGTTAGTACCAGGATTGCCCAGGAAATGCCAAAATTCAGCAGGGACTATTGGTGGAATAGCCAGGATAGAATGAAGGTAACCATGGTTCCTACCCGATTCGGGTTTGGGGATGCCATCGAAAATCTGGGAGAATCCAAGGAGGTCATTGCTTTCGGAGCGGACATTACCGGTTCGATCAAAATGGACCAGTTCTATAAAGATCACCCGGAAAGAAAAGAACGATTTATACAGGTGGGAATTGCCGAGCAGAATATGACACTGGTTGCGGCTGGTTTTGCCAAAGAAGGCAAGATTGCCTTCATCGGTTCTTATGGTGTATTTGTAACAGGCAGAAACTGGGATCAGATCAGGACAACACTCTGTTACAATAATTATAATGTCAAGATTGCCAATGCCCATGGTGGTCTATCGGTCGGTCCGGATGGAGCAACCCATCAGGCCTTGGAAGAAATCAGTAACATGTATTATTTACCCAATATGCATATTATTGTTCCTTGTGATTCCACAGAAACAAATAAGGGGACCAGGGCTGTCGCAAATATCAATGGACCAGCTGTGATTCGTTATGCCCGGGAAGCGACACCGGTTGTTTCCACAGAAAATACTCCTTACAAGTTCGGAATTGCCAATATTATTCGTTTCCGGGAAGAAAAGGAAAACTTTATTGATGCCTTTGAAACCAGGTTAAGTACAGAATATCAATCTGAGAAAGAAGATATTGCCATCATTGCCTGCGGTCCCATAGTAGCAGAAGCGATGCGCGCTGCTTATATCCTTAAAAAGGAATATAACCTGGAGACTAGAATTGTCAATATCCATACCGTCAAGCCTATTGATAGAGAGGCTATTATCCAGGCTACTAGAGATATAGGAATTATTATGACTGCCGAAGAACATCAGAAAGGCGGATTTGGTAATATCATAGCTGGTGTAATAGCTACTGGTAAGATGTATAATATGCCATTTCTATTTGATATGATCGGAGTGAACGATGAGTTCGGTTTATCAGGTGCGCCCTGGGAACTTTTAAAAGTATTTGGCTTGACAGCAGAGAATATTGCGAGAAGAGCCAAAGAGTTACATGAAAAGAAATAATATGAAGTAAATGAAATTTTCAGAAAAATTCATGTGCAACATAAATATAACTGGAATATATTTAATGGAGGAAGTCAATGAAGAAAATATCTATTTCAGCAGAAGGGATTACTCTTGAAGCCGAATTGAATCATAGCAGAACAGCTGAGAAGATCTGGGATTTATTACCCATAGAAGGTCAAGTCAATACCTGGGGGGATGAAATCTATTTCTCTATCGGGAAAAAGATTGAATTAGAAGATCAAGCCAGCGATGTAGTATCTTTGGGCGATCTGGCTTATTGGCCACCCGGAGTTGCGTTCTGTATTTTCTTTGGCAAAACTCCTGCCAGCAATGACGAGGAAATCCGGGCGGCAAGCGCGGTAAATGTCTTTGGTAAAATCATTGGAGATACCGAAGTTTTAAAGACAGTACGTTCAGGCGCGAAAATTACCATTCAGGGAGTCAGTGATTGACATTATCAGTGAGTACACTTTCAAAATATTTTTGACTTTTCAGGAGAGATATGTTAGTTTGAGGAAAATTGAATATTGGTTTGCCTCACTTTTTATCATAAGTGAGGTAGAGGCGCGAACGACCAGGAGTACTGATACAGAGCCTGAGCAGCGATGAGGTATCAGGAAAGGGATCTTCGCCGAAGTCTGAAGGCGGATGCTCTCCGCATCAGGCTGGGACTATGGTCAACAACCATAGCACTGTCATCAGAGACAACTCCCGGTCTCTGATGGTGCGCTATCTCATCGAGGAGAGATAAAGAGGGGAGGTAAAAAGATAGCTTGCTGCTATTTTAGGGCAATCGATGAGTCAGTGCTTATTGATTGCCCTTTTTAAATTCATTTATCTTTGAGAAGTAACATAAAATTAAGATTGATTTTTGAATGAATATAAAAAAAGAAAGGAGGGACGAAAAGATATCAATATTAAGTAATTCTTAGCTTTCATGTAATTCAAAGAATTGATAAAAATTTTTTAAAAGGAGTGTTTAGATTGATGATCAAGAGGAATAAAACTAATCAATTTTTTCTATTATTTCTTTCTGTCGTGATAGTTCTGCTATTCTTATCTGTAACCGGTTGGGCTATTCAGGAAGAGGAGTCCACAGGTACTTATGGTGTCTGGTCTTTGGTTCCCCCTGTTTTGGCTATTACTCTCTGTATGATTTTGCGAGAGGCTCTGATATCTTTATTTCTTGCGGTTTGGGCCGGGGCTACCATTCTTCATAACGGAAATCTATGGTCAGGTGTCAACAAGACAGCCAGTACACTGGTAGGATCGGTGGCTGACTCCTGGAATGCAAGTATTATCTTATTTTTTTTCATTGTTGGCGGCTTGATGGGAATGATCTTTTTTTCTGGTGGCGGACAAGCCTTTTTAGAATCAATCAGTAAGAAAGCTCATAATTCCAAGATGGCACAGATCTTTTCCTGGTTAGGTGGAATCGTCATCTTTATTGATGATTATGCAAATTCAGCCTTTATCGGAAATCTGTTTCGACCTTTATCAGATAAGTATTATATTTCCAGAGAAAAGCTGGCTTATATTGTCGATTCGACTGCTGCCCCTGTCTCTTCCATATTTCTTATTTCAACCTGGATTGGTTATCAGGTGGGTCTGATCGGCGAATCACTTCCGGAAGGAACGGAAGCATCCCCTTATTTTTTATGGTTGAACAGCATCCCCTATAGTTTTTATTCCATCCTGGCTATTATCATGGTGGGAATCATTGCCTATACGGGCAGAGATTTTGGACCTATGCTGAAAGCTGAAGTTCGTGCCAGAACAACCCATGAGTTATGGGCTAAAGATTCCAGACCTTTAGCAGGTACGTCAGAGTTAAAAGTAGCGCCCAACGCTTCATTAAAACCTATCAATCTTTGGCTGCCCCTTCTATTGCTGGTATTATTATCCTTCTACTTTATGTGGGCTACCGGAGGAGGAAGTGAAGCAGAATCATTTTCCCAGGCGATATCTGATGCCGATGCCATGTTTGCCATTTTATTGGCTACCCTTATTGCCTTTATTGTAGCCATGGTCATGTATATCTCTCAAAAAATTGCCTCGGTTGCGGAAATCATGGATTCCTTTATGAACGGGGCACGGATGATGGTTTATGCAACTCTAATCTTAATAACAGCCTGGTCAATCGGAAGTATATGTGATGAATTAGGGACTGCTCCTTATATTGTAAGTGCCTTGGGTGGAATGATGTCTCCGGTAATCTTACCAATCCTGACTTTTATTATCTCAGCACTGATTGCCATTTCTACTGGTACTTCCTGGGGTACCATGGCCATTGTTGTACCAATCGTGATACCTCTGGGAATAAGTGTAGGGGCATATCTTCCCATTGTCATTTCCAGCGTGCTAACCGGTGCTGTGATGGGAGATCATTGCAGCCCTATCTCAGATACCACGGTTATGTCATCTACCTTTGCCGGGTCAGACCATATAGATCATGTCAGGACGCAAATGCCTTATGCATTTACCGTTGCCTTGATTGCAGTCGTTTGTTATTTTCTGGCAGGATTTGGTGTTCCGGTTATCCTTAATTTGATTATTGGAATTGCCTTACTTTTTGTTACGATTTATATTTTTTCTTCTGTTTCTGCCAGACAACTGGGTATAACATTCCCCCTGGAAGAACCAATCATAAAAGGAAAAAAATAATTAACCAACATGCCCTCTGGCTAGCTGTAGGCAATCTGCATCTTTTATTATTGTTTTCTGAAACAGGCAGATTGCCTACAGACACAGACCCACTTTATTCGTCTTCTTATTATTTTCCGGCATAACATACCCATTATCTGATTGTTTTATCAGAAGAAAAGAAATTGATTTATTATGCTAACCATATTACAATTGAAGTAAATAATCTGGGAAGGGCGATTCTGAATGAAGAAACAAA
>CAYSSG010000085.1:3082-5235 GCA_964433635.1 uncultured Atribacterota bacterium | reverse complement strand
TTTTTCTGTTGAAAACAACATTAAATTTAGTCTTTTACAATAAACGAGATTTTGGCATCAACACGATAACGGACAACTTCTCCGCCTTCTACTACTGCCTGAAAGCTTTTGACATAAACAGTCTGAATGTTGCGTACAGTCTTGGCTGCCTCTGCGATTGCCTTTTTTGTCGCATCCTCCCAGCTTTCTGTTGATTCGGCCAGGATTTCAATTACTTTTACTACTGCCATTTGATTTCCTCCTTTTCAGGTGTATTTTTGCAGTCACAATCGAAACGAATTGATCATTGCGCATCATACTCCGGTTACTCATTGCTTCTAAGAGATGTGCTGCTTACTTCCACAGTATATCACAATGGCTGGTAAAATATTAGAATAATTAATATTTTCAGGTCTTTTGTTTGTTTTTTTCGTTTATAGATTCATCATCAAATATAAGAGTATAAGCAGATGAGTATAATCTTTTTATTTCATGTCATATATTCGAATATTTTATATAGACTTTAACTTTCCCATGCTTGCAATAATGCATTATTGCAAGCTTACAAGTCATTTTCCTGCTAAGGTATACTGTTTTGAGACTGCATATCACATACGAAATACAGTTTTGCAATCCATACAGACTGTTCCTCTTACAGAATTTTATCCTCATATGCAATACGCGCAACGCGATACCATGTTTTATAGTATAATAATATAGTAAAAACCAATTAATGGGAGAAAACCAATGAACTATGATTTTGATTTGATCTGTATCGGGCTGGGTCCGGCGGGAATGGCTGTTTCAGCCATGGGTGCTGAGATGGGCTTAAAGGTCTGCAGCATTGAAAAGAATAAGATTGGCGGGGAATGTATGAATGTAGGATGTATTCCCAGTAAATCACTGCTCAGGATAGCCAAATACCGGTATTCCTTTATCAAACTGAAAGAAATGGGTCTGGGGAAGGGGGCGATGCCCGGCGTGAGAAGCCCCTTTGCAAAGATCAATGAATATCTGGATTACATCGGCCAGGAAAAGAACCTTAAGATGTTTGATAAGGTAACACTCATCCTGGGTGAGGGTGAAGCCAGTTTTGTAGACCCCTATACGGTAAAGGTGGGCAACAGGACGATTACCGGTAGAAGAATATTTATTGCCGTGGGAGCAGAACCTATGATCCCGCCTATCAATGGTTTGTCGGATGTAGATTATCTGACCAACCAGAATATCTTCAATCTACCTGAACTTCCAGAGAGTATGACCATTATCGGCGGTGGTGCCATCGGCTGTGAGCTGGCACAGGCTTTTAACCGTCTGGGTACCAAATGTACCATCGTGCAGTTGGATGATTTTTTGATTCCCACCGGAGAAAGAGCAACAGGGAATCTACTGGAAGAGATCTTCAGGCAGGAAGGTATTCAGGTCTATAATTCCAGGAAGATAACCGAGATTAAAAAAGAAAAGGATCAGATAAATCTCCGGACTGAAGACGGGATCAGCGTGACTTCCGAAAAATTACTGGTTGCAGCAGGGAAGAAGCTGGTCTTTGATTCCCTGAAACTGGAAAATGCCGGTGTAAAATATGACAAAGGCGGAATCCAGGTAGATGATAAGTTCCGGACATCGGTGAAGCATATTTATGCTGTGGGAGACTGTAACGGAGAAACACTGTTAACGCATGCAGCTATGCACCAGGGAATGTTTGCCCTGATGAACGCGGTCAGTCCCTGGAGGATCTTTAAATATAGTCATTACGTCATTCCCCGGACCGTCTTTACCGAACCGCAGGTTTCCTTTGCGGGTATGCAGGAAGAGGAGCTGCAGGAAAGAGGGATTCAATATCAGGTCTACACTGCAAAATATGAGAATTACGGTGCCGCCATTGCCGAGAATGTAACCGTCGGTTATGTCAGGGCGTTTGCCAACGGCTGGGGTAGAGTTTTTGGGGTCATCATCGTGGGGGACGGCTCTGGTGAGATGATTAACGAGTGGGCGCTGATTATCCAGAAAAAGATCAAGTTGTACAGTATCCTGTTTCTGGCGCATTCCTTCCCCACCATGGGCTTTTTAACCAAGCGGGTAGCCGAACAGTGGATGATGGCTAAAATGAAGAGTAACTTTTTGAAAAGCGTAATCAGATTCTGTTACCGAAAACTGTAGTAAAATTGGATACA
>CAYSSG010000085.1:0-2982 GCA_964433635.1 uncultured Atribacterota bacterium | reverse complement strand
AATCGTATCAAGAGATTGCATTCAGGTTAGTGTTTTATTTTCAGGTAAGAAATAAAAAGAGGAAGATCAATGCGTACCATTAGCAGTAGAATCAGACAAACGTTACAAGAGAATATCGATGAAAAGACCCAGCAAAATTCCAGGCGATTTTTTAAGGAAGAAGTCAAGGTTTATGGTGTAAAGACTGCAGCAGTCACCAGAATTGCCGATCAATTCTGGAAAGAAGTGAAAATGTTTCACAAAAAGGAAATATTTAACCTGTGTGAATCGCTTTTTTCTTCGAATTATTGCGAGGAGGCCTATATTGTCAGTTCCTGGCTTCCCCGGATATCCGCACAGTTTGAGCGGGATGACTGGACAATTTTTCAGGGTTGGATTGAAAAATATATTAATAACTGGGCAAAGTGTGACACCTTCTGTAATCATACAATAGGGGACTTCCTGATGAAATATCCCGAATTTATTCATACATTAAAAGAATGGACACATTCAACCAACCGCTGGATGAGAAGGGCTGCGGCAGTGTCTCTGATTGTGCCTGCCAGAAAGGGTGCATTTCTGAGCGACGTTTTCGAGATTTGCGATCGGTTGCTTGTCGATAAGGATGACATAGTTCAAAAGGGCTATGGATGGCTGCTAAAAGTGACCAGTCAGGTGCATCAAAAAGAGGTGTTTGATTATGTGCTGAAAAATAAAAAGAAGATGCCCCGCACCGCCTTGAGATATGCGATTGAGAAGATGCCGGAGGGGATAAGAAAAGAGGCTATGAAAAAATAGTACATTGGTTTTAAAAACAACGAAAAACCAAGAACCAAAACATCAAAAAAATTTATTGGATTTTGTGATGTTTTCCGCTAAAAAACCACCATTTGGGGAATAAAGATAGCAAAGGTTCAAATATTCCCCCCTTCTTTGATGCTGGCAAGAAAAGGAAGAAATCAGGATGACGGAGATGGTATGAAAGACAGTCCTAAGAATCAAGCAGATTCAAATGATCAATTCTCTTTATTTTTCGAACATTGTCCCTATCCGATTATGGAAGTGAATCCAAAAGGCTGCATACGGAATGCCAATCCAGCATCAAGCCGGATCTTTCGAATTCCGCTCCATGAGTTAAAAGACCAGTCAGTACTTCAATATCTGTCTCCCAAGGAGGCAAAAAGTTTCAGCGAATTCCTGAAAAAGAAAGCAGGCAGCATCAAAACGGAACTAACTTTTAAAGACCAATCCCCATTAACGGTTGAAATTACCGTTCACAGAATCAGTGATCCGGCAGTGAAAACCTTATTGCTTCACTTTAAGCCTGTTACTGATAAAGAAGATACCAGGCAAGAGAAGAATAGAACCAATGAGAGCATGATAGCAGAAGAAGAGAAGGGTACCGAGTTGCAGCGACAGATTACTGCCCTGGAAAACTTGAATCAAAAGTTGCAGGGAGAATTAAAATTTCAAAAAGAAAACCAGGAAGTGATCAGAAAAAATACGGAAAAATTTCGTGATTTAACTGAGATGTTGCCGGAAATGGTTTTTGAAGCAGATCGTCATGGTAACATCACCTTTATCAATCAGATGGGTGTCCAGATGTTAGGCTATAGCCTGGAAGAGATACTGCAAGAAAAGACCATAGGGCAACTTTTTACCCGTAATGGTAACGGAAACAATCATAAGAAATGCAACATGGAAATACTTTTTCAAAAAGTGCTGAATTATCCCCAGGAATATTATCTCATCAGGAAAGACCAGGCTAGAATACCGGTGGAGATTCATGGATCCATAATCAGGAATAACACCGGGAAATTGATTGGTTTCCGTGGAATTGTCCTGGATATTACCGAACGGAAAGAGTATGAAGATAAGATTAAATATCTCAGTTTTCATGATAAATTAACAGATTTATACAACCGGGCTTATTTTGAAGAAGAACTCAAAAGACTGAACAGCAAACGGAACCTGCCCATCAGTATCATTATCGGTGATATCAATAACCTGAAGATGATTAACGATACCTTCGGACATCAGCACGGGGACCGCCTCTTAATTAAAATTGCCAGTGTGCTACAGTCCTGTTTTCGGAAGAGTGATGTCATCAGTCGGTGGGGAGGAGATGAATTTAGCATCATCCTTCCACATACTTCCAGAGAGAGAGGAATCAGTATTATCAACCGCATCAGCCAGATCTGCCAGAAAGAGAGCACCTTGACCCTGCCTTTAAGCATCTCGATGGGCATTGCGACCAAGACCGATATGTCCGAGAATATCTATGCGCTGGTAAGAGAAGCGGAAAGCAAGATGTATCGTTATAAGTTGATTGATAAACAGGCTGCAGAAAGCAATATCATATCTTCCCTGGAGAAGGCTTTAGAACAGAGAAAATATGAAACAAAGGAATACCGTAAGAGTTTTGTGGAATGTGCCATTCAATTTGGAAAGATATTACAGTTAGAAAAAAGGCAATTGGATGACCTGAAGCTCCTGGCTATGATCTGTGATATCGGTAAGATTTCGGTAAGCGAAGATATTATCCTGAAAAAAGGCTGGTTAAGTGAAGATGAATGGGAGGAGATTAAGAAACATCCGGAGGTTGGGTTCAGGATTGCCAAATCATCACCGGAGTTAGCCGGTATTGCCGATGCAATTTTGCACCATCATGAATTCTGGAATGGTGACGGGTATCCCCAGAAGATGAAAGGAGAGGATATTCCTCTGCTTTCCAGGATTATCCATATTGTAAATGCCTATCAGGCGATGACCCACGAAAGGCCTTATCGCCGGGCTATGAAGAAAGAGGATGCCATAAAAGAATTGAAAAGGGGCCAGGGAAGCCAGTTTGATCCGGAACTGACCGAGAAATTTATTTCCATGATTACGCTTTCTGAAAATTAAATTCTTTCTCCTGATTCACTTTTTCCTTTTAAAATCAGAGACCTCGCTGCAGTTCAAATTTTCGACCGCATTTTAAAAAGACAGACTTACTCATTCATT
>CAYSSG010000084.1:0-5444 GCA_964433635.1 uncultured Atribacterota bacterium | reverse complement strand
TTTATTCAGAAAGGTTATTGTAAATGAAATACGCTCTATTTAAACCAGGAATTGAACAGAAGAAATCAAGATGGGGACTGTTTTTTGTTATTCCTTCCATCCTTTTTTTCTCCTTATTCAGTTTTTATCCCATTTTTACAGCCCTGTATACCAGCTTTTTCAGGAAAAAGTTACTTTCTTTACAACCACCTGATTTTATTGCTTTACAGAACTATACCTATCTATTAAAATCACCTGATTTCTGGAACTCCATTAGAGCAACGGCTGTTTTCACGATCGGGACTTTTATCCCCATTGTCATATTAAGTTTAATCCTGGCCAATTTTATTGTCAGCAGAAAAAGATTTCAGCAGTTTTTTCAAATGGCTTATTACTCTCCTGCCGTGTTATCCTCAGTCGTGGTAACTGTCATATGGTTACTCATCTTTGATCCCAGGGGACTGGGTAATCAGGTTCTTAATTTTATACTGGATTCACCCGGAATTGATCACAAATTTCTGGCTAATTCTGTCATGGTACAGATATCAACCATGGTTGTCTATGGCTGGAAATATCTGGGATATTTTACCATTATTTTTGTCGTCGGCTTGACGACAATTCCCCAGTCAACCCATGAAGCGGCTCTCATTGACGGTGCCAGTCGCTGGCAGGATTTCTGGTACATCACCCTTCCACTCCTGAAACCAACCACCGTTCTGGTATCGGTCATGTCCATGTTGCAATGTCTGAAAACATTCAGCACACAATACCTGTTTACACAGGGAGGAGCCCCGTTGGCTCCGATTAATGTGATTACCTTGAATATCTACCATACCGCAATCCGGGATCATCGAATCGGAAGAGCAAGCGCCATGAGTGTTATTTTGTTCTTTATCATGCTTATCTTTACCTGGCTGCAGTTCAGAGTTTCCCGTTCTGAAGAAGTAAGTTATTAGGGATTGAATCATGCAAAATCATAGGCAAACTAAAATCCAAAAAAGCAATATATTATCTGTTATGATCGACGGCTTTATCTGGTTATTTTTAATCGGAACGGCACTATTTGTATTAGCTCCTTTAGTCTTCATGTTTGCGGCATCCCTGATGCCGGCCAGTGATGTAATGAAAATGCCTTTTCCATGGATTCCTAAGGGCATTTACTGGCAGAACTACTGGCAGGGTATACGAGGGAATGACGGCAGTTTTATTTACTTGAGAAATATAGTAAACTCCTTTATCGTTGCCGGATCGGTTACCGTTACCACGGTTCTTCTCTCTGCCATCACCGGTTTTGGATTGGCCAAGTATCGTTTCTGGGGAAGGAATGTGGTCTTTATGATGATTATGGCGACATTTATGATTCCCTTTGAAGCAATCATGATACCCCTCTATCTGGTCACCACCAAATTAGGTTTTCAGGATTCCTATCAGGGATTGATTGTTCCTTTTTTAGTGAATGCCTTTGGCATATTTTTAATGAGACAGTATTTTATTACCTTTCCCGACGAAGTGCTTGATGCCGCGCGTATTGACGGAGCCAGTGAAATGATGATTTTTAGAACCATCATAATTCCCAATAGCATACCGGCTATGGCAACGCTGGCAGTGCTGACATTCAAGTCACAATGGGATAATCTATTGTGGCCTTTGCTTATCGTGCAGAGCGAGGAGATGAAAACAATTCCTCAGTATATTGTCAAATTCATTTCCGAAAAACATACTGATGAGGGGGCTTTGATGGCGGTTGCCGCCATTGCCAGTATTCCTATTTTAATTCTATTCTTAAGGCTTTCTAAATACTTTATCGGAGGTGCTGCCCTGTTTTCGTCCCGAAAAGGGTAGGGAGGTACTCTAATCATGTTATTTATCTTTGATATGGGTGGAGTTGTTGCCTGTTGCACAAATGTTATTCCTGCCATTGCCGGTCACCTGGAAATATCTGAAGGAAAATTTTTTCAAATCTCCGGGGAAGATTGGATGAGTTTACTTTGCGGCAGGATAAACGTTCAGCAATTCTGGAGTCATTTTTCCCGGAAGATTCACCGGGATATTAAAAGAGACTTATTTAAAACATATTTCCATCCGATTCTTAATCAGGAAGTCATTGCAATCATCAGAGATTTAAAAAAGAATTTCCGGATCGTTTGCGGAACCAACACAGTCCGGATTCATTATCAGATTCACCTTAAGCAGGGAGATTACAGCATTTTTGATCACGTCTATGCTTCTCATTTACTGGGGATAGCCAAGCCCGATCCTAGATTTTACCAGTATATTATAGACAAGGAAAATACCACGAAAGCAAGAACAATTTTTATTGATGATACCTTGGAAAATGTGACTGCTGCCCAGAGTATGGGTATCCGGTCAATTCACTTTGTGGATCGTTATTCCCTGAAAAATGAATTAATCAAATTTCAGCATTTGATGCATGAACAAAGATGATGCAGCAGGTCTGGATATCTTATCATTTTTATAAATTGAAGATATAGTATAATATGATTTTTAAAAGGAGCAGCGAATGAAGGTTATTATTCTGGCTGGTGGTGTCGGTACCAGGTTATGGCCCTTAAGCCGTGACCGTTATCCCAAGCAGTTTATTAAATTTCAAGGCCGGGAGCATTCTTTATTTCAGGAGACATTCAAGAGGGGTTTGTTATTAGCTGACCCGGATGATATTTATATTGTAACGAACAGAAAATATATCTTTCTGGTCATGACAGATATTGAAGAATTAGGATATAAGTATCAGAAGGATCATATTCTGGCAGAACCGGAAGCGAAAAATACCCTGCCTGCCATCTATGCGGGTGTCCATGAAATTCTTAAAAAAGGTCATGATTCGGTGATCGTATTTTCCTCAGATCATATCATCAGGAAAAATGAGGAATTTGCCGAATTAATTCAGATTTCAGATTACCTGACAAAGGACTACATGATTACCTTTGGTATTAAACCTGATCGGCCCCATACCGGTTACGGTTATATATCTCCCGGAAAAGGGAAAGATCATGGCTTTCTGGTAAGAGAATTTAAAGAAAAACCTGATTATGAGAATGCCCGGAAATATATCCAAAACGGATACTATTGGAACAGCGGAATTTTTATGTTTCATACCAGAATGTTTTTAGAAGAGGTAAATGTCCATGCTCCAGACATTGTAAAGGCATTTCTGGAGAGTGAAACGCTGGAAGAGGCTTTCTCAAAGATCACCGTCAGCATATCTATTGACTATGGTATTCTGGAAAAGAGCAATAGAATTGTGGTTATACCGGCAGACATTGGCTGGAATGACCTTGGAAGCTTTGATTCATTCTTCGATGTTTTTAAACCGGATGAGGATGGGAATATCGTTCCTGAAGATTGTCTCCTTTTAAATTCTAGTCATAACATCATTCATGCCAAAGACGGCAAGCTGGTTGTTACGGTTGGAGTGGATGATGTCATCATGATTGATACAGACGATGCCTTATTAGTCTGCAAAAAAGGACAGTCCCAAAAAGTAAAGCAGATTATAGATTTGTTAAAGGAAAGAAAAGACCAACGCACTGAATATCATATACAGGATTATCGGCCCTGGGGAAATTATAAGGTTCTCGAGGAGGAAAAGAATAGCTTTAAAATCAAGAGAATTCAGGTGAATCCCGGGAAAAAGTTAAGTTATCAATACCACCATCACAGGAACGAACACTGGATCGTGGTAAGGGGGATGGCAAGAGTGACCATTGACGATAAAGTACAATCCATTCCTTCCGGGGGTCATGTATTCATCAAAGCAGGGCAAAAACATCGTCTTGAGAATTCTGAGAATCAGATTTTGGAGATCATTGAAGTGCAGACAGGCAATTACCTGGAAGAGGATGACATCGTGCGATTGAATGATGAATATGGAAGAAAATAAATTCGGCGCTTGGAATGAATATGAATACAAATTTCTATTATGATTCTGTAGATTTTTGATCAATTTGGAGTCATTAATGAATCAAACTGGTTTATTCACCCAACTTGATTTTTATATTCATAAAATAAATGGAGATGAGATTTGAGGTTTGGTAATATTAGATGATTTATGTAATAGCTGATGACCTGACAGGTGCGAATGATACGGGCGTTCAATTTGTTAAAAATGGATACAGAACAGAAGTCTTTATATGGAATAATGAATTTTCAGATGCAGTATTTTCAGATGATGATGATGTTTTGGTAATCGATTCTGAAACGCGAGAATTGGAAGAAAAGGCTGCTCGTTACAGATTAATGAACCTATTGAAAGGACTTCATATCAGTGACAAAAACATGATTTATAAAAAAGTTGATTCAACCATGCGGGGTAATATTGGCGCAGAGATTGAAGAAATCATGAAGTATTTTAAAAAAGACATCTGCCTCTTCAGTCCCAGTTTCCCTGCGCATCAAAGAGTGACGGTAGATGGTTTTCTCCTGGTAGACCAGAAACCTTCTATTAATGGTGAATCTATATACAGGCAATTACATCAGGAGGAACATTCCTTTATTCCGGCTATTTTAAAAAAACAGATTGATCTCCCCTTGGGACAGATCTATTTGAAAGATGTCATCCAGGGACCAGATGCCATTTTGGCTAAAATCAATGAACTGTATGAAAAGGGAAAAAAGATCATTGTCCTTGACTCTACTGTAGAAAAACATTTAGAGGACATCCTGAATAGCGGCTTTCAATTTCAGGGATCCGTTTTATTTTCCGGTTCTGCAGGCCTGGCAGAACATTTTCCCCTCGATCAAAATATATCCATCGGAAAGCTTTATAGGAATGATGATCACAGTCATAGCCCGGTTATTATCGTTGCCGGTTCACGGAATCCTGTTGTGGGACAACAGATACACTATCTTAAAAATAACCTTAATCTTCCTGCTATCAGGATTGATTTAGTAGAGATCTTTGCGAACCGGGAAAGGATTCTTGAGCATTATATTACCAAAGGGATTGAAGTCATCAAAAAGGGTCAGGATTTACTGGTCTACACTGATTCCTCGTTCAATGAAAAAAATGATATAAATCAACAATTAATAACGAAATATGATCTGAGTTTCAGGGAATTGGAGATCGGGATTAAAGGGATATTGGGTACTCTTACCGCTGAAATGATTAAACAGACAAATACCAGAGATTTAATTCTAACCGGTGGAGATGTTGCATTGGGCGTCTGCGCAGCATTGAAGATAAACCATATGCGTATAGTAGCCGAAATGTTACCGGGTATTCCCCTGGCAAGTGCCAGGTACGAAAATCGTTCTTTGCGTATCATTACGAAAGCTGGCGGATTTGGTAGTGAGAATACCTTATATCTTTTAATTGATAAATTGAAGAATGATTAAGAAAGGAGAAATGGTTTATTCCATTTTAAATAAACCATGTAGTACTTTTAATGAAAAAACCAATTATCGGAATTACCATCGGAGATCCGGCAGGCATAGGAGCAGAAATC
>CAYSSG010000083.1:0-5547 GCA_964433635.1 uncultured Atribacterota bacterium | reverse complement strand
TTTTTAATAAATATTTTGACTTTTCAACTTAAATTAGTTAAAATAGCAACCAAAAAACAGTTTCTATTCTTTGGAAATTGTTTTAAAGTGTTATCCTGAAAAATTTTGACCGAATCATGAAAAATGAATGAAAGATCTGTCGGGAAAAGTAGATTGTATGTTTGCAATCGAAAGACAACCCGCCATTCACACTGTATGAAGAAGTGAATGTTCCAAATGAGTTCGCATAGCTGCGTTACAACAAAGAGCGGAATGGTATCGTACTTGTCCATTCAACAAGGGTGGCACCGCGAGAAATGATTTTCGTCCCTGGTAATTATGTTTGATACATATTATCAGGTTTTTTTATTTCAGGCAATTTTGAATCATGTTATCAATGAACTGATCAGCGGATTCGAAAATCTATGATGCGATAAGGAGACAGTCGTGTTAGCAAGAGCGCCAAAAGGAACCAGTGATATTTTACCTCCCCAAATTGATTACTGGTATTATGTGGAGAATATCATCAAGGAAATTTTGCAGAATTATGGTTACCGGGAAATCAGGACCCCGGCTTTTGAACATACCGAGTTATTTGTACGGGGAATTGGTGAAACCACCGATATTGTCAATAAAGAGATGTTTACTTTTCAGGATCGGAAGGGGCGAAGCCTGACACTGCGTCCGGAAGGAACGGCACCGGTGGTAAGGGCCTATCTGGAGCATCATCTGGGCAGTGAAAATCCTCTGTGCAAATTATTTTACCTGGGAAACATGTTTCGATGTGAAAAGCCTCAGGCAGGCCGGTATCGTCAATTTAACCAGTTTGGTCTGGAAGCGATCGGTTCGCAGTCAGCCATGATCGATGCTGAAATCATTTCGGCTTCTCTGGCAATCTACCGGAAGATTGGATTATCTGATTTAAGCCTGGTGCTTAACAGCGTAGGTTGCCGTCAATGCCGCCCAAATTATCTGGACGCACTGAAAGCTTATTTCAGGAATAAGAAGGAGGCATTATGCATCGATTGCCGTGACAGGTATAATAAAAATCCTTTAAGGATTCTGGATTGCAAAAAAGAACGCTGTCAGATTGAGATCAAGAATAGCCCGTCTATTTTTGACTATCTCTGTGAGGATTGCAGGAGTCATTTTAAGGAATTGACGGTCTATCTGGATAGTCTTCAAATCCCCTATAACATTAATCCTTTGTTGGTCAGAGGTCTGGATTACTATACCAAAACGGCCTTTGAAATTCTTTCCGGTGAGCTGGGAGCGCAGAATGCAGTAGGAGGCGGCGGAAGGTATGATTATCTGGTAGAAGAATTGGGTGGAAGACCTACTCCGGCGGTTGGTTTTGCTGCGGGCATCGAAAGAATGATCACAACCATGGAAAAACAGGGGGTACCTATACCTTCCTGGAAGGGAATCAGGGTGTTTGTGGCGGTAGCGACACCGCAGGATATCAGCGCCGCCCTTCAATTAATCACCAAGATTAGAGGAAGCGGAATCAGCGCCGAGATGGATTTTCTGAATAGAAGTTTAAAAGCCCAGATGAGGTTAGCCAATAAACTGAATGTCAATTTTGTCATCATTGTTGGCCAGGAAGAACTTAAGGAACAGAAGATTATGATAAAAAATATGGCTGATGGGGAGCAGAAAAAGGTCGCACTCAGTCAAATATTATCCTATCTTCAATAATTCCGGTTTAAGGAGGAAGATCTATTCATGAACCATATCAGTATTAGAGAAGTTGGAAAGCATGAGGCGGAATACGTTACAATCAAGGGGTGGCTGTATAATCAGCGTTCCAGCGGCAAGGTAAAATTTATGATTATCCGGGATGGAACCGGATTTTTACAGGGAACCCTGGTAAAGAGCGAGATGGAAGAGAAGTATTTTAATATCCTTGATGAGCTGAACTATGAGTCTTCCATGATTGTAGAGGGTGTGATTAAGAGTGAAAAAAGAGCACCCAGCGGGTATGAAATGCTGGTTAAAACCATCCAGGTCGTCCACAATGCAGAGAAGGATTATCCTATCTCTCTGAAAAAGCATGGTGCAGGATTCTTAATGAATTACCGGCACCTCTGGATGAGGACCCAGAGGCAGAATGCTATTCTGAGAATCCGGACTGAGATCGTGAAGACGATTCACCATTTTCTGGATAAAAAAGGTTTTTACCTGATTGAATCACCTATCCTGACGCCTGCAGCGTGCGAGGGTACAACAACCCTCTTTGAAACCGATTATTTTGGAGACAAGGCTTATCTGACCCAGAGCGGACAGCTTTACAATGAGGCTTCAGCCATCGCTTTTGGAAAAGTATACTGTTTTGGTCCTACCTTCAGAGCTGAAAAATCTAAAACCAGAAGACACCTGATGGAATTCTGGATGGTCGAACCGGAAGCTGCTTTTTTTGATTTTCAGGATAATAATCAACTCCAGGAGGAGATGATTGTAGCCATCGTTCAGAATATCCTGAAAACATGTCTACAGGAACTTAAAAGCCTGGAGAGGGATATGACATCTTTGGAAAAGATTCAGTCCCCATTTCCCTATCTCTCCTATGATGATGCTGTCAAGATCGTTCAGAAAGCCGGAAGTCAGACCCAATGGGGGGATGACCTGGGAGGAGAGGATGAGACCATCATCTCCCATCAGTTCCAGAAGCCGGTCTTTATTCATCATTTTCCAACAATATGCAAGGCTTTTTATATGAAGCCTGATCCGGATAGGCCGGAAACTGTTCTGGGAGCTGATTTAATTGCTCCGGAAGGATTCGGGGAGATCATCGGAGGCGGACAGCGGATAGATGATTATCAACTGATAAAGGAGCGGATCCGGGAGCAACAGTTGCCGGAAGATGACTATCAATGGTATATCGATTTGAGAAAATATGGCTCTGTGCCGCATTCAGGTTTTGGTTTGGGGATTGAGCGCACTGTTGCCTGGATATGTAATCTGCCCCATATCCGGGAGACCATACCTTTTCCCCGAATGCTGAACAAGATCTATCCATAAAAAAATAGTATACCGTATAACGTAGTGAGTATATCGTTCAAAAACAAGGATGGTATGACGTACAGTAAAAGTTAAAAGTATTAATTTCTGTTAATTATGGCTTGATAGGAACAATGATCATCAGCTTGGAAAATAGATGAAAAACTGATATACCAGGCAGAAAGATTTACGGTATACACGATATGCTTTATTATTTTATTTACGTTTATTGGTCACGAAGAATTAACGCTATACGTTATACTGTATACGCTATACTATTTAAGAAGGAGTGAATGAATCAAATGAAAGATTACCAGGAGATCTGGAAAAGAACACATAGTTGCGGGGAGCTGAATCATCAGAATATCAGGGAACAGGTAACCCTGATGGGATGGGTCAATTCACGCCGGGATCACGGTGGTCTTATTTTTGTTGACCTGAGAGACCGCGAAGGGATGACACAGGTGGTCTTCGATCCTAAAATATCAGAAGAGGCACATCTTGCTGCCCATAAGCTCAGAAATGAATTTGTCATCGCGGTCAGGGGAGAAGTGATATCCAGAGGTAAAGATGCCATTAACCCGAATTTAAAAACAGGCGAGATAGAAGTGAAGGTCAAAGAACTGTGTATCCTTAATCAGTCAAAACCTCTTCCTTTCAGTGTCAATGAGTCTTCGGAGATTGGAGATGAACTTCGCTTAAAATACCGCTATCTGGATCTCAGGAAGCCGGAAATGAAAAATCATATCATCAAACGGCATCTGATCGGGCAATCTATTCGCCAGTTTCTGAGTTCCAGAGGCTTTCTGGATATTGAAACTCCCTTTTTGGGCAAGAGTACCCCGGAAGGAGCCCGTGACTATATTGTACCCAGCCGGGTCAATCCCGGAAAATTTTATGCGCTTCCCCAGTCACCGCAATTGTTCAAGCAACTGCTGATGATTAGCGGTTTTGACAAATATTTTCAGATTGTCCGCTGTTTCAGGGATGAAGACCTGAGAGCCGATCGGGCACCGGAATTTACCCAGCTGGATATGGAAATGTCATTTATTGATCGGGATGAGCTGTTCGATTTAATTGAAGACCTGATGCTGCACCTGTTTCAGGAAATCTCACAGATAAAGCTGAATAAACCATTCCCCAGATATGATTATGACCAGGTAATGGCAAGATACGGGACGGATAAGCCTGACCTTAGATATGGCATGGAGATGCATCACTTAAACCGTATTTTTCAGGACACCCGGTTTAAGCCTTTCTCGGATATTGTTAAAGAGAATGGTCTGATCGTTGCCCTGAAAACTGAAAAACCCCAATCTTTTTCCCGCAAGGGTATTGATGACCTGCATGATTATGTGAAATCCTGCGGCCTGGCCGGTTTATCCTATATCCGTTTTAAGGAAGGAACCGATATTCAGTCTTCCATAGGAAAGTATATTTCTGCAGATGAGATCGCACAAATCAGGCAGGAGATGAAGGCAGAAAACGGTGATCTGGTCTTTATTCTTGCCGGACCTAGTGAACAGGTAACTCAAATCATGGGATTGCTTCGCATAAAACTGGCCAATAACCTGGATTTGATTGCCCGGGACAGACATCAATTCCTCTGGGTAACCAATTTCCCGTTATTTGAATATTCTAATACCGAAAAACGTTATACCTCCATGCACCATCCCTTTACGGCTCCTGTGGAGAGGGATATTCCAATGCTGGAGACTGACCCTTACCGGGTTCATTCCAAAGCGTATGATCTGGTATTAAACGGAAATGAGGTTGGAGGGGGCAGTATCCGTATTCATCAGACTGAACTTCAGCAGAAAATATTTGATCTATTGGGCATTAAACCGGCAGAAGCAGAACAGAAATTCGGTTTTTTATTGGAGGCATTACAGTACGGAGCTCCGCCACATGGTGGCATTGCCTTTGGAATCGACAGGCTGGTCATGCTTCTAACAGGCGCAGATTCCATAAGAGAAGTGATAGCCTTTCCCAAAACACAAAAGGCGACCTGTCCACTGACAGGTGCACCTGCCGAGGTCAGCCCTGAACAGTTGAAAGAACTGCATATCAAATTGGATCTTTAGGTAGGCAGAATTATTCTGCCTACCTAAAGATCCAATTTGCGTCGTGCGTATCGCGTACTGCGTCATTTTAATAGCACAGAAAAAGAATAGTAAAAAACGCGAGAAAAAAGGGGAAGATGACAGAAAAGAAGATTAATTGTTTTCAGGATTTAAGGATTTGGAAGCTGGGAATTGAAGTTGTAAAAGATGTATATCTTTTAACAGAATTTTTTCCAAAAAATGAATTGTATGGGTTGACATCCCAGATCAGACGATCTGTTATTTCCATACCTTCCAATATTGCCGAAGGATTCAGAAGATATCATAATAAAGAATACAGACAATTTCTCTATATTGCTTTAGGCAGTTGTGCTGAAGTTGAAACACAGATCATCATTGCCAATGAATTAAAATATATAATGGCATCTGAAAGAGAAAAAATATTAGAAAAAGTAGATCATCTTTCCAGGATGATTGCCACATTGATTAAAAGAATAGATCTTAA
>CAYSSG010000082.1:0-5660 GCA_964433635.1 uncultured Atribacterota bacterium | reverse complement strand
TTGACAAAAAAAGAACGAACTTTTAAGATGTTTATAAAATCAACAGCAAAAACAAGAGGAAGTAGGTTGGGTGGCACCACGGGAATTCTTTCTCGCCCCTCTTTTATCGGTCAAAAAAGAGGACGCGAGATTTTTTATTTTTGACTGCATGTAATAAAATAAGAAAAGAACAATAAGTTTGGAGTAAGGATACCAATGGCTCAATTGCATTTAATCTGGCAGGGAATGCCGTCCTTGTTATCGGGTACCCTGGTAACAATCATCCTGACGATCTATTTTCTGGTTTTAGGCTTCTTGCTGGGTATTCTTTTAGCCCTGGGACGTGTTTATGGATCTCATTCTTTACAATTCTTCATCATCCGTCCTTTTGAGCGTTTCTTCAGAGCCGTTCCAGCCCTGGTTCTGCTTTTTTTATTTTATTTTGGTTCTTCATTTTTCCATATCGATATCAGTGCCTTTACAGCAGCGGTCCTCGCTATGGGACTGCGTTCAGCTGCCTATCAATCCGAAATATTCAGAGGCGCCATCCAATCCATTGGAGAAGGTCAGATGAAAGCTGCCCGCTCTATCGGGATGAATATCACACAATCCATACGATACATTATTCTTCCCCAGGCATTGAGACTTTCTATACCTCCATGGGCAAATGAATTTGCGGTTGTCTTAAAAGACAGTTCCCTGGCTTATGCAGTGGGTGTTACGGAGCTACTAAGGCAAGGCCGCTATATTGTCGCCCGGACATTTGGGAATGCCCTGTTGGTCTACACTGCATGTGCCCTGATTTATTTTATCCTGGTCTTTGCGGGAAACCAGTTATTGAAACTGCTGGAAGAAAAATACAAGATCCCGGGCTATGAAATCAAAACAAGACAGACCCAGTCTGTATTGGAAAGGATTTAAGATGCCGAATATGATTCTGAAAGTCCAAGATATTCACAAAAATTATGGGACATTAGAGGTATTAAAGGGGATTTCTTTTCAGGTGAACCAGGGAGAAACGACAGTGATTATCGGCCCCTCGGGAACCGGAAAAAGTACCCTGTTAACCTGCATCAATCAACTGACACCACCTGATCAGGGACACATCTGGCTGGAAAAAGAGGAAATTACCCACCCCGATACGGATATAAATCTCATCCGTTCATCTATCGGGATGGTGTTTCAGCATTTTAACCTTTTTACCCATCTTACGGTGCTGGATAATGTTCGGCTTGGTCTTTTGGTTGTGAAAAAAATACCAAAAAAAGAAGCCACTGAGACCAGCATGGAAAAACTGAATCAGGTCGGATTGGATGATAAAATCAATGCCTATCCAGCCGAATTGTCAGGCGGACAACAACAGCGCGTTTCCATTGCTCGGGCATTAGCCATGAATCCCAAGCTCATCCTGTTCGATGAACCGACTTCAGCCCTGGATCCGGAGTTAATCGGAGAGGTCTTGAACGTGATGACCAAACTGGCCGAAGGGGGTATGACCATGGTGGTTGTATCCCATGAGATGGGTTTTGCCCGTGCAGTCGCTAATGACATTATCTTTATGGAAAAAGGGGTTATCGTGGAAGAGGGAAAACCGGACGTTCTCTTTAACCAGGCAAAAAATCCCAGAACAAGGGAATTTCTACACAAAATTACCGAGCTTTATGGAGGGAAAGAGAAATGAGTTTTTTTGCCCTGGCCTGGGAAATTTTACCAAAATTACTGCAGGGAACAATCGTAACCATCGAGTTAACGCTGATTGCCATTCTCATCGGATTTCTCATCGGAATCCCTGTTGCCATGGGCAGAGTCTATGGCAACAAACTCATTTATGTCCTCTGCACCTTTTTTGTGGAAATCATCCGCGGTACACCATTGCTTACCCAGCTTTTTATCCTCTATTTTGGATTCCCCTCTGTGGGAATTATGCTGTCTCCATTTACAGCAGCGATGATTGGGATGGGAATCAACAGCGCCGCTTACCAGGCAGAATACTTTCGGGGAGCGATTCAATCCGTAAAAAGGGAGCAATTAATTGCAGCCTATTCCATTGGCATGAATCAGATGCAGGCCATTCGCCATATCGTTCTGCCGCAAATGCTGCGCCTGGTCATTCCCTCCTGGTCCAATGAACTCATTTATCTGGTAAAATACTCTTCCATGGCCTATATGATACAGGCACCGGAAATGATGTCCCGGGGAAGGGAAATTGCCTCACGCAACTACAGAACGTTTGAAGTGTTTATAATTGTTGCGCTGATCTATCTTGTGCTTGTTTCCATCTTATCCAAATTTTTGGACAGGATTGAACAGAAAGTCCGCATTCCGGGACTGTGAGGGCAGTACGATAGCTGGAATCATTACATAAATAAAGAACAATAAAGGGATCATCCAGACAAGGAGGTGACGCAACCAGGGAAAAGAATCAACTGTGAAAATGAATGAAATAAAAATCAAATTTATGGAGGAAAAGAAAAAATGATGATTCGAATGGGAAATAAAATGACAGGTGTTTTAATTTTGCTGTCACTATTGGTATCAGCGGTAAGTTTTTCGATTGCAGCTACCCCTGAAAAAATCGTGGTGGGGACTTCGGCCGACTGGCCTCCCTTTGAATGGGTTGATGCCAATAACAATTTTGTCGGATTTGACATGGATGTAATGAAAATCCTGGCCAGTATTCAGGGATACGAGGTGGAAATCAATGATATCGGTTTTGATTCTCTCATTCCAGCCCTTCAATCCGGTAAAATTGATATAATGGCAGCAGGTGCCACCTTAACCGAAGAAAGACTGGAAGTGGCTGATGCCTCAACACCTTATTGGGAAACCAATCAAGGAGTAATGGTTACAGAGGACTCCGAATTGAATATCGCTACTGCCCTGACCGGTGGAAGTACTATCGGCGCCCAACGGGGCACTACCCAGGCTGACTGGCTCCAAAGTAATCTAGTGGAAAAAGGGATCGAAGTCAACATTGAGCTCTATGAGACCAATGACCTGGGAATCATGGACCTGATCAATCAACGAATCGATGCCTTTGTGGCTGATTCTCCTGCCGCTGAAGCTTTCGCTGAAATGAACCCGGTTAAAATCGTGGGAACCTTCAATACCGAAGAACAACTCGTCTTCTATGTCCAGAAAGGTGATCCCAAAGGTATTCTTCCCTTAATCAATGAAGGCTTGAGCAAGGTCCAGATGACACCCATCTGGGACAATCTGGTCAAGGCCTATTTTGCCGGAGACCTCAATAAGATCAGTGACTGCTATGCTCAATTTGGCTCATTATTAGAGGAGGACTTGGAAGCCTTTAGTCAGAATTTAGCTGAATGCATGACTTCAGAATAATACTTACAGGTGCCGGGAATACAAATTCCGGATCATGACGATTAAAACGATCTCGCACCCGGTATCTTGAGATATCATTACGGGTGCGAGATTTATAGTTCATTGTATATATAAACCATCATATGTGTATTTCGGATTACTGTGAAGGAGATTCGTAATGAAAATAAACGACTTTCAGGTTGAACGCTGGCTTAATGTCTACGAAAATGAAGCACAATATGAACTGGCTGAGACAGATATCAAAGCCTTTACATTAGAGGAATTGAATCAACTGGTTCCGGAGGAAGATCTATTGCAGATACTTTTAAGGATGAAGCTCGGGTATAACCCGACCATGGGAAGTGAAAGATTAAGAATCCTTATTGCAAATCTGTATGGTGGGAATACGACTGCGAAAAATATTCTAATTACTACCGGAGCCATTGAGGCTGATTTCCTGTTATCTAATGTATTCGTCAATCAAGGGGACAAGGTTATTGTACCCTGGCCTGCCTATCAGGCACTCTATTCCACTGCGGAAGCCTGTGGGGCTCAGATTCAATTCTGGAAATTATCTCCTGAAAACAATTTCCAGCCTGACCTGGATGAATTATCTTTTCTTGTTGACCATCAACTGAAATTACTTATTCTAAATATCCCGCATAATCCGACCGGTGCTGTCATCAATCGCAAACAACTTGGGATGATCCTTAATTGGGCTGAAGAATATGGCTTCTACGTACTCTGTGACGAAGTCTATCATGAATTGTTCCTGCAACCCGATTCTGTGCCTCCCTATGCCCGTTCTTTAAGTGAAAGGGCGATCAGCGTTAGCAGTATGTCAAAAGCATACGGTTTATCAGGCCTGCGATTAGGCTGGATTGCCGCTCCGGAAGAAATAATCGCAAAGTGCTGGCAGCTGAAGGATTATACCTCTATCAGTAATTCACCCATCAGTGATTATCTGGCACAACTCGCTCTCATTCATGCTGAAAAGATTACTAGAAGAAATCATACAATCATACATCAAAATCACGCTGTAATGGAAGAATGGTTTAAAAAAAATAACAGATATTTTCATTATTATCTTCCTGATGCCGGGGTTCTCTGTTTCCCGAAATTGAAAAATATCACCGTCAGTTCCCGGCAGTTAGCCCTGGATCTCTTTCACAGTAAATCACTTCTGGTAGTACCCGGGGAATGTTTTGATATGCCCGGATATCTCAGAATTGGCTTTGGAGGAGATACAGATAAATTAAGAAGCAGTTTGTCTGTTTTTGCCTCTCATCTCCAAGAAAACTACCCATGATGATAGAAGAAATAGACCATGAAAGGAAGATGCCTATCCAGTCCGATGAAACCGATAGATTTTGTCAAAGCAAATGAAAGAATAGCCGGACATATCAAAAAAACTGAACTCAGGGAGTCTCATGTTCTTGGTCGTATGGTTCAAGGGCAAGTTTTCCTGAAACTCGAAAATCTCCAGGTAACCCACGCCTTTAAAATAAGGGGTGCAATGAATAAAATAATCCAGCTGAAGAAAGAACAATCGGGGATTATCACTGCATCTTCCGGTAATCATGGACAGGCTGTTGCCAGGGCATCCCGTGAATTTAATCTGCAGGCCAGGGTTCTTATTCCTGAAGGTACGCCTGAGAAAAAAAGAAGACTTATTCAAAGTTACGGGGCAGAAGTCATTATACACGGAAAGGCAGTTGATGAGGCAGAAGCTTACGGAAGGAGCCTGGCGGAAAAAGAAGGAAAATGCTATCTATCTCCCTATAACGATCCGGATATTATTGCCGGACAGGGTACCATTGGTCTTGAGTTACTGGAACAATGTCCGAATATCCAGTCCATTCTGGTTCCCATCGGAGGAGGCGGACTTATCTCCGGCATAGCTATGGCAATAAAAGAAAAATTTCCCGATAAGAAAATCATCGGCGTCCAGGCAAGGAATGATGCCGCAATGTATCATTCCATCAAAGCTGGTAAGGTTTTATCACCTGCAGCGTATCCTCATTCTGATACCATCGCTGATGGTCTGGCTGGAGGAATTGAGCAGAATTCAATCACATTCCAGCTGGTCCAAAAATATGTAGATCTGATATTTTTGGTATCAGAACAGTCCATCAAAAAAGCGATTTACCATTTATGGAGAGAGGAAGAT
Organism: uncultured Atribacterota bacterium; assembly: GCA_964433635.1. Classification (GTDB taxonomy): domain Bacteria; phylum Atribacterota; class Phoenicimicrobiia; order Phoenicimicrobiales; family Stramentimicrobiaceae; genus CAYSSG01. The sequence continues at coordinate 187 of CAYSSG010000082.1, read as the reverse complement.
TTAATTGTTGAAGGAGCGGGTGCGACAGGAGTTGCAGCAATCTTAGAAAATCCGAATAGGTTCTCCAAACAAAAAATAGCCGTCATATTAAGTGGCGGCAATATTGATGAGGATTTGATAAAAACTGCCTGAGGTGACATTTTTTAAGTTTAACACTTCCTAATTTCCGGCGAGAATCCCTTTTCCA
>CAYSSG010000081.1:0-5833 GCA_964433635.1 uncultured Atribacterota bacterium | reverse complement strand
CCTCCTTAAATAAAATCTTATTTAATATTACCTTATTTTCAGTATACAAGTCTACACATAATTTTATATTTTTTTCTTACCATCTTCCTTTTGAGTAGCTTTGACAAGTCTTTTAATCTAAAATTATTACCTATTTGCCATCTATCTGTTCAATCATAATTCTCTGAAACAATCAAAGGCTTATCATTTAAATCGGTCTTAATATTCATAAAACTAACCCTTCTTCTTTTTATTCTGCAAAGCCCTCACTATGATGGACATGTTTCTTAACTGCTCATTTCTTTTTTTTGAGGAATTATAAATGCCAATAGGTTCTTAAGTTTTTTTACTAAGAAAGGACTGTTTAAGAATTCAGCCTAACAGGAAATGATATCACAAAAAACTAAATTGGTAATTACCTGGAAAGTAGTTATGCAATTTTCCAATCATCTGAAGTAGGAATGAAACAAGAAGAAAGACTTGTCTTAATTTAAATAAATTTAATTTTATCATTGATAATTAATTCAGCCATTCCGTAAACTGCTGCCAGGCTTCTCAACTTACTGAACTTAATGGTCGTCTTTTTATAGGAGACTGATAGAGCATTTTCTTCAAGCGTTTTAATCATTTCATCATAGATATAATCCTTAATCTCTACAATCCCTCCGCCTATAACCAACAGCTCAGGACTGAGACCATTGATGATATTAACCAACCCTATTCCGATATTTCTGCCAGTTTCAGCAAATATCTTCCTGATGGCAGGATCACCCTTCTTACCTAACGCATAGATTTCTCTCTTTGACATTTTATGAGAGCTTCCTGATAGAGCTAGGTAACGATTGACAATATAGGTTTCTGAAGCAAAAAGCTCCCAGCATCCATGATTACCGCAGTGGCAGAGGGGACCATTTGTATCAATTATAATATGTCCGAACTCACCGGCATTACCACTGGCACCTCGATAGAGTTTGCCGTTTAAAAAAATGCCACAACCGATACCTTCATTAATTGAAACAAATACCATATTATTTGCTCCGGGATAAATCGCCCCCCTTTCTCCTATCGTTGCCGCTTTTGCTTCATTATTCAAGACAATCGGCAGTCCGAATTGTTCCTTGAATAGCCTGGCTATCGGTACATTTCTCCAGCCCAGGTTGGGTGCAAATTCCAGAACGCCTTTTACTTTATCAATCAAACCAGGTACAGCAATACCGATACCAAGCAGATCAGAAATCTGCAAATGTTTTTCTTCCAGCATTTGATTCATTTTAGAAAAAATCTGTTGGATCGTATCAAGGTAGCTATTCTTAAAGGTAATCGGAATAATGCTTTTTTGAACAACCTTAAGCTTGAGATCGAACATGACAATTTTAAGCTGATTGACTTCGATTTCGATGCTAAAAATATAGGCTTTACCAGGATTAATCATCAGCTGCACCGGTTTTCGTCCGCCTGAAGAAAGACCTTTATTCGTTTCAAGTACAAATCCCTTCTCCAATAATGTCCGAACATGATTGGATACAGTACCGGCGCTGTATCCGGTTAATTTAGTCAGATCGACCCTGGAAATGGGACCCCGCTTCTGAATCGTTTTAAAGATAGTATTTAAATTCCATTTCCTGATGACCAGTGAGTTTCCCAGGACATCTTTATTCCTTTTTATCATCAAGTTTTTCCTTTTTATCTATAGAAATAAATCGTTATTGTCAATGCTGTTCTATAAAGATTTATTTTTTCTTGAAGTCACATCTAAGTATACCGCCAGAATCAGAATCAGTCCTTTGATAATATACTGCCAGAAGACACTCATATTCATTACGCTCATTCCATTTTCCATACTGGTCATGATCAGTGTGCCCATTAATGCTCCGAATACAGTTCCGATTCCGCCCATTAAACTTGTTCCGCCCATCACGCAACCACCAATTGCCGAAAGTTCATAATTCGTTCCTCCGCTGGTTGTACCGGCAGCAACATAACCGGTTAGAATAATCCCGCTGACACCACATAGAAAACCCATCAGGGCATAGGTTTTCAAAACAACTGACTGGACATTGATACCGGAAAGCCTTGTTGCCTCTCTGTTTCCGCCTACAGCATAGATGTGCCTTCCGAACCTCGTATTATTCATCAGGTAGGTAACCAATATGGCAATGATAGCCATAATTAATACCGGGATCTGTATACCCCTATAACTGTTCATCATCAGAGTAAATATCAAAACCAATGCTGAAAATGCAGATGCAACCAGTAAATCAACGGGGAGAGACCTGGTTTTCAGACCATATTGTTTCTTTTTAGCTCTGCCCTGCAAAGTAGTTAGAAAAATAATCACCACAGCAATCACTGAAAGAATGATACCCGGCATTCTTGATAAATATCCCTGGGCCATGAGCCGCAGAGAATCTTCAATAGGCATGATCGTTTTTCCCTGTGTAACACCCAGAATTCCTCCTTTGAGAACAAATTGTCCTCCCAGCGTTACAATAAAAGCCGGAACGCCTCCATATGCAATGATATAACCCTGGCCTAATCCGATTAATAATCCCAGTAAAAGACAGATGAGTATCGTAATTACGGTACTCACGACGCCCAATGCTTCAACTGAGAGTGATGGAATCATGACCGGAAGAATTCCAGGTAATATTATGGCCTGCAAATAAGCCGCTATGACACTGATAAAACCAGTCATAGAACCGACGGAAAGATCGATATTACCTGTTATAATAACCGGCGTCATTCCTATAGCCAGAAATGATATGATGGTCATTTGCCTCAGAAGGTTGGAAAAATTTCTCGTGGAAAGAAACACGCCACCGGTTAAAAAACCAAAAAGTATCCAGATGGCAATCAGTGCAATAATGAGTGTGTAAGCTCTAATATCGATATTAAATTTTTGATTAGAATTTAATTGTTTCATTCTTCAAACCTGTTATTTCTTTTAATATTCGTGGCTAAAGCCATGATTCTTTCCTGAGTTGCTCCTGTACGTTCCATTGTTCCGGTACATTCTCCCTCATGCATCACCATGATTCGATCACTCATTCCCATGATTTCCTCCAACTCAGAAGAGATCATGATAATACTTACTCCACTTTCAGTAAGTTTATTAATCAGGTTATATATCTCATATTTTGTTCCCACATCGATACCCCGTGTCGGATCATCGAGAATAAGAATTTTTGGTTTTGACATTAACCACTTTGCGATGACGACTTTCTGTTGATTTCCGCCACTTAAAGCTTCCGTAATAGCAAAAAGGGATGGCGCTTTGATATTGAGATAATCGGAATATTTTTTACACTCCTGTAATTCTCTACATTTATCAATCGTCAGTGTGGAAGAAAATTGATTCAGGTTGGGTAGGGATATATTCTTGAAGATTTCCTGAATTAATACCAATCCCATCTCTTTCCGGTCTTCTGGAATAAGGCTTATCCCATATTGTATGGCATCTTCTGCTGACCGAATTTTGATTGGTTTTCCTTCCAGAATAATTACTCCGGTAATTTGATTCCCATATTCCCCGAATAGTGCGGTAACAAGTTCTGTCCTCCCGGAACCCATCAGGCCAGCAATACCTAATATTTCGCCTTTTTTTAAATCAAAAGATACATCTTTTATGATTCTTTTATTCCGCATCGATACAGATAAATGTTTCACTTCCAGAATCTTTTCTCCGGATTTAGATTTTTTAACAGGAAATCTTTTTCTCATCTCACGTCCGACCATCATGGCAATAATCTTTTCCTCGGTCGTATCTGCTGTTTTCACCGTATCAACAACCTGGCCATCTCGCAGTACTGTAATGTGATCTGCTATTCGAAAGAATTCATTCAAGCGATGTGAAATATAGATACAGGTTACACCGCTTTCTTTCAGATTTTTGAGTATCTCCATTAAGGAATGAACTTCGGAATCAGTCAGGGCGGAAGTGGGTTCATCCAGAATAAGCAGATTAATATGACGTGACAGGGCTTTCGCGATTTCAACCATCTGCTGTTTCCCTACACTCAATGTTGATAACTTCGCAAAAAGAGGAACATTAAGTTTATATTTTTTAAGAATCTCCTCCGTATCAGAATACAATTTATTCCAGTTGATAATTCCCCTCTCTTTGGGTTCTCTTCCCAGAAAAATATTCTCTCCTGCAGTCAATTGTGGAACCAGAACAAGTTCCTGGTAAACCGTTGCAATGCCTTCTTTAATGGCTTCTTCAATTGAGGAAGATGCAAATTTCAGCTCTTTATTATTAAAAATGATTTTTCCCTGATAGGTATGATTAGGATAGACGCCAGCAAGAATCTTTACCAGGGTTGACTTCCCGGCACCGTTTTCTCCACATAAACCGTGGATATCTCCTTTTCTTACCTCAAAAGAAACATCGGATAAGGCTCGAATTCCCGGAAAGTCTTTTGTAATATTTTGAATTTTTAAAATGATTTCAGGTTTCAAAATAGAATTGCTTTTCCTCCCGAAAAGGGATAGGTATATGTTTCAAATATTAAAAGAAAGTATACCACAGATTTTTGCAATCTGTGGTATACTTTTCTCATCTTAGATTTTTGGTGGCTTATCTGCTTCTGGAACACCTTTGTAAACATCATCATAGGACTGGTAACCACTCTTCACAATGACATCATAGAGGTTATCTTTGGTTGCTCCCACAACCTCCAGGAATCTACAAGGGACTGTTCCCTGAAAGCTGGTATCACCAGTCAGTTCTGCTAATGAAAAGTTCTGTAGACCTTCAATCGCTTCACCTTTTGCTAACTTGATTGCGATTTCAATGGATAACGGAACAAGCTTTCTTATATCTTTGTAAACGCTTACCGTAAGCTCTCCCTTGGCAATTGCATTACATCCGGCAGCTGTAGCATCCTGGGCGGAAATTGGGACCTTTCCGGCCAAGCCTTGCGCCCTCAATGCCTCAATGGCACCCAGGGCTGTTGAATCATTAGAAGCAACAACTGCTTCGATCTCATTATTTGTAGCCGTAAGCATGTTCTCCATGATCTTCAATGCTTCTGCTGTATCCCAATTCGGTACCCACTGGTCAGCAACAATTTCAATCTTTCCGCTGTCAATATAGGGCTGCAGGACTTCCATCTGACCTGAACGTACAAGTACAGCGTTGTTGTCTGTCGGGCTTCCACCAAGGAGTGCAAATTTTCCACTATCCTTTACAGCCAATACACCTCTTGCTTGAGCTCTTCCTACCTCTACATTATCAAATGAGATATACACTGCATTGTTTGGTGACTTGATTAGCCTATCATATGAAATGCATTTCACGCCAGCTTCTGCAGCTGCATCAACAGCTGTTGCCGCAGCTGCGCCATCTTCTGCTACAATAAGAATAACATCAGCCCCCTGCAAAACCATATTCTCTATCTGGTCATTCTGGACTTTCGGGTCATGATTTGCTTCCTGGACAATCACCTCGGCACCCGCACTCTCCGCCAATTTTGTCATTTCTTCGGCTTCTCTTACCCACCGTTCCAGTGTAAAATCAGAGAATGACAGACCAATCAGGGGTTTATCTGCAGAAGACACCGAAATACTTAGCACAGATACGAATACAAGCAGCATGACAAAAATACCAAATCTTTTCATCGTTAGATTCTCCTTTTCATTTAATAACTTTAATTGTTAAAAAAATTGAAAACATTTTAGATAAAGGCATCCCTCCCTTCATGGTTATTTGCAGATTGGTGAATGGTTGTGTATCAGCGTATGTTTGCGTAACGTAAATACTTATTTCAATACTTAATTTAAGTTTTATAATTATATATTTTTAATAGTAGCTTTTTTAATAAAAGAAGTCAATCTTTTTTCTATTTTTTCTTAA
>CAYSSG010000080.1:0-6143 GCA_964433635.1 uncultured Atribacterota bacterium | reverse complement strand
TCTGCGGTGAACATTCCCTCATTGCCAAGCTGGACAGCCGTACCCGCCTGAAGGTCGGAGATGAGATGGAGCTGGCGCTGGAGATGGCCGAGACCCATATCTTTGACCCGGAGGATGAGAAGACGCTGGTGTAGGATTGAAATGTGAAAGTGGTTCAAATCATTACAAATCTATAAATGAACTTTATTAGATGATGCAGGATTCAGGGCGCAACCGAACGAAGGACTCGTAAAAATACACAAATGATAGTCGTATAGAAGGAGCAGAAGATGAAGGATGAGATAGCCGATTATTTCTTCCGGATGGTGCAGATAGACAGCGAATCAGGAGAAGAAAAGGAATTTCTGCAGTTTGTGGACCGCCTGTTCGTGGAAGAACTTGGTGCGCAAACGCAATATGATTCGCACGGTAATTTGATTATCAGGGTCAAGGAAAAGAATAGCCGTAAAAAAGAACCTCTTCTATTTTGCTGTCACGGTGATACAGTCAAGCCCGGGAAAGGCATTGAACCGGTCCTGGAAAAGGGAGTGATCCATTCCAGGGGTGACACGATTTTAGGTGCAGATGATAAGGCAGGTATTGCAGAAATCCTTGTTGCCCTGAAGAGATCTTCCCAATATCCGCCGGTAGAGGTTTTCATTACCAGGCAGGAGGAAGTGGGATTATCCGGCTCGTCTCACCTGGATCAGGGCTTACTCAAATCCCGAAATGGTTATGTGTTGGATTCCGAAGCACTGGATGAAATTATCGTTGGAGGTCCTTCCCGCATAGAGATGAAGATCACCATGATCGGAAAGGCTGCCCATGCAGTAGAACCGGAAAAGGGGATTTCAGCGATTGAAATGGCCGCCCAGGGTATTTCCCTGTTGCAGACCGGCTGGATTGATCCGGTAACTGTCGTGAACATCGGCTTGATTGAAGGCGGACAGGTGATTAATGCCGTCCCGGAGAAGACTGTCATTCAGATTGATTGCCGCAGCCACCAGCATCAGAAATGCCTGGAACAAAGCCGGAAAATCAGGAATACCTTTCAGACTGTAGCCCGGGCTCGAGGTGGCAGGATGGAAGTCGAGATGAAGCTGGGCTTGAAGGCCTCCCGCATTCCGGAAAGTTCCCGGGTGGTCAGGCTGGCAAAAAAGGCTATCCAGTCGGTGGGATTACAGCCTCAATGCAAGGTGATCTGCGGTGGAACGGATGCCAGCAATCTCAATCTAAAGGGAATCCAGACTGCTGTGCTGGGTACCGGCGGACAGATGCCCCACAGTAAAGAGGAACACATCGCTCTTAAGGATATGGAGAAAGTGGTGGACATCCTGATTGCCCTGTTAAAGGAATATGCTCAATAGGCGGATAGAACTTATAGATAAGGAAAAGCAGGGATTGAATTACAACTTATCAATCCCTTTTCTCTTCAGCCACTCTTCAAAGCCACCTTTGTCTTCAAAAAACTCCTGATCATAATTCTCTTCCATTTTCTTGATTTCTTCGGCAAGCTGAGGCTGGGTTTCCAGTAGCTGGTTAATTTTTTTCTCAAAAACCAGGTTCTTTCTGGTCAGATCTGAGGTATCAATATTCAGATCCAGTAACTTGATTAACTTTTCCGTCAAGGACTTAATGGCTTTGGGATTTTCTGATTGAATATAGATGGGAATTTCAGCCACCATATTAATCATTTCAATTCCCTTCTTTCTGGCCAGATGGGTCAGATAGGTGGTGATGCTGCCCGGACCCTCATAGATCGTAAATTTAATGCCGTGATTTTTGATATCCTTTTTCAGTCCTTCCCCTGAACAATAGCAGGAGGTGCTGATTCCCCTGGTGTGAGGTGTAGCCGAGGCAACACTACCGATAAAGTAGATTCTCTTCAGATCATATTCTTCACCCAGGGCGAAGAAATTACCGGCATATTCATCCCAGTGAAGATGAGGTTCCTTTCCCTTAAAAAGTATCAGATTATTCTCTTCATGGCAGTAAAATTCATTCCTGGGAAAAGAAAAGGACTTCAGTATTCCCTGTTCCACTCTGATATGGGGACGAAACTCACTGGTCAATTCCATGGAGCCGGGAAAGCTGAAGATATAAAAAGGGTCCGGTTTGATTTCGGCAAACTTCACAGCTCTCAGCTTCGTTCTGAGATAATCAACTGTTCCGGTGGAGACTTCTCCTCCATTCATCCACCCGCTGAAACTGATAACCATACGGGTGTTTTTCATTTTAGGTCTGCGCCTGATTATTAACTGATTCAATATTCATCCCCCTCATCATTTTAGACTATCATAACAATTATAATATAATGATGCAAACAGGATGCCGGGAAGGGCATAAAAATGATTTGATTTTTATGTCTGTTCTATGCTACATTATTGCCATTGTTACATGGATAGTGGTTTTCTTACACCAGGTTAGCAAGAATAATAAAGTTGCACAAGATATCTCCTGAATTTCTTGCATCACTAAAAGAGAGGGGTTTCGGGGGGAGGAATTTCCCTGAGGATATCCGGCATGTTTCTCGCTTTAATGAAGACTTTTTTTGTGTTAATCATCGGTACCTTCAGCGGCTATTTTTGCCAGAAACTGATGAGCAGGTATCACTGGTTTACAGGTGAGGTGCAAAAGAATGTCGCTGTCTTTTTACAGAAACTGGGCATGATCTGGATGATTTCCATCACCTATGTGGGTAGTCTGTGGATTTTCAAGATTGAAAGTCTCACTGAAATCATCACCTTGCCTTTTGTAGGTGCTGTGGGGATTGTGGCCGGTGGTTTTTTTGCGGTCCTGGTTGCCAGACATTACCGTTACAGCCGTGTTGATACCGGTTCCATGTTCTGCTGCGGATTCTTTTCCAATACGGTCTCCCTGGGGGGAATGATCTGCTTTTTCCTGCTGGGCGAAGAAGGCTATGCCCTGGTGCCTATTTATACCTTTCTGATGCGCCTCCTGTATTATGGTATCGGCTATCCCTATGCTAACATGCATAGTGATGCCTTTATCGGGGGGAAGGGGGTGATGGAGAAGATCAAAGACGTACTGATGGATCCCTTCTTCTATACGGGCGTAGGTGCTGTTGCTATCGGCCTGTATCTGAATCTGAGCCCCTTTGAGCGACCGGAAATATTCACTTCCATCAATGAAATTCTGGTGCCATTATCGACCTTTATCCTGCTCTTTTCAGTCGGTCTGAACGTAAAATTCAGCCGCATTTCCGGGTATATCCGGGAGTGCTGGTATCTATCAGCCATTAAATTTATCGCCGTTCCGGTAACAACAATGGTGATTGCACTTTTGCTCGGTTATCAATCCATCAGTCTTGGGATGCCGTTAAAGGTTTCCCTGATCATGGCTGCCATGCCGGTAGCCTTTAATTCTGTCATTGCCGCCAATATTTATAACCTGAATGTTGATTTAGTGAATTCCTGCTGGATCTTTACCACCTTCGGGATTCTGTTTGTCTTACCGGTGCTGTTACTGGTACTCAACCTGTTCTGACAGGTTAGCCGCACCAGCCCACATCGGACATATTCTTTAACTGATATTGACGGTAGTCCTGATCGATGGTACTATTTTCTTTGGTTGGCGAAAAATAAGAGTTCATAAACAGGATTGATTCCATGATGAAGATTAAACTGGTCATCTACTCTAATCTGAAGAATTATGTAGAGAATTATCACGACCACGATGGTGTGATCATAGAGGTCTCCGAAAAAACATCCGTCAGACAGATGCTGGAGGAGACCATCAGACATGAGCGTGCCATGGATGCCATCAGCATGGTCATCGTCAATGATAAGGTTGTACCTTTCAATCAGCTGGATCGGGTACTTGAGGACGGAGATATCATTAAAGTATACCCTCCCATGGGCGGGGGTTAATGATGAAGGAACACCCGGAGATTCCCTACCAATTACTGGTGCTGGATATTGATGGCACATTGTTGGATGATAACAATCAGATCAGCACCAGAACCCTTGAGGCATTAAAAGTCCTCCGAAAATGCGGCATCATCATTACCCTGGCGACCGGAAGACTGTACCATGATGCCTGTCATCTCTACAGGCAGCTTGAGCTGTCTTCACCCATGATCTTATTGCATGGGGCGCTCATCCAGTCCTGTGAGGGGAAGATCATCTCAGAAAAGAGTCTGTCTTCCGATACAGTAGCAGAATTGGCTAAAATTGCCCGGAGGAAGCATGTTTCATTCCAGGCATTCACCACAGATTGCCTGATTCTGGAGAAGAAGACACACTGGAATGATTTATACCTCACCTATTCTCCCGGTAAGCCTGAAATCATATGTGTTTCCGATATGGGACAGGCGGGAGGAGATAAGATCATCCAATTTGCCTTCCTGGGGGAAGAGGCTGAACTCCTGCAGATAAGAGAACTGGTGGATAAGCAACTGAAAAATTCGATTTCTGTTGCCTGTTCCCATCCCAACCTGCTGGAGATCGTGGCACCCGGGGTCAACAAGGGGAATGCCCTGAAGGAATTGGCCTCTCTCCTGAATATCACCCTGTCACAGATCATTGCCATCGGCGATAATTATAATGATAAGGAGATGATTCAGACAGCCGGTCTGGGCGTAGCCATGGGTAATGCGCCTCAGGAAGTAAAGGATGTTGCCGATGTGATTACCGAAGATAATAATCATGACGGAATCGCCTGTTTTGTTGACCGGCTATTCAAACGTGAACAATGCTAAAGAGACAATTAGAAAAAACCCTCTTTTAATCACGATAAAATCTGATTGCAATCCCCATTTCAGAGTTGAACTTTTTATGATATGATAATAAAAAAAGATAAAAACAGCAGGAGGATTCCTATGACCGGGAAGAAGACAGCACAAGCTACCCTGGCTGCCGGTTGTTTCTGGTGCCTGGAAGCGATCTATAAAAGAGTAAAGGGTGTCCTGGAAGTCATCTCCGGATACAGCGGAGGGAACGTGGTCAACCCGACCTATGAGCAGGTCTGTTCAGATACGACCGGTCATGCCGAGGCAGTGCAGATTACCTTTAATCCGGAGGTGATCTCCTATGCCGAAATCCTGAAGATTTTCTGGCAGGTGCATAACCCGACGACCCCGAATCGGCAGGGTCATGATATCGGTTCACAATATCGCTCGGTGATCTTCTATCACAATGAGGAACAGAAGAAGATTGCCGAAAATTCCAGGGAAGAATTACAGGATGCCCGGATCTGGCCGGATGCCATTGTCACGGAGATCGTTCCTTTAGAGCAATTCTACCCGGCAGAGGAATATCATCAGGACTACTATCAGAGACATCCCGAAAACAGCTATTGCCAGCTGGTCGTGAAGCCCAAGGTGACGAAATTTGAAAAAGGTTTTGACAAATATCTCCAATAGAAACTGAAAGGGGAGTTTACCGATGGAAAAAGAAAAATATGCTGACCTCTACAGTCTGAAGACTGCGTTTCTGGTATTGGGACTGTCCATTATTGCAGCTGCCCTGGTGTTCGGATTCTTTTTTTATCAAACCCGTGCCAGCCGTGACTATGTACAGGTCGTGGGTTCTGCCAGCCAGGAATTTGTCTCCGACATTGTGAAATGGAACATCACCCTTGAGGAGAATACCGATTTGGTAAACATGCGGGACGGTTACCGTAATATCCAGCAAAAAAGAGACCGTCTGATCAGCGTGTTACAGGACAAAGGAATCTCCCAGGACGATATTAATATCAATCCCATCACGACCCAGAAACGATGGAACCGGGACGGGGAAGTGGTAGGATACGCCCTGAATCAGTCTCTCTTTATTATCTCATCGGGAGTGGAAGCGATCGAAGAATTAGCCTTGAATCCGGATGAACTGCTGGATCAGGATATCTTCTTCCAGATCTCTTCCCTGGAATACTTCTATTCGGAGATTGACACCCTGAAAAAAGACCTGCTGGAGCTGGCAACACGCAATGCCCGGGAGCGGGTGGAGATGATTCTGCGGGAAAGCGGCCATCAGCCGGGCAAGATGATCTGGGCGCAGGCCGGGGTTTTTCAGATCGTAGAGCCTTATTCCACGGAAGTGGAAAGCTACGGCATGTACAATACCTCATCCCGCAAGAAAGAGATTAAAGTGACGGTTCATGCCCAGTTCCTGGTCAAGTAGATTGTACAGAATAGGATTGTACCG
>CAYSSG010000079.1:0-6378 GCA_964433635.1 uncultured Atribacterota bacterium | reverse complement strand
TTTTAAAACCTGTACCTGGGAGTTTATCTCATAGATTTAAAAAAGAAAAAATTTGGAAATTTTTTTGAATTTGTTATATTAATTAGATAATACCTCATTTTTATTTAAACTACATAAAAAAGGAGTAATTTATCATGATTATCTTATCGTTTAACTGTGGCAGTTCTTCTGTAAAATATCAGCTTTATAATTGGACCAAGCAGGAGATTATTGCCAAAGGGATTGTAGAAAGGGTAAGTATCGGAGATTCATTCTGTGTACATGAAGTCAATCATAGGGAAAAGGTCACCTTGAAACATGATTGTCCGACTCATAAAGAAGCAATTAAATTAGTGGTTGATAGTCTTATCCATCCGGAATACGGAGCGATTAAAGATTTATCCGATATCTCCGCCATTGGTCACAGAGTGGTTCATGGTGGTGAAAAATTTTCTAAATCGGTTATCATCGATGAGGAAGTATTGAACACTTTTAAAAAGTTGTCGGGGCTAGCTCCCTTGCATAATCCACCTAATATTATGGGTATTGAGGCAGCAATGGAACTACTTCCAGATGTGCCGCATGCTGCCATTATGGATACAGCCTGGCATCAGACTATGCCACCTTATGTTTATACTTATGCTGTACCGTATGAGTGGTATGAAAAGTACGGAATAAGAAGGTATGGATTTCACGGTACATCATTGCTGTATGTTGCAAAAAGAGCAGCTGTTCTTTTAGATAAAGATCCTTTTGAATGTAATCTGATCAGCTGCCATATAGGAAATGGAGTTAGTGTAAATGCAGTGAAAAATGGTCTTTCCTATGACACAAGCATGGGATTTACGCCCTTGGAAGGAGCAATAATGGGCACCAGGGCAGGGGATCATGACGCTGCACTGGATTTTTATGTCATGCAAAAGGAGGATTTTTCTCCAAAAGAGATAGACAACATTCTGAATAAAAAAAGCGGATTGCTTGGAATCACCGGAAAATATGTTGATCGCAGGGATGTGATTAAAGCAGCAAAGGAAGGTGATAAACGAGCTGAACTTGCCATTGAGATGGAAGCCTACAGGTTAAAAAAATATATCGGTGCCTATTCCGCTGTCCTGGGGAGATTAGATGCCCTTATCTTTACTGCTGGAGTCGGTGAAATGAGTGCCCACATACGCACTAAGGTGCTGGAAGGATTGGATATTTTAGGTATTAAGTATGATCCCGAAAAGAATAAATCTGCCCGAACCAGGAATCGTGAGTCCGAAATTTCTTCTGCAGATTCTCCGGTAAAGATATTTGTTATCCCTACAGATGAGGAATTAGTCTTTGTAGAGGATGTGGTCGCGCTGATAGAAGGTAATTATGATATTCATACTCATTTCCAATATTCCTTCCAGGATAGGAATTATAAAAATTTAATGCGAGAGAAAGCTTACAAATTAGAATGTGAAAATAACAAGACGCAGAAGTGACAGCGCTTTAAAGAAAAGAGATAGTTGGAATTCAATATGCATTATTTTGAAAATACAGCTCTGTTCATTTTATACGTGATATTTTTTTTGCTTGCTTTATCAAGATATGCCTCAGCTGAAATTTCATTGCAGCTTGTTTCGGTACAGATGAAGCTTGCTGTCAGAGATTATGATTCACTGAAAACCTTTCAAGCCAAAATGAAGCAGTTAATGGAAAAAATTACTGACCGGAGGAATCCAAGATTTCCTGCCCTGGTAGTCTTTCCCGAAGACGTTGGATTATTGTTAATTGCCCTGGAGAATAAAGACACCCTTACCGGAGTACAGACCATAGAAGAAGCAATAAAAAAGATGACTATGAAATATTTTTTTCCGACTTTCTGGAATAGAATGAAATACCATATTTCATGGGTACCGGCTCTATACTTCTATCTACATCAATCAATAGCAGAAACCTATTTTCATACTTTCAGTATGCTGGCTGAAGAATACCAGGTATATTTAGTAGCTGGTACAGTTGCCCTGCCTCATTATCACATTGAACAGGATCGACTCCTTTCTATAAAAGAACCGCTAGGACCTGAAATCTATAATACATCCTATTTTTTTAGTCCTGATGGGAAGGTCATTGGCTATCAGGATAAAGTACATCTGTTGGAGTTAGAGCAGGAACAGGGTTTACATTTAACCCCAGGAAATTTAAAGGACATAAAAGTGTTTGACACTGATATTGGGAAAATAGGTATAGCCATATGTCTTGACGCTTTCAAGGAAGAAGTGATTGACCGATTGAGAAAACAGCATGCTGATATTCTGATTCAACCTTCTGCCAATCCCAAGCCCTGGGATAAGGAACAACAGGTAGAATGGTTGGAGAGCAGTTACCGATTTACCCATCAACAAAAATATTTCAAGTATGGCATAAACTCCATGATGACTGGAACGCTTTTAAATTTAGACTTTTACGGACAATCCAGCATTATAACCCGAGATGAAATTAACCTGGTTAGAAATTACAAAGCACTTCAGCCCCAAAAGGGCTTTTTAGCCATCAGCCATTCTGATAATGAAGAAGAAGTTCTTTTGGCTGAAGTCACTCTTTAAGGATTCTGAAAGTAAATTTTTTCTATATTTTACTTCCCGACAAAAAGGATTGATGGATGATAATCTTAAGAAATATTTTTGGTATGAAGGAATTAAAATGACAGAGAAACAATGGTATGAAGCGCTATTTGAAAACTATGGAGAAAAATACGATCTAGAAAGTTTTACACATGGAACGATAGGTGAATGTGATTTTATTGAGAAAGAGATTCAATTTAATAAATCTTTTAAAATATTAGATGTAGGATGTGGAACAGGAAGGCATTCTATTGAATTGTCAAACCGAGGGTATTCCGTTACTGGTATCGATCTATCTGAATCACAGCTGGCAAGAGCAAAGGCAAAAGCTAAACAAAATATGCTGGAAATCAAATTTCAGCAGCTTGACGCCAGGAATTTACCCTTTCAACATGCATTTGATGTGGTGTTAATGCTCTGCGAAGGTGGTTTCCCTTTAATGGAAACAGATGAGATGAATTTTGAAATTCTGAAGAATATTACCCGGGCGTTAAAAGGGCCGGGAATACTCATCATGACCACATTGAATGGATTATTTCCGATCTATCATTCTGTTGAGAAATATTGTTCTTCTACAACAGAGGAGGGGAATGCAGTCTATCATCACAATTCATTCGACTTAATGACCTTTCGGGATTACAATATTACAGAATTTGAAGATGACCGGGGAAATAAGAAGATACTGCATTGTAATGAAAGGTATTATATTCCAAGTGAAATAACATGGCTACTCAAATCGCTGGGATACCGGAAGATTGAAATATTTGGTGCAAAAATCGGTGCTTTTTCCAGGGAGAATCCCCTGACGACAGAGGATTTTGAAATGCTGATCATTGGCAAAAAGTAGCTACATTCTCTTATTCAATTTATAAAAACTTCTTGATAATCTGGAACATAAATACCATGGTTGTTTTTTACAGGATTAAATGGTACAGGGAAAATGTGAAATTTTGTTCCCAGGTAGAATGTTACCATTATTCAGTTGATCCTGATGAAAGAAGAGTTAACAGACATTTCATGAAAGAGAGGATTTGTGACAGTATTTGCACCAGAAACCGGTTTATAAAGAAAAAAATAAAATGATTGACTATACCTTGGATTGGAGATATAATATATTTGTGAAAAATATTTAATATATATGAAAAGGATCAATGAAAACTGATTCAAAGGAAAAAAATAAACAGAAAACCAGATTGTCCACCCTGGAGAGAGCTATCAGGATTTTAGAGTATCTTGAGACTTCCAGAAGAAAACCCAGATTGTCAGACATCTCAGCCGAACTTCATATCCCCAGTGGTACTGCATTTAATATTTTAAAGACACTGGAGACCTACAAACTCATCGAGCGTGAAGCATCCACAAGGCAGTATAAGTTGGGTTTTAAACTTTTTCAGATGGGAAACCATGTAGAATACATCCAGAATCTGAGGGAAATTTCTTTGCCTTTTATGAGAGAACTGACCAGAGAGAGCCAAGAAACCTCAAATCTGGGAATCCTTTTTGAAGAAACCCTCTATTTTTTAGCGATTATTGAAAGCCCCTTATCTACAAAAACAAGATCTGCTGTAGGTTCAAGTTTACCCTTACATGCACCTGCAGTTGGTAAGACGCTGCTTGCCTACCAGAAAGAGGAAGACAGAGAGAAATTACTTGATCATATAACTTTACCCAGATTCACTCCTAATACCCTGACAGAAAGGGAAAAATTGTTAAAGGAATTGGAGATAATCAAAAAACGTGGTTATGCAGTCGATAACGAAGAAGTTTTCATGGGAACAACCTGCATTGCAGCCCCGATCTTTGATTCTTCTCAAAGTATTATTGCTGCTATCGGGATTACCGGCGATACACTACGAATCAAAAAAAATATGCCCTCGCTCATCAATAATGTACAGCACGAAGCCTTAACTATTTCATTTAAATTAGGATATCAACCGACAAAAGCCACTACAAATTAAAAAATAATAGTAAAAAAGAGATGTTGATTTTTTACTTTATAATATGAAATATATTTCATAAATATGAAATATATTTATAAGATAGGGATGAGAAAAACTTTTTCATCTACGAATTCTCACTTCGTTATGTTAAGAGCGTATGATTTACTGGTCTAAGAGCAAAAAAATATGTAAGGAGGTTTACGATCAATGAAGATTAGATATGCTGTCCATCCGGAGGATTTTATTACGTATGATACAGAGAAAATCAGAAAGGAATTTCTTGTTCAGGAATTATTCAAACCCGATAAAGTCAATATGGTTTATAGCCATAATGATCGGATTATTGTCGGTGGTCTTACCACTGTAGCGCCGGTGATATTGGAGGCTGGCAACGAAATAAAAGCGGATTATTTTTTACAAAGGCGAGAGATGGGTATTATCAATATTGGCGGAAAAGGCATTGTAACGGTTGATGGGGAGAAATTCACTCTTGATAACCGTGACGGCCTTTATATCGGAATGGGTTCAAAGAAAATTATTTTTTCCGGAACGGATACCGATAATACTGCCAAGTTTTATTTTAACAGTGCGACTGCACACTGTGCGCATCCAACTCAAAAAATAGCCATAAGTTCAGTGGAGGCAGTTCATTTGGGATCTCTAGATGAATCCAATGAACGGACAATTTACAAATATATTCATCCTGATGGCGTGAAGAGTTGTCAGCTGGTGATGGGGATGACGATCTTGAATCCAGGTAATGTCTGGAATACCATGTCCTGCCATACCCATGAACGGAGAATGGAAGTCTATCTGTACTTTAATATGCCCGAGCAGAGAGTTGTATTTCATTTTATGGGTCGTCCCGATGAAACGAGACATATCACAGTTCGCAATGAAGAGGCGGTCATTTCTCCCAGCTGGTCTATTCACTCAGGCGTGGGAACCGGAAACTATACGTTTATCTGGGGAATGGTTGGAGAAAATCAGGCATTTAGTGACATGGATAGTATAGAAATGGATGTTTTGGAATAGTAAAAAAAAGGGGGAATACGATGATCCTTGAAGATTTTATATTAAAAGACAAAGTGGCACTGGTTACCGGATGTACAACCGGTCTCGGACAGGGTATGTCCATCGGATTGGCTGAAGCCGGGGCAGATATTGTGGGTGTGGATTTTCAGGCCGATGCGACAAAAACGGAGACTGTGATTAAAAAATTAGGACGGAATTTTCTTTTTCTGGAAGAAAACCTGCTTTCCATTGAGCCGATTAATGGAATTATGGAGAGAATAATCCAGAAATTTGGCAGACTGGATATTCTGGTTAATAACGCCGGTATTATCCGTAGAAATGATGCCATGGAATTTAGTGTAAAGGACTGGGATGAAGTAATGGATATTAATTTGAAAACGGTCTTTTTCCTTTGCCAGTCTGCCGGCAGACAGTTCATAAAGCAGAAAACAACTGGCAAAATAATAAATATTGCCTCAATGTTATCCTTTCAGGGAGGAATCAGGGTACCATCTTATACCGCAAGTAAAAGTGGTGTAATGGGTATCACACGTTTACTGGCAAACGAATGGGCACAGTATCATATTAATATTAATGCCATCGCTCCCGGGTATATGGCAACCAATAATACGGCACCATTAAGGAGAGACAAGGAAAGAAGTGCTGAAATTCTAAAAAGAATTCCGGCAGGAAGATGGGGTACACCGGAAGATTTAAAAGGGATTGCTGTTTTTTTAGCCTCTTCTGCCTCTGATTACATTAATGGAGCGATTATACCGGTTGATGGAGGGTGGTTAGCCAGATAAAACAATAAAAGAATAGAATAAAAGACAGGGGATTCATAAAAAAAA
>CAYSSG010000078.1:5122-6398 GCA_964433635.1 uncultured Atribacterota bacterium | reverse complement strand
TTTACAGTGGACCATAAGATCAATTTTATGAATCAAGAAAATAAAGGAATTGCTCCATGCTTTACAGTACGATTATTGGGATGGGGGGATATACTCCCGAACGAATAGTCAGCAATATGGAATTAGAGAAGATTGTTGAAACATCAGATCAATGGATCAAGAGTAGAACCGGAATTGCAGAAAGAAGGGTATCTACCCGCGAAACTACAATGCAGATAGCCATAAAGGCTGCATACCGAGCGATCAGAAATGCAAAAGTTGAACCGGAAGAGATTGATCTGCTCATTCTGGCGACTATTACGCCTGACTTTTTTACGCCTTCTACAGCCAGTTTAGTACAAGCAGAAATTGGACTGAAAAAAACCACCAGTTTTGATATATCAGCAGGATGCACCGGATTTATTTATGGATTACAGATTGCTGATCAGTTTATTAAAACGGGCCAGAGCCGATGTGCCTTAGTGATTGGGGCTGAAGTTCTATCAAAGGTGCTTGACTGGAATGACAGAAACACCTGTGTTTTATTTGGGGATGGAGCTGGAGCCGCTATTTTAAAGAGGAGTGAAACTGCAGGAATTATTTCAACCTATACGGGATCTAAGGGAGATTCAGAGGGGTTATTAACTCTCCCTGCCGTGTCATTAAGAAATCCTTTTCTTGATGATCAAAGAATTCCTGAGCAAGATTCTTTTATTTATATGGAGGGAAAAGAGATTTTCAAATTTGCCACACATATCATGCTTGAGAGTATCAAAGTGGTCTTAACAGAAAACAACTTGAACATTCAGGATATCGATTTTATTGTTCCCCATCAGGCAAATAACAGGATTATTGATCATGTGGCAAAGAAATTAAAAATTCCGGCAGAAAAATTCTTTAAGAATATAGAACATTATGGTAATACCTCTGCAGCCAGCATACCCCTGGCAATGGATGAAATGGTCAAGGATGGCCTGATTCAAAAAAATGACCGGATTATTCTGGTTGGTTTTGGCGGGGGATTAACCTGGGGATCGGTGTTATTAAGATGGACGATTTAAGGAGAGCGAGAGATGATACACACCGCAATCAATGAACTGTTACATGTTGCGTATCCCATTATTCAGGGTGGAATGGCCTGGATCGCAGATGCAGATCTGGCCTCAGCTGTATCCAATGCCGGAGGATTAGGTGTGATTGCTTCCGGTTATGCACCGGAGGAGTGGGTGAGAGAGGAGATCAGGAAGGTCAAATCTTTAACCAATAAGCCTTTTGCTTTAAATATTATGATGTTGAA
>CAYSSG010000078.1:0-5022 GCA_964433635.1 uncultured Atribacterota bacterium | reverse complement strand
GCTTCCGGTATTCAGGTTGGCACCCGTTTTCTGGTTGCTTATGAATGCAATGTTGCCAGAACCTATAAAGATAAGATTCTTCAGGCTAAAGATACCAGTACCATTGTGACTGGCAGGGCAACAGGTCATCCTGTAAGAGTCATCAAAAACCGGCTGGCACGTGATTTTCAACAATTGGAAAAGGGAAATGCCTGTCCTGAAGAATATGAAAAGCTGGGACAGGGCTCTTTATATCGTGCAGCTAAAGATGGGGATATGGAGATGGGATCGATTATGGCCGGTCAGATTGCCGGTCTAGTGAAGAAAGAGCAGAGCTGCCGGGAAATGATTGAGGAAATTTTTGTTCAGGCTGAAAAATTAATCATTCAAAAAAGCCGCTGGATAAAAAAAGAAATTTACTGTTATTGAGAGGGAGATTAGCGATGGGAAAGATTGCATTTTTATTTTCCGGACAGGGTTCCCAATATGTAGGTATGGGGAAAGAGCTGTTTGAAAATTTTTCCACTTGTCGGGAGATCTATGAAATTTCCCGGGAATCACTGGGAATGGATATCGGAAAATTGTGTTTTGAGGGGAGTCCGGAAGAACTGAACAAAACCGAAAATACCCAACCGGCAATTCTGACGACCAGTATTGCCGCTTTATCCATTCTGAAGGCAAGAGGGATCAAGCCGGATGTGACTGCCGGTTTGAGCCTGGGTGAATACTCCTCTCTGGTGTGTTCCGGTGCACTGGATTTTGCTGCAGCGGTACAATTGGTCAGAAAAAGAGGACAATTTATGCAGGAGGCAGTTCCGGAAGGGCTGGGAAAAATGCTGGCTATCCTGGGTTTGGAAGATGCAATGGTAGAAAACATATGTCTTCAAGCTCGGCCAGCGGGGATTGTGGAACCGGCAAACTATAATTATCCGGGACAGGTCGTGATTGGCGGAGAAGTGCAGGCGGTTGATCTGGCCGGAAGGATTGCCAGGCAGGAAGGAGCTAAAAGAGTTATCCCCTTACAGGTCAGTGCTCCTTTTCATACCTCCATGCTTCAACCGGCTTCAATTCGTTTAGCTGAAGAATTACAATATATTCAGATTGGAGAGATAGGGATTCCTGTAATCAGCAATGTGATTGCTGATTATATTCGAAAAAAGGAGATGGTGAAAGAATTTCTGAAACGACAGGTCATGGCTCCTATTCTCTGGACCCGCTGTATCCTTAAAATGATTCAGGAGGGAATCGATCTGTTTATAGAAATTGGGCCTGGGAAAGTTTTAACCGGGTTTTTAAAGAAGATTGATCAGAACTTAATTTTTTGCAATATAGAGGATATCCAGTCTTTACATCACACTTTAAGACTTCTGGAGAGTTTATCATGAGAGTCAGTTTAAACGGAAAAACTGCAGTCATAACCGGAGCAGTCCGGGGAATCGGTAGAGCAATTTCCGTATGCTTGGCGGAATGCGGAGCAAACTTAATCATCAATTATCACAGGAATGAGGAAGCAGCTAAGAGTCTTTTTCAGGAAATTCGTAGCTCAGGGGGGCATTGTGAACTAGTTCGGGGTGATGTGAGTAGGTCTGAGGAAGCCCAAAGAGTGATTCAGTCTTCCCTGGACAGGTATAACCGATTAGATATTTTAGTGAACAATGCCGGAATTGCCAGAGATGGACTTTTAGTAAGAATGAAAGAAGAAGATTTTACCCGGGTCATCCTGGTGAATCTTTTAAGTACTTTTTATTGTACGAAATATGCCAGTAAAATGATGATGAAAGCCAGATTTGGGAGAATTGTGAATATATCCTCTGTGGTCGGGATTGGAGGAAATGCAGGACAGACCAATTATGCAGCCTCAAAAGCAGGAATGATCGGGTTTACCAGATCGGCAGCCAAGGAATTGGCAGCCCGAAATATTACGGTCAATGCCGTTGCCCCGGGTTTTATCCAAACAGATATGACTGAGACTCTTCCTGATGAGCAGAAGGAACTGATCATATCCCGTATTCCTCTTGGAAGAATCGGTTTACCGGAAGAGGTTGCCAATATGGTGCTTTTTTTAGTATCAGATGAATCAAATTACATCACCGGACAGGTATTTCGGGTGGATGGTGGGATGGAGATATAAGGGATGGTATTCAATTTGAAACACAGAGTTGTCATTACCGGTTTAGGTGCTGTGACACCGATCGGAAACAATGTTCAGGCTTTCTGGTCAAATATAAAGAAGGGGACTTGTGGAATTGATTTTATCCATTCATTTGATACAAATGATTTTAAGGTCAAAATTGCAGCAGAGGTAAAAGAAATTGACAATCAGAATATTCTGGATTTCAAGGAAGCTAAAAGAATGGATCGATTCACTCAGATGGCGATGATTGCAGCCGATGAAGCCATCAGGGATTCAGGGTTGGGGATCAGCCTGCATTCCGAGAATGACTGGGGTGTGATTCTCGGAACCGGCATCGGCGGATTCTCAACAGTTGAAAAAGAGAATGAAAAGATTCTTAATAAAGGGCCTAAAAGAGTTTCCCCGTTTTTTATTCCTATGGCCATTTCAAATATTGCCTCGGCAAATGTAGCAATCAAATACGGGCTGAAAGGAATTTGTGATAGTGTGGTAACCGCCTGTGCCTCAGGTGCCTCAGCGATTCATTATGCCTTTCGAATCTTACAGCAGGGATTGGCATCTGTGATGGTCAGTGGAGGGGCAGAAGCGGCAATAACACCTTTATCAGTTGCCGGTTTTACTTCCATGGGTGCATTGTATGCAGGTAATCAGCCGGAGAGGGCGTCCATTCCCTTTGATGCGGAAAGAAGTGGATTTGTCATGGGGGAAGGATCAGGAATCCTCATCCTTGAAACCCTTGAAAATGCCAGTCAGAGAGGTGCAAAAATTTATGCAGAATTAGTCGGCTGCGGGATGACCTGTGATGCATATCATATCACTGCGCCAGATCCGGAAGGTAAGGGTGGTGCCGGAGCAATGCGGAAAGCATTGGAAGAAGGTGAACTCTCTCCTGCTAAGGTATCCTATATCAATGCCCACGGGACCAGTACACCTCTCAATGATTTATGTGAGACAAAGGCCATTAAGAGCGTTTTTAGAGAAGATGCCTATTCAATACCGATTAGTTCAACCAAATCAATGACTGCCCATATGCTGGGCGCTGCCGGTTCAGTAGAGGCGATTGTCTGTATTAAAGCGATGCAGGACAGTTTTATTCCTCCCACTATCGGGCTGGAACATCCGGACCCGGAGTGTGATTTAAATTATGTTCCCGGGCAGGGAAGAAGCAAGGAACTGGAATATACGCTATCCAATTCTTTTGGATTTGGGGGGCATAATGTCAGTCTGCTGTTAAAAAAATGGCAGCCGGAAAAGGAGTGCGTTAAAATTGTTCAATAGTCAGGAAATACAGAGAATCATTCCCCATCGTCCTCCCTTCTTATTTGTTGACCGGATTGAGGAGATTGTACCTGGAGAGAGAGCGGTTGGCTATAAAAATATCACGGCAAATGAATCTTTTTTCATGGGTCATTTCCCTCAGGAGATGATTATGCCCGGCGTGTTGATGGTTGAAGCCCTAGCTCAGGTTGGGGCAGCAGCTATCCTGGCTCAGGAAGAGAATCAGGGAAAGTTGGTTTTTTTTGGTGGAATTAATAAGGCCAGATTCAGGAAAAAAGTGATCCCCGGAGATTGTCTTAAACTGGTAACTGTGATTATCAGAAGGAAAGGGTCTTTTGGAATAGGAAAGGCTGTTGCAACGGTATCAGGAGAGATAGCGGTAGAAGCTGAACTGATTTTTGCCATCGAAGATAAATGAATCGACATGGAAAAAGAGATCGAAATGAATAAACAGACGATGCCTGAATTAAAAATTGGAGACTTAACGGTCAGGGTGCCCATTATTCAGGGGGGGATGGCTGTCGGCATCTCCTTATCCGGTCTGGCTTCAGCTGTAGCCAATGCAGGTGGGATCGGGGTCATTGGCGCTGCCGGTATCGGGATGATGGAGCCTGATTTTAATACAGATTATAAACAGGCGAACCAACGGGCTTTACGGAAAGAGATTCGGAAAGCCAGAGCAGCGACAGATGGGCCCATCGGGATCAATCTTATGGTTGCCCTTTCAGATTTTGATGATCTGCTCAGGATAGCCATTGAAGACCAGGTAGATCTGGTTTTATTAGGAGCAGGCTTGCCCCTGAAAGGAATGGACCAGCTCATCCCAAAATTTCCGGGAGAGAAAAAACCGAAGATTATTCCCATTGTATCCTCAGCCAGGGCGGTAAAGGTTATTTTCCAGTATTGGCAAAAAAATTATCACTATCTCCCGGATGCAGTCGTTTTGGAAGGTCCCATGGCTGGCGGACATCTGGGCTTTAAGAAAGAACAGATTGATGACCCGGATTTTGCTCTGGAAAAAATATTACCGGAAGTTCTTGTCCTGTTGAGGGATTTTGAAACAGAATTTAAAAAAAAGATACCGGTCATTGCAGCCGGAGGAATCTACACCGGTCAGGATATTTTTCATTTTTTACAGTCAGGTGCACAGGGAGTACAGATGGCTACCCGTTTTGTAGCAACGGAAGAATGTGATGCATCTCTCAAGTTCAAGAATGCTTATATCAATGCCAGAAAAGAAGACCTGATTCTAATTGATAGTCCGGTCGGATTGCCTGGCAGGGCGATTCAGAATCCATTCTTGAAAGAGGTTTCCGAAGGCAGCAGGAAGCCATTCAGGTGTTATTGGAAATGCCTGAAAACCTGTGATTTTAAAACCGCTCCTTATTGTATTGCTTCTGCCCTTACTCATGCCCAGAAAGGGCTTTTTGATGGCGGATTTGCCTTTGCCGGCGCCAATGCCTACCGCGTTGACAGCATTGTTCCGGTTAATGATTTAATCACCAGTTTAGTGGAAGAATATCAGTTGATGGATCATTATTAAATGATGAAAAAAATTTGACATTAAAAACCATCGGTGATACTATCCAAATTGAAAAGTATCTTTAATTTAGTCCTGAGAGGCTAGAAAG
>CAYSSG010000077.1:0-6445 GCA_964433635.1 uncultured Atribacterota bacterium | reverse complement strand
CAAGAAAAAATGACAAATTTGTAGTGTATAAATTGAATACAAATAAAGAAGTAAGGGACTTACATGGAAAATACAGAACAGTATTGTAAAGAAAAATTGGTAGAAAATGGTTTCAGGATTACACCACAGCGTGTAAGTGTTTTTTGTTCTCTGGTACAATCTAAAATCCACCCTTCTGCTGAAATGATCTATAAAAAGGTGAAAAAAGAGTATCCAAATATCTCTTTTGATACCGTAAACCGGACATTACTCTCTTTATTAGAGAAGGGACTTATACAGATGGTGGAAGGTGGTCATGGACCACGACGTTTTGATGCAGATTTAAAGCCCCATTATCATTTTCGCTGCATCTACTGCAAAAAGATAGTTGATTTTGATTGTTCAGAGTATAATCATATTAAGGTACCGGAAGACATCAAAAAAAGATTCAGGGTACTCAGGCAAAGAATCATACTGGAAGGCATATGCCCTGAGTGTTATGAGAATAGAAGAAAGAAGATTGATTTTTTCGAGAAACAGAAAAAGATGACATGATCATTATTACGAATTTTTGAACAGGTATGTTTTTTTAACAGGTTAATAACAGAAAGTTTCATAAGATAAGGAGTATTGTTATGGGAACAAAAGGAAGAGAAATCATAGGAATGGATGTCAATGAGATCGTTAAGGAACTGAATAAAGCTCTTGCTGATGAATGGCTGGCTTATTATCAGTACTGGATTGGAGCTAAAGTTGCCAAGGGGCCGATGAGAGGTGCCGTGGTGGCTGAATTAGAAGAGCATGCCAGTGAAGAACTGGAACATGCGGGAATGCTGGTTGAGCGTATGATGCAATTAGGGGGAACACCGATCCTCAGCCCTGAAGAGTGGTATAAGGTAACGAACTGTGGATATGATGCACCCAGTGATCCCAAAGTGAAAAAACTCCTTAAGCAGAACATAAAAGGGGAACAGTGTGCAATCGATGTGTATCAAAAATTATCCAAGATGCTGAAGGATAAAGATCCTATTACCTATCAGATGGTTCTGGAAATTCTGGAAGATGAAGTGGAGCATGAGGAAGACCTGGAAGCTTTGTTAGAAGACATGGAGTCAATGTAAAAGTAAAAATCATTCAGAAAAGAAAAGAGTAAAGAGCCAGTCATTTAAATAATGCTATGACTGGCGGCTCTGCCCTAAGAAATCATAAGGACATAAGAAAGAAATTATAAGGAGGAGATGTACAATGGCTAAACTGTATGAAATCTATAAGTGTGATATCTGTGGAAATATCGTGGAAGTACTGCATGGCGGTAAAGGTGAGCTGGTTTGTTGTGGTGAGCCTATGAAACTGTTGGAAGAACAGACCGCAGAACAGGCCAACGAAAAACATGTACCGGTTGTTGAAGAAACCGAAAAGGGTGTCAAGGTCGTGGTTGGTTCTACCCTTCATCCCATGGAAGAAAAACATTATATTGAATGGATACAGGTCATCACCGATCAGGGCGCCTGTAAAAAATTCCTGAAACCAGGTGATGCCCCGGAAGCTGAATTCGAGGATGTGAAAGGGCTTCAGAAAGTCAGGGAATACTGCAATATTCATTCCCTCTGGAAGTATGAAAAATAAATTGCTATACAAATAATCATAGCAGGCAGGAAATCATTTTCTGCCTGCTATTTTTATATTGAAGCAGTTAGATAGAAAAGTCCTGGCATACAAATCAACCGATGATAAATGATTAATGTTATATCAGCTTTTATTATTCCATTCTGAAATGAAAGATCGGGTTATAAATTGTTTTTCATTGAGCCCAAAGGAAACAGGATAAGATGTCCAGAATATGCCTAAAAGCAAAGCGCCAATTACTGATCGTCATGATGATGTTGTTGATTTGCCTGATGATGATTTATTTAGGTACTCAAACCGGATTGGCTCAAGTGCAATGGGATCATGGTTCAATTTATTCCGATGTCAGCTATCATCAGGATACCATTGGTGTACAGAATAAAGCCCATCTTCTGGATATCTACCGACCGGTCGGATGTCATCATTGCCCGGTTGTGGTGTATATTCATGGCGGAACCTGGGTTTTGGGTGATAAGGGTGGATTCACTTATAAGGCCAAGGCTTTCACTTCTCAGAATGTTGTTTATCTCAGCATCAATTACCGTCTTTCCCCGGAGGTTCAATTCCCGGCACACCCACAGGATGTGGCTCGCGCCTTATCCTGGGTCAAGGAGAATATACAAGATTTTGGTGGCAATCCGAAGCAAATCTTTCTATTGGGTCATTCTGCAGGTGGCCATCTTGCCGCTTTACTTGCCCTGGATGAACGATATCTGGCGGATTTTGATTTGAGACCTTCAGATATTGCCGGGATTATCGGGTTGGACAGTGCTGCCTATCATCTTCCGTCATTATTTGCAGCTGAACCGGAAAATCAAGACCTGTTCTCCTGGGCTTTTGGAGATAATCCTGACGTTTGGGAGAGAGCCTCTCCAATCTATTATATCCGGGAGGGATTGAATATTCCTCCTTTCTTACTGTTGGTTGCAGGCGATCGTAAGGTATCAGAAACAGTTAATCAAATCTTTTATGAAAGACTGCGACAGTATGGCTATGATGTGACTCTCTTTCATTACCCCCGTAAGGATCATGTTTCCATCGATTATGACCTGGGAAAAGAGGATGATTCTGTGTTCCCGATCATTATTGACTGGATAAAAAGAATCAGGAATAAGAAATAATCAATACTCAAAAAGGAGGATCGGTGGAACGATGATCCGAAATCACAGCCTATTTTTAACTTTTTTCCCATTCTTTTTACTTTTATTGATGATAAGTTTGAATGCCGGTTTTGTTTCCTCACAGGCTGAAACGGACGCAGGGGAAAATTTCCAGGATTTCTGCACTGTGATTCTGGTAGGGAAAAATGCCTCTATGGACGGCTCCACTTTAACCTTGCAGACCGCCGATTGTGGTCACTGTGATTTTACGTTCCGTCATATCCCGGCTGCTGATTACGGCACAGGGGCAATGCGTAAGATCTACTCTAAAACACAATATGCAGCATGGCCTGCTGACGAAGAAGCGGGGATGACAACAAGGGATGAGCTGGAGACGTATAAGGAATGGTATACTGGTATTAAGATTCCTCAGGTTGGACATACCCATGCTTATGTTCATGGTGTTTTCGGACATATCAATGAAAAACAGTTGGGAATCAATGAATCAACGATTGGTTGTCGTTATGAGATGCGAAACCCGAATGCCAAAATCTGCATTACTGAATTGACCATGCTGGCCATGGAAAGATGTGAAACAGCCAGAGAAGCAATCCAATTAATGGGTTCTATTGCCGAGAAATATGGCTATGGAGGTCCGGATAGTGGAGAGATGCTGGCTGTCTCTGATCCCGAAGAAGTCTGGGAATTTGAAATCATGCCGGTTGGTCCGCTTTGGATGCCAGAAAGAGGTACATCTGGAACAGTCTGGGCAGCACGGAGAGTGCCTGATGAAGGAGTCAGTTTCTGTCCCAATGAATCCCGTATTGGGGAAATTAACCTGGATGACCCTGAAAACTTTATGGGGTCTTCGAATGTAGTGTCCTTTGCCGTAGAACAGGGATTTTATGATCCAAAGAGCGGAGAGCCCTTTCGATTTAATATGGCTTATTCCCCTCAAGTAGACAGTGCAATCAGCAGCGGAGGGAGAAGAGCAAGAATGTGGCGATTATTTGATTTGGCTGCTCCTTCCAGGGAATTCAACGCTGATTTGCCGAATAATGAATTTCCCTTTTCGGTGAAGCCGGATAAGAAGATCTCAGTACAGGATTTAATGAGAATTTCCAGGGATCATTATGAAGGTACCCAATTTGCTCCTGGAAAGGGAATCAGTGGAGGACCATTCGGTAATCCCAGGTACTATAGTTCTTCGATTCAGCTTGACGGGAAAAACTATTCTTATCCCCGGACTATCTCCAAGAATACAGCCGAGTATACTGCCATCGTTCAATTGAGAAACTGGCTGCCGGATGAAATTGGTGGAATCCTGTGGTTGGCTTTAGGTGCACAGGATACCTCCTGCTACATGCCATTCTATGCTGGTATCAATCGAATTCCGGAATCATTAACAGTAGGAAATCTTTGGGAAATGAATCGGAATTCTGCCCGTAAGGCCATGGACTATGTTGATTTCCATACCGCAGTCGCCTATAATGTCATGATTGAAGATGTTAAAGAAGCTCAGTTTAAGTGGGAAGAAGGTGCCTTAGCCCAGATATCAAAAGTAGATTTAAAGGCATATGACCTTTATCTCCAGGATCCTGAAAAAACAAGTGAATATCTGACGAACTTCTGTATTGATAACACCAGTCAGGTCGTTGATGCCTGGTGGAAATTAGCCGATGATCTGTTTGTGAAGTATAATCATTTCAGACGATACACTGTAGAAGATGGTGAAAGAAAATATAGCACGATTCAATTACCTGAATGGTATCAGCGTCTCATCGTGGAAGAGGAAAATTTACAACCCGTAGACTAGGCTTTAGCAATCAATATGGTAAGAAGGCTTGATTAACAAACTCAATATCTCATGTCTTTTCATTCATAGTAAATAACGCAAAATAGCAATATATCAGAACAAAAAGAGATAAAGAACTAAGCGTACCAAGATAGCTACGATAAACATTGCTGATAAAGTTGCCAAGATCCCCTGCCGTTGCATTTCATTGGCTATTAATCCCGGTATGATATAGCCGATACTCTGAATTTCAATATTGGTAACCGGAAATTGAAAGAGAAAACTTTCTACTATCCATTTGACCAGAAAACTGATGAGAATCATAGTTAAAAAACGTCGTTTCCCATATAAGATAAGGTAGTTGGACAAGAAATTCACCAGATAACAGGTTATCAATGCAATACCCACGGTTACGGCAATACGGAGGGGTTGATCAATAAAGAGGGCAATATAACCGGGTACTACGATTCCTCCGGGAGATAGTCCGACTAATTCGTAAAATAAAAATCCGATGGCAATGCCGATGCCGATTGTCTGATAAATCATATCTTCTGCCCTTCTTCTCTGAAATATTCAATGATTTCCAGGCCCAACCCGCGTGTATTTCCCAGTCCATATACCACCCCATTATTTTCGATGAGGTTGAATATTTTTTCCATGATGTGAGTCATGGCTTCCCCCCTCTTAATCAGTTGAATATTTGCAGCAGGATAGCCAAATTGAATTAATTTTCTCCGGCTTAATTGGCTGGTTGGTCCGGCAAGCAGAATGTGATGAAAATTGATATCCCTGCTTAACATCTTATCAAATTGAATGGTGCGGGTGATGCGATCATCGCGATGGTTAACGAGTGCAATCTCGGGAGTATGGTCATTTTTTTTCGGCAATATCTGATTCACCAGCCGATCATGGATCAGTAAAATCGATTCCCGATCATTGGCAGCAAAGGCATTTACAAACCAGAGCCGCTTATTTCCCCTTTTAAGTTGATAGATGGTTAAAGCTCCCGGGTCAGGAGTGGCTTTTAACATGCCCTGCAGTGCGATCTGCTTATTGATACCCAGGACCTGACTCACCTCAAGGGCAATAGCTACATTATCCGAAAAGAAGAAATTTTCAGATTCCCTGTATTTTCCATTCAGGTTATTTTCAGGTGCAGCTAACACGCATTTTGTATTCATTTTTTCTGATTGAAGCCTGAATAATGGTAAAAAAGTATTCTCAGCAGTAATCAGGCAACTATCTCTAGGGATGGTGAGCTTCAAGGCTTCAGCTGCATCTTTCAGGTAAGGACCATAGACATCCTGATGATCTTCCCTTACATTGGTGATCACCCCGATTGTTGATTGAATGATTCGGTGCTCGCTGACCCATTGTGTTTCCGGATGCACAGCCATGCATTCCAGAACGACTGCATTGCATCCCCTTTGAACTGCTTTTTTTAAAAAATGCTTTTGCTCGATGATGTTTGGGGACCCTCTACGCCTGATTGTCTCTTCTTCTCCGTTTTCCAGGATCATTCTGGGGCTTGTGCCTGTTGTTTTAGCCAGAACACGATAGCCGGCTTCTCTTAAAGCGGCTGCAATAAGTCTGACCGTGGTTGATTTACCTCGAGTTCCGTTGACATGTATTCGCACGGCAATTTTTTGAATTCTTCGCTGGTGAAAGTAGTTTTCCAGGAAACCAAAAAAAAATAATAAAAAAGTAAGAATAATTAAAAAATTAGCCAATAAATGGTACCCCGGAATATTATTTTCGCTGTTATCATGCTATCTGAAACCGGTTGAATTGTAAATAGATGTTCCACAAAACCTGACTGATTCAATGATGAAAAAAAACTCGCTTTACCATATTGGTAAAGCGAGTTTGAAAGGAGGTATAAAAATGAAAAGAATATTTAATGGTTTTATTTTTTCAAACCAGGATTATTATAGCACTAATAATA
>CAYSSG010000076.1:0-6466 GCA_964433635.1 uncultured Atribacterota bacterium | reverse complement strand
TTATCCTGTTGGGGATTGTCTATTTGTCCTGCATTAAAAGCGAGTTAAGGTAGAAGGTATCTTTTTCTTATATCTATCTTATTTTCATATTCATTCAGAATGAATTATTCATTGCAAAAAAAAATTTTTTGTGATAGCATTTTATGCAACCGATTGCAGACGTTGCATATTCCATGAGATATAACATGTTTTTTTATATATCTTTTTTTCATTCGCAGTTACCCAGCATCATTTCAACGATTTTGTTCTTTAAAAATGGAAATGTGTAATCTGTCGTCTTGAAAAGAAATAATTTATTGGAAATATCATCCGAGAAAGAGACTATATAAGAAGATTTAATTTATTCAAAATTTCAGGAGCAGACTCATGAATTCACGGGAACGGGTAAGAAAGGCGCTTCACCATCAGGAAACGGATCGTATTCCTATTGACTTGGGTTCAACGCTGGTAACCGGTATCCAGGCCAGTACTTATGCGAGACTGAGACAGGCATTGAATCTCAGGGATGAAGCAGTCAGAGTTGCCGATCCTTTTCAGATGCTGGCAGAAGTTGAAATGGAGGTGATAGAGAAATTAGGGATTGATATCATCGGTCTATGGCTTCCCACCAATGCATTTGGATTTAAAAACGAAAATTGGAAACCCTGGACCCTCTGGGATGGTACACAGATCATGGTTCCGGAGAAATTTACCACCGAACGGGATCAGGAGGGAAATGTGTTTCTCTATCCCCAGGGAGATCCTTCAGTGCCTCCTGTTGCGAAAATGCCCAAAAAAGGCTATTATTTTGATACTTTGGTTCGTCAGGAACCGATTGATGAGAAAAATCTGAATCCGGAAGAATGGGCCAATCAGCAATTCTCCATCTTTTCGGAAGAAACGCTGCGTTATTTAGAAAAGAAGGCCAAAGACCTGTATCAGAATACCGACCTTTGCATCATTGGAGAATTTATTGATGCCGGTTTTGGAGATATATCTCAGGTACCGGGCCCGGCCGTTAAAAACCCGAAAGGTATCCGTGATCCAATACGATGGATTACTGCGCATCTTGAATATCCTGATTACATCAGGGGAATCTTCGAACTGCAATGTGATATAGCCCTGAAAAATCTGCAACTCGCCTATGAAGCAGTTGGTAATAAAATCGATGTCATTTATGTCAGTGGCACCGATTTTGGAACCCAGAACGGTCCCTTTATCTCTCCCGATATGTACCGGGAATTTTATAAGCCCTTTCATAAGAAGGTCAATGACTGGATTCATAAGCATACGACCTGGAAGACCTTTTTTCATAGTTGCGGCTCTATCGTTGCTTTTTTGGATGATTTTGTGGAGGCAGGAGTCGATATTTTAAATCCTGTTCAGACCTCAGCCAGGGATATGGATCCCATAATGTTGAAGGAAAAGTATGGAGATAAACTGGTATTCTGGGGAGGTGGAATAGATACCCAGAGGACACTTCCCTTTGGTACACCTGAAGAGGTAAAAAAAGAAGTCACCGAGCGCTGCCGGATATTCGGAAAAGGTGGCGGTTTTATCTTTAATACCATTCACAATCTTCAATCCAGAGTACCCATTGAAAACCTGATAGCAATGTTTCAAACCGTGAGGAAATTCAGGTTTTAACAATCAAAAAATATATCCATAAATTGCAATATATTCATCTATGAATCGTTTAAAGAAAGAGCAAGAAAAAATGAAGTAGACACGATTTAAAAGAGAGGTAAAAGAGGTATGGAAAAAGTTAACATTGGATTAATTGGTGCAGGCAGAATTGGCAGGTTGCACGCTATGAATTTGAAATACCGGGTTCCGGAGACAAGGTTATTAGCGGTTGCCGATGTTTTTGAAAAGAGTGCAAAGGAAATTGCCTCCCAATTAGAGATACCAGTCGTGACTGGAGACTATCGGATTTTATTAAATAATGAGGATATCGATGCTGTAGTCATCTGTTCCTCAACGGATACCCATGCTCAAATGATCACTGAAGCAGCACAGGCAGGAAAAAATATCTTTTGTGAAAAACCAATTGCCCTTGATATAGATCAAATTGATCAGGCATTAGAAGAGGTAAAGAGAGCAGGAGTGAAACTTCAGATTGGATTTAATCGACGTTTTGATCCCAGCTTTAAAAAGGCCAAGGAAATGGTGAATTCTGGTACAATAGGGAAACCTCATATTGTCCGGATTACCAGCCGAGATCCTGCTCCTCCTCCTATGGAATACATTCAAGTATGCGGAGGCATTTTCCTGGATATGATGATCCATGATTTTGATATGATTCGATATCTTCTTGATGAAGAGATAAAGGAGCTGATAGCTGTTGGAAGTTGTCTGGTCAAGCCGGAAATTCGCAAGTATGATGATGTGGATACAGCCATTGTGACTTTTCAGTATGAGAACGGAGCGTGGGGAACCATTGACAACAGCAGGCAGGCCGTTTATGGATATGATCAGCGAATAGAGGTATTCGGTTCTGAAGGCTGTATTCAGGTAGGGAATAAAAAACCAACTGAAGTTCTTGTGAGTGGTGCAGAGGATATCAGAAGCGATAAGCCGGTATATTTCTTTTTGGAGAGATACAATGAATCCTATATTGATGAAATGAAGCATTTTATCCAATGTGTTAAAGAGGATAAAGAACCATCTGTAAGCGGTTTTGACGGCAAGATGGCAGTGGTCATGGGATATGCTGCCAAAGAATCATTGTTGAGAAGAGAATTCATTAATATTGCTGATCACTATCGGTAATCGGTTCTATCGGATATCTTTAAAATCATTTCAGGAAGATTTTACCATGAGAACGACAATGAAAGATATTGCTAAAGCAGTGGGAGTTCATCCTTCAACTGTATCCCGGGTTATTAATGGTAATCCCAATATCAGTGAAAAGACAGCAAAGAAAGTTTTTTCTACCATAGAAGATTTGAATTATACTCCGAATGCCCTGGCCAGAAGTTTAAAGACAAAAAAAATTGAAACATTGGGAATGCTTATCCCGGATATTGCGAATCCATTTTTTGCAGGGTTAGCCAGGGGTGTAGAAGATACTGCAAATCAGTATGGATATAATGTCATTTTGTGCAATACAGATGACCAGTTCGAGAAAGAAAAAACTTATTTGCGGCTGTTGGAAGAAAGACGCGTAGATGGGCTGATTCTAGCAACTGCAAAGATACGGGATAAGAGCATCATCGAATTAGAGAAAAGTCGATTCCCCTATATCCTGCTTTCCCGAAATATCAGGGATTTGCAGGAAAATTCGATTTCAATTGATGATATTGCCGGAGGGTACCTGGCAACAAAGTATCTGATTGGGTTAGGCCACCGGAATATTGGTCATATTGGAGGACCCTATAATACAATGGCTGCTCTGGATCGAATTAAGGGATATAAGAAAGCATTGCTGCAGTATGGAATTCCATTTAACAGATGTTATATTGGAGAGGGTGATTTTAAAATCAAAGGGGGATATCAGGTGATGAATCAATTTTTAAAGCTTCAAAATCCTCCTACCGCGGTATTTACCGCCAATGATTTATTAGCCGTTGGTGCGATTGAGGCAATTCGTGAACATGGCTACAATGTTCCTGATGATATTTCAATTATAGGGTTTGATGATATACGATTAGCTTCCTTTCTGTCACCGCCGCTTACAACGATTCGACAACCCATGCTCGAAATGGGTTCTTTGGCTATCATCAAGTTGATGGAAAGGATTGAGCACCAAAGAGTTCATCAGAATATTCTTATCAAACCGGAATTGATTGTACGGAAATCCTGCCGGTCTCAACAATCATTTTTATAAGGAGAAATAGTTTTTTTCTCGTTGAGTTTTTTATATGAAGTCGATTATTTTCAATAATAAGGATAAAGGAGAAGAATAATGGCAAAAAAAATGAAGACAGTTGTTCTGGATGCTACCTGGGATCCCAAACCTGATTTTAAATTGGGTTCCAAGGACATAGAAGGTAAATTAACCTATCTGGGAAGCAAAGTATGGCGGCATCCTCAATTGAAGATTGTAGAAAAAGATATTCCTCAGATCGGTCCAACTGATGTCTTGATCAAGGTAAAGGCCTGCGGTATCTGTGGAAGTGACGTGCATATGGCACAAGCCGATGATGATGGATATATCTGGTATCCCGGTTTAACCTCTTTTCCGGCTACTTTGGGCCATGAATTTTCCGGAATTGTGGCAAAGGCTGGAGAAAACGCCTTTAACAAGCGTACCGGAAAGAGATATGAGGAAGGAGAGGCAGTAACTGCCGAGGAGATGTTCTGGTGTGGAACTTGCCGACCGTGTGTGGATGGCTATCCCAATCATTGTGAAAAATTACAGGAAATCGGTTTCAGCGAGGATGGTGCTTTTGCAGAGTATGTCAAAGTTGATGCCAAGTATACCTGGAGTCTGGAAGAACTTCGAAAGGTCTATCAGGGGGATGATTTGTTCCTGGCAGGCAGTTTAACTGAACCTACTTCTGTTGCTTATAATGCAGTCATTGAACGTGGTGGCGGAATCAGGCCGGGGGATAATGTGGTTATTCTTGGCGGAGGTCCGATTGGACAGGCTGCAGTGGCAATTCTGAAAAGGGCCGGGGCTGCGAGGGTAATTCTTTCGGAGCCTTCAGAAGATCGAGCTGAATTAGCCAGAAAAATGGGTGCTGATTTTATCATTAATCCGGTAAAGGAAGATTTTACAAAACGTGTATTGGAGATTACCGGGGGATTGGGAGCCAAAATCTATCTGGAAGCAACCGGTTTGCCAGACAAAGTCTGGCCGGGAATTGAACAGTGTATCTGGGAAGGAAAGATGATTAACAGCACAGTAGTCATCGTTGCCCGGGCAGATAAAAAGATTCCTTTGACTGGGGAGGTTTTCCAGGTAAGAAGAGCTGAAATCATCGGTTCCCAGGGACATTCCGGTCACGGGACATTTCCCAGAGTCATCAGCGCCATGGCTACCGGAATGGATATGACTCCTCTGATTACCAAGAGAATCAAATTAGAGGATGTTCCTGATAATATCGTACTGCTCAGGACCTGTCGGGAAGAATGTAAGATTACCTGTATATTTGATTAAATTCCAGGTTTAAAAAATTTAACACCTAAAGAACAACAAAAGGAGAAGAATGATGAAAAATAAATGGCTGACAACCGAATATCCGAATATCGTTTTTGAAAATACCAGAGTCGGGCAATTGAAGAAAAAGCTCTTTGAGGCACCCATGAGTGAAATTGAGGAAGTCCTGAAGGAATATGATATTCCTTCTCCCTCTGAATTAGGAAAAGGCGGCACTTATATTCAGAACACACCCAGAATGCATGTCATCCAGGAGCGTAGAAAGAATGATATTGTCTTCGTTCCGGTGGGGTGTACGGAATGTCACGGAGATTATGCCAATTCCGGATTGGATACTTTCATGGTAACCCAGATTTGTGAAGGAATCAGACGGTATACAAAAAAGAAAGGAAAGCCAGTCAGTCTGGCGATGCCTCCTTTGAATTACGGGGCTCACCCCTATCATCATTGCGGGATGGCAGGAACAGTGATTATGCCAGAGGATGTGGTGAGAGAAACGATCATCAATGTCATGTTCGGCCTGTGGAATGACGGATTCAGAAAACAAATCTGGATCAATAATCACGGCCAGCTATGGGTATTGGAATCGGCACTCCAGGAATTCTGTAAGCGATACCAATTACCGGGTATTTACCGGGTGATTGACTGGCATCGGGCTATCAGGGAGTTCTTCATTCCGGTAGAAAGGAAAGACAGTCTATCCACTGATTTTGTTCATGCTGATGAGGCTGAAGCCTCTGTCGGATTATTGCTCTTTCCGGAGATGCTGGATATGAAATATGCAGTTGATACAGAAGGCGAGTCCCTATTGCCCGGTGGTCATTTTGATACCTCGGTGGATCCCTATCGTCGTCCCCAGCAGTGGCAGCAGGGTGAAGGACAATCGGCCATTGAAAGAGCTGCTGTTCCTGAAGGCGTAGTGGGAAAACCAACCAGAGCAAGTGCAGAAAAGGCCAAAAGACCGATTGCAGCAATCTTAAAGTATCTGACACTGGTGCATGACGAGATTTTAGAAACATATCCTGCGGGTAAAATTCCTCCTGTAGAAAAAATCAGCCTGAGAGATCCCAAGGAGATGGAACCCTTCCTGAAAGAACCGATGAGTAAGGGTTGGAAATCTGTTTTTGAATTGCCTTATATTGGTCAGATCAACAGTCTATAGAAAATAGATACAGTGTCAAATTTTTTATATTCCTCACCCCCACCATGATCCTCCCCCTTGAAGGGGGAGGAGACGAGGTAGGATAATAATTTCATCAAGGAGTAGAATCGGAAACAAGAAAAGATTTAATTCTCGCATAAAGAAGGAGTGTATACTACCCTCTCCCCTTGGAGGGAGAGGGTTAGGGTGAGGGGGAGGAAAAGTTTATTAATAGGGCACAG
>CAYSSG010000075.1:0-6942 GCA_964433635.1 uncultured Atribacterota bacterium | reverse complement strand
ACAGGTGTGATTGTGCCTCATTATATTGCCGGATTCTCCGGAGGAAGAAAATCGATTCTTCCCGGTATCTGTGGCAGAGAAACCATTGAAAATAATCATGCCAACATGGTACACCCAAAAGCCATGACGGGTAATCTAGTAGGAAATCCAGTGCATCAGGAGATGATGGAAGCAGCCCAAAAGGTAAAAGTAGATTTTAATATCAATGTTGTTACAGATGAAAATGGAGCTGTCATTGACATCGTCGCCGGAGAGTTGGAAGAATCCTGGATGAAGGGAGTTGAAATTTGCCGGAGTACCTATTTTGCCTCTATACAGGAAAGAGCAGAAGTTGTGATTACCAGCGCGGGGGGATATCCGAAAGATATCAATATTTACCAGGCGCAAAAAGCACTGGATAATGCTTTTCAGGCAGTGAAACCGGGTGGCACCATTCTTTTAATCGCAGAATGCAGGGAAGGTATCGGGAATTCGATTTGTGAGCAATGGATTGAAGAAGCTCAGTCCATTGAAGATGTTGAAGAACGGCTCAAGGTGCGTTTTGTTTTGGGCGGGCACAAGGCCTATGCCATTGCCAAAGTTGCTAGAGAGGCGGATATTATTCTCATCTCCTCACTTCGTGCAGAACTGGTAAAAAAATTATTCATGACACCAGCTGAAGATATTCAACAAGCTCTCAATCTCGTTCGCAAAAAACATGGCGATGATTTTAAAAGTTACATCATACCTTCTGGCAGTATAGTCCTTCCGCAAATACAATAAATAGAATAGAACAAAGATATTTTAGAGCAACTGAGGCTTATTTTAATATTCAACTTATTTATAATGATCTATATCATCCATATCTTTTTCATTTATGTGTTGGTTCTTTTTGTCTATTTCGGAAGTTTTCATCATGGATACGATACGCTGCATGGATGATAGAATGAGAGTCTGTTCCCACTCTTCCAATTCATTGAATTGTCGGATGAAACCTTCTTTTAGCAGGGAGGGATTTTTTAGAACAACTTCTTTACCTTTCTCGGTAATTTGAATATAAACCCTTCTTTTATCAAAACTGCTTCTTTGTCTGATAATAAGTCCTTTTTCTTCCAGACGGTCAAGAATATCAGTTACCGTAGCTTGGCTTAAACTAATCTTCTGGGCTAATTTTCCGGTTGGTATTTCCTTTACTTCTGAAAGTTCTTTCAAGATATTTAACTGCGGACTACTAAGACCATAATATTTATGTAAATATTTTGAATGGACATCCATAGAGCGTACAATCTGCCTTAGCGTCGCATATACTTCCTGGCTTCTAGAAAAATTTTCAGACATTTCAACTCTTTCTTCGTATATTTGATATAATTATAACATGTCGTATACGAAGTAAAAAGTCAAATATGATTCAGTCTGGTAGACTAAGAAGAATGAACGTAGGTTTAATTTGATGGATTAAATATATGAAATGATCGGCCAGTGTGATCTTCCTATGACTTATTATATTATTTATAGTACGATATAATCTGCTTAATCTTAAGGATATCATCATTCCTGTACATCTATTTTATTTTAATGATATGACCTTATGCTCTTTCTTTAAGAGAAGATATCCTATTTGGATGAAAGTTTACAGTAAAATATCCTGGAAGAATGATGAGCGAAATGGTAATTGATTTGAGGATATCTCAGATTATATATGTTCAGGTAACTTTAGACAATGATGTTGAAATATGATAAAATTTTTGCAATTACAATATCTTATTTGAGCAAAGAATCCAAGGAGAGCAATCATGAATGACGGAGAATTTGTAAAAGAAATTGCATCTAAAGAAGAAGCCTTTTCCCAATGGTATATCGATGTGGTTAAAAAAGCAGATTTAGCTGATTATACTGACGTAAAAGGATGTATGGTCATTAAACCTTATGGCTATAGTTTATGGGAAAACATGCAGAAATGTCTGGATCAGAAAATTAAGGCCACCGGTCATAAGAATGCCTATTTCCCTCTTTTTATCCCGGAGAGTTTATTAAAAAAGGAAGCTGAGCATGTGGAGGGGTTTGCTCCTGAAGTAGCCTGGGTTACCCATGGTGGAGATCAAAAATTGGAAGAGCGGTTGGCTGTAAGACCGACCTCTGAAGCCATTATTGGCAGTCTCTATTCTAAATGGGTTCATTCCTGGCGTGATTTACCGATTTTGATTAACCAATGGGTAAATATTGTTCGATGGGAAAAAGTAACCCGTCCTTTTTTAAGAACCACAGAATTTTTATGGCAGGAAGGACATACGGCTCATAAAACACAACAGGAAGCTGAAGAAGAGACACTGACCATACTGACTGTCTACAAGGATTATATTGAGAAGGATTTGGCGATTCCGGTCATTGTAGGAAAAAAGAGCAGCAATGAGACATTTGCCGGAGCCATGCACACATACACCTTAGAGGCATTGATGGGTGATGGTAAAATACTGCAGGCCGGTACTTCACATAATCTGGGGCAGAATTTTGCCAGGGCATTCGATATCCGCTTTTTAGATGAAAATCAGGAGGAACAATATGCCTGGACCACTTCCTGGGGGACTTCGACTCGCCTGGTGGGGGGAATTATTATGGTCCATGGAGACGAACGTGGTTTAAAATTACCACCGAAGGTTGCCCCGGTACAGGTTGTCATTATCCCCATCCTCTTTGATAAAACAAAACAGGAGGTTTTGAAGAGTGCCCGAGAATTAAGAGACCTGTTATCTGAGAAATTCAGGGTTGAGCTTGATGATCGCGACACCTACACTCCCGGATGGAAGTTTAACGAGTGGGAAATGAAGGGCGTCCCGGTACGATTGGAGATGGGACCCCGTGATCTGACTCATCATCAGGTAGTAGCAGTCAGAAGGGACAAGAGGAATAAGGTAACAATCTCAATAGATGAGCTGGTTTCCACTTTAGAAAGATGGATGACAGACATTCAGAATAATTTATATATGCAGGCAAGGTCGCGTTTGGAAGAAAATATCAGATTTGCTGAAAATTACCAGCAGTTTAAGGAAATTATAGAAGAGAAGCGTGGATTTATCACCGCTTTCTGGTGTGGCAGTGAGGAATGTGAAAACGAAATAAAAAAAGAGACTAAAGCTACGATTCGATGCTTACCCTTGGAAGAGACTGATGAGAAGGGTAAATGTATCTTTTGTGGCAAGGAATCTTCCTCATTGGTGTATTTTGGAAGAGCCTATTAATGTTTATATAATGAAAAAAAGTTTCAGCGTTTATATCTGAACCAAAGGAGGGATTAGGAAATGGAGAAAGAACTTGTTGGTCATGTCATCGATTATTTTACCAAAATCAGTGTGGCAGCGATCGATATTGATTCCGGAGAGATCAGGATCGGGGATACAATTCATTTCAGCGGCCATACGACTGATTTTTCCCAGAAAGTGGAGTCAATGCAAATCGATAAAGAAGAGGTCAATACTGCAAGAGCCGGGGATTCTGTGGGCATAAAAGTGAAGGAAAGAGTAAGAGACGGAGATGAAGTATACAAGGTGATTGACGATTAGATGTGATTGTCTGTTTCACCTGTTTTTATGCTAAAGCTTATATCTAAGACTATCTTCAGCTTAACTCGACAGGACACTCAAATGAGAGGAGCCTCAGGGGAGTTTAGTTTCCTCCCCTGATTATATTATTTTGTTTTTTCTTTAGGTTTAGAGCCGGATTCTTGTTGCCTGTTGTAAACATCTAAAAACGGTTTAACCAACTCCATTGGGAAAGGAAAGATTGTAGTAGTATTTTTGTCAGCTGCAATCACTCCTAAAGTCTGTAGATAACGTAATTGCAGAGCCAGTGGCTGGGAACTCATCTTTTCTGCTGCCTGAACCAGTTTTTCTGAAGCCTGGAATTCACCCTCGGCGTGTATCACTTTTGCCCTTCTTTCTCTTTCTGCTTCAGCCTGTTTGGCCATGGCGCGCCGCATATTTTCAGGTAATTCCACATCTTTTGTTTCTACCGTACTAACCTTAATTCCCCAGGGATCAGTCTGTTCGTCAACAATCTGTTGGAGTGTTTGGTTTATTTTTTCCCTTTGGGACAAGAAAGTATCCAGGTCTCTTTCCCCCAGGACACTTCTAAGTGTAGTCTGGGCTATCTGAGAAGTTGCAGTAATATAGTTTTCCACTGAAATAACCGCTTTAACCGGATCAACAACCCGAAAGTAAATAACCGCATTGACTTTAATAGGAACCGTATCACTGGTAATAACTTCCTGTGCCGGTACATCCATATTGATAGTTCGCAGGCTGACTTTTACCATACGGTCAACAATCGGTATGAGAATAATAAGACCCGGCCCCTTTGCACCGACCACTCTACCCAAACGGAAGATGACGCCTCTCTCATATTCTTTAACAATTTTTATAGCTTGAGACAGGATGAGAAAAATGATAATCAGAATACCAAGATATAAACTTGATGAAGTAATGATATCCATTTTATTCCTCCTTTCTATCGGTTTTCTTGACCATTAAATGAAGCCCTTCTAAAGAAATGACAGCTACCCTTTCACCTTTCTGAATATGTGTTCCGTCAAAAACGGTAGCTTGCCATATTTCTCCATGGATAAAGATCTGACCATGTGGATTTAAGCTGGTCCTGGCTGTTCCGATCATCCCAATCATGCTTTCTTTACCGGAAATCGGCTTTTTCCATTGTATTTTGATACCCTTGGTTACTGCAAATATAAAGAATATTCCTGTAGCAATCACCATGGTAAGAATCACACCTGAAGAAATCCTTAGAAAAGGCGCCATGTCTTTGGTTAACATAAAAGAGCCCAGGGTCACAGAAGTGATTCCTCCCAGGGTGAGCAGGCCAAAGGTGGGCGTATAGATTTCAAAGATAAATAAAATGATACCTATTGCAATCAGAATGACACCGGCAAAATTAATTGGTATCATCTGAAAAGCTACAAAGGCAAGAATAAGACAGATGCTGCCAAATATACCGGGAAACAATGCTCCTGGATTGCTGAATTCGCCCAGGATTCCGTAAATACCCAGAAATAGAAGGATATAGGCAATGTTAGGATTGGTAAGTGAATGAAGCAAGAGATCTTTAACAGACATTTTGTATTCCAGTATATCCTTTCCCAGGGTGCTTAATCTTTTATCTCCACCACCGGTCGTTACCTTGACGCCATCAATCATAAACATCAAATCATCCAGATTATCGGCAACAAATTCAATAATATTATTTTCCAGCGCTTCCTGTTCAGTAATGGATATACTTTCTCTGACGAAAGTCTCAGCAATATCTTCATTTCTATTTCTCTGATTTGCAATCGTCTTGATATAGGCAGCAGCGTCATTTACAATTTTTGATTTGGTCTCTTCATCAATTTGACCTTCACCCATGGCAACCGGATGTGCCGCACCAATGTTGGTTCCGGGAGCCATCGCTGCAATGTTTGCTGCTAAGGTAATAAAGGCCCCGGCAGAGGCCGCTCTGGCCCCCTGTGGTGTTATATAAACAATAACGGGGATCTGAGAATTGAGCATTTCTTTGATGACTTTCCTCATCGAATCATCTAAACCTCCGGGTGTATCCATCTGAATGATGATACATTCGGCCTGGTTAGTTTCTGCCATACTTATTCCATCGACTATATATTGGGCTGTAATCGGGTTAATGGCACCTTCTAAACTTAAAACATAAATCACATTAGCAGGTTGTGCCAGGGTTGGGTTGATAAGCAATATGACAAAAAACAGGCTCAGAATTATGATAGGCAAATGATTTTTCATAAGATTCAAGAATAACATCACTGCCCTTTCTTATTTTCTTATGATAACATAATTATAACATATTGCCTTATGCTGGAAAAATCACATCTGAACCAGGAGAAGAAATAGTCGCCATGAGTTTGTTCAAGAATACACTGATTATGCCCGGAGACTGGATACCTGTAGCTCAAAGAATTCTATGTTGTAAGGACACGGTGATGGTCTTAGGGCAGACTGATTCCGGTAAAACCAGTCTTGTTCAACTCCTGGCGCAATATCTGGTCAAAAGACAACGTAAAGTTGCCGTGATTGATGCTGATATTGGACAATCCACCTTAGGTCCTCCTGGAACCGTTGGTCTTTCTTTGATGGACATTCAAACCATGCAATCTGAAATAATTCCTGTTGACTACACCGTTTTTGTGGGTGCCATCTCTCCTGAGAGGTGTGTCAATCATTTTATTCAAAGTGTTTACCGGCTCTATCAGATATCCAGACATGGATCCTCTGAGGCTGCGTTCATCGATACTACCGGACTTGTTGCAGGTGATCTGGGAGTTTATCTGAAAAGCAGTTTGATAAAAAAAATTCATCCTACAGTACTGATTGCCCTGCAATGGGATAAGGAATTAGAACCAATCCTGGAGAAGTTTGATGGTGATAAGGCCATTCATGTTTTTTGTCTAAAACCCTATCAAGATATCAGGAAGAAAGATTGGCGAGAGAGGAAAGAGCGAAGGGAAAAGCAATTCAGCAATTATTTCCGGAGAGCAGCATTGAAAGAGATCGATTTTTCCTGTATTACGTTGAAGGGGGTCTTTATAGGCCTGGGAGCGCATTGGAAAATAAAAGATATTATCCGATTTAACCGGCAATATCAGACTGAAGTGGTTGGGATTGAAAAACTAAACAGTAAAATAGTTCTGATTGCAGAAAAGCAGCAAAATTTGCCCGGTCAAGAGATGATTGCTGAAATCAAAAAAGACTATTCGGTTCA
Organism: uncultured Atribacterota bacterium; assembly: GCA_964433635.1. Lineage (GTDB taxonomy): Bacteria > Atribacterota > Phoenicimicrobiia > Phoenicimicrobiales > Stramentimicrobiaceae > CAYSSG01. The sequence goes on along the minus strand of CAYSSG010000075.1, from coordinate 189 downwards.
ACAGGTCATTCTGATCACCCAGCCCTGGTTCAAGAACTTACTCATCTCTTTCAATAACCGGGAAAACCGGAGCAATGGATTAGGAATCATTAAAGAAATTCATTTTGGGCAGAAGAAAATCATCACATATCTGCCGGAGAAGGTCTTTTTGGAAGATATTGCCGAGATCGAGATGGGACAACTGAAAAT
>CAYSSG010000074.1:0-7056 GCA_964433635.1 uncultured Atribacterota bacterium | reverse complement strand
AAGACATCCCAGCAGAAGTGGAAAGCTGCAGGGCTATCTGGATTAAATCTATCTCAATCATGGATGAACAGGGATAAATGATTGTTAGTAAAATGATTTGATTTCAACGATTATCACTATAAATGCATTTTTTCTTTTATTTATATTTTGAGGAGTGATTTTGATTGGTTACTATTAAATTGGCAAATTTTAGAAGTCTGGATGATGCTCTGAAAGAGCTGAAAAAGAAAACACAGGATACTTTGAAGGAGAGTAAATCTCGTGAACATTTTCTATCAAAGGGAGCAAGGAGAAAAGAAAAACTATTGAAAAGCCAGCGTAGAGCAAAAAAGATGAAGAGAAGATAAATTGATGCTAGTTAAATAATCATCAAAATGGTATTGATAGACAGATGATTCCTTCTAACTCTCTACAACACTTTTTCACTATCTTTACCCAGACAGGGATTTCGAAGATCGTTCTTTCCGGGGAGTCAGCAAAAACCAGCCCTTCAGCATCAAGCTGAAGGGCTTTTATTTTTCTTTTCCACATAGTACCATGATAGTAAAAATTTCTGCAGCATTCTTCAACTTTATATATAATAAGATAAAAAAGGAAAGAAGTTTCATGCACCCAAAGCTGCCAGAATTAACCAAAAAAACTGCCCTTTATTTTATCATTCTCACTGGCATCATAAGCCTATTTGCCGACATGAATTACGAAGGTGGCAGAAGCGTGGTAGGACAGTACCTGATCCTGTTGGGTACCAGCGCTTTTGCTTTAGGTTTTGCTGCTGGAATCGGTGAATTTGTCGGCTATGCACTTCGTTTTGTTTCAGGAAAAATAGCAGATAAGACGAAAAAGTACTGGATCATCATCATGATTGGTTATATTGTGCAGTTATGTTCTTTGCCGATGATCGGATTATTAAGCAGCTGGAAATTAGCGATCGTATTTATCTTTTTAGAAAGGGTTGGAAAAGCGATACGGAAACCAGCGGTAGATGCAGTTATTTCTTTTGCGGCCAAAAAAACCGGGAGCGGCTTCGGTTTTGGATTACATGAGGCGATGGATCAGGTGGGTGCATTTCTGGGTCCGACTCTCTTTTCGATCTTACTTTTTACCACCAAAACAAACAATGAACTGCAGACTTATCGTACCGGATTACTCTTCCTTTTTATACCAGCCGGAATAGCGATACTGGTGACCATTTTAGCCAGATTTTTATTCCCCCATCCGGAAGATTTTGAAATCAAGCCCGCGATACCGGAAATATCCGAAAAGGGATTTTCGAGGCAATATTGGATGATTGTTATCGCTGCCGGACTCCTGGCTATGGGCATTACTGATTTCCCACTCATTGGTCTTCACTTGAAAAAAGTGGGAAGTTTTACGGAAGAGGCTATTCCTCTGCTCTATGCCGGTGCCATGGCCATTGATGCAGCAGCTGCTGTCGTATTTGGCTTTCTTTATGATCGAATGGGAATCAGGGTTTTGGCTGTATTGTTTTTTGTGGAAATCTTCACTGCGCCACTCGTTTTTCTGGGACAATTCTGGCTCATCATGTTCGGAATGGCTCTCTGGGGAATCAGTATCGGAACGCAGGAATCAATTCTGAAAGCTGCCATATCTGATAGTGTATCAAGAGATCGGAGAGCAAGCGCTTTTGGTTTATTCAACATGATATTCGGGTTTTTCTGGTTTATCGGCAGTGCAATGATAGGGCTATTATATGATCAGGTTGGAGTGGTATCCATTGTTCTGTTTTCAGTCATTGTGCAGATTGGGGCATTTATTGTGTTTCTGCGTGTCCTGTCCTACAAAAAAACAGCGTCATAATCACATACATTTAAAGTTCTCAGAAAGATTTTCCCTGCAAAACCATCAGATCATATCGTTGGATCGTGCCCATTTACGAATTTCAGCATCAGGCTTATGAGATTGATATTGTTTGTTAATTATTTATTACTCGAAGAAGGATATTTTAAAAAAAGAGATATAATATATTATAAAGACCTATTTTGAATAGAAGATGAGAAGGTAATCTATTATGAGTACATATCAGGAACTGGTGAAAATCGGAACCTGCAGCTGGAAATATCCTTCCTGGAAAGGCATTCTTTATTCAGATCAAGTAGGTTCCGATTACTTGTCTGAGTATGCCAGGCATTATGATACTGTGGAAATTGACCAGTGGTTCTGGTCTTTATTCCCGGGCAACAATGTAGTTCTCCCCAAACCGGAAGTAGTTAGGGAGTATGTATCTTCTGTACCCGGTCATTTTCAATTCAGTATCAAGGTTCCCAATGCCATCACCTTAACCCATTATTATTCCAGAGATAAAGAGGGGAAGTTAAATGAAAATCCCTTTTTTCTCTCACCTGAAATATTTCATGAATTTTTGAACCTGCTTCAACCTATGAAAAACCAACTGGCAGCACTCCTCTTTCAGTTTGAATATCTCAACAAACAGAAGATGCCCAACCAAAAGACTTTTCTGGAGAAATTCTCCAACTTTATTAAAAAATGCCCCTCCGGTTTCCCTTATGGTATAGAGATTAGAAATCCCAATTACCTCAATGAAAGATACTACTCTTTTTTAAGCTCATCTCATCTGAATCCTGTGTTTGTGCAGGGATATTATATGCCTTCCATCTTCGACCTGTATGAAAAGTATCATGACTACATTGACAGGTTTTCAATAATCAGATTGATGGGACGAGACCGGAAGGGAATTGAAGAGAAGAGTCAGGGACATTGGAATCAATTATGGGAACCTAAGGATGAAGAACTGGATCGACTTGTAATCATGGTACGGGATTTTGTGTTTAGAAGGATTCCCCTTTTGATTAATGTGAATAACCACTATGAAGGTTCTGCACCATTGACCATTGAGCGCTTACTCAAATTTTTTTAATCAAAAGACATTTCCAAATGTATCAAAAAGTTCCCAATGTATTTCATAGGGGGAGTTGGCTCATTTCCACCCTCAGCATCCTACTGAGAGACCTGATTGTTAACAAAAAAATCCATAAATTAAACAATTTATAGTATAATAATTAATCTATGAAACGGTTTCAGTCTATATGGCAGGGAGAATTATGAGTGACCTGAAAAAAGCAAAGAAAATATTACATGAAAACAACTACACATTTGTCTTGTTAAAAGATAGTGACATTATCATTACTTCTCACAAAAAGGGTATCATTCCCCTAATGGAAATAATTCAAAAAGATGAACGCATTCTGAATCATGCAGTTATCGCTGATAGAGTCATCGGTAAGGCTGCGGCTTTACTGGCAACAGGTTATAAAGTTAAAGAGCTCTATGCCGATTTGATAAGCCAGAAGGCAAAAGAAGTTTTGGATCGATTTCCTGTTGTTTACCAGTTTAAAGAATGTGTTGAGTATATTCAAAATCGTGATAAGAGTGACCAATGCCCGATGGAAAAACTGACCTGGAATATGAGTGACTATAAGATTGCGTATCATCATATTCTGCACTATTATCGGGAAGTATTGAAGATTGATTTATCCTAATCAATATTCAGGTCAAAATATTTCAATAAATCGGTAAACATCTATTGAAAGGATAGAACATTGTTGTTCACATCCTTGATTATATAATAGGATTAGTTTATAATTCATAATAAAGATTCTCCGAGCTATTTTGCCTAAAATGAAAATAATGGTAAATAGCCGAAAGGGAATAAGTGGAAACGCTTATTCCTCCCGTGTTTGGAAAGGAGGCTTGATATTAATATAAGAAAAATTTATAGCCAACACCTGACTTGGTGTTGGTTTTTTATTGTTTTTAGTTTTTGAATTTGAAATTGGAGTAGAAAGGAAATTATAGTAAGATGAAGAAAAAGATAATCATTAGTATATTTATTCTATTGATAAGCTTAATGTTTTCCGTTAGTTTAGTGTCTGCTGCAGAAAATATTAAATTAGCTACTACAACCAGCACCGAAAATTCAGGATTATTGGGTATTTTACTTCCTCCATTTGAAGAAAAATACGATATCAAGGTTGATGTTATTGCAGTTGGAACCGGAGCTGCCATTCAGTTGGGCAAGAATGGGGATGTGGATATTGTTCTTGTTCATGCCCGGGCAGCAGAGGATGCCATGGTTGAAGAGGGTTACGGTATTAACCGCAGGGATGTGATGTATAATGATTTCATTATTGTCGGACCGGCTGAAGATCCGGCAGGCATAAGGGGCGAGGAGGATGCAGCTGCTGCTCTTATCAAGATTGCTCATTCTGAGATCTCTTTTATTTCCCGCGGTGACAATTCAGGTACCCATATTAAAGAGTTGGAATTATGGCAAAGTGCAGGTGTCAAACCGGAAGGTGACTGGTATTTGGAGATCGGCCAGGGGATGGAAGCAGCTTTGTTGCTTGCCAATGAAAACAGGGGGTATGTACTGGCAGACAGAGGCACTTATTTGGCAACCAAGGACAAGCTGGATCTGGTCATTTTATCGGAAGGAGATCCCAGGCTTTTTAATCCATACGGCGTAATTGCAGTAAATCCGGCTGTTTATCCTCATGTCAAATATATAGAGGCAATGCAGCTGATTGCCTGGATGACCTCTCCAGAAGGGCAAAAGATCATCGGGGAGTATAAGGCACATGGTGAAGTATTATTCTTCCCCAATGCCATCTAAATATGCAAACAAGTTTTAATACAACTTGATAATAAACAAGATCAAGATGTTTTAGGGCAAGTACCAAACTTGCTCTAAAACATCTTTTGATGATTTTAAATAGAATCAGGAGCCATTATTGAGTTTCATTATAGCTGGATTACAAAAAGCCTTGATACTGATATTTTCTTTGGATAAAGAAATTTTTCAGATTGTTTTATTTTCCTTGAGAGTATCCTCAATCGCCATTCTTTTTGCCTCCTTGTTGGGTGTGCCTCTGGGATTTTTAATCGGATCAAAAAATTTTTGGGGGAAGCAGTTTGCTGTTGTTTTACTAAACAATGCACTGGCGATACCTACTGTCGTGATAGGATTACTGGTCTACTCTCTCGTATCCCGGGTAGGACCTTTAGGTTATTTTGGACTATTGTATACCCCAACTGCTGTGATTATCGGACAATTTCTACTCTCGCTGCCCATTATAGTTGCTTTAACCCATTCGGCTATCCAGGGGATTGATATAAAAGTAAGAAATACCGCCCTGACTTTGGGTGCAACGGAAATGCAGGCTGCCTGGGCAGTGATCAAGGAAGCCCGCTATGCAGTCATGTCTGCAGTGATTGCCGGGTTCGGCAGGAATATTGCCGAGGTAGGGGCTGCCATGATACTGGGAGGAAATATCAAAGGATCTACTCGAACAATGACAACTGCCATTACCCTGGAAACTTCAAAAGGAGAGTTTGGTTTTGGTATTGCCCTGGGGATCATTCTATTATTAATTTCACTGAGTATCAATATTATTTTAAGCTACTATCAGAGCAAAAAGATTTAGGTGGAGAGGATGAAAAAAGAGATTTTGCTTGAAGTCAAAAAAATTAAAAAGATTTATCAACATAAAACAGTCTTGGATATTGATTCCCTGTCTTTTGAAAACAGCAAAATATACGCTATTGTTGGACCCAATGGTTCGGGCAAAACAACTTTAATTCATATTCTAAACTTATTGGATAAACCTGATGAAGGAATAATCCTGTATAGAGGAAAAGATTTCAGAAAACACTCAAAACCAGATATGTTGAAGATAAGACGGAAGATGACCTTAGTGCATCAGAAACCTTTCTTGTTTCAAACCACAGTTTTTAATAATGTTGCTTATGGCTTAAAGCTCAGAGACGCATCAGCGAATAGCTATGAAAGTAAAATCAAGAGTGCTTTGGCGATGGTAGGGCTCTCTGATTTTGATAAAAGAAATGCTCATCAATTATCAGGTGGGGAAGCCCAGAGAGTGGTGATAGCCAGGGCGCTGGCCATAGAGCCGGAAATACTGTTTCTGGATGAGCCTACTGCCAATATAGACCTGAGACATATCGATGTCATTGAGAGAATTACTAAAAAAATTAATCGAGAGATGAAAACTACAGTTATTTTCACAACTCACGACCTATCCCAGGCGTATCGCCTGGCAGACGAAATTATATCTTTACTTGACGGGAAAATTGTACCTCATATGCCGGAAAACATTTTCAGAGGTAAAATCATTCATGAGAATGAAAAGCAGTGGTTTGAAATAACAGACAGTATTCGATTTTCGATTATAACAAAAAAAAGAGGCATGACATATATTTATATTGATCCCGGTGATATTATCATATCTTGTGAGCAATTTTCTTCCAGTGCTCGAAATTCATTTATCGGAAAAATCATTGCCATCTCCGGACAAAATCATTCCATCAGAATCGTAACAGATATCGGCGTTCATTTAAATTCGATGATTACACGGGAATCATTTCAAAAGATGAAAATTAATATAGGAAGTAAAATCTGTCTCACTTTTAAGGCATCCTCTGTACAATGTTATTGACGGGAAATGATTCCCGTAAAAAATCCACACCTATAATTTCCCAGGAATCAATATCATAAAAAAAGTTATTCATAGTGATTTGATTAAATGGGATGCACTCTACATCACAAAGAATGCGCTATAGAAAATAATATTTTTAGTACGAAGTAATAAATATTTTTATTTCAATGAGATACCAGGTGCCATCATTTATTGAGTCAAGTTCTACTTCGTATACTAAAAAAAGTTGGACAATAGATTTATTTATCTTGAAATATGAAAATTCTTGCATATATAATAGAAGCATGGTAAGAGAAAAAACTATGCATGAGATGAATGTGGTCAATAATAGCTATAATAGATACAATATAGACAAAATCCTTGAATAAATATCCAAAAATTAATTTTGAAAGAAACGAAGAAACAATTAAAAAATTTCACTCCAGGAATTAAATCAAGAGGGGGGTGAATGACTAATAAAACAAATTATTCTTTTCTGTTCAATAACATTCATGACTATTAATCCAGAAGGAGAACAATATTAATGAAAAAGCCGATTTTTTTAATCATTTTTTTGACAATATTT
>CAYSSG010000073.1:0-7178 GCA_964433635.1 uncultured Atribacterota bacterium | reverse complement strand
CTATACATCTTGCACCGTTTCCGCACATTTCACCTTCTGCTCCATCAGGATTAAACAATCTCATTTTAAAATCGTATTTAAGTGAATTTTCCAACAATAGAAGGCCATCAGCACCAATGGATACTCTTCTTCTACATATTTTTTTTGCAAATTCCATTAAATCTTTATCACATATTTTGTTCCTTCTATTATCAATAACAACAAAATCATTCCCGTAACCATTCATTTTTACAAAATGTATTCCCAATTCCATCACCTTAATAAATTTTTAATGAAATACCTCTATCATTGTCAAAAACTATTCCTATTGTATGTAAATCAAAATCAGATTAAAGTCAGGTTAACATAAGTAGTAGGCAGTATATTCCTAACATTAATTCTGCATCATAAAAGACATTTATCATTTTTTTTCAACTATTTATTCTCATCTGATTTCAAAATTGTTATATCAATCGGGATAATAGCTCTTGTTTCTTCCCATAAAGAAAATCTATGAGTGGGATTTCTAATACACTGTAACAGCCAGGTCTTTGCTGCAAACTTGCCCTGGCTGCTGATACCATGACCTGCCCGGTAACTGCAGGATTGTTGACTGATACCGTATATTTCATTCTTTGATTATGTGTTTTGCCTGAAACTCCCTTTCTCTCAATTTTAACAGCATGACCCATATCAATTAAATTCTTGATATTTTCGACATTAAAAACATGAACTTCATCATGTATAAAATAAGGGTCATTCTTTATGGTATTAACAATTTTTTCAAAATTGAATCCTTTTTTCATCTTAATATAGACAATACGTTCATGCATACCCATATTTTTTGGAATAGTTAATGAGATTCCGTCCTCTATTCCTTCAATAGCCTTTACCACGACTGTATGCCCCATACTCATTCCAGGGCCATAATTAACATATGTTATACCCCTGGGAGCATTAATTTCTAAAACCGCTCTTATCATAGAGTCACTTCCAGGATCCCAACCTGCTGAAACAATTGAGACGGCATGATATTTTTTTGCTACATTGTCTAAATCCTCGCGAAGTTTCATTAAAGATTCACCATGTATATCATAAGCATCTACCGTGTTTATACCTCGTTGCAGATACAATGGAGCAAGTTGAGGTATTTTTCGACTATTAATCGCTAAAATGGCTACATCTATCTTCTCAAACTTTGAAATATCATCTTGGATGGTAATATTTCCAACTTTTTCTTTAATTGTTTCAATAACATGGGGTAATTCTACGATACCAGCTATTTCCATGTCAGGACTTTCTTGAAGAGCTTCAAAAACCCCTCTTCCCACATGTCCGAATCCTACTACGATAACCCTTGGCTTATCCAATTAAAATTCCTCCTACTTATAAAATACATCATTTTTGCTGATGGAAACTCGCTTAAAAACCTCCATATGATTTATTTAAACACTTTAGAATATGCAAAATTTGCAATTTCCCCACCAGTATGAAGAAACACTATATTTTCATTTTTCTTAAATTTACCTTTTTTAATTAAATCAATCAATCCGGCCATTGCTTTTCCGGTATAAACAGGATCAAGTATTACTCCTTCAGCTTGAGCTACAGTATGTATTGCCTGGATGCCCTCTTTTGTTGGAATAGCATAACCTTCTCCAATATAATCATCATTCACTTTTATTTCATCAGGATAAAATTGTCTGCACGCTAACCCTGGTGCAAAATCCTGTATAGTTTTGTTGCATAACTCAGCAATTTCTTGAGATTTTGGTTTGATATGTCGACTGATACTAATCCCAAAACATCTGGTATGCATTCTATATAGTCTTAATCCTAATTCTATTCCCGCCTGAGTACCACCAGTTCCGACTGCTGAAATAATATAATCGATATAAATACCACCTTCTTCAGTTTGTTGCTTTAATTCTTTGACCGCATTGATATAGCCCAGATTCCCCATTGGATTACAACCACCCAAAGGTATAATATATGGAATTTTGCCATTCCTTCTTACCTCTTCTGCTATTTCACCCGTAATTGGTGTCTCTCCTGCTTCTTCTTTCTGTTCATCCTCATCAGAATAAGGTTTAAATCTTATATCACAACCTAAGATGGAATCTAAAAGTAAGTTACCTTGATATTCTCCCGGTTCATTTCCATTAAGCACCAAAATAACCCCCAATCCCAGTTTTTTAGCTGCTGCGGCAGTTTGCCTTGCCCAATTAGATTGAAGTCCTCCTATGGTGACAATGGTGTCTGCTTTTTTTTCTAACAGATCAGCAATGATATATTCAAGCTTTCTTGCCTTGTTACCTCCAAATGCAAGCCCAGTACAATTATCTCTTTTAAGATATATATTAGGTCCTTGAAGCATTTCAGTAAGATTTTTGGCATGTTCTAATGGAGTTGGCAGAATAGCTAATGGAATTCTTTTATATTTTTTTATGAAATCCATCATATTCTCCTCCGATTTATCTATGAGGTAAATTAAACCCCCAGGTATGCTTGTTTTACAGTAGGGTCTTCCATCATTTCTTTTCCAGAACCATAAGATTTTATACGCCCGCTTTCCAGAATATAAGCATTATCAGCAATCTCAAGAGCCTTAAAAGCATTCTGTTCCACTAATAAAATTGTGACTCCTTTTTGGTTAATTTCTCTTATTTTTAAAAATACTTCTTCGGTAAGATTTGGTGCTAATCCCAGAGATGGTTCATCTAACATGAGAAATCTTGGTTTAGTCATTAAGCCTCGAGCAATAGCTAACATTTGTTGCTCTCCTCCAGATAATGTCCCTCCGTATTGTTTTGTCCGCTGTTTTAATATTGGAAATAAGCTATAAACCCCTTCTAAATCTTTCTTAATTTCTTCTTTATCATTGCGCAAATAAGCACCCATGATTAAATTTTCATTTACGGTTAAGCCAGGAAATATTCTTCTTCTTTCCGGAACTAATACTATACCGAATTTAATAATTTCATAACTACGCGATGGCAATGAACTTTTTCTAAAAATAATTTCACCGGATGTTCGTTTTATGATACCAGCAATACTTCCTAATAATGTAGACTTCCCTGCACCATTACTCCCGATGATTGACACTATTTCATTTTCTTTGACATGAATTGATACATCCTGTATTGCATGAATATTTCCATAAAATACGTTTATATCTTTAATTGTTAACATTTTTAGAATCTCTTCTTTCTTGATTACTGGCTAAATTTGAATGCCCCAAATAAGCTTCTATCACAATGGGATTTTTTTGAATTTCTTGAGGTATTCCCTCAGCAATTTTTTTACCAAAATTTAAAACAACAATATTCTTGCTAAGACTGGTAATTACATTCATATGGTGCTCAATGATAATCATGGTTAAATTATATATTGAATAAATTCTTTGAATTAAACCAATAATATCCATCACTTCTTTCGGATTCATTCCTGCAGCTGGTTCATCTAAAAGTAATAATTTCGGTTCTAAAGCTAACGCTCTGGTAATCTCCAGTTTTCTCTGAAATCCATAGGGTAAATTACTCGATCTGGTTTCAATATATTTACCTAAGTCCATTTTTTTTAATAATTCTCTTGCATCATCATCTATTCTTTGCTCAATCTTTCTATAGTTACTTGTTCTAAATAAAGTATCAATAAGGTTGTATCTCGTTTTGTGATACAAGGAAGCCTTCACATTATCAAGGGCTGTTAAATTTTTAAAAAGTCGTATATTTTGAAATGTCCTTGCTACACCAAGACTAATAATTTGATCTGGTCTCATTTTGCTTATAGATTTACCATCAAAACGTATTGAACCAGAATCAAAGGTATAACCTCCCGTAATTAAATTAAATACGGTAGTTTTTCCAGCTCCGTTTGGTCCAATTAAACCAAGAATATCATTCTTTTTCAGCGTAAAAGAAATATCACTTAAGGCACAAATACCACCGAAACTCTTTTTAACCTCTTTCAATTCCAATAAAGGCATTTTTATATCTATCTCCTTGAATTTCGATTATCTTTTATCCATTTAATTAACTGCTTGTATTTAGTTGAAAATGTATTAAAAGTAATTTCTTGATATCCCATTAAGCCGCTCGGTCTAAATATCATCGTTAATACTAAAACAGTACCATAAAAAACTAAACGCCACAATTTTGCAAATCTAAATATTTCAGGTATAGCAACAAATATATATGTTGCTATAATTGGCCCTGTAATGCTACCAATTCCACCACATACTACTGAGGCTAAAATTTGGGTTGACTGCTCTAATGTAAACATCACAGGTTGTATGAAACCATAGAAGTGAGCAAATAGACCTCCTGATAGCCCACAAAATAACGCACTTGTAAAAAATGAAAAATATTTTGTTTTAAATAAAGGAACGCCGAGCATTTCAGCAGCAATAGCATCTTCCCTAACTACAATCATTCTTCTACCGTATTTGGAGTGAATAATATTTCTAGCAACGATTATGCATATTATTATCGTAATGATAACGACTGGTATATTGCAGCAAATCCTAATCCCGGGTAAGCCACGAGCCCCTTGTGTAATTTTGAGATTTTCTAATATAACTCTGACTGCCTCCCCAAAACCTAAAAGAGCAACAGCTAAATAGTCACTTCCCAGGTTTCCTCTAATGGTTGGATAACCTATTATTAAACTTACCAACCCGGCAAGCATGCTTCCAATTATAACAGCCAGAATAAAGGGGAAATGATAAAAATAAGTCAAGATTCCAGCCCCATAAGCTCCTATTGCGACAAATGCAGCATGTCCAAAAGAAAACAAACCCGTAAATCCAGTAAATATTGTTACACCGATTACAGCTACTACATTTATCGAACCTACGATAAAAATTGTTTTAAAATACTCCACAGATATCTCCCTCCCAGCAATTTCTTATCTGTATTTACTTTTTACATCTTATCTTCAAGTTTTTTTCCAAAAAGGCCTAAGGGCTTGAATAAAAGTATTAGTATCAACAATGAAAATGAAAAAACATCTCTTACAACTGACGAAATATAAACAGATACAACGGTTTCTATAATGCCAAGTATAAGACCCCCTATAATTGCACCCGGTAAACTGCCAAGACCACCAATAACAGCCGCAATATAAGCTTTATTGGTAATCCATCCCATTTGTGGATATACCATATATCTCATACCCATAAATACTCCTGCAAGGCCAGCAAAAATACCTGATAAAAAGAATACATTCCTAATTAAAACATTAAAATTTGCTCCCATTAATGATACTGCTATTTGATCTGAGACCCCTGCTCTAATTGCTATTCCACTCTTTGAATGGTTTAAATAGAGATGTAATAGAATGATGCAAATTACGGATACGAAAAAGGAATAAACATCGATGACTCCAATTGTGCTTGAAAATACCTCATAATAATTTTTTGAAAAAAACTTTGGGTATGAGTAAAAATTGGAACCAATAGTAGAATAGACCAGATTTTCAAGCATAATTGATACACCCATTGCTGTAATGATTAAATACAGCGAGGGAGCATTTCTTTCTCTTAAGGTCCTATAAGCTAATCTTTCATTAATAATTGATAATATGCCTGTAATAATTGCAGTAATGATTAATGATACTACAAATGGTAAACCTATCACTGAAGAAAAGAGAAAGCCCACATATGCACCCAACATGATTACCGCTCCATGGGCAAAGTTACTAAAATTTAAAATGCTAAACACAAGACAATAGCCCATAGCCATCAAAGCGTATATGCTACCAATCCCAATACCAGTAACTATTGTTTGCAAAAACAAAATATTATCCTCCTATTTCATCTTTTTCATAGTTTAATCATTTTAGATTTATAGCTATCGGAAATATATCACTTATTGGTTTATTTTTTTGTGCTTATAATCCGATAGCTATAAATTAATTTTTGTTACTATTAAAAGATCAGCTACTTAAAGAAACATTCGAATTAATTTTCTCCTCCAGAATAACTCATAACATATTCAAATTGACCATCCTTTACAACATTTATTACTGCCGGTTTGTCCAAAGGATTATGAGTTAAAGGATCCATAGTAAAATTATCTGTTGTTAACACTTTTAAGCTCTTGGTATTTTCAATCGCTTCAGCTAATGTTTCCCCATCAGTAGTACCTGCTCGCTTCATTGCATCTACTACCAATAATAATGCATCAACAGCCATTACAGGGTTGGGAAGAACTGGATCTGTACCATAAAGTGCCCTATATTCTTCTAACCATTCACTTAAGGCTGGGTCTGCTAAATCTGCTAAATTAGTAAAATAAAATCCTTCTGTTGCTTCTCCACCTATCGTTACCAAATCAGGACTACCTACACCATCTCCTCCCATAAATGGTGCTGTAATTCCTAAGTCACGAGCCTGTTTTGCAATTAAGCCAGCCTCTTTTTGCATTGTTGGTACATAAAGAATATCTACAGGAGATGCTTTAATTTTACCTAAAATAGCCCTAAAATCTAACTCTCCACTACGAAAAGCTTCTTTATTGACAATTGTGCCACCTAAAGCGGTAAAATTGTCTATAAAGTAATCAGCAAGCCATGAAGAATAATCTGAACCAACATCATAAACGATGGAAGCTTTTTTTGCTCCTAACTCATTATAGGCAAAATTAGCAGCAATTTTCCCCTGGAAAGGATCAATAAAGCAAACTCTGAATGCATATTTAAATGGTTTGTCATCATCATCGACAGTTGCTTTAGGATTAGTAGCTGTTGTACCAATTTGAGGAGTTTTACCTTCCTCTGCAACAGTTCGTGCAGCAATAAAGGTACCGCTTTGAGCTAAACCAATGATAGCAGCTACATTATCCCTATCTATCAGTCTTTGGTTAACAATGACTGCTTCTGGAGGATTAGCTCTATTATCGTACTCGATTATCTCAAGGTTCTTTCCTAAAACTCCTCCCTCCTGATTAATCTTTTCAACAGCCATTTTAAGAGCATTCAATTCAGATATTCCCCACATGGAGGATGGTCCGGTCAATGATACATTCGCTCCAATCTTAATTGTATCTTCTTGACTAAACACAACGGAACTAAATAGAAGTACAAACAACAAAACGATTAGACATTTCTTTAACATTTTCTTCTCCTTTTAACTAAAATAGAAGCAAACTTATCTTTTTACATCACTTTTTATTTTCATTAACCACCTCCTTAATTTT
>CAYSSG010000072.1:0-7527 GCA_964433635.1 uncultured Atribacterota bacterium | reverse complement strand
GCAGGATTACCCAGCTTCTGCAGGATGGTGGCTGCGATACCGATAAATGCTCCGGTAAAAATGATTAATTTGCGGGAGGAAAATATTTTTCTAAACATCAGGGAATCTACCTTTCTATTTCTGCTTTGAGAAGCATTTTTTAGTTCAATGAAATTTGTTCTGAACAAAATCACAAATTAACTCCGGAAATAATTTAACAGGTTATTTTTTAATGCTTAACGATATCAGCTATAATAAAGTTTCTCGTGATAGTGACATTAAAGTCTTTAAACTTATTTGAAGATATTGAAAGGAATGCAATTAGTTTAACATGATATAGCTGACCGCTATTTCATACTAAAAGGTCAGCCAGGCACAAAAAAAACAAAATTGGAGAGATATTGTTGGACGTCTCTTATCATAGATAAGATAGACAATCTGCTTCTTCCTTGATTTTCATATTTTGTATGATGAATTAAAAAAGACATATTTTCTTTCCATTTCAGATTCATAAAGAATTAACCATATTCGCAAGGATTCAATCAGTCATAAAAGTCTACTTAATCATAGTCCATTTTATAAGAATCACTCTCTCCCGTCAACAATTATATAGCTTTGATAGGGATACATAACAGGGGCGCGGTTCTTCGTTTGTGTGGGATGGGAGCTGAGTAGAATAAGAAAATATAACCGGAGGAATATTGATGGATTCCTGGGTTTGTCCAAAGACAATAAGTTTTTCCGGTTGATTCGACTCGATTCCTTTACCTTATTTTCTCAGGCGGTGAAGGTTTTGGGTGTTGGTTTCTTTACCTTCTGGCTGAACCACATGGCTCCCCAGACACCGGAGATAATCATGAACGCACCAACAGCCTGATACCAGGCAAAATGCTCGCCGCGAAAGAGAATACCTCCCAGAATGGCGATGACAGTCGTCAGGTTGACATAAGTCGCAGTCTGTGAAGGCCGGGTTTTGGAGAGCATGTAGTTCATCAAGAAGAAAGCAATCACAGAGGACAGTATTCCCAAATAGAAGATAGCAATCAGTACATCAGGCTGTGTCAGCGGTCTCAGATACTCACTAAGGGTTTTATTGATCATGCCCTGTCCAAGAGACATGATATTGAAAACAATTGCACCGGCTGACATCATGAAATAGGTTATCTCCACGGGTGTAAATGAAGAGGAAGATTTTTTTGAAAAGATATTGTACATTCCGCCAGCCAGGATGGCACCAATCAGGCAAAGCGTACCCAGGATGTTTTCTCCAAATTGAACGTTTCCCTGCATGATAAAGATAAAGAAGATACCTGATACGGATAAAAGCACGGAAAGAGATTGCTTCCAGGAAGGTATAGCCTTAAAAAAGGGGATTTCCAGTAATACAGTGACTACCGGAATTAAACCCATCATCATCCCGGCCTCCGAAGCGGAGGTTAACTTGACTCCGGTCGTTTCAAAAAGGAAATAAAGCACCGGCTGGAAGAGTGCCAGCAAAGTAAGGGACCATAGACTTTTATTTTTAAGATTCACCTGAATGAAGCCCAAATAACGCAGTACACCAAGGGTAAGGGCTGCCAGGGCGAATCGATAACCAATCAACTGTAACGGAGTTAATTTAACTAATGCTCCCCGGGTAACCATAAAAGACAGGCCAAATACCATGGACACAATCATTCCGCTGAGAACAGGCAGCCATTTATCTTTGTTCATATTATTCCTCTTAGTTTGAAAATAAATATTTTAAAATTATATCTTATTGAATCCTGTAATGCCAGTGAAATAAAAAATTCTGGATTCCAATAAAAGGAAACATAGCCAGCCAGGGAAATATTTCTTTTGAAAGTTAAAAATAGGAGGATTATAATAAAGCAATGATAGTCAGAATAGATCATATCAATATATGCTGAATATTCTGAAGCAAGGATGATCCTTTGTTTAACCTGATAAGCGAATGAGGAAATCGTAGTGGCTTGATATAAAATAATCATAAATCCTGTTTGAATCAAAAAAGAAGGAGCGTTTATAGTTTCAAATGAGCGTGGAAGATGTAAGGCAGTATTTTAAGGAGAGGAAATTACCCTATGATGTGACAGAACTGAAAGAGAGCACCGCAACGGTAGAGCTGGCTGCAAAGGCTTTAGGTGTCCCGCCGGCTCTGATTGCAAAGACCCTGTCCTTTAAACTAAAAGATAACCAGCCTTTCTTGCTGGTGACCAGGGGAGATGCCCGAATTGATAACCGGAAGTATAAGGATTTCTTTAAAGTGAAGGCCAGGATGTTAAAACCCGAGGAAGTGCTGGAGGTGACCGGTCATCAAGTCGGGGGAGTCTGTCCTTTTGGTTTAAAGCACGGACTGGACATTTATCTGGATACCTCTTTGCAGGATTTTGAGCATATCTTTCCTGCAGCTGGCTCAGGAAATTCCTTTGTAAAGATGACCCCCGAAGAATTACAGAATGTGACTGACGGTATCTGGGTAGATGTCTGTAAATAAGAAAACGGATAACATGATTCTACCCGGACATTGGATTATTCTACAACCTTTTTAGGTTGGATTCATATTTTATAAAATAGGAGATGAAAGAAATGATGTTTAGCAGGAGAATGAAAATATGTGTGATTGCAGGAGCAATTCTGGGCGTGCTTTGTATTATTGGAGCTTCAGTAAGGTCGAATAGTGATGCTTCCTTTTTGTTTGCTTTGTGGTACAATCGCCTGTTAATGGGTCTGGTCATTGGTATGGCTGGTAAAGGACTATCGAGATCAAAGGTCATTACCCGGGGTGCATTTCTGGGTTTAATCGTTTCCTTTGCTTTTTATAGCTCTACCGGTTTTCAGGATGTGATGAGTTTTCTGGCAGGTATTGTATATGGGATAATTATTGAATCCATGGCTTTCAAGTACGGTGACTGACGGGAATGAGTATCGGAAAACCGTTGGTTGTATCATAAGAACAAGAATCTGATAAGAGCTCTTTTTCAGCATCATCATTTTTATTCAGGGGTACTTCATCATAAAGGAAGCCTACAAAAAAGTCGTATCCTGAACTGATGAAATGGTACAGATAGCTTGCCAGCAGAAGATAGAAGTGGGAGGAGTCATTCAAAGGCGATTCCGGTCGAGTCAATATATTCCGAAGGATAGAATACAGAAGGAAAATCACCATGGAGATTAAGGTACTTTCTTACCGTTTTATGTTTAATAATTACGTCAATTGCTACCTGATTAAGACAGATGAGAGTTATTTTATGGTTGATACGGGCATGCCCAATAAACGTAAGGTGATTGAACAGGCGATTGAAAGTGCCGGATGCATTCCGGGGAACCTCAAACTGATTATACTCACTCATGGAGACCTGGATCATGCCGGTAATGCGGTCTATTTTCGCAAGAGGTTTTCCGCCAGGATTGCTATGCATACTGATGATGTGGGCATGGTGGAACATGGTGATATGTTTGCCAGCAGAAAGAAACCCCATGTTATAGTGAAGGCTATCGCCAATCGATTTTTTGGATTAAAAGAATCAGACAGGTTTATTCCCGATATCACAATTAAAGATGGTGTTGATCTTGCCGAATTCGGATGGGATGCCAGGGTGATGCATCTGCCCGGACACACCAGGGGCTCTATTGAAATTCTTAATGCAGACGGTAGTCTGTTTTGCGGGGATTTGCTGAGCAATATCACCAAGCCGGCTCTCTTTTCGATTATGGATGACGTACCGGAAGCGAAGACCAGTATCAGGAAACTGAGAAGTCTCAATATCAAGACCGTCTATCCCGGTCATGGAAGGCCTTTTCCTCTAGGTTCTTTGCTTGAATAGAATAGATCAGAGAGCCGATACAATAGGAATAAAGAGAATCAAAATGAATATAAAAAGAATAGTAGTCCGGAAAAGATGAATAATTAAAAAAGACTTGTATTTAATTTTAAAATTGCTATCATTAAATAAACTTTAAATAAATGACACTTTTTGCTGCATTTGGTGATTTGAATCACTTTTGCGAAGTCTATTTTGAACGATAATACAACAAACAAAGTAAACTTATGATGATGTGAGAAGCCTGGATTTTGAAATCATCGAAAGGAGGTATTTTATATGGGTGATAAAAGTCCCAAAAAGGAACAAAAAAAGAAGAAAAAAGATAAGAAAAAGTAGAGAATTGAATATTGTTTCATCATTCTAGTATGCCAGGGTATCACGCCTGGCATATTTATTTGGAGGTTTAATCTTGAACAGCCAGCCACAAAATCGAATGCCAATGACCGGTTATTTATTTGCCGTCATTTCTACCGCTATCTGGGCAGGGAATTTTATCGTTGCACGTAGTCTTAATCAAAGCATTACTCCCATCAGTCTTGCCTTCTGGAGATGGCTGGTAGCTGTCATTGTGATCTTCCCCTTTTCCCAAAAACAACTGTTTGCCGAGCAGGATATCATCCGGAAAAATTTACCTTATCTTTCTATTACTGCCCTATTGGGAATTACCTTGTTTAATACGCTTGTTTATTTAGCGGGCCGTTCAACCACCGCGATAAACCTTTCCTTAATCTCCATTACCTTTCCTGTTTTTATTGTGATATTATCCCGTATTCTTTACCGGGAGGCAATCACAATCTATAAGGGAATTGGTATTATCCTTGTCACCATAGGTGTAATCTTTTTAGTCAGCAAAGGAAATCCCTCCAGTTTATTCCATTTAACCTTTGTCCTGGGTGATCTCTGGATGCTTTTAGCAGCTTTGATCTTTGCTGTTTACAGTATTCTCCTGAAACATCGACCCGGGCAGTTAAGTTTTTGGGCATTCCAATCCAGTCTGTTCATTCTGGGATTTATTTTTTTATTACCCCTCTTTATGATTGAACGTACGATGGTTCCCCCGGTCGAATTTAATACGAAAATGATTCTGTCAATCCTGTATGTGGGAATATTTGCTTCGTTTAGTGCCTTCATTTTATGGAATAAGTCCGTTGAAATGGTGGGACCTTCCAGAGCAGGGATGATTTACTACACCTCTCCCCTCTTCAGCGGGCTCTGGGCAACTCTTTTCTTGCAGGAAAAGATCAGCATCATACATTTCTATAGTGTTCTACTGATTCTGTCCGGAATTATCGTGTCTAATTATTCATCAAAGATAAATAAATTCGATAGGGATAGGAACAAGAAATCAATGTGATTGATTATGGATAGCGTTTATTTCTCTGATTAATGAGATACCTGCAATGCCAACGATCATCGTTGCCAGGGTATAAAGGGCAATACAGGTCAAGGCTGTTACCCAAATCCAACCGGTAGGTTCAACAGCACCCGAAGCAAGACCGCTCGCCACAGCAATTGCTTGAGCACCAATAAGAAAGAATATGGCCGCACCCAATCCCCAACAGATGACTTTCTGCTTTGAATGTGCCCTGAATGCTGCCCAGAGAAGCAGTAAGGCACCGATAAAGGCTACCGGGAAGAGTTCAGCGGGCATGAGGTAATCAAATCGCAGCATACGATCCGATATTGTTCCTATAATTGCTGTCAATACTGTCAATATTACGGGAATCCATACCAGTATGGTTCCTGCTAAAGCCAATATTTTTGTAAGAGTTATATTGTTACTGGTTTGGGATAACATTTATTGCCGGTACCTCATTACCAAATGGTTTTATTATTATAGCACTATTGATTTTTAAAAACCGGAATCAGCAATTTTTTTCATATTATCATTCCTGATATGTCACAGAGTTTACTAAAAGAAGTTCTATTAACAGCCATTTTATCTGTCGGCGATTATTCCATTGTAAAATATGAGTACAGACCTTTGGAGTCTTATAATCCTTTATCGGGTTTACTTTTTTTCAAAAAAATAGTATGATGATTAGGTACAATAAGGAGGAATAGAATGTTAAAAAAATTACTTTATCTCATTTTTCTACTGGCATTTTCTCTTCTGATGTCCGGCTGCAGCTGAGGATAAGAAGCGAACATTCCACCAGGTTGGTGGAAGAGGAAAAAAGCCATTTCTGTCTGTCAAAAAAAACAGGTCGTGGATGAAATCCGTTCATTTGCTACTTGTTTTTTTAACATCTGAAGCAAATTTTCTCAAACGGTCAACAAAAAGGAAAAAAATGATTTTACGAAAAGAAAGAGCCCTGTTAATCGGTGTTAATATAAATCATCAGTTTCATTTTCAGGAATCCATGGAAGAATTAAAAAACCTGGCAGTTGCCTGTGATTTAAAGGTGGTTGGCCAGGCAGAGCAAAACCTGAAGCTGCCGAACAGCGTTTTCTTTATCGGATCAGGTAAAGTAGATGAGATGAAGTCCTTAGCTGCCCAGTGCAAGCCTGATGTTTTTATTTTCAATGGCGAGCTTTCTCCCTCTCAGCTTAGGAACCTGGCCAGGAGGTTAGAAGGCAAAATCATGGACCGAACATCCCTGATTCTGGAGATATTTGCACGGCGGGCAAAGACAAAAGAAGCAAAGCTTCAGGTTGAGATGGCTCATCTGCAATATATGCTGCCCAGGCTGATCGGTCTGAAGGAATCCCTGGAACAGCAGACCGGAGGAGTAGGTACCACAACCAGGGGACCTGGTGAAAAAACATTAGAACTGGATCGGAGAAAGATTGAGACGAAAATCAGCGAATTGAATAAGGAATTGGAATTTATTGCTCGGAAGCGTCAGACACAGAGGAAAAAAAGAAAAAGGTCTGAGCTTCCGACAGTCGCCCTGGTGGGTTATACCAATTCGGGCAAATCAACTCTGATGAATGCCATGATCGAACATTTTCAGAAATCTGAAAACAAAAAGGTATTTGAAGATGATTTGTTCTTTGCCACTCTTGAAACCGCCATCAGAAGCATCACTTTACCGGACAGCAGCTCTTTTCTGTTAATGGATACAGTTGGCTTTATCAGTCAATTACCCCATCATCTGGTCAAGGCATTTCGATCAACGCTGGATGAAGTGAGTCATGCAGATTTGCTGCTGCATGTTATCGATATTTCAAATCCGGATAGTGATCAGCAAATTGTGATCACAGAGGAAACATTGAAACAGATTGGCGCTGCAGAAATACCGACGATTCATGTATATAATAAGGTAGACCTGACTACGCTTCAAATTTCAGAGATGAATCATCATAACAGGGTCTATATCTCTGCCCGGAACAGGATTGGTCTGGATGAATTAGTAAAACAAATAAGCCAGTCATTGTTTAAACAATATGTTTATTGCAAGATGCTCATTCCTTATCACGAGGGCAGTCTATTATCCTATTTAAATGAAAATGCCTGCATAAAGGCCGTCCGTTACCACAGAGAAGGTACACTGTTGACATTAAAGTGCCGGGAGAGTGACTATCAGCGCTATAACCAGTTTCTTTATACCGGGAATATATGTCTAAAAACTGAATCATAATACAAGCGGTAAGAATTGACAGGATATCGTAGTATGGAATCACACCTTCATAATGCGATGAAAGCCGGTGCTATGAATGAGGGGATCTATGAAACCATCGATGTGGCCATTGAAATGGGTGGCGGGCCAGCCGGGGC
>CAYSSG010000071.1:2345-7590 GCA_964433635.1 uncultured Atribacterota bacterium | reverse complement strand
TTTGACAAGACGGATTATCGTATCGTAAAATTAAGCTATCCACAAACGAATGCATTATTGAGAATAATGTCCTATGTAACTTTCTGAAGCTAATCAATATTTCAAGGGTAGATATACTCCTTTACGAATATCAGATCATCGTATGATGATTATCGAAGCATAATGAATAACAAGAAAGGAACTATTTCCAGAGAAACAGTAAAATTCTTACATTTCAGAAATATCAGCCGCCTGTTTTTCCAGCCTGTAAAAATGGTGACACATTTTATTTTTTCTACGAAAATGATGAGGAGGTGAAAAATAAGAAGGAAAATAGACTGTGATATTGTTTTTGTAAAAAATTTCAAAGAATAAGAGAGGTTAAATATGAGGAATATTTTAAGAAATCAATTGTTCTTGGTGCTTATCTTTTCAGTATTTGCAGTGTTTCTGTCCGGAATGTTTTTCGCAGTGACTGCCCAGGAGATTGATCTGCAGTCCGCCAGCTGGGATGAGATTGTTGCTGCTGCCAAAGAGGAGGGCGAAGTAACATTCTATGCCTGGTACTTTGCAGACTATTTCAAGGATGCAGCAGAAGATCTGGAAAATCAATATGGTGTCAAGGTGAATCTGATTATCGGAGACCAGACCGCCAACTTTAACAAAGCCATATCAGAAAAAGATCGTGCTGTCGGGACGATTGATGTCATGATTGTCGGGGGACAGTGGGTAAAGACAACCATGGATCTGGATTTATTTTATGGACCCATGAAAAATGTTATACCCGATGCTGACAAGTTAGCCCCTTCCCTGTGGGAGGTTCAGGAAGGTGTGTTAACCAAGGGTTACCTTACTCCCTTCCATCGAAACCAGACCGGCATACTTTATGACCCGGAGCGTGTCTCCAATCCTCCCCAGACCTGGCAGGAACTTGAGGCATGGATAGGTGCCAATCCTAAGAAATTCGGCTTCTGTGATCCTTCCAAAGGCGGATCCGGTCAATCCTTTGTTCATACCTTAATAAAAGAGACGACCGGAGGTTTAGACAAATATAAGGGTGATACGGATGTAGTTCCGGAAAAAGTGGCAAATTGGAACCTGGCCTGGGATTGGGTGAATAACCGTGAAGATAAATTAACCTTTACCGTATCCAATAATGATTCTATTACCAGACTTAATGATGGTGAGATTGCCATGACTTTTGCCTGGGATGATAATGTCACGGATATGATGAAAAAAGGCAATATCTTTAACAGGGCAAAGATGTATATCCCGAAGATGGGAGCGGCCGGCGGCGGCGATACATTGGGTCTGCTCAAGAATGCACCAAATAAAGCTGCCGGAGCTCTTTTTATTTACCATATTATCTCCAGGGAACAGCAGTTAAAGAAGTTTGAGATGGTGGGTGCCTATCCTGCCAGAACTGACATTGCAATAGAAGGAACACTACTGACAGAAGAAGACAGGGCAAATAATGCTATTCCGTGGTTCCCGGCACCTTATAAAAGTCATATGATTTCAGAATTTGTCAAGAATGTATTGATGAAATAGACTGACTGCTGGTATCTTGATTCTTTTAAATAAAAGAGAAAAGAATATTAGTTGGAAATTGACTCAAAATGTAAATTTACAGAAGTACTTGCGAGCTGGGAGAGTGCGTTTATCCAATCCCAGCCCGCACATATCCTCTGAAATCCGAAGAAAAGAAAAGATAAGATAAACTGTTCAATTTTAATAAATATCAACGAGGGAATCTGTGGCAAATCTGAGAATTATTAATTTGACGAAAAGATTCAATGAAGTCATTGCTGTAGATCATCTAAGCCTGGAAGTAGCTGAAGGAGAATTTGTTACCCTTCTCGGTCCTTCCGGGTGCGGGAAGACAACTACCCTGAGATCCATTGCCGGATTTTGTTATCCTGAAGAGGGAGAGATCTACTTTGGCGATAAACTCATGAACAATATTCCCCCAAACAAACGAAACACAGCGATGTGCTTTCAATCTTATGCCTTATTTCCCCATATGTCTGTTTGGGATAATATAAGCTTTGGATTGAAAATGCAGAAAATTCCGCAACAGGAACAAAAGAACCGGGTTTCAAAGGCAATGACTATGCTGGGAATAGAAGAGTTAAAAAAACGAAAACCAGCCCAATTATCGGGAGGACAACAACAACGAGTTGCCTTGGCCAGGGCTATTGTAACAGAACCTCAGGTTCTTCTTTTTGATGAACCTCTTTCCAATCTGGATGCCAAATTACGTGTACAGGTAAGGGTTGAGATAAGAGAGATGCAAAAAAGACTGGGCATAACAACGATTTATGTAACCCATGATCAGGATGAAGCCCTGGCAATTTCAGACAGGATTGTGGTGATGGACAAAGGTCATATTGAACAGCTGGGAGATCCCTATACAATCTATCGCAGTCCTGAAACCAGTTTTGTAGCTGGCTTTATCGGCCTGGCAAATATCTTTGAAGGCAACATTGTGTCGAGAAAAGGTGATTGTTATACGGTTCAGGCACCTTTTGGAAAAGTCGTTATCCAGTCTCAAGAACCGGACATTATATCTGAAGCAGGTAAAACGTTAAAATTTGTCTGGCGTCCGGAGGATATGAAGATTTATTCAGAGGGAGCAACAAACAGGATTAAGGGAACAATCCTTCAGGCTGTATTCATGGGAAACATCACCGATATCTTCCTGGATGTTCAGGGAAACAAGATTCGTGCCCAGACTGATGAATCCCGAAAATTGACGGCAGGGGATACGATAGAGTTCAGTATTCCCGAAGATGCCTTCAGTATCCTGAAGAGGTAAAAGATGAGAGAAAAGGAAAATTTACCTTTACATTTTTTAATGCTGGTACCGGGTGTAGGATTTATTCTTTTATTTATAGGATCAACTATTTTCCTGACCCTGGCACAGAGTTTTGGTATTTTCAGTGTTACAGGGAAATCGCTATTTACCTTAGAAAACTGGAGCGCAATTCTGCAAAGCAGAGAATCCATGGATTCTCTGCTCTTTTCCCTTAAAATGGGTTTTCTCAGTTCCATAGGTACCATCGTTGTTGCATTTCCGCTTGCCTTGTTTTTTAGAAAGGGAGGAACCGGTAAAGGTATGCTGAGTTCCGTAATCAAGATACCACTCTTTATACCTGCTCTGGTAGCTGCTTTTCTTATTCTGAATCTAATTTCCTATCATGGCCTGGTGAATACAACCCTTATGCGGCTTAATCTCATTGATGAGCCATTACGCATGCTCAATGATAAGTTCGGATGGGGGGTGGTATTTATCCAGGTCTGGAAGAATCTGCCTTTTGTGTTACTGATTATTATGGCATCTTTAGCTTCCATCAGGGATGATATCGTTGATGCAGCAAAAAACCTGGGTGCAGGGTATTGGTCAATTTTATTCAGAATATTTGTGCCTTTGGCCATGCCCGGGATATTGGTCTCCATGATTCTGATGTTCATTAAGGCTTTCGGAGACTTCCCCATTGTCAGTGTTGCAGGACCGATTTATCCTTCTTCCATGGCCGGAAGAATGCATATCATGGCTACCTTGTACCAGGAATGGGATCAGGCTGCCGTATTAGGAGTTATTATTATCGTCACTGCTTTTTTTGTTATCTGGGCATATTCGAGGTTGGCGGAATTTGTGAAAGGGGAGGAATAGTTGTCTACGGTAAATCGCACCAAACAGATTCCCTTGCATATCATCCAGGCTAAAAGAATAAGAAATTTCTACTTGATTCTGTTGGCCTTTTTTGCGGTTATCCTGATTTTATGGGTAGGTCTGCCTATTCTGATGGCAGTGATGTGGTCTCTGGTTGATCCTGATAATCCCTGGTCTTATCCTAATATTATTCCACCTAGTTTTTCTCTTTACCAATGGAAATATGTATTTCATTATACCAATATCGGCAGGGCGTTACGAACCAGCTACAGCATAGCACCACTGACCGTTTTGCTCTCGTTAGTTTTGGCATTACCTACATCCTATGTATTGGGAAGAAAGAGGATACCCGGTAAAAATATCTGGATGCTGGTCGTTCTTCTGCCCATTATTATGCCAGGTATGGTGGTCGCTCTTTTTCTGAGCAGGTTTTTTACCACCTTGGGAGTAAGCCAGACATTCATCGGTTTGGTACTTGCCCATACACTCATGAGCATGCCCTATATGATCAGGGTCATGACAACCAGTTTTCAGGCAATTCCTCAGGATGTCATAGATGCAGCCGAGAATTTGGGAGCCAATACTTTTGTTAAGATAAGAGACATTTTTTTACCCATGATTCGTCCAGGATTATTAGCCGGCATCATTTTTGCCTTTACGGTGAGTATTGAAGAGTTTAATCTTACTTTTGTGATCGGAACCCCGACATTTGAAACGATACCGACCATTCTTTATTCCTTCATGGGGTATTATTTTATTCGTACTAATGCCTCCGTGGTTGCCTTGCTCATGATGACACCGAATATCATTATGCTTTTTTTTGTTGAGCGTTTTCTAAAATCTGACTATTTAGCCGCATCATTGGGAAAAATGTGAGATTGATTTAACAGGTAAATCATTTATCTAGCTCAATTAACTTTAAATAGAGAGATGAAATTCATGTTAGGGCTATGATCCATTCCTACAGGTTAGGCAATATTTTTTTAGGATTCAATTTCATTCATGCCATTCGAAAAGAGGAACCCATCCCTCCGTTCGATTATACAACGCAATTATGGCAGAAGAAAGAAATGAAAAGTGTAACCAATGTAACCAGGCAGGATGCAAAGGAATTTCTACCCCTGGCAGCCAAAATTCCGATTAAGCCGGAGGTAACTGAAATTCGATTGGAAGAGGCAAGTGAGGCTTTATTTATTCTGAAGAAGGGGAAGTTGCAGGGAGCAGGGATTTTAATGATCTGAACCTTTCAGCTTTTTTGTTGGAATGGGAAACAAGTTAGAAAATGCAGGGATAAAACCTAGATAGGTAGTATATAGATTTTCTCTGAGAAAATTAGTCTTTCCTGAAATATTGCGTTATAATATAACTATAAAAAACAGGTATTTCAGGCAGCGTTTTAAAGAAAATTTTTTTGGAAAGGCAGGTGATCTATTTCAGGATATTGAAAAAGAGAGACACTGACTAAGTTTTTTTAAAATACTATTAAGGAGGTTTAACCAAGATGATGAAACACAGAACGAATAAGTTATTCATTATTTCCATGTTAACTTTTCTAGTTGTAATAAGTTCAATGATTCTTGTTTTTGCTGC
>CAYSSG010000071.1:0-2245 GCA_964433635.1 uncultured Atribacterota bacterium | reverse complement strand
GTCAGTGGCCTGATTGATGGCAAGCCGATTGTGCAGGCTTACTATAACGGCCGGACCATCGCCAGGATGACCTTCGTTTTTGATGAAAATAACCAGCTACTGAGAGCAGAGCCGTCCCTGGACCATCTTTATGAAAGGGCTGATACGCTAAAGGATGATCCCAATACACTGTCAATCTATACTAAATATGAAGAAGAATTAGAGCCTATTCTGGGAAGAGTGCTGGGTGAAACGACAGTAGAGTTAGACCATGACAGATATGCCAAGCCTTCCCTGTTAGGTGAATGGACCTGCGATGTCATGAGAGAAAAGGCAGGAACACAGATTGCCATGACCAACGGTGGCGGTCTGAGGACAGCGATTCCGGCAGGGGAAATTACAGCCGGAAAACTCTATGAAGTCATGCCCTTTGATAATACGCTCTATACCATGAAATTGTCGGGCGCAGATGTGAAGGCCAATATCGAGCACGGTATCATGAATGAAAATGTCGGCTGGATCCAGATATCCGGTGTAAAAGTCACTTATGATAAGAATGCCGAAGCAGGCAGCCGGATTCTCAGTATGACTTTAACAGATGGCACACCTGTTGAAACGGATAAGTATTATACTGTGGTAACCAATGACTTTATGGCTACTGGGGGAGATAATTACGATTTCTCAAATGCCCTGGAAACAACAGATACCTATATCCCGGTGAGAGATGCCATGATGGAGGAGATAGAAAAAGCAGGCGTACTGTCACCGGAAAGACAGAATTGGTTAGCTGAAGCGGGAATGCCTGAAGCCTATGTGGTTGTCGCAGGAGATTCTATATGGAAGATTGCCCAGAAATTTGGCACAACAATGGAAAAGATTATCGAGCTGAATCATTTAGCTAATCCGAGACTGATACTGCCAGGACAGCAGCTGGTTTTGCCTGCAGAATAAATGAATAAAAAGTAAAGAGAGGGTGGCATATTGCTATAGCTACTCTCTCTTTACTTTCGTTCTTTTCTCCCTCCTAGAGATACAATTTTAGGAATAGAAATCTATCAGAACATGATTCCTAAATATGACTCTTTCTTTTTTAACGTTGTGTAATTTTTTATATTGGAATGGAACACAAATATGAAATGCTCAGGCATGACAGTGATAGCCAATGCTTTATTATAGAATGATCAAGCCCTGTATAAAAGGGGAGAAGTAGACAGTGGACGATCGATCTAAATTAGAAAGATACCTTCTATTTGAAAAGGGAGAAGAAAGATAGAAATCAATTTTTTTCAAGATGTCAGACAGATTTTTCAGAATTCCATTATTATCATTGCTTTTATTACCTGGGTAATCAATCAGGCAATCAAATTAATTTTATTTTATGCTACTGAAAGAAAATGGGACATAGGAAGATTTTTAGGTGCAGGAGGCATGCCCAGCACTCATTCAGCCTTATCAGTCAGTGTGGCAGTATCGATCGGCTTTTGGGAAGGGTGGGATTCCCCTTTGTTTGCCCTGGCTGCAATATTAGCTATCATCGTGATGGCTGATGCGGCAGGTGTAAGGAGAGCTACCGGCGAGCAGGCTAAAGTGTTAAATCAAATTATTATAGCGTTTTTTGAAGAAATTAAAATCAAAGATGAACGATTGAGAGAATTAATTGGCCATACGCCTTTTGAAGTAATTGTTGGTGCAATAATCGGTCTGTTCATTGCGACTGTATTATCAATCTATCTCCATGTTGAATAAATCTCTGGGGAATGTTTATCCACCATGCGAAAAATAAAGGATATCAATTGGTCATAATGACTGACGGTCATTCGAAAAAATGTAAGGAGTGAGTTTGCACCTAATGGATCGGAAGAAGGAATTAAAACAACAGTACAAGCAAATGAAGACGGAAATGGGGATATTTGTGATTCGGTCAAAGGTGAATCATAAATCCTATATTGAAGCAACAAAAGATTTAAAAGGAAGAATTAACATCACCAGGTTTAAATTAGAATTCGGCAGTCATCCCAACAAAGAACTTCAGAAGGAATGGAAAGAACATGGGAAAGGTAATTTTATCATTGAGATTCTTGAAAATCTGGCCTATGAGGAAGATGAAACGAAAACCGATTATGAAGAAGATTTAATTTTACTCCATATGATTTGGACAGAAAAACTGTCAAAACAGGGAATCGAATTATATAACAAGTAAAATATCTTCTTAAAACATTGAATCATTCCCAGATAGAGTCATCCGGGTTAATCAGGAGAGCTAAAA
>CAYSSG010000070.1:0-7674 GCA_964433635.1 uncultured Atribacterota bacterium | reverse complement strand
CATTTAAGTTAAACGATTTGATTGCTGTGCATTCAGACGAATTTTCAGCCCAAGTTTTTTTAGACCATCAGCCTAGTCATTTCTACAATGAATAAATTTTAAGGTCAGCAGAAGGAACATGTTGCATTTTCTGATTCATAATACTTCTTATCCATTGCTGCTTTAGTCTATAGGGTGAATCATGCAGATTTAAAATGAAAACGATCAGAAAACAGATGATTCCACCTATCAATGTCAATGATCGCAATCGTTTAAAAGAAAAGAGGTGATGAATTCAAAAAAAGAAAGAATGTACTGAAAAAGAGGTTTAAATTTTAAAAATCTCAGGAGGTTATAATGAAATTTAAAGGATCTTTATTGTTTGTTGTTACGATATCGTTAACCTTGTTATTACTGTCCTGTTTCTCGTTGGGTGCTTTTGCCCAGGAAAATATCAGACTGGTTTATATTACTGCCGGTGATGTAAATATGCTTGCCCTGGGACAGCATGTGATCGGGCCTCTGTTTACTGAAAAATATCCCAATGTTGATGTAATGACTGTTCATACCGGACCAGGTAATGCAGGTTCCCAGCTTATCTTTGAAAAGGTTTCTGCCGACAAAGATAAAGAGGCTGGTGATATTGATGTGGCCATGGTTCATCAGATTTTTTTAAGATGGGCTATCGAGGAAGACCTGCTATTGGATTATGCTAAAGATCTTGATACCTGGCAGTATATTACCTCTCCCTTTGCCAGGACCAGTCTGGGAGTCAATGTCGAAGGTTATTGCATGCCCATGTTCCATAGCCAAAC
Organism: uncultured Atribacterota bacterium; assembly: GCA_964433635.1. Lineage (GTDB taxonomy): Bacteria > Atribacterota > Phoenicimicrobiia > Phoenicimicrobiales > Stramentimicrobiaceae > CAYSSG01. The sequence goes on along the minus strand of CAYSSG010000070.1, from coordinate 6,880 downwards.
TGTTCTTGCTTATAATCCCAAATATGTCGCTGATCCTCCCGAAACGTACGCAGAGATCGTGGAATGGGCTAAAGAACACCCCGGGAAGTTCGGTTATAATGGAATCAAGGGAGGCATGTCAGGAGTTGCTTTTACAATGGGTTGGATCTATTGGAAAACCGGTAAATATGAAAAATATGCTGTTACCGGTCCTTTTGAGGAATCGGAGATTGCTACCTGGGAGGGACCGATTAAAGAACTGAAGGAATTTGATCAATATGTTACTTTAACCGGGGGAAATGTGGCGACGCTTGATGCACTGAATCGTGGAGAAATATGGATAGGACCGGTCTGGGTTGATATGTTTCTGACCTGGATGGCAGAGGGAAAGCTTGACCCGGATACCAGAATTCTCCTACCTGAGCCGGGGATGCCCGGACAACCCATGTATTTTGTGATCCCAAAGAATACCAGAAATCCCGAGGAAGCCAAAAAATTTGTAGAAATGGTTACCTCTCCTGAATTCCAGGCCGAGCACATTGTCAAGCGCTTTAACTGGTATCCAGGTATTGATGGAAGCTATATTGAAGATTATGTGGATGAGGCAACCTTCCAGACGATTTATCAGGATGTGACGCCGGAAATGTTAACTAAATTCGGGTTGGCTTTTCCTCTGGCTGATTATAACGATGCTATTTTAGAGGCAGCAGAGTAGGTCAATATATAAAGCTGCAGTATCAAATGTGAATGATGATGGGAAAGAATAATAAAACTTCACAGATTGACAATAAAAATAAAGAGCAGGGGATGAAGAAAGCCCCTGCCCGTTTTTTTCCATATTTATTATTATTTCCTGCAGTGGCGGCGATTATCCTTCTTTATTTACAGCCCTTCCTGGCTTCCTTCTGGCGTAGCTTTATAACCAGGGAGGGAGTGATCGGGTGGCAGAATTATGAACTGGTAATGGACCGTTACCTGCAGGATATCTGGTTTACCTTTGCTGTAACCATTTTCAGTACGGTAGTATCTGCCTTACTCAGTATATTATTAGCGGTTTATATCAGACTATCTCATGGCTGGTTGCATCAGATGGTTTCTATCTTATATCGCCTTCCTATATTCCTTCCCTTTGTCGTGATTGCTCAGATGATGAGAAGTTTTTTAGCGCCTCACGGGACTTTGAATGTTTTATTGGCTCAATTACATCTAATTGATATTGAAAATCCTCTGCAGTTGTTTAACTGGATCGGTTTGAGTTTTGGTTTTATCTGGAAAGAAGCTCCCTTTATGGTTCTGTTAATCGTGGGGGGATTTCAGATGATTGATAACTCTTATATAGAAGCAGCCAGGAGTGTCGGTGCAAACCTGTTTCAGATTATTACCCGGGTTCTGATTCCCATGAACAAACAGAACATTTTAGTGGCGGTAACCCTTGTTTTTTGTTCCTTTGTAGGTTGTTTCAGTTTTCCCTATATGCTGATCGGTGGAAAAACACCCTCCACCATTACCATTGATATTGCGCATCGAGTAAACTATTTTCGGGATTATGGCGTTGCCAATGCACTGGGTGTATTTACCTATATCATGGTGAGTATCCTGGCAGTTTACTATGTGCTTAATATGAGGAAAGGATTGTATGATTGAGGAAAATCGATTGAAATTAAATCAAACTACCCCGTTACGAAGAACATTTGAGATCATTATCTTTATACTTTTTTTATTTTTACTTTTTGCACCTATCTTCAGTACCTTAATATGGTCGGTTGCTATCCGGTGGTACTGGCCCAATACCTTTCCCCAGGAGATTGGTTTTGATTACTGGCTGCAGGCTTTGGGAATGATTAAAAATTTGACGCTGGGAGCAGTGAATGTTTTACCTGCTTTCTGGCTGAGTCTGGGGATAGCGATTGTAGTCGTGATTATCTCCATGCTTCTTTCGATACCTGCAGGTTATGCATTATCCAAGCTAAAGATTCCTCATGCAATCAAGGGAATGATTCTCATTCTATTTCTGTTACCACGTGCTTTTCCGCAACAGCCGGTCTTTTTAAATTTGATGTTACTATTTAATAAAGTTGGCTTAAACGGAACGGTTTCCGGCGTGATTCTGGTTCATATTGTCGTTGGTCTGGTCTATGCGGTATGGATTACCACCAGTACCTTTAATTCCATTCCCCCGGAACTGGAAGAAGCTGCCCGCAGCGTCGGCGCCTCCAGATTTAAGGCTTTTTCCCGAGTCACCTTACCACTGGCTGCGCCGGGACTGGTAGCCAGTGCTGTTTTTGTATTTTTGCAGTCCATGTTTGAATTTACCGGCACTTTCTTTGTAGGATTACCTTTTGTTACCACATTGCCGATGACCCTTTATTCAGCAAGTGGTTCCAATATTCAATTTGCTTCAGTGATTGCTATCTTATTGTTAATTCCTTCCATACTATTTATGATACTCATTCAGAAATTTCTTAAAGCGGAATACATCGGAGGAATTTCCGGATAACACTTTTAAGATCTTAACGGAGGTCAGTTATGGCTGTTTTGAAGGTAGAAGGTCTCAGTAAGCGTTTTGGTTCTGTTCAGGCAGTCGATAATGTTCATTTTGAAGTGAAAGACGGACAAGTTTTAAGTCTATTGGGACCAAGCGGTTGTGGAAAAACCACCACGCTAAGGTGTCTGGCCGGATTTGAAATGCCGGATCAGGGTAAGATCTTTCTGGATGACAGGGAGATATCTATTCTGGCACCGGAACAGCGGGGAATTGGCATGGTCTTTCAGAATTATGCCCTCTGGCCTCATATGACTGTCTATGGAAACCTATCTTTTGGTTTACAGATCAGAAAGCTGGAAGAAAAAGAGATTACCGAAAGGATTAAGAAAGCCCTAAGCATGGTTCGCCTTTCCGGTTATGAAGACCGTTATCCCCGTCAGCTGAGTGGTGGACAGCAGCAGCGGATTGCCATGGCCAGGGCACTGGTCATTGAACCGGATATCATGCTGCTCGATGAGCCGCTCAGTAATTTAGATGCCCAGTTGCGGGAAGAAATGCGCTTTGAGTTTATTGAACTGCAGAGGAAACTGGGAATTACAGCTATCTATGTGACCCATGATCAGGCAGAAGCCATGGTCATTTCCGATAAGATTATTATTCTCAATCAGGGCAGGGTCGTTCAGACAGGAACACCCAGAGAAATCTATTCCTTACCTCAAAATCGTTTTGTAGCCGGATTTATTGCTGTTACCAGTTTTATAACTGGCGTAGTGATAGATACAGATAAGAATAATCAGAATGTGATCAAGACGGAAGATAATCTGCTGATTCATGCCCTCCGACCCGGTTTTAAGATAGGGGACAAAGTGTCTATTGCCATTCGCATTAATACAGTCCGTTTTATTCAGGAGGACAACAAGAAAAACACCCGGATAAATGTATTTACTGGAAGTATAGAGCAGGCTTCCTACCTGGGAGACATTATTGATTATCGAATCAGGGTGGGAAAATGGATGATTCGGACTGATAGCCGGGCACAGATAAACTATCAGGTTGGTGACCGGGTACACATCTATCTTCCACCGGAAGAACTGATTATCACCCCGGAAGAGGTTTAATCATGCAATGGTTCGGCAATCGATTCAGAGCAGGTGTTCTTTATTCCCGTGCAGGTATTGCCACACAGATCATTCTATCTGCCGCCAATAATCTTTTTCTGGTAGATATCGGTGACGGAACCTTAAGGGATCTTCTGAATCAAAAAATTGATATGTCCCGAATCAGTGCGATTTTTTTGACGCATGGACACCATGACCATGTCAGTGGGTTATTTGCCTTACTGGCTCACTTCCGAAATATGAAGAGGAAGAAGACGATTCATGTCATCTTTCCCAAGGGCATCCTGACTGTTCCCCAGATCATTCAGGCGTTTAAAAATAGTTTTTCTGATATACCATTTCTGATTCAAATTCAACAGATCAGAGCCGGTGATCAGATTCGTTTGTTAGGTTTAGGCATGCAAGCTTATAGGATGACTCATTATGCCGCAGTAGGCGCTCATGAGCTTCTCCACCCGGATATTGCAGTGGGATACCGCTTTTACTATCAGGGAGAATCTATAGCCGTCAGCGGGGATACCGCATTATGTAACGAACTGGAAGAATTAGTAAAAGGAGCGGATATAGCCTTCATTGACTCTACTTTGAAAAAGGATGAAGTGACAGAAGAAAGAATTAATAAACTGCATCTTTCCCGGGGCAAAGCCCGTGAAATAGGCAGGCTGGCTGGAAAATATATTCCCATTCACTTAAGCCCATCGAAAAAGTAATGAGATTGTTCATGCAATATTTACCTGTAAACAGGCCTCGGATACATGATTAATGTTTATAGAAGATTAAAAATTTTTTTTGTAATTTTACTTATAAGTATTTATGATAATGATGAGTAGGAAAGAAATATTGAATCGTTTATTGTGATATGTTAAATCTTGCGAAGAAGGAATCCAAAGGAGAAAGAGTTCATTATGAAAAAAATGATTTATAGTGACAAAGCACCTAAACCTATGGGGGCATATTCTCAGGGAGTTGTTGTTGGAGGATTCATTTTTGTATCAGGACAGCTGGCTGTTAATCCAAAGACAGGTAAGTTAGTGGGAAAAGATATCAAAAAACAAACCAGACAGGTGTTTAAAAATATAAAACAGATCCTGAAAGCAGCAGGGGCAGATCTCAAGGATATAGTGAAAGTGAGTGCCTTTCTTCTAAATCTTGATGATTTTAAGGAAATGAATGAGGTATTTCAGGAAACATTTTCCGATAGCCCGCCCGCTCGCACCACTACAACTGTTAAAACATTCCCGTCGGGTGTTTTAATTGAAATTGATGCTATAGCAATTCCTTCATGAACTGAATTAATTGAAATAAAGGTAGTTCACAAATTTATTTTAATTTGCTGAAATGCAGGACATTGTGATCAGAATATGGCGTGACACTACATTGGGAGAGAAAATCGATGAATGTTAGAGGGTATTCAGAAAAATACAGAAAAGAATTGATTAGCTTACGAAGAGAATTCCACCAGAATCCGGAGCTTAGCTGGAAGGAATTTCAGACCTCAAAAAAGGTTGAGAAAGAATTACAGAAAATCGGAATTGATGTACAGCGAGTGGCTGAAACAGGAATCGTAGGTACCATTGAGGGTTATGAAAATAATAAAGTCGTAGCCCTTAGGGCAGATATGGATGCATTGCCGATTCAGGAAACCAATGACAGTATTTCCTATAAGTCAAAAAATAATGGGGTAATGCATGCCTGTGGACATGACAGTCACACAGCAATGCTTCTGGTTGCTGCGAAGATCTTGTGGGAATTGAAAGACCAATTAAGAGGAACCGTAAAATTATTCTTTCAACCAGCAGAAGAGCTTATAGAGGGAGCAAGAAGAATGACAGAAGAGGATGTTTTAAAGGGAGTGGATGGAATATTAGCCATTCACGTCTGGTCTCAGCTTGCTGCTGGGAAAGTCTCTGTGGAATCGGGTCCTCGCTTTGCTGCCGGAGATCGCTTTAAAATTATAGTGAAAGGAAAAGGAAGTCATGGTGCCATTCCTCACCTGGGAGTTGATGCCATTGTTGCGGCATCAGCCATGGTCATGAATTTACAGACCATCACCAGCAGGGAAATTGATCCGATGGAACCAGCGGTAGTAAGTATTGGAAAGATGGTCGGAGGGGTCGCTTTTAACGTAATTTGTAATCAAGTGGTCATGGAGGGAACAACTCGGAGCTTCAACAAAGATATTCAAAAGAATTTTCCAGTCATGCTTCGGCGGATTCTAGAGAAGACAAGCGCATCTTTCAATGCTCGGGCAGAGCTCGAATATACCACTGGTGCATTGCCTTGCGTGAATAATCCTGTGCTATCTGAAATAGCAAAAAAAAGTATCACAAAGTTGTATGGAGAGGAAGTCATCGGTCAATTCGAAAAGACGATGGGAACGGAGGACTTTTCTTTTTTCAGTCAGAAGGTTCCGGGGATCATTGCCCTGTTGGGAGGAAGAAATGTAGCAAAAAATGCAACCTATCCTCACCATCATGAAAAATTTGATATTGACGAAGAGGTTTTACCGTTAGGAACTTCGTTGTATGCCCAGTTTGCCATTGATTTTTTGAATCAATAAGAATGTAAGACTGATAGAATAAGGGGGATTTTATGGTCAACTATTCAGACATTGTGACAGCATATAATAAAGTGACAAAATTTAAGAATCCAACTTTGCTCCAGTACTCCGGTACATTGAGTCGGTTAACACATCATCAAGTTTTTTTGAAGCCGGAAAATCTTCAGCTCACCGGTTCTTTTAAGCTAGGAGGAGCAATTAATGTAATGATGAATTTATCGGAAGAGGAAAAGAAAAAAGGCGTGGTAACCTGCTCAGCAGGCAATTGGGCACAGGCAGTGGCTTATGCTGCCCGGCTTTTTGGTATCAGATCAGTGATTGTTATGGCAGAACATGCCTCTAGAACGAAGATAAATGCTACAAAAGGTTATGGAGCCGAAGTGGTAATTTATGGAGACAATTCCAATGATGTTGTGAGAAAAGCAAACGAAATTTCAAATTCTGAGGGATTGATCTTTTTAAGTCCCTTTGAAGATGATGCTTTGATTGCGGGACACGGAACAATCGGATTGGAAATCCTGAAAGAAAAGCCAGATACAGAAGTGGTCTTATGCCCTATCGGCGGAGGAGCTTTTATTTCCGGTGTGGCACTGGCTATCAAAGAGAAAAATCCACAGGTAAGAATCATTGGGGTGGAACCGGAAGATGCCAATTCCATGTGGCTTTCTCTGCAGGAGAACAGGATTGTTGAAAAGGAGCAGGTGGATACCATTGCTGACGGACTAGCCTTGAAAAAAC
>CAYSSG010000069.1:0-7782 GCA_964433635.1 uncultured Atribacterota bacterium | reverse complement strand
ATTTTAGTCTTATCTCTGCTGCAATGGGTCTGCCAGATTTTTTATCAATAAATAATTTTATCTTGAGTCCGGATGAAACAAAATTTTTTTTACTGACATTCTTTTGATCCACAAGAATTTCCCTGTCTATTTTACATTTACCCTTGCAATTACACTTCATCCATTCCCCCTCTTTGGAGTAAATGTCTACATGCAGCGCCCGGGAGGAAAAATTGCTCAGTCTCTTGGCCATCACAGGAATACTCTGAGCTACAATACGATGCATCAACTTATGAAACAGGTCATGTCCAACCTTCTTTCTAAAAGCAGAAAAGGTTGAATGGGCAGGGGTTTTCAAAAAATGATGAAATCCGCATAGTACACAATACTTGGTATTAAAACGTAATTTTTCAGCCAGATCGCGATTGGATTCTGCTTCCCCTAAATAAATCAAAAGTTGCGCTTTGAATAAGGATACAGGATGGTATATTAATTCTTTACGGTTATCGTAGGATTTTTCAAGAATAGGGTAAATGAAGGACCAGTCAACTGATTCAAAGACCATTTTAAGTGGATCATTTTTTTTAATTTTTTTGTAGGCTTCATAAGTAGAAAATGAAAATTGGTCTCTTCTGTATTTTTCCATTAAGCAGATTCCGTAAAATAGGTTGGATTTGGCTAAATCATGATTCCGTATTAGAACTTCTTGTTTCTTCTTCTCAAGAAAGTAGGTATATCCAGGTCTTCTTTATCTTTATATTTCCTTGTGATATCAAGATCATCTACTTCCAAAGGCTTCAAGCGATTGGAATCCTTTTCTTTCTCTTTCACATCATTTAGATGTTCGGTAACAGCAGGAGGAATCTTATCCTTTTTAATCTCTTCTACTTCCAAACTTGTCTTTACTTGTTCAAATCTTTCCTGATAATTGGGTAAATATTTTTCACATTTTGTGGCAATGACTGTCACTCTGATTTCATCCTGCATATTTTCAGATATAATGGCACCGAAAACAATATTGGCATCACCACCGGCGGCTTTGGATACCAGATCAACAATCTCGTTAATTTCATACAGGCTCATATCCATTCCACCTGTTACATTGACTAGCAATGAAGTGGAGCCTTTAATAGATACCTCCAGCAAGGGACTGGAGATTGCAGCCTCGGCTGCTGTAGTACCCTTGTTATTACCACGCCCTACACCAATACCAACCAGAGCCAACCCGGCATCTTTAATGACAGCTCTGACATCTGCCAGATCAAGATTAATTAAGCCGGGAATTGTGATTAAATCTGCAATCGCCTGCACAGACTGCCTCAATACCCGGTCTGTGATTTCAAAGGCCTCTTTCACCGAGGTATCCTTGCTGATCATATTGAGCAGGCGGTCATTAGAGATGGTAATAAGTGCATCAACCTGTTTTTTCAGCAACTCTATTCCCTGTTCCGCCTGTATCATGCGCTTCTTGCCCTCGAAGCTGAAAGGACGTGTTACGACACCAATGGTTAGGGCTCCTTCTCTTTTTGCGATTTCGGCTACAATGGGTGCAGCACCGCTGCCGGTCCCTCCACCCATACCCGCAGTAATAAAAACGATATCAGCATCTTCCAGAACCTTGGAAATGGTACTTCTATCCTCTTCAGCAGCTTTTTTCCCGATTTCCGGATCCCCTCCAGCACCCAAACCGCGGGTTGTCAGCTTCCCAATCTGAACTGTCTGGCTGGCTTGAGATAAGGAAAGTGCCTGTAAATCGGTATTGAGAGCAATAAGTCTTAATCCATTAATGCGATGGTTAGCCATTTCCTCAATCGCATTATTCCCACTTCCCCCGATACCAATCACCTTTATACTCACGAATTCTTCTGTTTGCTCCTCTACTTCAGGCTCTACTTCTCTGGGGGTGGGATGAATCAGATCACCATCGCCGTTAATGAAGCTCGACTTTTCTTCTTCCCTTTCCAAACCCTGGGAAGTATCTCTGATCAATTCCTGTTTGTAATCCATTATTTTAGTAAAGCCGCGAGCTAATTTTTTCTTTTTCAAAAGAAATCACCTCTTGGGCTAGTTCTGAGTAATCTTCTGCCCCATGTGAATTGGGATTATAATAGATAACTGGAATTCCCTGACTGGAAGATTCTACCAGTGTTATATTCTTTCGAATAATGGTCTTGAAAACTCTTTCTTTGAAGAAATCTCTTGTTTCTTCAATGACCTCTTTAGAAATATTACTCCTGGTATCAGCAATTGTAATAAGGACATAAATTTCCAGAGGATGATGCAGATTCTGATGAACAATTTTAATTGTTTCCATAAATTCTTCAATACCACGCAAAGCAAAATAGTGAGGTTGTATGGGAATGATGACTTCACCGGAGGCTTTCAGGGCATTGATGGTCAATATTCCCAGAGAGGGAGGGCAATCAATAATGATATATTCAAAATCTATCTTACAGTTTTGAATTCCAATATTTAAAAAATCCTCTCTTCCAATCTGGTCAATTAATTTATATTCCGCACTGGCAAAGTCAATATTGCTCGGGGCAAGATAAAGATTCCCCTCACCAATTTCTTTCATTTGAATGACTACATCATCCAAATCAAGCTTATTGGGAGAACGATTTGGTTCTAACACATTGAGCATCGTCTTTTCAAGTTCATTGGGTTCAACACCCAGGCCGATGGTAGTATGTGCCTGAGGATCCATATCAATAAGTAGTACCTTTTTCCCTTTTTCACTCAAACAGGTCCCCAAATTAATGGAAGTTGTGGTTTTGGCAACGCCACCCTTTTGGTTAGCAACTGATATGATCCGCAAGCTTTTTACCCCCTGATTATTACCCCATTTAAAATGTTTGACTCAAACTCTTTAGAAAGGAAACCTTCTAAAGAAGAGAAACAAATAACTCTCTAAAATATTTTCTATGATTATATCACGTAATAGATTTACATGCTACAAGTTGTAAACTAAAATTTTATGATTGTATTTTACATCTCCAACGCTCTAAAACTATTTTACCTTTTTTCGTTTATCTTGACAAATGGTTTGAAAAATAATTTTATGTTTTTCGGGATATTGGAATAGGTATTACCCTATCTCAGGTTGAGAAATCCATCAGATTTCATCAGATATCATCCCCTTGCAGATAATGTTTGACTTTTAATGTTGATAAATATATACTTGCTATTATTAGTTACTACTAAATATACATTGACTATTAGCTTACGATAAGAAAAGAAATGAAGGAGGTTGAACATGTCATTAACCACTCTGAATGAAATGCTTGCATTTTGTACAGATCGCTTTAAAGATAGACCTGCTTTTAAGGTAAAAAAAGATGGCCAATTTATAGCCATCAGTTATCAGGAATTATACCAGCGCATTAAACAATTCGGAACAGGATTACTTGAGCTGGACTGCAAACCGGGTGATCATATTGGATTAATCTCTGAAAATAGACTGGAATGGATTATCAGTGACCTGGCTATTATCGGCATCGGAGCTGTAGATGTTCCTGCCAGCGGAAACAGTTATGCTCAGGATATTGCCTTTAAATTAAAACATTCAGATTCTACCGTTAGTCTATTAGAAGGAGAAAAGGTGCTGGCTGAGTTTCTCAAGGTATACTCCCGGCTTCCTGCCATAAAGCAAATCATTCTGATGGAGCCGGTCAAAGTGTTTGCTGAAGAGCAAGAAACACCTGAATGGGCTGAAGCAGTTTCTTTTCAAACTGATGGAAGAATCAGTAAAGATTTCTATCAAGCAATTTATACTATTTTAACCAATCATCATTCCGGTTTTCTCATTATTTCTCAACAGGCTCAGGATTTTTTGGAAAAATACCTCCAGGAATACGGCTCGGAACTATTACAAAAAACAGGAACAAAGAATCAGGCTGAAGGTCGGAAAAAGATCTGGGACAGGATTTATCTAATCAGGGAAGGACAAATCGGAAAATTACCGCCCATCTATTCTTTTCAGCGAATTAGTGATAATGGAAAAAAATTATTGGAGAAGGGAGATTCGCGTTATGCTCTTCTGTCTCAAAAAGCCCGGCCGGATGATTTAATAACCATCATATACACTTCCGGTACAACATCAGACCCAAAGGGTGTCATGTTAACGCATCGCAATATTATGCACAATGTCATTAATCTGCCCAAAGCAGTGGGTAATCTGGTGGAAACAGATCGATTTCTATCAGTGCTGCCTTCCTGGCACATCTATGAAAGAACGGTGGAATACTGTGCACTGAGTGTGGGTGCTTCCACTGCTTACAGCAAACCTTTCAAGCAGATCCTGTTACCTGACCTTCAATCGGAAAAACCAACCCTCCTGTGTACCGTACCCCGCATATGGACCAGTCTCTATAAGGGTATTCAGGATAAGATGAAAAAGGGAAGTGCCATTCAACGCTGGCTCTTTAATAAAGCATTGGATATAGCAAAAGAATATAAGCCGGCTAACAGAATTCTGGAAGGCACCATGCCTCTTTTTGATCGTGAATCTCATTCATCCCAAGAGATAGAACAGGCAAGAAAAACGGTAAATAGACTGTCCTGGCAATATCGCATAGCAGATAGAGTCATTTTTAAGAAAATACGGGAGATGCTGGGTGGGCAGATCAAATTTGCCATAAGCGGAGGCGGTGCATTGCCCCAGGTGATCGATACTTTTCTGGATGCAGCTAATATTTATGTGCTTGAGGGATATGGATTAACGGAGACCTCTCCTGTAATTGCAGGCAGAACTTACAGCAATCCCATTATATTTACTGTCGGTGCTGTAATCCCGGAAACTTTTGTTAAGATTGTCGACAAGGATAATCTCACCAGTGAGTTGCCAAATGGACAATCCGGCGTAGTTATGGTCAAGGGAGATCTGGTCATGAAAGGTTACTATAAGAATGAGAGAAAGACTGCCGAGGTACTTCAAGACGGCTGGTTTAATACCGGGGATCTGGGTAAAAAAACCCATAACGGGAAATACCTGAAAATCATCGGAAGAATCAAGGACACGATTGTGCTAAGAGGGGGAGAAAATATAGAACCTCAACCCTTGGAAGATAAGCTTAAAGAAAGTCCTTATATCAATATGGTGATGCTGGCAGGTCAGGATAAACCCCGGTTAGGCGCCTTAATCGTCCCTGATTTTGAGGTCTTAAAGGAATATGCGCAACATCATCATATTCTCTATCAGGATAAACAGGATTTACTGGAAAAGAAAGAAATATTATCACTTTTTCAGAAAGAGCAGAAACGCCTGATTTCCAGAGAAAACGGATTTCAGCTATACGAAACCGTGATGGGTATTACCCTTCTGCCTGAAGAATTTACTCAGGAGAAAGGCGAAATGACGGAAAGCCTGAAACTCAAACGATTTGTCATTCATGAAAAATATCAGCAGGAAATTGATCAGATATGCGGAGAATAACTAAAATCGGCATGTTCTTTTCTTCATTCTGAAAAGGGACATACCGATTTGATAGATCCCTATGTCAATCGTAATTCAGGTCTATTTATTCAGGAAGTACAATCTGCTGATAGGGATAGATGAGGTCGGGATTTTCTATCAATCCCTGATTAGCTTTAAATATCTTTGTCCAGGCAATTCCTTCATTATATTTATTTCTAGCAATCGTCCACAGGCAATCCCCGCTTTTAACTTCATAATACTGAGATTCTTTTTCTTTTTCCAGAGCTGCAATTTTATTCTGTAATTCAATAATTTCCAATTGTAGTTTATCAACCTGTGTGCGATATTGATTAATATTATTCTGGGCACTATCTCTTTCTGTTACCAGAGAAATCAACCTTTCAATCAAATCTTCCTGCTCGAGATAGCTCAGATCTTCCTTTTGTTGTAATGTCATTCTCAGTTGATTAGCTGTTGCTTCATAACCATCCATTTTTTCAGCATATTGTTCTATCTTCGTTATAAGCATGGAAATCTGTTCTTCTCTATCTCTTATCTGCTCTATCATTTCCTGTTGCAATTCAACCTGAGTAGCTATCTCTTCTTTCAAAAGACTGCTATCAATTTTAATAACCTCAATCTCCTGTTCATACCCTTCCATTTGTGTTCTTAAAGAGGAGATAAGATCTCTATTTTCTTGATTTTGTCTGCTCCACTCATCATCTTTTTCAACGAGCATTCGCTCCAGGACTTCCTTTTCCTCCTTGATTTGGGTAAATTGAGAGGAGATAAGGGCTTTTTCTTTCTCTTGGGCAAGCGCCAGCTCTTCTTTTAATTCTTGTATTTGTTCCTGATGGATATTCAATTGGCTGATTAAATCCTGGTATTCCTGTTGCTCAATCTCCAAACCTTCTTCTGACAATTGTCTTTCCAGAATCTCCTTATCAGATTGCAATTCGTCCAGCATGCTCTGGTAAGAACGTTCAATCTCCTGATAATAAGCAAGTTCTTGTTTTAATGAATTCATCTCACTTGAAAAATGTTCAATTTCTTTCTGCAATGTCTCTTTAAAAGAACTCTCTTGAATGAAATCTTTCCTCAAGGCAAGCATATCGCCACCAATTTTCTTAAGATTCACTTCATATTGCTGAACTTCTTCCTGAAGCTGGACAATTTTTTCTTGACTTTCCTGTTCTCTGGCCAGCCATTGAGATTCTCTCTCCTTTAAGAGAGACTCTAATTTGGATTTTTCCTCTCTCAGCTGAGCTAAACTGATCTGCATCTCCCTTAAAGCACCTTCCTGCTCCGTCATGATGACCAAATCTTCCTGCAAGCCGATAATTTTTTGTTCGTATTCAGTCAATTGATTCTTAAGAGACTGGTATTCCTCTTGAATCTGGCCTACAAGAGAATCTCTCTCCTTGATCTCTTCTTCCAGTTGATTCCTGTAAATCTGTAACTGGCTTATCTCCTGTACACTGGACTCATCATCCTGTTCCAGCGCCAATCTCTCCTGAAGAAGCGCAATATTTTCTTCATATTCAATCATGCTCTGCTCTAAATCGTTTCTTTTCATGACTTCTGATTCCAGGTTTTTTTCAAAATTCAAGATTTTTTCATTCATTGCATTCATATCAGTTTCATATTTCTGAATTTCATCCTGTAATGAGGCAATCATTTTCTGGCTCTCTTCTTCCCTGATTTGCCATTGTTCTTCTTTTTCTTGTAAAAGCATTTCTAACTTTGATTTTTCTTCCCCTAGCTGGACAATATCCTGGGGCTCAACCGTGCTCTGTTGTATGGCTTGTTCTAACTTTTGCCTCATTTCCTGCAATTCCGCCTGGTAATCGGTTAATTGTTCTTGTAATTCATCATCCCTATCCCTGATGAATGGCCCCTCCGGTGACACTTTTTCAGTCTCTATGGTTTCTTTTACTCTTTCTTCCAGGTGGGCAATAGATGCTTCCTGTTCTTTAATGACCTGCTCCGAATCTTCTATTAAGCCCTGTTTTTCCAGTAATTCATCCTGTATTTGATTTAAACGATTATAATTGACATAGGCAAAGCCAGCAATCAAAACAATCAGTAGGAGAAATATGATTGAAATACTTCTGGACATTATCACCCTCCTGAACCTTCTTAATCTTACTCTTAATTATAACGTAAAGTAACAAATCTTTCACTTACAAGCCGGAAAATTCATCTGACATCTATATCTGTCTCAAAATACCATAAGGGCCATCACTGAGATAGGCAATATCAACATGATGATCTTTATTTTTGTTATCCTTCATCACCTGTTCAAGACAATTTTTTAGAAAGATTGGAATATTCTGAATGGAATTCATATATCTCAAGTCAGCCGGAAGGAATTGATTCCCATCCAC
>CAYSSG010000068.1:0-8186 GCA_964433635.1 uncultured Atribacterota bacterium | reverse complement strand
TTGCTTTAATATTAGTATAGTTAGTATCTTTTTATCTTTCAATCTTAAAAATAATTGTTATTATCTAGTATATAAAATTTAATGCTAATTATTTTCTTGAAAAGCAGGATATGTTGATAAATTAGCAAATTTAACTGATAATTCACGTAAGCACTTTTTGCCCCTGGCTGTAAGGTCAGAGATAAATTGAAACTGTTGGCGTGGATCCATCGGGTAAGCTTTTAGACGGTAGTGAGTGCCCCAGGGTTTATCTTCCAGTAACACAATTACAGGTTGTGCCAGGTTTATATAGGGACTGGTAAGTGCCATATTTTTAAGTATCCTGCAAATCTGTTCCGGGTTATGATCAGGATCCAGGTAAAAATTTGCCACACATAGCAAATCTGGAGTATGGCTGTTAGCATTGTGTATAAGATCAGTCCATATTTTCAGGTGTGGTATATAAACAGTGGTGTCATCAGGAGTAACGATTGTAACGACCCGGGTACCAATATGTTTTACTTCACCATAAATACCATTAACCTCAATCCAGTCTCCCGGACGATAGGGGAGTTCGTAGGCTGCTGCAATTCCGGCAAGAATACTGCTGACATAATCTTTTAAAGCAAATCCAACTGCCACACCAACAGCACTGAAAATAGCGATCATATTCTGTAGTGTGGGCTCTATAATGAGTGGTATAATTCGCATTACGGCTATAATAAATAATAAGATTCGGATAGTTGGGATAAAAGCAAGAATCAGCAGACGACGCCCGCTGTGTAATTTTTCAGCTAACCATGGTAGAATTCTTTCAGCCAGCCAACTTAACCCTATTACAATGGCAATAACTATGATAATTTCAATTACAGTATCGGTGGTTACTGGTTTCATTATCCCGGCAATTTGTTCAGAATTCATTTTCTTTTCCTTTACTTAAAATATATCTAATAGAAAAGCTCGATTATTAAGGAAATCCCTTACAGCCAGGTAGGCTTCTATATTAATTTCCCATTGATTTTCGTTATAATTTAGAATGCCATATTGTTTTAATTGTAATAGATGTAAATTTAATTCTTCTGCTGGTAGCATTGGCAATATCTCCTGTAATTGACTACTACTCAGATGACGATGCAGTAAGACGGAATATAGGATAAATGAAGTAATATCATTAGCTTCCCCAGGTAATTCCGGCAATTTTCGGTCCTCATTTTGCTCTATAGATCTAACAGTAAGGGCAATACCTACATTACCATGAACTCTTGCGGCAAGTTTTTGTAATGTATTTTCGCCTGCATAAATACCGACCTGTTTTAATAATTCAGGACCGGCTGCTGCAAAACAATACACTTTTGAAAATTTTAATGGCCATATCCTTTGAATAAATGCAAACATCCAGCTGTCACAGACTACCAATCCTTTGCCGAATTCCCCATGTAATATTCTGGGTAATAATTCAAGGATAAATGATAGACCATAAGTAGTACGAATCAGGTAGCGTGTCAGATCATTGATGAGCCAATTATCTTTAGTTTTTTGTTCTTTCCACCATCCCTCAATGTCTACATTGCGTATTTTTACATTATCCGGAGGAGTCAATAATTTCCATTTCTTTTGCTTTGCCCAATCACGTGCAATATCATCTGTGCAGCTAAAAGGAGGATCTAATAAAAAACAAACAGTCGATTCCTTTTTTATTGACCATTCATTAAGATGGTTATTCAATGCTTCCACAGCCGGCTTTCTATCAAATTCTTTCTTTACCGTTGATTGGCGATCATTATTATCCTCTTCTTCAGGTTCAGATCCATGTATGCCAAGTAATCGTAAAAACCGCTTCCATCTTTGCTGGACTTTTGTAACAGTTGGCGCAGTAGGAACTTGAAAATCATCTACATTAATAACTTGCCATCCGTTTGAATCTGACATTGGTACATGAATATCCTTTCTTGTTTCTTCCAAAACAAGTATATATGATATGATTGGTTCTTACAATAGTGAGAATTCTGCATTTAAATTTCATATCTCATACTTAGTAGTTTAACTTTCCGAATATTTTATGGTTAGCAGCAAAAGGTTATTGCGAATGAGATAAATTTAATAAAAATGGTTTTAAAATATCTAATTATAAAGTGAGGTATGCTATAATGATTACTATAATAATTTATTTTGTTAAGTCAGGAGTATTGTGAATTCAGAACGCGCCATCTTCAGAAAGAAAACTGTTTTAACTCCAAATCAGGTCCTGGTTTTAAGCTTTTTATTGATTATACTTATCGGTACCTATCTGCTTCAGCTTCCCATGGCTACTGTCAGAGAAGAGCCTATCGCACTGATTGATGCACTGTTTACAGCAACCTCGGCTACCTGCGTAACCGGGTTAATCGTGCTGAATACGGGAAGTGATTTTTCCCTGTTCGGACAGTGGATTATATTGATACTTTTTCAAATTGGTGGTCTGGGCATCATGCTCTTTTCAACCATGTTTTCTTTTCTATTAGGGAAAAAGATTTCTCTTCGGCAGCGTCTTATTATGCAGGAATCGCTTAATCAGTTCTCTATTGGCGGATTAGTCCGTTTGGCTAAAAATATTTTAATTTTTACCGTATTCTTTGAAGGATTAGGTACTATTTTTTTATATCTGAACTGGAAACAGGCGGATAACGCTCATTCATCAATCTTTCTTTCTTTTTTCCATGCCGTATCGGCTTTTTGTAATGCCGGATTTTCCTTATTTAATAATAGTTTAGAACAATATTTCTCTCATTTTGGAATTAATATCATTTTTATGATCTTAATTATCTTTGGCGGCATCGGTTTTCTGGTATTAGCTGAATTGGTGGAATTTCCTAAACGCAAGAGACTGTCATTGCACAGTAAACTGGTACTGGTTATAACGGTTATTCTGCTTGTTGGGGGAACATTAGGCATTCTTTTGCTGGAAAATCAGAATGTAACTACACTTCGTGATTACCCGCTGAAAGATAAAATACTCAGTGCAGCCTTTCAATCGACTACTGCCCGGACAGCTGGTTTTAATACCATTCCCATAGGGAAAATGGGCAATGCAGCACTGTTACTTATCATTATCTTTATGTTTATTGGAGCTTCCCCGACCTCAACCGGTGGAGGAATCAAAACGACCACCTTCTGTGTCGCTTTCTTATGGATGTATTTTACTTTGAAGGGTCGCAGGCATCTCTATTTATTTCAGAGACAGATTCCAGAAACAGTCGTGAACAAAGCTTGGGTCATATTTATGCTGGCTATGAGCTGGGTTATGGTCATGACATTACTGCTGGCCTATTTTGAAGACTTTGATTTCATAGAACTATTATTTGAGGTGATTTCAGCATTCGGAACAGTAGGTCTTTCCACAGGGATAACGAGCTCTCTTTCCTCTATTGGCAAAGCCATTATTATTTTGACCATGTTTGTAGGGAGACTCGGACCGCTTGCTATGGCTTTATCTTTAATTCTTAACCGTCAGGCAGAATCCATTCAATATCCCAAAGATTATGTGATGGTGGGATAAAGTTGAATGAATAAGTATTTTCAGGAAAAGAGGCAGATAGGATGAAACAGTTTGTCGTTTTTGGATTGGGAAGTTTTGGATCGTCGGTAGCAACTGCCCTGGTAGAACTGGGACATGAAGTGCTGGGTGTAGATAACGATGAAGAAAAAGTAGACCTTCTCAAGGATGTATTAACCAAAGTGGTTAAGGTTGATATAACAGACGAAAAAGTGTTGAAGGAATTGGGTGTCAAAAATTTTGATGCAGCGATTGTCAGTGTGGGACAAGATCTGGAATCCAGCATTTTAATAACCATCATGTTGAAAGAAATCGGTGTACAATATATCATTACCAAGGCAAATAGTGAATTACATGGCAGGGTATTGGAGAAGATTGGCTCAGATCGTGTGGTTTATCCGGAAAGGGATGAGGGAATGCGAATTGCCAGAAGCCTGATTATGCCCAATGTGAAGAATCAGATGGAATTATCTCAGCGTTATAGTCTCATTGAGATTGCTGCCTTACCGGTTTTCTGTGAAAAAACCCTGGGAGAGCTGGATCTGCCCGGGAAGTACGGGGTAACCTTGCTGGCGATTCGTCGGGGGAACCAGTTTACCTTTTCTCCTACAGCGAAACATACCATCAGTGAAAATGAGAATCTGATTTTAGTAGGTGAAAATAAAAAGATTGATCAACTCATTACCAAATTCAAATCTTCTAAGAAAGAGAAGTAGTCTCCAGTCTCTCATAGGTTTCATAATGATCATATTAGATTTTAGAGCCAATTCTTCTTTTTGAAAAAGAGATACATTCCCATTCCGGCCAGGAACATAAAGAAGAGTACTGCAGGATATCCCCATTTCCAGGACAATTCCGGCATAAAACGAAAATTCATTCCATAGATGCCGGTAACAAAGGTCAGGGGAATGAATATGGTGGCGATAATGGTTAGCACTTTCATAATTTCGTTCAGTTTAATGCTGATGCTGGATAGATAGATATCCAGTAAACCGGAAACCATGTCTCTCAAAACCTCCAATGTTTCAATGACCTGAACGGTATGATCATAGATATCTCTCAAAAATAATTGGGTACTTTCTTGAATCAGCTTGGATTCATCTTTTTCTAACTGGTTGATAATCTCCCGGAGAGGCCAGGCTGCATTTCTTAAGAAAATCAAGTTTCTCTTGTTCTTATGGATCACCCGCAAAGTTTCCGGAGAAGGGTGACGTATCAAAACATCCTCTATCCATTCTGTTTTTTCACCTAACTTTTCCAGGACTGCAAAATATTGGTCAACAATAGTATCGAGTAAGGCATAGATGAGATAATCAGCTCCACTCCTTCTTATTTTTCCGGTCTTATTCTTTATTCTCTGTCGAATAGGATTGAAGACATCACCTTCTTTTTCCTGAAAAGAGAGCACTATATGATCTGCCAGGATGAGACTGATGTGTTCAAGGGCAATTTCCTGTTCATTTTCGTCCCAGTAAATCATTTTTAAAGCAATATAGATGTAATTGGGGAAATACTCGATCTTTGGTCTCTGGGTAGTGTTCATGATATTTTCCAGGGTTAAGGAGTGTATATGGAGTGATTCTCCAATCTGTTCCATAATATCAGTCTGATGAACTCCATCAATATTAATCCAGGTGATGGTTGGTGTTTTCTGATAAGAGTAGCATTCTGCGAAGCTTTCAGCGGTCTTTTCTTCCAAGTGATCCTCAGAGTAATCAATGATGGTGATTTTTGACTTTTCCATCAGCTTATCACCGATATGAATCAGCGTACCTGGCGTAAGACCTGCTGACTGGCTTCTTTTCTTGAAAAGTTTTGACAAGAAACAATCTCCTTTCCAATAATTAATTCAACGCTCTATTCCGGTTTCTGTTCAGGTTCATTTCCGGTATCTTGTTTGATTTCTTCGATTTCCTTTTTCTGGGAAGAATCATCTCGTGTTCGCCTGAATTTCGTTAAGGCATTAAACATAAAGCTGACAATGAGCCCGGCAATGAAAGCGATGATCAAGATTAATGCCAGGGAACTTTCTACTTTCCATACCAGAAAGCTGACGGTAATCGGTATAGCATTCTGCAAGGCAAAGATGACAGCCAAGACTGCAATGAATGCTGCGACGAATAAATAAATCTGCAAGATATCCTCCTCTATTTCATTTCATAGAATGAAGGTGTGCTATGTGTTCTCTTCTTTAGACAGAAAAAGGGTCTGTGTAGGATAGGCAAATTTAATATCCCTTTTTTCAAATTCTTCCTTTATTTTCAGGTTAATACTCTGCTGGATATCCATATACTGATTATAAATTCGACTGTTAACATAGTATACAACTTCAAAATTAAGGCTGGAATCACCAAAGGAAGAAAAATGAACCCGGTCCAGGGTTGTTTCCGCTTCCTGATTGATAATTTCACTGACCAGGGCAGGTATTTGCCTTAGATGTTCTGTCGATGTCTGGTAGATAACGCCAAAATTAAACAATATACGCCTTTTTTTCATCCGTTTGTAGTTTCGTAAGCGTGAGTTGACCAGATCTGTATTGGAGAAAATAATCTCCTCTCCTCCCAGGCTCCTGATCCTGGTGGTTTTAATGCCGATATTTTCAATGGTTCCGGAAAAAGTATCAATGATTAGAAAATCACCGATTTCGAAAGGCCGGTCAAAAAAGATGATAAAATAACTGAATAAATCACCCAGGATGTTCTGTGCAGCCAGTGCGATTGCAATACCTCCTATACCGAGACCGGCTACCAGTGCTGATACCTTTACACCGAGCGTATCTAAAAGAATGATTGCAGCAATAGACCAGATAATAATCTTTAAAACAGTCTCAATACCCTTGATGGCGGTGATACGGGTGGCATTTTTTTCTTTTTTAATCCAATAGCTTTCCAGGAAATAGGAGAAGATAGATAGAATAAACCTTACACCGTAAAAGATGAGAAGTGCGATTAAAGCAATGTTAATGAATTTTTCCAGAAGAGCAGGGATATTGAGTTGATGAACGCCTAAATAGAATGAACCAAAATAGAGCAAATTAACAAATGGTTTTATTCTATCCTGAAAGGTATCTACAAAACGTTTATCAATGGTTGAGGAACGTTTTCGGGCAAAAGTTTTTAGTATCTTGATCAGAAAATTCTTCAGAACAGTGATGGTTAATAATGCCAATAAGAAGATTGCCAGGGCAGAGATATAATCAATCACCCGATTATGAAAGTAGGTCTGCTGTAAAAAATCATACAACATGATTCTATGCACCCCTAGGGATAAATCTGATTAAATAACAGGTCGGCGATTTCCTGATCAAGTTCCTTTAATATTTTATATTCTTCCAGAGCCAGACTTCTTTCTCCCAGGACCAGATAAGCCATGCCCAGACCATAATGAGCATAGACATAGCCTGGTTCGATTCTGATGGTTTCCTGAAATGCTTTTTTGGCCTCTTCGTAATCCTCTAATTTACCATAAGTCCAACCCAGGGCATAGTAAGAATCGGCATCTTGAGCATTTTGCTCGATTGCTTTCTTGAATGTTTCCACAGCCTCCTGGTATTGACCCATCTCAATATAGGCCCAACCCAGATTATAATAAACATCGGTATGCTCAGGATCCAATTGTACTACTTTTTCGTAAGACTTTACTGCTCTTTCAAATTGACCGGTCTGACTGAAGAGCCATCCCAGATAGTAATAAGCATCCTTGAATTCCTGATTAAGCCGGGTTACTTTTTCTAATGATTCTATTGCCTTATCATATTTTTCAAGTTTTTGGTGTATGATTCCGATCTGATAATAGATTTGATCACCCTGTTGGGGTAGATAATGAGCAGCTTTTTCAAGGGCATTAATAGCCTCCGGGAACTGTTCCAGAGAATAATAAATAAGACCCAGCTCGTGAAAGGCCTCTCCATAGTCCGGTTTGAGCTTCAGTGACTGGTTGAATGATTGGATGGCTTTTTGATCCTCTCCTGTCAGTTTATAACATAATCCCAGGCCGTAGTGGAATTGGAAGTCGTTGGGATTCAGTCCTATGGCCTGTTGAAATGATTTAATAGCCGGGGATAACTGTTCCAGTTTCAGGTAGGTGTAACCCATGCTGTAATGGGCATCAGGGAATTCCGGTTCGATCCTGATAGCCTCTTTGAATGATTCCAGGGCATTGGGATAATCATTCATTTCAAATTCAACTAAACCCAGATGATAATGTGCGGATACATAGTTAGGTTTCAGGTTGATAGCATTCTGATAATAAATTTTTGCCTTTGATAATTCATTCGTTAATCGATAGATTTCACCCATCTGATAATGGGCTTCTGCATGATTGGGATTCACATCCAATATTTCCCGAAAGATAAGCATGGCTTCAGAATATTTTCTTTCATTTTCCAATAAATGAACTCCCTGAAAATATAAATCTTCCATAGATTGATTCTCTGCTGAGATGGCTGTTTCACCAATATACAACATGAAGAGGATCAAAAATAGAATGAAGACATAAAACAGTCTTGATAAGTATTCGTGGGTAATGAAATAGATTTTCATAGGTATCTCCCGAACAAACTTAGAATTGATTAAAATAATCTCAGATTCATTTGTTTAGTTTTCCTGTCAATCAAATATTATAATATAATTATATTATATTTTTCTATTTTTAGGTAAGGTTTAAGACTTATTTA
>CAYSSG010000067.1:0-8651 GCA_964433635.1 uncultured Atribacterota bacterium | reverse complement strand
AGAAAAAATATATATTTTTATTGACCCATTTCTAAAAAATATT
The DNA here is from genome assembly GCA_964433635.1 of uncultured Atribacterota bacterium. GTDB lineage: Bacteria > Atribacterota > Phoenicimicrobiia > Phoenicimicrobiales > Stramentimicrobiaceae > CAYSSG01. Next base: position 8,608 of record CAYSSG010000067.1, on the reverse strand, counting down.
GATGGATTCTCCTATCTTCACTGAGTTCCGGATGAAATGATGAAACTAAGATATTTCCCTCTCTTGCAAGGACAATGTTTTCCCGGAAACGAGACAACACCTCTACCTCTTCCTTGATTTCAGTGATATAAGGAGCACGGATAAAAATACCTCTAAATAAGGGAGGGGTCATGTCCCTGATTTCTAACTCAGTTTCAAAGCTGTCAATCTGCCTGCCAAAGGCATTTCTTTTTACCTGTATATTTATTAAACCAAGTACAGGTTTTTCCTGCTGCCATACTTTTTTAGCCAGTAATATCATACCGGCACAAGTACCAAAGATAGGCAAGCCTGATCGGTGGTAAAGATCAATAATCCTTTCATTCAAATGATATTTTATAAGTAATTTACCTATTGTTGTGCTTTCACCACCTGGAATTATTAATCGTTTTATTTGGTTTAAATGTGCAACGGTTTTTACGGGAATTGCCTGATGGCCACATCGTTCTATCATTTTAAGGTGCTCCAGAACAGCTCCCTGTAAAGCTAAAACTCCTACTTTCATCCCCTGTTCTCCTTATTTTACAAATCCTAAAAACAGCTTTTGTTTCATGAATATTGAGACCAGTCTTACCAGCCTCTCACCTGCATTCTTTCTTCATCGGGAATCTTATCAATGGAGATGCCTTTCATAGCCTCACCTAATCCCTCTGAAACGGCAGCTATGATTTTGGGATCATTATAATGGGTAGTCGCATCCACAATCGCCTTTGCTCTCTTTTCGGGATGATCTGACTTAAATATGCCTGAACCCACAAAAACACCGTCACATCCCAGTTGCATCATCAAGGCTGCATCAGCTGGAGTTGCTATCCCGCCGGCAGCAAAATTCACAACCGGCAATCTTCCCAGCTCAGCCACTTCCTGAAGTAATTCAAAGGGAGCTCCGTATTCCTTCGCTTTAACAATTAACTCCTCTATTCCCAATCCCTTCAAGGCTCGAATCTCTTCATTCATGCAACGCATGTGTTTGACTGCTTCAACAATATTTCCGGTACCGGCTTCACCCTTGGTTCGAATCATGGCAGCTCCTTCAGCGATTCTCCTTAAGGCTTCACCCAGATTTCTGGCACCGCAGACAAAAGGTACCTTAAATGCATATTTGTTAATATGGTATTTCTCATCGGCCGGGGTAAGAACTTCACTTTCGTCAATATAATCCACTTCCAATGCTTCCAGTACCTGAGCTTCTACAAAATGACCAATCCGGGCTTTTGCCATGACCGGAATAGTGACAACTTTCATAATCTCCTTAATCTTCTTGGGATCTGCCATCCTGGCAACCCCACCCTCGGCACGAATATCAGCAGGGACCCTTTCTAATGCCATTACTGCTACTGCCCCGGCATCTTCAGCAATTTTTGCCTGTTCTGCATTGGCCACATCCATAATGACCCCGCCCTTGAGCATCTGTGCCAAGCCTTTTTTTGTTTTTTCGGTAGACTTTTCAATCATCGTATTTTTCCCCCAACATTATAAATAAAATTCTCAAAATGTTCTCTAATGCATTATTATAATCTATCTGTAAATCGGAATAAAGAACAAAAAAGCAGACTGCCATAATTCAATCGCATTATAGCAGTCTACCAATGATTATAGCAAATCAGTCTTTAATCAAAAGTATATTCCGATGTTAATTTTCTACTTCTCACCACACAATTTGAGTAATCTTTCCCAATTATCATCAATATCCTTTTGAATTTCTTCAACAAGCCACTTGTTCTCCGGTCTCAAAGCATGCTTATATCTTCCCTGGGATTTCATCCATTCGGTTACCGGTATTCTTTCCTTTGGTTTGTAGTTAAGCTTCCATTTCCCGTTCTCCACTTCATACAGTGGCCAAAAATTACTCTGAACAGATAATTTAGCCATTTTAATCGTTTCTTCTGTAGGAAAACGCCAACCTCTAGGGCAGGGAGATAACACATTTATGAAAGCAGGACCTTTGGTATAAAAGGCCTTATGTGCCTTATCAATCAGGTCATTCCACCGCCATATAGAAGCTTGTGCAACGTAGGGGATTTTATGAGCAGCTACGATTGCAGTCAAATCTTTTCGATACTGGGTCTTACCGGGAATAATCTCACCACAGGGTGTTGTTGTGGTCCAAACCCCCCGAGGAGTAGCACTGGAACGTTGGATACCGGTATTCATATAGGCTTCATTATCATAGCAGACATAGACGAAATCATGTCCCCGCTCCAAAGCGCCTGATAAAGACTGTAAGCCAATATCATAAGTGCCGCCGTCACCGCCAAAGGCGATAAACTTTATCTCCCTATCTATTTTTCCCTGTTTTTTAAGAGACTGGTACATTGCTTCTACGCCACTGATCGTAGCAGCTGCATTTTCAAAGGCATTGTGGATAAAAGAAGAACGCCAACTGGTATAAGGATAAATGGTTGTGGCTACTTCCAGGCATCCCGTTGCGCTCGCTACGACTACAGGGTCATCACTGGCAGATAGAATCTGTCTGACAGCAATCGATGCTCCACAACCGGCACAAAGACGATGACCCGGGCTCAGGATATCTTGTTTTTTGGTTAATTCTTTTAATTTTGCCATTCTATTTCACCTCCTACTCCCTTACTCCAACATATTGTATTCTTTCCTTCACTTTACCGGTTTTAACAATTTCATCTAATTGATCATAGATGTCCGAAATATTCTGTTGATTAATATCTCGACCACCTAATCCATAAATAATATTGATATTTTCCGGTATCTTACCAAAATCTATCATAGCTGACCTGATCTCTGTAAAGAGAGGACCTCCGAAGGCTCCGAAGGAATCAACTCTATCCAGAATTGCTAACGCCTTGAGATGTGATATGGCTTCTGCGAGTTCACGGTAAGGGAAAGGTCTGAATACTCTGGGTTTTAACAGGCCTACCTTTTTACCTTCTTCCCTTAATTCATCAATAACTGCTTTTGCAGTTCCTGCTGTAGAAGACAAGGCAATAATAGCAGTCTCGGCATCCTTTAGTCTGTAGGATTCAAATAATCCATACTCACGACCTGAAATTTTCTTAAATTCCTTAGCAACATCGAGTATAATCGGTTTTGAATTCTTGATATCTTCAGCCTGCTGGCGTTTATGTTCAAAATAATAATCATAAAGATCCAGAGGTCCGTAAGTTAAAGGCTTTTCAGTATCCAGAAGTGGATGGTTGGGCTGATATTCACCTACAAAATCATGGACCACCTGATCATCTAAAAAATCTACCATTTCAATGCCATGACTGGTAATGAATCCATCCATCATCACCATGACCGGTAACCTGACTTTCATATGCTCAGCAATCCGAATCGCCTGTATGATGTTATCATAGGCCTCCTGGGCATTTTCCGAATAAATCTGTATCCATCCCGAATCCCGAGCGGCCATGGTATCACTATGGTCACAATGAATATTAATGGGACCCGATAAAGCTCTATTGACAACGGGCATTACGATGGGTAACTTGTTGGAGGCTGCAATATATACGATTTCAAACATCAATGCCAAACCGTTTGCCGCAGTTGCAGTCATGACTCTTCCCCCTGCAGCTGATGCACCCACACAAGTACTCATGGCACTATGCTCGCTTTCTACTGTTACAAACTCAGTCTTAACCAATCCATCTGCAACATATTCTGAAAATTTCTGAACCAATGCTGTCTGCGGTGTAATAGGATAAGCAGCCATTACATCGGGATTAATCTGTTTGATGGCATAAGCAGCAGCATCATTGCCTGTAATCGCAACAGTATTCTTACTCATTTCTTTCCTCCTTTCTTTTCTTTGTCAAACCTGAATTCACTTTCATTTTTCATGATGATGGCATGGACCGGGCATTCAGCAGCACAGATGCCACAGCCCTTACAATGTTCATAATCTATTCCTTTTATCTTCCCATCTTCAACGATAACTGAGGAATCCGGACAATAGACCCAGCAGATCAAGCAATGTGTACACTTGTCTTCATCCCTGACCGGCCTCAAAGAACGCCACGAACCGGTTTCATATTTTTCCGAATTACCGGCTTCGATGATAAGTCCTCCCTTTGGTATCTCTTTCCATCCTTTTTTTTTGGTAGTCATTCCCCTTTTACCTCCTGATATGCTCTTTTAATAGCATTGACATTACCATCAATCATTTTTTGACCAAATTTTCCGGAAAACTTACTCTTAATATCCTTAATCACATTATCCAGTTTGAGTAAACCGGAAGCCTTAACCAATGCCCCGATCATCGGGGTATTTGGTATTGGTTGTCCTAATTCTTCTAAGGCAATTTTGCTTGCATCAACGGTAAATATTTTCCTGCCTTTCAATTTTAATTTATTTCGGATTTCTTCAGGTTTATCACTGGTGTTAACAACAATCATACCCTCATCTGTTAATCCTTCTGTAATATCTACCGGGCCAATCAAGGTTGGGTCCAGAACCACAACCATATCCGGATTGGTCACATGACAGTGAATATTAATGGGCTTGTCACTGATCCTGGTGAAAGATTGGATGGGTGCACCCATCCTTTCCGGACCATATTCAGGGAAGGCTTGAATATATTTATCCTCAGCAAGCGCTGAAGTTGCCAGTAACTTGGAAGCAGTAACAGCTCCCTGCCCACCTCGGCCATGCCATCGTACTTCCACAATTTTCTTCATAGAAAATCCCTCCATTTCGTTTAACTAATTTTCACTCTTAAAAATCTGTCTACCCATCAAAGCCTGGGATAATGTTACCTCATCAGCATATTCCAAGTCCCCACCGACAGGTATCCCATAAGCTATCCTGGTAATTTTGACACCCAAGGGCTTAATCAATTTTGCGATATAGGAGGCTGTCACCTCTCCCTCGATATTCGGGTTGGTAGCCAGAATGACTTCTTTTATTTGTTCTTTTTTAAAACGGGAAATTAAATGCTCAATCGTGAGATGATCCGGCTCTATTCCATCTAGAGGAGAAATGGCTCCCTGCAGGACATGATATAATCCTTTATATCCCCCTGTTTTTTCGATAGCCATTAAATCTCTTGCCGATTCCACTACGCAAATGGTGTCTTTTTCCCTGGACTGATCCCGACAAATCTCACACATGTTCTGATCAGTAAAATTGTGACATATCCGGCATCGTTTTACCTGTTCTTTGGCATTGATAATCGATTGGGCTAATATACCTGCTTCCTCTTTAGGAATATTCAGAATGTACAATGCCAGTCTTTGTGCAGTTTTTGGACCAATACCGGGCAGCTTTGACAATTCATCGATTAATCTGGCTAAAGGTCTGGTATACTGATAACTCATATAGATATCCTTTAAAACAAACCTGGCAAGCTAATCCCACCGGTTAATTTGCTCATCTCTTCATTGACCATATCCTTGGATTGCCTGATTCCCTCATTAACCGCTGCTAATACCAAATCTTCCAGCATTTCCCTATCTTCTGCATCAATAATATCCGGTTCTATATGTATCTCTTTAATTTCCTGTTGACCGTTAATAACCAGTTCTACCATGCCGCCACCGGAAGAAACTTTGATTTCTTTCTGTGAAAGCTCCTGCTTTATCGTTTCCATCTTTCTTTGCATTTCCTGGGCTTGCTTCATAAGAAATTTCATATCCATCACACACTAACCTCTTTTTCTATTCTTCACTAATATTCCCTCCGAATAAATCGTGTGCTTTCTGCAGAACTTCATGATCGAATAAATGTTTTTCGCTGGAATATTGTGTTTTTTTTGTTCTTTTTTCTGTATCCTGACTTATCAGTTGCTCATCTTCTATTTTACCTTGATTTCTCTTTGAATGAGAGGAGGTCTCTTTTTTTACACCGTTCTCCTCTATAAAACATTGTAATTTTAATGGCAAATTGGATTCTTCCTTCAAGATCTCTTCAACCTTCTCTTTATTTTCTCTCTTTTCCAGGCTTTCCTTATGAAAAAGGCAATCCTGTTGAAAACCGATCATCAATCGGTCATCCTCTATATAAAGATTGCTATTTGCCATCAGAAAGGCATAAAGAGAAATCCTTTCATTCTTCACTCTGGATAAAATTTTAGGCCATAGAGCATCAATTTGAACCGTCTTTTGTGTCTTATCATCTGATATTTCACCAGTATTGAAAACATTTCTTTTCTTCTGTGCTTCAGTGTCCTCTAACAAATCTTTTTTCTGCTTACTCATCTCTGCTGATGAGATTAACCGATCACCATCTATCTTTGCATGCTCATGAATTTTGCCCTGAGTTATTTTAACCATGAATAATTCCAGCAAAATCCAGGGAAAATGATGATATCTGAGTTTCACTTCAATTTGATTTAGTTCTTCTATGATATCCAGAACCAGTTTCATTTCAGCGAACTCAGCAACAGTTGACAAATCTTCTAACTCTTTACCTTCCAGCAATGCATGAAAATAATGACTGTCTTTGCCTAATATTTTCATCAGTGACAGACGATGTGTATACATAAGCATATCCTGAACAAATTGATGTAAATCAACTCCTTCTTTAACCAGCCGGTCAATGATTTCAAGACCTGCTCTGGTATTCCCGTCAATGATTGTCTTCATTAGCTGCAGGAACATTTCCTGTGGTAATACTCCCAAAATCTCTTTAACTTTATCCAGAGTCACTTGTTTTTCACAGTAAGTAATCACCTGATCCAGGATACTTTCTGCATCCCTCATTGAGCCTGTTGCATTCTCAGCAATCAAGCGGAGTGAAGACAAATCGATGTCTATTTTTTCTTCTGCGGTGATCTTTCCAAGTTTTTCTACGATTTCATCAATGGAAATCCTGCGAAAATGAAAGCATTGACAACGTGAGAGAATTGTCTTCGGTACTTTTTGGGGTGCAGTTGTTGCAAATACAAATAAAACCCGGCCAGGTGGCTCTTCCAGGGTCTTTAGAAGCGCATTAAATGCTTCATTGGTTAGCATATGCACTTCATCAATAATGTAAACCTTATATTGTCCTTCAACCGGAGCAAAACCAATTTTGCTTCTCAGTTCTCTGATTTCATCAATACCACGATTTGAAGCACCATCAATCTCAATGACATCCATGGAATGACTGTGATTAATGCGAATACACTGCTGACATTGGTTACAGGGATGGTCTGTAGGACCGTTGATACAATTCAATGATTTAGCCAGAATTCGGGCAGTAGTCGTCTTGCCAACGCCTCTCGGACCTGAAAAAATATAGGCATGCCCAATCCGATTTAACTTAATAGCATTCATCAAGGTTCGGGTGACATGCTCCTGTCCGATGATATCTTCAAAAAACTGGGGACGCCATTTCCGGTATAATGATTGGTATTGATCCATTTATACTTTCCGTCACAAGATAAAATGATTCTTCTGAGATGATCGTGCCCTATCCTCGATCTATCCTTCCAAGCGATATTGAAACAGTTAACTCCAGCCAGGTTTTCCTACGGCACCCAAAGAGATTTGCTTACCGCTGCTTCCTTCCGGATCTGACGGGGTTTACAATTCTTTGCTGCATAGGACCCGGCTTTCATTGCCACTTATTTCAGTCAGACCTTAAAAAGATATGACCTTAAATAGGAATTCGACCCTGCTATAGCGGATTGCAGGTACAGGGCACCGCTAACTCCCCGTCTAGCACGATCATCATTTAAGGACTTTTTATATATGCTGGCGGAGAGGGCGGGATTCGAACCCGCGAGGCAGCTTATAACCGCCCAATCGCTCTCCAGGCGATCCCGTTATGACCACTTCGGTACCTCTCCATAAGACAGTTTATCATTTTAAACTATTTTCTCAAAAAAATCTACTGTTAGGACCAAATTAAAGAATATTTTTATTGATTGACAATTCATTATTCTTGTTATACGTTTATTTTATTATCTACTTCTTCCAACATCAACCCTCTGGCAATATCTATATATTCTACACCTTGAACAGAACGGAGATATTGGTTTACAGGTTATCTGACCATGGGCAACCAAAAAGGTATTAAAATTGATCCAATACTTTTTAGGTAATATCATCTGCAAATCCTGTTCAGTCTCTGCAGGTATCTTTGTCTTAATGAGACCAATGCGATTTGAAATTCTATGAACATGCGTATCTACAGTAATACTTTCGATGTTAAAAGCAATGCCTAACACCAGATTGGCTGTTTTTCTTCCAACACCGGGGAGCTTGGTCAGCTCGTTCGATGAATCCGGTATCTTTCCCTGGTATTTTTTTAAAATTAAATCGGCAATCTTTTTGATATTCTTTGATTTTACCCGATAAAAGCCCACCGGATAAATTAAATCAGCAATCTCCTTCTCTGAAAGATGGCATAGCTTTTCAATCGTAGGTGCTTTGGAAAATAACCTCTCAGATGCCTCAGCTGTAACCTCATCCTTAGTTCGGGAAGATAAAACGGTACTGATTAATATGCGATACGGATATTCTTCGCCCCTGTTCAGCTGATTCATTAAAGGAAGATGTCCAGTAGATTCAATCTCACGGGATAATTCTGCCATTAAGTCATCCAGGTCAATCGATCTGGCATAAGGCATAATCATAAATATATTTCTCCACATTTTTTTGATGTTTAATAT
>CAYSSG010000066.1:0-8768 GCA_964433635.1 uncultured Atribacterota bacterium | reverse complement strand
AAATGGACACCAGTTCAATTATAATATTTAAAATGAAGAAGTAACACCAGGTCTTTCGGGAGCAAACTGCAGTCATTCTGACTGCTTATCAGAATCACACAAATTGCTCAAGACGAACAAGAGTGAAGTGATAGAAATTAGGGAGTCTTATCAATGTCATATTTGTAAGAAGAAGATTCTGGGAAAAGATCATACTAAGCCCTATGATGATGAAATAGAAGATGATGTTTTATTTCAAAAACCTGTATAAAGTGCGGGAGAATTCAGATGTTTTATTGTAATAAATGCAATCGAGCTTATCCAGAAGATACTCCTTTATGGAGGTGCCCTTGCGGCGCCCCTTTCAGCTATCATATGCCTTACCCGGTTCATTTTTCCAAAGAAAGGATCAAGGTCAGGGATAAGACAATCTGGAGATATTCTGAAGCCCTACCCGGCATTGATACAAAGAATATTGTGACTCTGGGTGAGGGAATGACTCCGCTTGTACCGGCATTATATGAAGAGCACCAAATTTTATTCAAGTTGGACTTTATTGCTCCCTCCGGCTCTTTTAAGGATAGAGGGACTTCTCTTTTAGTCAGCAAATTAAAAGAAAGAAAGATCAAAAGAGTCATCGAAGATTCTTCCGGTAACGCGGGGGCATCACTAGCTGCTTATTGTGCCCATGCACATATTGAATGTGAAATCTATGTTCCTGCATATACTTCTGCCGGCAAGCTGCTGCAAATCGAGATGTATGGCGCTAAGATAAGAAAAATTCCGGGAAGTAGAGAGGATACCTCTGCTGCCGTCATTCAGGCAGCGGACCATGATTATTACGCAAGCCATAACTGGAATCCTTATTTTCTTCAGGGAGTCAAGACCATTGCTTTTGAGATATGGGAACAATCAGGCTGGAAAATACCGGACAATATCATTGTGCCTGCAGGACAGGGCAGTCTGGTTTTAGGCTGTCAAATGGGATTCAAGGAGTTAGAAGCTGCAGGTGAAATTTCTAAGATACCCCTTATATTTGCAGTGCAGGCAATCAATTGTGCCCCTCTTTATCTGGCTTTTCATAAAGGTTTTACCGAGCCTGAAAAGATTCAAAAGAAAGAGACCATAGCCGAAGGAATCAGTTCCGCTTCTCCTATACATGGGGCAGAGGTTCTTTCAGCAATCACAGACAGCGGTGGTGCAATTATTGCGGTGGAAGAGAAAGAAATATGGGAAAGTTTGCAAAAAATATCAAAGTTAGGTCTTTATGTTGAGCCCACCAGTGCCGTCGCGACTGCCGGCCTTTCTCGCATGATAGGTCAAAAGATGATCAAACAGACAGACACAACGGTCGTCATCCTGACCGGTAGCGGTCTAAAAGCGACGGATAAAATCGCTGCATTCGCCTTTCAGACGGAAAAACGTAAAAGGAGTACTCTATGATCAACAAGAGGGGTTTCGCTATCCTTTCATTGTTAATGGTATTGGCAATCATTGGATTATCAGCCTTGATTGGATTCAGATTTTATGGCTTTAAGCAGGGTGAAAACACAGGCGTTGAAATACTCCAGGATAAAGCAAGGGATGCCGTCGTTCAGGCTAACGCTGAAGCCATTCGAAGTTTGCTGCAGGGGGCGCTTGCAGCCGGTGACGTAGATCTTGATGAGGCAGTGCGTCTTGCCCAGAATTCCGGGTTGCATGATCCTTATCAGGAAAAAGCAATGAATACCTCAGAATGGTTTCCCCAGGTGGCAGATTCCCCCGGGGAAATCCAGATTCAATTACTGGAAGATACCTTTTATATCCAGGGGTATGGATCGGACGGCTTTCTGGATAAGATTCTGATGGTAAAGAAATAATTCTTCTTAAGGCTGGAAATGAAACCGGATCAACCAATCTCAATTTAAACATGCTTAAAATTGTATGAAAAGACATACCATTCTGTCAGGTAAAGAAAGGTGACTGACATGGAATTTAAAGATAAAAAGGTTGTGATAACCGGTGGCGCAAAGGGCATCGGTAGAAATATTGCGCAGGAATTTAAAAAAAATGGTGCAGATGTGGCCGTCATCGATAAGGATAACGGTCCTGCGGAATGTGATATCTTTTACCGGGGAGATATTTCTGAAGAGGAAAATTTAATTGCATTTTCAAAAAAGGTCCTGGAAAAAATCGTCAGCCTGGCTGGCAGGGTGCGAGTGAATGCGGTATCACCGGGATGGATCGATACATCTGAAAATCTGCATCCCTGGAGTAAGGCTGATGAGCAACAGCATCCGGTGAAACGAATAGGCAAAGTCCAGGATATCGCAGCGATGGTCTTATTCTTATGCAGCGATAGAAGCGGTTTTATTACCGGTGAGAATATAATCATCGATGGCGGTATGAGCAGAATGATGACCTATCACCATGATGATGGCTGGGAATACAAATCAAGATGATTGATTGGAGGGATCATGATTGAAATATTTTAAAAAGATTACAGGTAAGAATATCTATCTGTCACCGATTCATATGGCAGATGTTGAACAGTTTACCCAATGGATTAATGACCTGGATGTAACAATCAACCTATCCGTTTCCCCGGGCATATTTACCATCGAAAAAGAAAGGGAGGCGTTGGAAAAATTAGGCAAAGATGGTTACCATTTTTCGATTATTCATTTACATCAGGATGAACTCATTGGAATTTGTGGTCTGTTAGATGTCAATCACATCAACAGAACAGCTGAAGCTGGAATCTTTATAGGCAATAAAAAATACTGGAACAAAGGTTACGGAACCGAAGCAATGAATGCATTGCTGGATTATGCCTTTAATCTATTGAATCTAAATAGCATTTTTTTAAGAGTCCATGCGTTTAACCAACGAGCTGTCAAATGCTATCGGAAATGCGGTTTTAAGGAAATAGGGATAAGGAGAGAAGCTTATATTGCTGGCGGGAAGAAGTATGATCAATTATATATGGATATTTTAGCCAGGGAGTTTGAGGGAAGTATCGGAAGAAAGTTGGAAAATGACCTGAGTTAAAACAGCAACAGCGTAAAGAATGGGTGATCATATTGCCCGGTGTCTTTTTACGAAGAACATGGAAAAGATCTTTTCTTGTTCATCACAGCTGAAGGTAATTTGTATTCATTGTAACTTCGTATAGTATCCAGTTCTTTCCGCTTCTTTGGACGGATTCCGCCAGATGCCGGGTAACCCATGGTAAGGATTAATTCGATGCTTTTTGATGAAGGAATTTTAAGTATTTTTTTGACTTCAGATTCATTGAACCAACCCAGAATACAGGTACCCAAGCCTTCTTCGGTTGCCTGAAGGCAAAGATTTTCAGTGGCAATTCCGATATCGATCTGTGTGATTAATTTACCTTTCATTGCTTTCAGGGTTTTGTTTCTGAAATTTGAACTGGCTGAAAGGATGACAATTAAAACAGGAGCCTGAAGGGAAAAGCGATTAAAAGAGACCAGTTGATTAAAGGTTGTTCTGGCTAGTGCTTCTTTCAGCTCCGGATCATCGATGACGATAAACTGCCAGGGTTGAGAATTAGTGGCTGAAGGAGCAATTCTTGCCGCTTCAAGACAACGGTCAATCTTTTCCCTTTCAACCGGTTTATCCAGGTAGCTACGAACACTCTGTCGGGCTTTTGCCAGGTCTAAAAATTTCATTTTGTTCCCCTTATAGTGTGATAAAAAGGTGGAATATATCAGCAAAAGGAATTATAATCTTAATGCATCTGAAAATAGAATAACCTGATTCATCGGGATAGTCAATTGAATTTTTTACTGTCTGAATCAATGAATAAAAATGAAATTTATCTTTAGAATGAAGCCTTAAGATACCAAGCCCGGATAATGACAGAGGTTAACGTATGAAGAGAAACTGCTATCTACCGTTCATTTCCATATTGATTGTCATCCTCTGCAGCAGGGTATCGTATTTATCTCCGGTTAATGTAAGGGATTACCTCCATGGAAGATTCCCGGCTATTTTTATGATATATCTTTCTTCCCTGGAAAATTTGGACCCCGGAGAGATGGAATTTATTGATTTATTAGAAGGATTACCAGCTAACGAACAGAGGGTGTATGCTATGGAGGTCCATGAAAAGGGATTTTCCCGGGACCTTCTGGATAGAATAAAACAGGGACTGAAAAAAGAGGAAGCACTGTCATTGCATGTAGCCTATCCTTCGCAGACGGCGCAGCGGATTGGGAACAGCCCGCTATATGTCTTTGGTAAAGCAGAACCTTCTACAGAGGTAACAGTGACCGTTAATGATGAAAATGTACAAAGGTTTGATTCCAGGACAGGTCATTTTCTTACCCTGGTAGAGGTTCCGGAAGGAGAGGAGTTTTCGATTGTTGTTGCCGCCAGCAGAGGTGGAGAACGAACATCTGTTGAGAGAAAGGTATTCTACCCGCGTATTTGGGAGGAAATGCCGCAAGACCCGCTGGCGATTCACGCTTCCCATGCGCTGCCTGTCCAGGACCAGGCGCTCAGAGAGGGGGATCAGCTGAATGTCTTTATCCAGGGTAGTCCGGGAGCAGAGGCGGTATTTCGTATTGGAGAGCGTATCCATGAAGTTCTGATGATGGAAATAAATGATTTGCCTGAAACCCTGAAAGGCAGGGGATTTTATAGGGGCAGCTATACTGTTCAAGCCGAAGATGTTCCCTCACTGGGTAAAACATCACCTCAAACAATAACAGTTATTTTGCAAAGGGAAGGGCACAAAGTCAGCAGGACATTGCCGGGTCGGATTTGTTTTGATTCAGGTCTTTCTCCTCATATTGTGGAAGTGACCGGTGATCGAACCAGGATTTATAAAATAAAAGAAGATTCCTTTGTTTTTCACACCACTACTCTGGGTGGAGATGGCATACCTGCTGAGGTTGTAGGTTATGATCTATTGCCCGGTACTTTGTTGGAAGTTGTTGGCATTTCAGGAGAATACCTGCGTATCCGTTTGGGTGCAGATGATTTTCTGATTCACCGGGATCGGGTCACAGAAAGATCAGATATGATTGACAGTCCTTTTTCGGTACTTTCCAATATCAATATAGAGGAAACTTCCACCGATATTGAATACCGCTTTAATGTAAAGGAACGGATTCCCTTTCTTATAGAAAATGAGACTCATATGCTCAGGCTGAACTTATTTGGTGCTGAAAAAGGCGAGCATTTCATACAGGAAGGAAAAGTTTTTTCATTGCATGAAATGAAAATTGAAAATTCTGCCCTTGAAGAAGTTCCTTCTTTGATGATTACCATTGAATTGGATCATTCCCTGACAGGATTTGATTATTTCTGGGATGGAACCGATCTGGTGATCAAGATACGTAAACCGCCGGAAATCTCTAAGAATCGTCCCATATCGGGGCGGACGATCGTGATTGACCCGGGACACGGAGGCGACTTTCGAGGGGCGATCGGTCCCGGTGATTTGCATGAAAAAGATGTTGTCCTGGAAGTCGGCATATTCCTCCGGGATATACTTGAAGACCTGGGAGCGAAGGTAATAATGACGCGCACCGGGGATGTAAATATAGATCTTTATAAGCGTATCAATACAGCAATTGAAAATCATGCCGACCTTTTTATCAGTATTCATGCCAATGCCCATACTGCAGGGGCAGATGCTGTCAATTATCATGGACATATGACCCTTTACAACGATCATTATAATCAGAGGCTTGCGGAAATCATGATGGATCATCTGGTGGAACGAATTGGTCTTCCACGTACCAGGGTTTGGCAAAGGAGCGACCTTGTTGTACTGAGATATCCACAGATACCCAGTGTTCTCGTTGAAACAGCCTATATGATGCATCCGGATGATAACTGGTATTTATTACAGACTGAGTACCAGCGTGAATTTGCCGAAGCCATCGCGGACGGGATCATTGAATACTTCCTCATGCTGTAAATCAGGGAAAATAAAAATTGATGATTGATAAATAAAAAAAATAAACATAATAAAATGAAGAATTGAAAGGGAGGTTCTATAATAAAAGATGAAACCATCTATCCTGGCACACCGGGGTGCTTCGGCTCTGGCCCCTGAGAATACGGCGGCTTCTTTTCGGTTAGCAATCGATATGGGAGCAGATGGGGTAGAATTTGATGTTCAGATGACCAAAGATTCAAAGGTGGTGGTGATACATGATGAAACACTGGATCGGACAACAAATGCCAGCGGCTATGTAAAGGATTTTACCCTGAAAGAAATCAAGAAACTGGATGCAGGCGTTTTCTTTTCCCAAAAATATAAGGGTGAAAAGATATTAACATTAGAGGAGACATTCGAAATTGTAAAGGATTGTAACCTGATTAATATTGAATTAAAAAACGGATTAATTCAATATCCTCATCTGGAAGAAAGTATTCTTCAGGAAGTGCAATCTTATCATTTAGATGAAAAGGTGATACTATCATCTTTTAATCACTTCAGTATCCATAAAATAACGCAGATAGCTCCTCATATTATGACCGGTGTTCTATATATGGCAGTTTTGTATAATCCCTGGGATTATGCCAGGAAGTTAGGAGCCAAAGCCATTCATCCCTATTATCCAGGCATTACAGGTAACATGATTCAACAAAGCCATGAAAATGGAATAAGGGTCAATGTCTATACGGTAAATCAAGAGCGGGACATTGCGGAGATGACTAAAGCGGGTGTTGACATCATTATCACTGACTATCCTGACAGGGCATTAGGAATCGTACAGAATATGGTCTGAGATAGAACAAGAAAATGAACCATCTAAGTAAATCTATTTTCATGAAATTAGACGATCTCTAAGAATTTGAAAAAAATATTTTAAATATTCCTGAAACAGATTGGAGAAGAAATTGGATTTTCATTTACCAAAGAGAGAAATTTTTTCCAAAAAGATGCCCAGATATCCCAATATCTGGTTTTATGTTAATCAAATTCTGGTGGAAGAATATCTTGAAGCGGTCTATTTAGTCATCTCTAACCTGATCAAGTATTGCAATATCAAGAATAATTTCAGTGAAAATTATCGTTTACGCCACATTTTGTTTAACGAAAATGAAGGAAGTGACGCAGAGGGAAGATGCAGAGGATTACAGCCGTATACGGATTTGAGTCATCCTTCTTTTAGTCATGATCATCAAATCCATGTCAGGTATTATTTCAGGAGCTTGATGCAGCATCACTCTGAAAGGGTGAGATTGAATTTCAATAACGAAGCGATCCTTTTTTATCGATTAGCTCTGAGTGCCCATTATGAAATAAGCACAGAGAATCAGAATCACCCCTTTCTGGAATTCTGCCCGATATGTGGAAGGACAGGTGTTTATGATAAAGAACTCGACCGAGACGATTTAGATAAAGAGATATGCCGTGAAGTCCATGATCCCTTAGGTGTAGAAATTCTTTTAAAAAATACAATCCGTGGAAGCAAAATTTATAATCACAGAGGAGAAGAGATCACCTTTGTTGACCGGTTAAGAAATGATTGTGACCTGGAAACATATCTTCTTGATCCGACGGATCCTGAAATGAACACCCCGAAGATCGGTCATGTATTGATCAAAAAAATTTATTATAATAGAGATGTTCTATTAAAAAATATTAAAGTAAATTAGATGATTCAGAGATTGATGGGAAGGGCTGGTATGATGCCGGTAAAAGGAATTGGAATCAATGTAGACTCATCAGCAATCAACGGAGATTTAAGTCTATTAAAAGATACGCTGAGTATGATTCAGGATGTTGGTTTTCATTATGCTGAAATACCTGTCCATGGTGTTGATGGTATCTGTAACGGGAAGATAAACA
Organism: uncultured Atribacterota bacterium; assembly: GCA_964433635.1. Lineage (GTDB taxonomy): Bacteria > Atribacterota > Phoenicimicrobiia > Phoenicimicrobiales > Stramentimicrobiaceae > CAYSSG01. The sequence continues at coordinate 973 of CAYSSG010000066.1, read as the reverse complement.
GACTGCAAGCCAGTACCATTAAAGACATTTTAAAAAAGTATCATTTAAAATATACTGTTCATGCGCCTGATCTGCTCAATCTAATGGATGATCATCATTTCCAGTTGCAGAAGGAGATCTTTAAATCCGGAGTAGAATTTGCGCATTTTATCGGTTCTGAAATCTTTGTATATCATAGCGGTAAAATTCTTCTGCAGGCGGCGATGATCCATAAGCAATGGGGACATGATCATCTTTCCAGTATTCCTTCCTGGCAGGAGGCTGCCAGATTAAGAATGATTGAAGTGGATACTTTACAGGAAATAGCCTCATCTGCAAAGGCTCTCAAAGTGACGATTGCAATTGAGACCGCCAATCCGGGATGGGAAGAAGAATATCTTCAGGAATCAGAATTACTATCTTCAGATCAATTGATTCATTATAATTACGGTCTAAGATTAGAGACTCTTGTTGAACAGGTTAAAAAGGTTGATCGGGAAAATGTTGCCATTACCATGGATTTTGGCCATGCCTATATTGCTTCTAAATATTGCCGGTTTAACTATATAGATGCTATTCAATCTGCTTTACCATATATAAGACATGTGCATATTCATGATTGTTTTGGTAAAGTAAGTCTCTTCGATGAACAAAGGGACATTGATCTGATTCCCTTTGGCAAGGGTGATATGCATATGCCCATAGGTTGGGGTGAAATTCCCTATGATGAGATTTTTGGCTTATTAAAAAATTACGATGGTGTGATCTGCTTGGAACTAAAGCCCCGCTATAAGAATTATTTTGCGGATAGTCTTCAAAAAGTAAAAGAGCTTATCGGTAAAAACAACTGAATAAATTGCTGACAGCAAAGAATCTATTGATAGCGAGAAGATAATAAAATTTTCTAAATGTGATGTAAAGGGTTTTTATTTTCAATAAATATCAAGCAATATCTTTGACAAGACGGATTATCGTATCGTAAAATTAAGCTATC
>CAYSSG010000065.1:0-8777 GCA_964433635.1 uncultured Atribacterota bacterium | reverse complement strand
CCTCCTTGACTTACTGCCTTGGTAAATAAAAAAGAATTCAACTTTTTTCTGATTTTGATCAAATTTTCCCGGTCAATCTTCTCTTTGATATCCTGCTGTTCACCGGGATCGTTTATTAAATCAAAATAAGATTCCTCACCCAGGGATAAATTCCTCATGAATTTATACTTGGGAGTACGCAGTGAATGAATAGCACCCAACCCTCTGGGCTCGAATAAATCTTCGGAATAGACTTCCTCATGATCCTGGTCATGCTGAAGCAAAGGCAACCAGGACTGACCATCAAAATCATAGGTTTGGGAAGAGATCCCGATATGTTCCAGCAAAGTAGGAACTAAATCAATCGATCTAACCATCCCATTAATTACCTTACCTGAAGGAAAACCCGTCCCTTTGATGATCATGGCAACATGCAAATCATGGTCATACATAGTGGTATGCTGGGGATAACGGGTTCCTTTTTTCCGCCAGGGAATATCATTCACCGGATGTTCACCTAAATTGGTACCGTGATCGCTCATCACGACAATGGTTGTATTTTCATAGATATTCAGTTCCTTTAAGGTGTTAATGAGACGACGGATCAATTTCTCATCTGCCATCTTGATCTTAGCATCATAATAATCAAATTCAGATAATTTTCCTTCTTCTACCAATCCTCTCTTAACCAAAGAGGTACCGGAACCTTCATGCGTTTCGTACAGATGACCCCACATAAAAAATTTCTTTTGATGATTATGTTTAAGCCATTCAAAGAATTCTTCCACCCAGTAATTGCCTTCATAGAAGATCTCATCAACTCCTGAATTGGGATAAATAATTTCCAACCAGCTGGTTTCTTTGGAAGTTTCACTGAAAAAGTCAAATCCCTGGGCAAATCCATGCTGCCTTGATAATAACCCATTTCCAACCAAACCAGCAGTATGATATCCATCTTCCTTCAAGATAGTAGCAATTGTAGGTCCAGCTAAGTGCGAATAAGCATCCCTAACACCATGCTTGTTGGGATATCTACCAGTAATGACTGAACCCATGGCAATAGGGGTGAAATCTGCTGAAGAAAAGCATTGGGTAAACCGTACTCCCTCACTGGAAATCTGGTCAATGGCAGAGGTTGATATTTTCTGATATCCATAGCAGCTCAGATGGTCCGGACGAACTTCATCCAAGCTGATAATAATGATGTTTTGTTCTTTCATGATTCATTCCTTTCTGATTTGCTTAACAAAGAAAAATATTAATGATTCTAAACTGTATTATATGGACTATTTCTCCTTGTTACATATACCCCAACTTTCTTAATCTTTCCATGGCCTTTTCTTTATCCTGTCTTCTGCCTGCCCTTTCCGGCACATTCTCTATATCCTGTTCCCAGGCCGGGACTCCGATATCACCGGGATTGGAGCTACTCCTGGCTCCTAAAGAACGGTAGCCGATCTTATAGAGCGGGCAGTAAGGCAGATTGTGCAGTTGGGTATTATCCCAGATATCCCTTTCGGTAAAATGCAGAATAGGAGAAACGCGGGTATGTTCGGGCATGAGATATCCTCCCTCTTTGTGGGTGAAATATTCATCCTCTTTCCGGGCAGCCTGTTCATCACGTCTTAGAGCCATAAAGAGGAGTTCTGTCTTGCTCTCTTCAATGAATTGATTCAACACGACGGTCTTCATCAGATGATTTCCTGAATAGGATTCTGCTTCAAAGACAAAGGAATCTTCAGTAAAGTCAATGCGCTTCAGCTCTTCCTGGTTTCGCTTGTTGAGGCGTTTGACCTGAACGGTATTTCCCAGATGGCTCAGACAGGCAGATAATACATCAAAATTACACAGCCATTTCAGGTCAATATGCCATGCCTTGGAGACGCTGACCAGGAAATCAGTAATTTCCGTAAAGGCATCTCCTTCATCGATGGTAATGACCTGGGGAAGAGGAATATTCTCTTCTACACAGACCTGACGAATAATCCATAAATCGGTGGTGGAATCTTTTCCTCCGGTCCAGGTAACAGCACATTTAGAAGGGTCATATTTCTCGAATGCTTCCTTGATAACCTGTTTGGATTTTTTGATTAATTCCTGGTTTCTTTCTACTTTTTCTTTGTTCATCTCTTTCTCCTTTTTATTTAATTTTGTTCCCATCGATTGATACGGGGAATCAGTTTCTTTTTTAAGTTTTCTGCTCTGGGGTGGGAATGAATCAGATTATGCTGTTCATGGGGGTCTTCTGCTAAATCATACAGTTCCCAACGTTCACCGTTTTGATAGAAAATAACTTTTAAATCATCTTCCCGATAATAATAGACGGGTAGATCATCGGGTTTTTCATGATTGCCCGTTTTGCCAATTGCCTCTCCAAAAACACCTCTTTGCTCATATTCCTCTAAAGGTAATAAAGAGTGGCCTTCAAATTTGCCTTCTGATGAAAGACCGAAAAGATATAATATGGTAGGTGCAATATCAAGATTGCTGACCAGGCTTGGGCAGATCTCTTGCTTTGTTCTGTTAAAATCAATGATAAAAAAGGGGGAATCGATCAACTCGGAATAGAACTTCCCGTCATGCGAAAGGCCCTCATGTTCTCCAAATTCATCCCCATGATCGGTGGTGATGATGATCACACTATTTTCTAACACCTGATTTTGTTGGAGAATATGGAAAAATTCTTTCACATATTCATCTGTTTCTGGAACACCTGCCCGATACAGGTTGTGGAGAAGATTAACTTTCTTCGAATCAGAGATATCACGCTTTAGGAGTGTATCTTTAAACAGGCTGAACATCTCCTGCTGTGTCAGTGAAATGGAGGGGTCAACGGCCTGCAGGTATTGTTTCTTGGGTACATAGGGTTCATGAACATCCATGTAGTGCGTCCATAAGAAGAAGGGTTTTTGGCCAGTTGATTGGACATATCTATCTAACCATGATCGTACCTTGCGATTGACCTGGTCTCCTGTGACATAAGGAATCAGATCACTGACTTCATCCTGCATGGAATCATAGAAGATATCCCAGCCCCGATTCCAGCCAAAGAAATCACTGAGATAGGGATTGGAATGAAAGGCGGCTGTGGTAATGTGATTTTTCTGTAAAACCTCTGACACTAACAGCCTCCTGGGAGATAACTTTTTGGGCTTTCCATATTCCAGATAGTAAGAAGAGGTTAAGATGCCGGGGAAAGAGGCCTGGGTATAGGGTCCGGAAGAATGAAACCGGGTGAAGATGAGGGCATGTCCAGAAAGAGAATCAATAAAGGGTGTTAAGTTGCTTTTTTGGTTATAAATTCCCAGGGCATCCTTTCTCAGGGTATCGATGGTCAACAGGATTACATTTTTCACCATATTCAAATCTCCTTTTAAGTAAGGTTTAGGTAAGGTAATATTACAATAATCTAACGGTATAGTGGCATTTATCAGTACGGATAACGCTCTGGCGATATTCAAAGATGATATCGCCTAAATAGGCAAATCGATTCACAAGCAGCGCAATTGCTCCACGATGTAATCCTAATTTGTCAGCAGATTTTTCATCTAACTTCTTTATTGAAAAAGATTCACGAACTTCGGAAAACTTAAGATTATACTTACGCATAAATACTTCATATGGAGCCATTGTTGAAAGGTCTTTGGAATGCAAATCAGGAAGAAACTCTTTCAATAAATAAGAATCTTCAACAGCAATAGGAATGTGATCCAAAAGCAATAATCCCTTTATTCGATAGAGTTCTTGATTACTTTTTAATCCCATTACTGCCTTAATTCTATTATTTGGAATAATCACTTTTTTAGATAGAATTTTTCTCTTTAATCTTTTCTGCTGACTTTTTCCATCAAATTCTACACAATAAAAGCTGCTAACCGGTAATACATGACTGGGTTTACTTGCAAAAGTTCCCAATCCTTGCCTGCGAAATAAATAACCATCTTGAATCAGATAATTGATAGCCTGTCTGACCGTACCCCTGCTGATCTGAAAATCTTCACATAATTTTAATTCGGAAGGAATAACTTTGTTAATTTTCCATTCATTACTTTCAATTTTATTCTTGATCAATTCTGCCATCTGGAAGTATAGAGGGATTGGTGAATTCTTATCCAGATTTACCATATTGTTCGTTTTCCTAAGATCTCATTGTATATATGTCTATACATCTATAATAATACTAAATGCATAGAAATAAATTGTCAATACTTTTTAGATATTGTTGACAGATTTTTTATATGTTATGCAATTGAAATTTTTTAAAGTGCGTTCTTTTTGCAGGTACAAAGTTGTAAAAGCTACAACTGTAACTATAATCCAGAACTAAAAAATGAGAGCTTTTCGGTAGGGTATCATTTTTTTCGAAAAGAACAATGAGGAAAAAGACAATATTGACAGGAAAATTCGTCTCGGCAGGAATCAATCAGGTCATGTCCCATTCCCCGAATCCAGGATAGGGATTTAGCAGTTTGCATCAGATAGGTAGGATTCAATATGACTTTTTCTCCTTCTGCCTACACGAAATGGCTGAAAAATAGAGATTCAGCAAAAACTTTTTGAAAATCCTGGTGGGAAGACAGTTCAATATATTGGACTTTTTTAGACAATCGGTCAGCCATTAGTCTCAGGTCTTCGGATAACAACATTTTTTCGGCTCCCTGCCCGGCTGCATTCCCGATAGAACGGATCTTATCAAGAGATATATGGGGAATAATACCAATATCAAGGGCACTACGTGTATCGAGAACGTTTCCAAATGCACCGGCTAAGAGTATTTCATCAATCTTCTCAATCTCAACCTCGGCTTTTTCCAGTAATATGCGAATACCCGCTGCTACTGCACCTTTAGCCAACTGGATTTCGCGAATATCTTTCTGGGTCAGATAAATCGGCTCACCGGAGTCAGATTCTCGAGCTGGAACAACCATAAATTGATTATATTTTTTTTCCTGAACCATTCTTTCTTTCATGTTATTTTTTATACCCTCGGGGCATTCTTCCTGTTTGAGTAACCTTCCGTTCGGTTGCATAATCTGTATTTTTAACAATTCGGCAATCAGTTCAATGATCCCTGATCCACAGAGTCCTATGGCTTTAGCCTGACCGATAACATGATAGCTCAATCTTTGCTTTTTAATTTTCACTTGATCAATGGCTCCCAATGTTGCTCTCATGCCTGAACTGATTCTTGCTCCTTCAAAGGCAGGCCCGGCAGCCGCTGAACAAGTCCATATTTTCCCCTCAACAGCAAGGATTATCTCCCCGTTAGTTCCCAGATCCACCATTAAAGTCGTACCAGCCTTTCGCCAGACAGAGATATCAATCATGTCAGCAATAATATCTCCTCCCACATAGGCAGAGATATTCGGAGCAGTATAAATCCGGGCATGGGATCGGAGAGCAAGGCGAGGTAAATCCCTGGATTCTTTCCATATGCTATCGATCATGACAGGTACATAAGGGGAAATGGCCAGTTTTTCAGTGGGCAGAGACCATAAAAAATGATGCATGCAGGTATTGCCTACCAATACAGCTAAATATATTTTCTGGTCATCAACACCTGCTTTATTGGTTAAAGTGGAGATCAACTGGTTGAGGGCAGCAATTAATTCCTGCTGTAATTTCTGTATTCCCCGGGGATTTTTTTGGGAAAAATCAATACGAGTAATGACATCATCCCCATACCTGGACTGGGGATTACCACAGGCCTCAACAGCTAACTCCTTACCCGAAGAAAGATGAAGCAGATAACCGGCAATTGTGGTCGTCCCGATATCGAAGGCAATACCATACAGTTCATCCCGGGTATCTCCTGCTTCAACAGCAATGACATCAGTATCATTCATGACAATCGTGATCTTGAAATCATTACTTCTTAGTAACCTGGGTATACTGTTTAACACTTCGATTGGCACTGCCCAGCTTCCATCTGGCTGTTTCAAATGGTGTCTCAATCCATCCTGGATTCTGGTCCAATCCGAACGCTGATCCAGCAGAGTTGGCAGATTAAGATGCAGGTAAATCTTTTTAATCTGTGGAGCAGGTTTGACATGATTATCTAAGAGATGTGATTTAATCTTGCCCCCGATGGTTGCGTTTTCTTTATTGATCAGAGAATATGATGGAACAGTAATGGTTACATCGCTTTCAAGACGATACTGACAGGCTAAGCGAAATCCTTTTTTAATCTCCTCTTCAGACAGCCATCTCCTTTCAGTTTCATTCATTCGGGAGGAAGAATGAGAAACCATGACTTTGCATTTTCCGCAGTTTCCTTTACCTCCACAGGGAGTGTTAATCATCATGCCAGCTTCATGCAGTATATCCAGTAATAAAGTCCCTGCAGGTACTGTTAATTTCTTTTTACCCGGTTCGATGGCAACATTTATCATATAAACATTATACTTATGGTTTAGATATTGTTCTCCTATAAAACTTATTCCGTATCCATGCCCATTTTAATCTTTTGAGCTATCGCCTTAATATGTTCGGGAGTTGTTCCACAGCAACCTCCGATAATATTGACTTTCAGCTGGGCAAATTTCTCGGTAAATTCTGCCATTTTTTTTGGCGATGCCGGATAGATCATCCTGCTACCTTCCAGATAGGGAAGCCCGGCATTGGGTTCAACGATCAGGGGAGCGTCAGTTATAGCTCTCATGCGATATAAAACTTGGTAGAGAACCTCCGGTCCGCTTCCACAATTTGCTCCTACACCGTCAGCGCCCTCCTCAAATAAGGTTTCAACCGCTTTTTCGGGACTGATTCCATAGATTGTTTTCAGACTATCATCAAAACTCATGGAAGCAAAGACAACCAGATCACTATTCTCCTTGACAGCTTTAAGGGCAATTTTAATTTCATCAAGATTAAAAAAAGTTTCCAATACGATTAAATCCACACCGGAAGCAGTCATCACCGCAACCTGGTCCTGGTAGCCCTGATAAGCTTCCTCATTTTTAACTGAACCACAGGGTTCTAAAATTTCACCGGTTGGGCCTACTGAGCCAGCTACAAACACCTCATCCTGAGAATATTTCTCCTGCCAGGCGTTTACAGCTTCTCTAGCCAATCGTACAGCTTCCTGATTCATCTTTTTAAGCTGATCATACAGATTGAGTTTCTTCAGTCTGACACCATTTGCTCCAAACGTATTCGTCAGGATAATATCAGCTCCTGCTTCCAGGTAATCATAATGAATCTTTCTTACCACTTCCGGATGAGTAATATTCCACATTTCAGGGCATTCTCCAGGTTTTAAGCCATTCTCCTGCAGCATCGTGCCCATTGCACCGTCAATCACCAGAATCCTGTGTTCTAAAAGCTTCAATATCTTAGCCTCTGATCTTATTTTCTCCCTTTTCACCACATCGGATACCTCCTGAATTAATTTCATTTACATAAAACCATTTACCTAACAATATCATAACATGATTTTTATCTTTTAAAAGACTATTTAACGATTTACCTCAGATATCAATTTCCGGGTATTGTCTGATTAAGTGCGCTGCCTGGTTATTTTAAAGCCTCTTGATATATCTTCCGGGCATCTTCACATTTTATTTCCCGTGGGTTGTTACTTAGAAGGCGTTGCTGTTCTGATATCGTTTTTTCAGCAAGATCGTCTAATATTTTTTCCGAAAATTCATATTCTTTAATAACACCCCTGTTGATACCGACGTCATTTACGAGATTTTTAATCTTTTCAACAACAGCGTTTACTGTCATTTCTTCTGGAAACTCATCAGTTTTGATTCCCATCACCTCAGCTATTTTTATAAACTTATCCGGAACAGCCTGGGCATTAAACTTCATCACCTCAGTTAACAGCAATGAATTGGATAATCCATGACTCATATTATATTTGCCCCCTAATGGGTATGCCAAAGCATGTACTCCCCCTGTACCTGAATTCGCAATCGCTATCCCTCCGTAAAGACTACCAAGTGCCATATAATACCTTGCCTCTTTATCACTTCCATCTTTAAAAGCTCTTTGCAGATATTTACTGATTAATCTCATAGCTTCCAAAGCAAATAAATCACTCATCGTGTTTGCTTTTTTACAGATAAAACATTCAATGGCATGCGTGAAAGCATCGATACCTGTCTCGGCAGTAATCTTTGATGGTAGCGTGAAAGTAAGCTCAGGGTCAAGGATAACCAAATCAGGAATCAAATAAGGACTTACTATTCCCTTTTTCCAACCCTCCTTCGTATTCTTAACAATAGCATTGGGTGTGGCTTCTGCCCCGGTACCCGAAGTCGTTGGAAGGATGATCATTGGAATTCCGGATTTCTCAATGAGGTTTGTTCCGATATAATGCGCTATGGTACCTTTAAAATGAATAGATACGGCCAATAACTTGGCCACATCAATGGTGCTACCACCGCCTATACCGATCACTCCGTCAAAATTAGACCTCACATCCAGATCATTGATAGCGTGATCTATTTCATCGATCGTCGGTTCATTTCTGATATCATCAAATAGATGAAAGGATATCTTTCTTTCTTTTAATCCTTCCAATAGGTGATCTATTATTCCCAGCTTGTTTAGATGATAATCTACAATAATTAGTACCCTTTGAAGGTCCATTTCATGGACTGTTTTGTCTATGCTTCGACTTTTAGACAAACCAACCTCAATCCTGGGAGGCATCTGAAAAATAAAATCCTTCAATTGAATTATTCTCCTTTATGATTATTAATCTACTTATTTCGATAAGTCGATTGCTATCTTTATTGCCTGTACCATACTCTCCTCATTCGCTCTTCCCTCACCTGCCTTCCCAAAGG
>CAYSSG010000064.1:1658-8968 GCA_964433635.1 uncultured Atribacterota bacterium | reverse complement strand
ATTCCGTTTCCGACTCAGTAATCAGTTCTTTTTTATATGGATGATGCTCTTTGTATTCCATAAAATGATATCTTTCCTCTTGTCCTTGAGAAAATTGAACAAACTGATTCATTGCCTCAGCTGTATCCTCAGAAAATAATCGAAGAATATCTTCAGTGTGCACTATCTGGTTATGACGGACAGTGTCAGTGTAATGTAAGAAAGAACTCCACTGATAATCTTGAGGAGAATCAACTAATCCGGCTTTAACAGGATTATGATGTATATAACGAACAAGAGCTAATAGATAGTCGTCACTTTCTACGACTTCGCTCCTGAATCTATTCTGAAACAAATGTCCGGTTAATTGATATTTCTTATTGAAATATAAGGCATAGGCGGTATTTATTCGCTTCATAATGTGAGAGATATGGTCTTTATATTCTTTGATAACCATATGAATATGATTATTCATCAGGCAGTAGGCATACAAGATAAAATTTTCTTCCCTCTTTTTGCTGACGATAATTTTTATTAATTTCTCTCGATCGTTGTCATCAAGAAAAATATCTCTTCCTGCATTGCCACGAACCATGACATGATAGATGTGAGTCGGGCTGAGTACTCTCTTTTGTCTTGGCATTTTTTTCCCCTCAATTGTTTCAATTCTACCCTGAATCAAATAATGGGTCAGAGGACCGTCCCCTGGCTCGCTGGAGTTAGGGATTACAACGATGGCAAATACCGGCTACCTTTTTCACATCCAGCACAAAGGCAATACCCTTCCCGGGCTCATCCAACTCCATCTCCTCCGTAATGGCTTTTAAAACCTGCTCGGTCTTCTGGTGATCAATCAGGGTTAAGACTAATTCTTTTTCAGGCTCAATGGGAATACCAAATATCTTGGTTTCCTCATGTACACCGGTACCACGGCCATGAATAATGGTACCCCCCTCTGCACCGGCTTTTTTTGAAGCCTGCACGACATCTGTGGCATATCCTTTATTCACTATCGTGATTACCAAATCGTAACGCACGCTCTTTTCAGACATTTGACCCTCCAAAACAATAAATAGCATATTATTTTATCAACAAGCTGTTACTTACACCCCTTAAACAACAATAAAGTATTTCCCGTATGTATCATATCTGGGTTCTACTCTTCGGATTTTACTCTTCTGGCTAGCTGGGATTCCTTCATACCATATAATAGTCCTAAAATTAGAATGGACAGAATGGGTACCATAGCTATCATAGCTATCATGCCAAAGGCATCCATGAGCGGATCACTGCCCTTGATGGCTGAAGAGCTTCCTACAGTGAGTGCCAGAAGAAAAGTTGCAATCATGGGACCGGTCACGACTCCCCCCGAATCAAAAGCAATCGCTACAAACATAGGTTTTACAAACCACATTAAAATTAAAACCAGCAGATACCCCGGTAAGATAAAGTACCATAGAGATATTCCCCTTAGCATTCTCAACATTGATAAAGCTACAGCTATAGCAACCCCAACAGAGAGAAAATAGAGCATAATCTTTCGATTAATGTATCCCGCAGAGACTTTCTCTACCTCAATATTCAAAATCTGTATGGCAGGTTCGGCAAAAGTCACGACAAAGCCTAACACAAAACCGATGGGAATTAATATCCAATGATAGGTTAATCCCCCCAGTTTTCTGCCGATCAGCTCACCCACATGAATAAAGCCGATATTGACACCATACAAGAAGAGCACCAGTCCGATGAAAGTCAGAATTAATCCCTTAAGAATAATGATAAACTGCGACCTTGGCAATCTAAAACTGATCCATTGAAACATGAGAAATAGTAGCAAAAGAGGAGATAAGGCAAAAAACACTTCTGTCACAATATCAAATAATTCTTTCAATAATAGATTCATCAATAAATCATTCCTAAAATTAATACCGCCAAGATAGGACCAACGGAAGCCAATCCCACAAAGCCAAAGCTATCAGCAGACGCAGTTCTGGATCCGCTTACTGAGGACATGCCCACTCCCAGAGCAAGAATAAAAGGTACAGTCATAGGACCTGTGGTGACTCCTCCCGCATCAAAGGAAACGGCAAAAAATTTTGGTGAGGAAAAAATGCTTAATGCAAATACCAGGATATAGCCGCACAATAAGAGGATGCGCAAAGAAATCTTAAAGATCATGCGCAGCAGAGAAAGGGCCAGAAAAAAACCTAAGCCAAGAGAAACAACGACCATCAGCAGATATTTCGGTATTTCCCCATTAGATACATCAGTTATTTGATCTGCAAGCACCTGCAAGCCAGGCTCAGCAATAGTAACAGCAAATCCCAGAGCAATACCAAAACCGATGATAAACCAGAGATTTTCATTCTTCATTAAAGAAACACCGAATATCTCACCGATAGGCAGAAGGCTGACCCTCACTCCGAGAAGAAACAGGGTAAAACCCAGAAAAGTCAGCAATGCACCGAGAAGAAAATAGATAAAATCCTTCATAGGAAGCCGGATGATGGCCAGCTGTAATATGACAATGACAAGGGTAATCGGTAAGATTGCCTGCAGTACCTCTTTCATGATTGCTTTGATATTCATAAGAGTACCTCATGTAGACCTCAATACAGGAAAGAATCACCTGCCGGATTAGCTTCCATCTTCAGCAGGTTTCTAAAGGCCAACACTTTCCAGTATATATAAGAACATGACAATCAAGAGACATAATGGTATAATCACCACCCAGGGATTTATATTCAAATATTCGGGAATGGTGATTTCACCGAACCAGCCCTTCTTTAAGATCCCTTCCAAATCAGGATAAAGATGAGCAAATATGCCGGAGCCAATCAGGATCCCGATAAGGCCTCCCAGCAGTGCATCCATATTCCCCTGACCAATGGCAGCAGAGATCGTCCCCGGACAGTAGCCTAATAAGGCAAATCCTATCCCGAATATCAAACCGCCCACCACCGTCATGCCAACAGAACCCGACTTGGGATGCAGTTGAACTAGCCCCATCCCTCTCATGAAATAAATACCGACCATGCCGACCACAATCGCAGACAATATAATCTTAATCACGGTAAAATCCTTTAAAAGTAACTGACCCATGATCACATCATATTTGGCTACACCACCTTTCTGCAAAAGAAAGCCGAAGAAGAAACCCATGACTATACCGAATATAAGCTGGGTATTTTTTTGTGTATGTAACGTTTTCAACATATCTAACCTCCGATGCTGAAGAAGATGAATTTGGCAGTCAATACACCTCCGATAAAAAAGAGGATCACTGCCAGCCAGCTGCTTAGGGCCAACTGCATTGTCCCGCTGATACCATGACCGCTGGTACAGCCTCCTGCCCACCGAGCACCGATCCCGAGAACAATGCCTCCGGATAGAGCAGCGACAAATCGCGGCAGGAAAGATAACCCGAATCTTGCCGACCATAGTGCAGGAATAAATCTCAACTGGAATTCTCCTGAAATGAGCGCTGAAACCAGCGAGCCAAAAATAATACCCAGTACAAACATCCATTCCCAATCGATGACCGCCGGAAATTTCTTATAATAAGGCTGATCCTGCACCGACCTGCCGGTTAACGCCTGTTCAATCATGCCACTTGTTCTGGAAAAGGCAGTTGAGCATCCGATTGGTTTATCAGAGAGCAGAAAAGTAAACCAGCTTAAAACCCCTATTCCTGCTCCCACAAGATAAGGTGACCAAGATTTCAAGGTAAAAAATTCCATTATAATCCTCCTGTTTCAGTCCTGTCTTTCAGTATTTCATTTTCTACGGATTTTCCACCGATAAGGAAAGCTTCCCCATTTATGCACGATTTTACGGTTCTCACCGAACTCTCCCATTCCCGTCATACCACCGGCTATATTTGCCAGATGTTCAAAATCTCTTTGCAATAACAACGAAATCGCCAGGGTGGAACGATGTCCGGTGCTGCAGGTAACATAATATGTTTCTTCCTTATCCAGTTCCTTATATCTCTTTCTCAAATCAGGTGCAGGTATGTTGATTGCTCCTTCGACGTGATGATTATCAAATTCGGACTTGGCACGAACATCCAGAATCTGAACCTGATCATTCTTTCGCAACGCTTCTAATTCAGGGGCAGAAACCTGTAGAATATGACGGCTGGGCAGTCCGTTTTTTGCCCACTCAAACATACCGCCTTCCAGATAACCGACTGCGTTATCCAGTCCTACTCTGCGCAGCCATACTGCTACCTCTTCGGCAGAAACCCGATTCGGATTAACCAGCAGGATTTTTTTCTCAGGCGGTATCACCCAACCGGAAAAGGTGGGAAAATTACCGTTGAAATCAATTCCATAAGCATGAATCACATGCTGACCGGCAAAGGCATCATAGCTGCGGCAGTCTAAAACAATGGTATCTTCAGATTCCGCTTTTTTACCGAATTCCAGAGGTGAGAGTGGTTCTATGGCTGGCATTTTTCGGACCAATCGAGGTCCCTGGCGATTAATTTCACTGCAACGGCTGAAGTGATCCGGTGCCGGGGGCATCTCATTGGTCAGAGAAAATATAAAATCCTCCTCTGATTTAATCTGTAATGCCTCATTGTATCTCTTTTCATATCCGATGGTGCTTCTTCTCTTGGAACCCATCGACCTTCCGCACAGGGAACCTGCACCATGTGCCGGAAGCACTTCACAGAAATCAGGCAGGGCTTTCAATTTTTTCAGACTGTTAAATAATTTAGAAGCCAGTTCTTCTGCTCTTCCCGGAAATAAGTCCGGTCTTCCCACATCACCTACAAACAGGGTATCTCCACAAAAAAGGACCACCGGTTCCTTCCCCCGGGATTCATCAGTCACAACATAGGCTATATGTTCCGGTGTATGTCCCGGTGTCTCCAGTACCCTGATACTTACATGGTCAATCTTAAACTCATCCCCTTCTTTTACGGCCTGGTGTTCAAACTGGCAATTTGCCGCAGCAGGGGCATAGATCCTGGCACCGGTCTTATCCGCCAAATCCATATGGCCGGAGATAAAATCGGCATGAAGATGAGTCTCCAGGATGTGGGTAATTTTAAAACCCATATTCTTGGCAGCTGTAACATAATGGTCCACATCACGGCTGGGATCAATAATGGCACAATGTTCCTGCCCGCCTAAAAGATAAGAACTATGGGCAATTTTAGGCACATAAAACGGCTCAACGTACATAAAATCCTCCTTAAATCTAACATTGAATGTGTCTTTCCATTCATTTTATAAATAAAACAGATAAAATACAAATATAACTTCTAATAAGAACAATAGGGTCATGCCGCCTCCGGCCTTTAAATAATCCGTATTTTTATAATTTCCGGCTGTCATCAGCATGGCATTGACCTGGTGAGTAGGCAGGATAAAGGAATTGGCAGCACATACTGCTACCAGTAACACCAGCGGCCTGGGATCCATTTGCACCATTGAAGCCAGATTAATGATGACAGGAACCAGAACGACTGTAGAGGCAACATTGGACATAATAAGTGAGAACAAGGTAGAGATGACCGCAATGGAAAACAGGATAAAAAGAGGATGCTGCCCCTGTACCACAGCAAGCATCTTTTCAGCCAGAACTGCAGCTGTACCGGTCTTCTGCATGGCGATCCCCAGGGGAATCAAACCGGCGATTAAAAAAACAACCTTCCATTCAATCGCCGCATAAAAATCTTCTACCTTTAATACGCCGGTTATTACCAT
Source organism: uncultured Atribacterota bacterium (assembly GCA_964433635.1). Classification (GTDB taxonomy): domain Bacteria; phylum Atribacterota; class Phoenicimicrobiia; order Phoenicimicrobiales; family Stramentimicrobiaceae; genus CAYSSG01. Next base: position 3,269 of record CAYSSG010000064.1, on the reverse strand, counting down.
GGCAATCGCTCCGGTAAACAAAGAGATGGAAAGAGGAAAGCCGGCGAGAGCCAGACCAATTCCGCCTGTAAAACAGAGCAAAGCTATTCCTGATTTATCCTTTGCTCCCTCATCAGTCCGGACTGCAGTCAGCACGTGGATATTCTCAGACTCTTTTAATTGCCTGATGTTACGCCATATACCATGAAAAATAATGATGTCTCCAGCTATTAGTTCTTTATCCGAAAAATTTCCCCTCACCGTCTCACCGTTGCTGAACAGAAGAATCGGTTCAATGTGAAAATTTTTCCGGATAGCCAGCTGGCGAATGCTCTTCCCGATAAAATCAGACCGCGGGGGAATAAATGCTTCTGCAAAACCTGCTTTTTTGTTATCTTGAAAAATCTGGAAGGTGGCTGTTTTTTCAATCTGTTGTAAATGATTTTCCCGGGCAAAGCTCTTGACCTTCTCATCTTCTCCCAGTAAAGCCAATTCCTGTCCCTCCTGGAAGTGGGTTTCTCTCCAGGGCGCGTATTCGATTCCCTTATCTCGAGATAAGGCAAGTATATTTAATTGATACCGATCCCAGATGCCGGTGCTTTCCAGTGTCTTCCCAATCAGGGAACTTGCCTTCGGAATTGTATAGTGATGTACTTGATAGGATAGATTCCAGCATTCGATAATGGTCTGCTGTTCCGCACGAACTCCGGCTAAGGTTTGTTGGGGGAGGACATGCTTACCTGCCAGGAAAAAATAAAGAATGCCTGTCAACAGCAGGGAAAGACCGATTGGTGTAACACTGAATAGATTAAATGGTCTCAGACCTGCATCCCTTAATAAATCATTCAAGAGAATCAGAGGCCCTGAGGCAACCATAGTCAATGTACCGCCCAGTATGGCGGAATAACCCATAGGCATGATCAGCTCCGAGGGATGGTAATGATTCTCCCTGGCTATGGTGAGGGTGACCGGTAAAAAAAGGGCTGCCGCACCGATATTCTGCATAAAAGCAGACAGTAACCCTACCGATAGGGATACCAATACCAGTAATTTGCGTTTACTGTTTGAAACGATGATGGTAATCCACCCGGCGAAACGATCCATAATTCCGGTCCTTGATAGTCCGTATCCCATAACCATGACCGCTATCATGGCAATCACAGCATTGCTGGAAAAACCGGAGATTGCTTCTAATGGTTCTAAGACCCCGGTCCAACCCAGAGAAAGCATACACAGGATGGCGACAATATCGATGCGTAAAACGTCCAGTATAAATAACAGGACTGTGATCATTAAGATCGTCACGACGATCATCTGTTGGGAAACCATACCTGTCAAACCTGTTTAAACCTTTTCTTTCAACTCTTTCACCATATGGATATACTTTTCCATGTCATATTTTCTTTTTAATCCCAGATCATTCATATAACGGACCTTACCAAAAATAGGCCGTTCTTTCCACGCCCGGTCATGTTTGCCAAAACACCAGGCAACACCGGTATAACCGTTCGGGTCTCTTCCATCCAATTCATATTTATTATTCAGATACAGGCATCTCTCATAAGCCTCCTGGGGAGTCGGACTCCATTCCAGTATCTTTTTTCCCCAGTACATACGCATGTAGCCATGCAT
>CAYSSG010000064.1:0-1558 GCA_964433635.1 uncultured Atribacterota bacterium | reverse complement strand
TCATTGTAATAGACATAATTCATGGCTAATTCGCGCCGGACAATCAGTTCTTCCAGGTAAACACGGTAAGCTTCTGCCGGTGCTTTGGCTTTTAACTCCAGTGCAATATACAGCGGAGAAATCTGCCCGAAGTGCAGGTAAGGACTCATGTGAGATAGAAAGTCCCGTGAAGGGTCGTTCCGCAGGGAAGCAAAACGACGTATCTTTTGTTGTATAAAATCTTTCAGCAGCTCCTCGGCATGGCCGGTTCCGCCATGATAAACCGGGGAAGGCGGGACATCCCTCTTGATAGACAGCTGGTCAACACTCTTTTTTACATTCTTGATGGGGAATGATCTGATACTGATATCCAATGAAGTAAACTTTGGTTTCGTATGTTCCATGGGATGCAGGTAATCAGCCAGTAAACGATTGATTTTGGGCCGGAAAGTGCCGGCAGTAAATTCCTCTTTAGCAGAAGCGCTCTCCACCGGTATAACGACATTACTCTCAATCTGCACAAAAAGACATGGTAATTCCTGAGCATATCTTTCTCTCCATTCGGTCTGAAAACGCAGATAGCCGCAATCCGTTACCACCATCACGGCATTTTCAGCCAGGGCTATCAGATCAGGGTACTGACCGTCTTCCCGGTGATTAATGACCAGCTGTATGTTTAATTGCTTCAGCTCCCGGTCTATCTCCTGCAATCCCTCCAACATAAAATAGTAATGACGGAGGTTGGCCTCCGGAAAATGGTCCGTCAGTTCAAAATAGACCAGAACCGGCACAGAACGCTTATTGGCTATCCGGATAGCAGTCTCTAAGGCCTGATTATATCGGACACGCTGGGAAGCCTGCATCCAGTACAGGACATAATTCCCTTCCTGTTCCTCCTTCTCATTGAGATAGGCAATCCTGTCTTCCTGAATCATTTGAACATCACCTCATTTCAGTCATCCTATTGAATTCATCAAACCATATCACTTTCCAGTACAGCTGCCCAATATCGCCCTTCTATTCAGGCAGTGAAAAGTTAGAAACTATTTCTTCAACTGTTTTTTGCGATGGACATCAAATCCCTTTTTATTTTATCATAAAAGATGTCTGAACATCATCATTTCGGCAGGTCTTTCTCTACAACCTGCCTGATTATCGTAACTGCCCGGCCAGCATCCTCCCGTGATACATGGCGATTGGTAACCAGGCGGATTTTATCGGGTGGAACCGGTGATACCAATAGCTCCCTCTCCTTTAATAATTCCAGGAATTTGGTCACGGGAGTTTTCAGTTGACTGATATCACAGTAGATCATATTGGTCTGAACAGTATCCAGGTCGATATCCAGACCCCTGATCTGAGACAATTCCCCGGCAATAAACCTGGCATTGGCATGATCCTCTGCCAGCCGGTCAATCATCTTCTCCAATGCGATAATTCCAGCTGCAGCCAGCACCCCTGCCTGCCTCATGCCGCCTCCCAGCATCTTTCTCACTTTTCTGGCTCGCTCTATAAAGGCCTGTTTACCGGCCAGTACTGAACCCACCGGGGCGCTGAGCCCTTTAGAAAGACAGAAGGT
>CAYSSG010000063.1:0-9000 GCA_964433635.1 uncultured Atribacterota bacterium | reverse complement strand
AAAATTTTAAATTTTCTCTTGACATCATAAAAAAAAGTGTTAAAATCATTATCAATTACAATCTTACTAATCAAATAAATAACTTTTTCATTTTTAAACCTCCTAAATAATTGCCCGGCAAAACAGCCGGGCAATTGATTTCTATAGATTTTCCTGAAAAATCTCCAGGAAAAATGAAACCAGATGGGGATCAAATTGACTCCCTGCGTTTTTCTTAATCTCTTCCAGCGCTTCTCCTGCATTGAAAGCTTTTTTGTAAGGTCTTTGAGATTGCATTGCATCATAGGCATCAATAATTGACATTACCCTGGAGAGCAATGGAATTTCTTCACCCTTCAGACCTGTAGGATATCCTGAACCATCCCATCTTTCATGGTGGTGCAGTATCTCCATGCATACCGATGAAAAATCAGGGATATTTTTAGTAATACGATATCCAATCTGACAGTGATCTTTCATTTTTACCCATTCGGAAGGTGTAAGCTGTTTCGGTTTGAACACAATACTGTCTGGTATGCCAATCTTACCGATATCATGCAATAGAACCAGCAGCCGAAGCCGGTTTAAATCATAATGATTAAGATTGATTTTATTGCCCATAATCAATGCCATTTCTTCCATGCGATGAACTTGATTACCGGTGTGGGGATCTCTTTCTATTAAGATGGAAAGGAATGCATTGAGAAGATGCTGTTCCCTGCTTTTAGCATTAAAGAGTTTATTCTGATACATCTTTCGATCTGCCTCCCGGATAATCTCTTCTGCGTTGGATAAAGATCCGTTCTGTGTGGCATATCCGATAGAGATATTAGGATTGAGGTAAGCTGGTTTAAAATGACCTAATTGACATTGATGAGTAATCCGCCTGCAGAAGAACTCCGTATCTAAAGGAGAGGTATTGGGAAGGATAATGGCAAATTCATCACCGCCTAAGCGGGCCAGGATATCTCCTTTTCGGGAATTTGTCCGCAGTAATTCTGCCAGATTTTTTAATAACTGGTCTCCCTGCTGATGGCCGAAAGCATCATTGACCGCCTTCAGCCCGTTCACATCAATCATGACCACATTGAGTGGATAAAATCGTTCATGATTCATCCTCAACAACTCCTCTTCAAAGTAAGCCCGGTTGTACAGGTGGGTCAGAGAATCATGGAAACTGATATAGGTAATCTTCTCTTCACTCTGTTTACGGACAATGGCTGTCGTAACCTGGTCAGCTACAATCTCCATCAGCTTGATATCTTTCTCCGTATAGCAGTCCGGATTGGTGTAATTCTGTACAGTCATGGCACCGATTATCTTATCTTCAATCTTTAAAGGAACACTTAGCCAGCACATCTTTTCAGTCATTTCTCCCGGATTCTGGACTTTACCTCTCGTTTGCAGCTCACAGATCTGGTGATAGTTCAATAAGAGAGATTTGCCCTGGGCAATCAGATAGCCGGTGAGGGTATTGTGATAGGGTAAGGATTTAGGGAAGGAATCCTTTTCTCTTTCATCACTGAAATAAACAAAATCTAATTGGAGACCGCTTTTATTAATCAGGGAAATATAAAAATTCCGGGAATTGATAACCTGACTTAATTGACAGTGAATAATGGTATATAATTCGGCCAGACTAACCTGAGAGTTAGCTGCCCTGGATATATTGTAAAGGACTGAATTTAGTTTTTCATTCTGTTTCTGTTTAGTGATATCCTGGTATAAGGCAATGACACCCTTCACTTTATGATTGATGATGACCTGGGAAGTGGAAATCTGAACCGGGATAGCTTCTCCATTTTTTTTCTGGCGGATGGTTTCGTATTTCGTCAGCCTGCTTTTTAAGGTTTTTTTTGTTAAACTTTTTCCTTCTTTTATTTTTTCCGGGGGGTAAAAGTTGATTTGATCAATACTTTTTCCCCGGATTTCTTTCAGGGTGTAACCAAAAAGATCTGTAAATCTCGGATTAATATCCAAAATATTTCCTTCCTGATCCTGATAAAGGGCTGCCAGGGGATTACTTTTAAAAAGGTTGACAAATTTTTCCTCATTCTGGCGTAACTTTTCTTCCGTCTCTTTTTGATCGGTGATATCCTGGTACAGACAGACAATTCTTCTTATACGGGCATCGATTTGCAACGGAGAAGCAGTGATCAGAACCGGAAATTCAGTGCCATCTTTTCTTTTGCGGACACTTTCAAATTTAATCAGGCCTTTCGAAGCCTGTCGGGTCATTTTTTTACCCTGGGTCAAGACAGGACTGGGATGAATAATACCCTGGTCGATATTTTTTCCTACTAATTCATTTTTTTGATAGCCGAATAATTTGGTAAAACGGGAATTGACATCTAAAACCCTGCCATCCTCATCCAGGTAGGCAAGGGCTTCGGGACTGTATTGGAAAAGGTGGGAAAATTCAACCCGGCTTTGTCTGAGAGATTCTTCAATTCTTTTCCTTTCAATGGCAGTAGCAATCTGTTCGGATACAAATTCCAGCAGTTGGATATCTTCCTGAGAATAAATATCAGGTTTGTCATAGTTTACAATAGCCATGGAACCGATGATCTGGGTTCTAATTTTGAGAGGAACACCAAGCCATGAGGTCTCTTCAGTCAGTGTTCCAAGCTGAGATATTTTAATCTGGCCTTTTTCTGCCAAGGATAGTATCTGCTGATAGTTGACGAGAAGAGACAGTCCATAGTTGATATTATAGTTTGCCAGTGTATCGGAAATCCCCTGTTGGTTGACATTTTCATCAAGTTTATCTTTTTCGTCAACGAAGTAGACGAAAGTTACCGTTCCATGCTCGCTCTCCAGCAAAGCAATATGGAAATTAGCTGCATCAATCACATGATTCAGTTCCTGGTGAATGATACGAAAAAGTTCCCGCAGGGTGATATCTGAATTAGCAGCTTTGGAAATGTTACATAAAACCTGGTTTAGCTTTTCCTTTTTATTTCTCTGGGTGATATCTTGACAGGTTAAAAGGGAGCCGTGGTAATCTTCTTTTTCAATATGGACAGGGAAGATTGAAATTTCTACCTCCGCTGATGATCCGTCTTTCCTTGTCAAGATTGCCCGTTGATGATAGAGAATTGTATTAAATTTGGATAACAGACTTTTTTTGCTGCCAGGATCGCCCCGGGGAATGATCATATGATTGATGTTATTTCCCTTGATATCTTCAGGCTGGTAGTCAAAAAGTTGACTGAATCGATGATTTACAGCCAATATCCTACCTCTTTTATCCAGATAAAGCATTCCTTCCGGATGATCATTGAAAATAGTCAGTTCCTGTAGTTTTCTTGAAAGGGGTGCATGTCGGGAGATCCATTCGGGGCTTTTTTCCCTAGATAATTCCAATTGATTTTCTCCATCATTTTTTATATTATTTCTTTATAGTAATGTTTTTTGAATTAATTTACATCTCATTATTTAATTGAACTACCTTGTTTAACTATTCAAAAATTCTAATTTATTATAAGATAAAACTTATTAATATGCAAAAATGTATCCTGAGCAGCGGGTAAAAAAGTTGCTCATTTAATACAAAAAAGTGATTGATTAGAATAAACAAGAGGCAGCCTTCAGATTGGTTGTCATAGATGAATACATTCGGATAGAAAAGAGAGAAATTGATGGTACAGGATGATCTATTTAAATCAGTTGCCAGATTCAATCATTCTCAAAACAGAGATACAAATTCAAGGAATGATCATTTTTCCTATGCTATGGGAACCTTGATAAGCCAGAGATTGGATGTACCACCATCTCAATCCCGGGAGATCATTCAAGAGACGCTTGCACTGATTGACAGACTAGAAAAGATGATGAGTTTTTATAATGTTGCCAGTCAGGTAAGCCAGATAAACAATCAGGCAGGACAGGAATGGGTGATAGTTGATTCTGAACTATTTTGGGTTATCAAGGAAGCCAAAAGATATGCCCGCCTGACGAATGGATTGTTCAATATTATGATTGCAGCATTGGTATCCCTCTGGCGGTTTTACGGAAAGCGTGGTAAGATTCCATCCCAAACTCTCATAGAAGATACTTTAACAAAGGTGATTTATGAGGATATTCTAATAGATGAACAGAACAGAAGGGTTAGACTTCGGCAGGAGGGACAAAAAATTGATCTGGGCGGTATCGCCAAAGGTTATGTCGCGAATCAGGTTATTGGCTATTATCAGCAAAGAGGTCTTCGCTCGGCAATGATCAATCTGGGAGGCAATGTTGCCCTGCTTGGTAAGCGGAAAGACGGAAAGCCATGGCAGGTAGGTATTCAGCATCCCGATCGGGTAAGAGGTCATTGCCTGGCAACCATTTCGGCAAGTGATACCTCTGTGGTAACCTCCGGTGATTATGAGCGTTTCTTTTTAGAAGGCGACCGTCGTTATCATCATATATTGCATCCTCTTACCGGGTATCCGGCAGATAGCAAACTGAGAAGTGTTACCATCATTCATCCTGATGCCATGCTGTCTGATGTTCTATCAACTACCTTGATTATATCCGGTTTGGAAAGGGGAATCAGGTTATTGCGACATTTTGCCGATGTAGGGGCTGTTATCGTTCATGGGGATAAAAAAATATACCTTTCAAAATGTTTACTGGAAAGATTTCAGTTGACTACCAGGGATTATTCATTATTTCAATTTTAAAGATAAAGGTAAGGAGAAAAAAATGTTGAGGAGGATAAAAAGTAAGATGGTAAGGATTATCTTGTATATTGTAATGGTCATTCTGGTCATTGCTGTGGGAGGATTTATCTATGCCACACAAGGTCTGAGCAAATATCGGAAGATGGTGATTCATGATGTAGACCTGAACAAAGTGGAAGATGGTATTTATCAGGGTGAATTTTCCGGCGGGCGCTGGAAAAATAAGCTGGAAGTAACCATCCAGGATCATCAGATTACTGATATCGAATTACTGAAAGCTACTAAATCTTCCGGAATGGCTGATATCGGTGAAAAGGTGGTTCACCAGGTTAAAGAGAAACAGTCCTTACAGATTGATACAGTTTCAGGTGCTACTGTTCATACTAAGGCAATTTTAAAATCGATAGAGAATGCTTTAACTCAGCAGCGTGATAGCTGAAAGAAGAATAAAAAAAACAATCTGCCCGGCGTGATTCGATATCAGGGCAGATTGTTTTTCAATCTGCATCAACCTATCCTTCATTAATCCAGGGAATCATAGCCCGAATCTTTTCGCCGACTTTTTCAATGAGAAGGTTGGACTCCTTGTCCCGCATGGCGTTGAAATAGGGTCTTCCCACCTGATTTTCCAGCAGCCAGTCTTTGGCGAATGTGCCGTTCTGGATTTCGGCTAACAGTTTTTTCATTTCTTTTCTCGTTTCATCGGTAATGATTCGTTTGCCTGACTTTAAATCACCGTATTCTGCTGTATTGCTGACATTGTCCCGCATATGTGTTATTCCACCGGCATAGATTAAGTCCACAATTAATTTCAGTTCATTCAGGCACTCGAAATAGGAAACCTCCGGCTGATATCCTGCCTCCACCAGGGTATCAAAACCAGCCTGAATCATTGCTACGACACCCCCACAAAGAACTGCCTGTTCTCCGAAAAGATCGGTTTCAGTCTCTTCGCGGAAAGTGGTTTCAATGGCTCCCGCGCGCGTTCCGCCGATAGCCTGGGAGTAGGCCAGGGCAGTATCCCTTGCATGGCCGGTGTAATCCTGGTAAACAGCAATCAGATTGGGGACACCTCGTCCCTGGGTATACATCTTTCTGACAATGGCGCCGGGTCCTTTAGGGGCAACCATAATCACATCTATATTTTTGGGAGGTATAATCTGTTTAAAGTGGATATTAAAACCGTGAGAAAACATCAGGGTATCTCCCTCTTTCAGATTTTCCAGGATTTTATTTGCGCAGCATACCTTGGGTTGCACTTCATCCGGCAACAGAATTTGAACAATATCAGCCTGTCCAGCAGCCTTTTCAATTGCTTCAACTGTTACTCCGTCCTTTTTTGCCTTTTCCCAGGAGACACCATCTTCACGCAGGCCGACTATCACATTGATGCCGCTGTCTTTCAGGTTGAGTGCCTGACCCCTACCCTGGCTGCCATAGCCGATGATGGCTACAGTCTTATCCTGCAGGTATTTTTTCTGAACATCCCGGTCATAGTAAATTTTTGCCATGTTAAAATTCCTCCTTATTTTTTTATTTTGTTTTTTTACTTTGTAAGAGTCATCGTATGAATCTAACAGATAGAAATAGTTAATTTAATATCTTTTCAGCCCCTCGTGAGAGTGCTATTTTACCGGTTCGACAGATTTCCAGAATGCCGAAAGACTCCAGCAGTTTTAATTTGGCATTGATTTTTTCCTGAGTTCCGGTTATTTCAATGGTCAGGGATTGTTTTTCAATGTCTACAATATGTCCCCGGAAGGTCTCCACCAACTGCATGATTTCCGTTCGCTGGTCTGTGGTTTTGGTACTCACTTTAATCAAAGCCAGTTCCCTCTCTACCGAGGATTCCCTGAGGATGTCCCTGACCCTGATCACGTCAACCAGTTTATTAAGCTGCTTGGTAATCTGTTCCAGAATATCTTCATCTCCCTCCGTTACGATAGTAATTCTGGTAATTCCTTTCTTCTCCGAATGCCCGGCTGCAATACTCTCAATATTGAATCTCCTGCGGTTAAAGAGGCTGGAAACCCTGGCTAATACGCCCGGATGATCTTTTACCAAAATGGCAATGGTATGTTTCATGATTCATATACTCCTAACATTTTATTTATAGGCTCGCCGGGTGAAACCATAGGAAATACATTTTCCCCGGGAGGTATGACACAATCAATCAAGGAAAACTGTTTGTCCGATAATGCCTGGGCAAGGGCGGCATCAAAGTCTTCTTTTCTGATGACTCTGACACCCTTACCCCCATAAACCTGAACGATTTGGGCGAAATCTGGACTTCCTTCCAGATTGGTTGAAGCATATCTCTTCTCAAAAAAGAGTTCCTGCCATTGACGAACCATACCGAGGTAGCCATTGTTCATGAGGAGGACAATGATGGGCAGTTTATTTTGAATGGCAGTAGCCAGTTCCTGGATATTCATCTGAAAACCTCCGTCTCCGGCGATACAGATGACTTTTTTGTCCGGACAACCAATCTGGGCTCCAATGGCAGCTGGTAATCCAAATCCCATTGTTCCCAAACCTCCGGAAGAGATAAAACTCCTGGGATGATGGTATAGATAATACTGAGCTGCCCACATCTGATGTTGACCCACATCCGTGACAATAATGGCATCACCCTTAGTCAGTTCGTACAGTTTTTCAATAATATACTGCGGTCTTAACTGGTCATCTCTTTGATACTGCAGCGGGTAATTCTGCTTTAGTTCAGCGATCCTGTCCAGCCATTCAGTTTCCTTTTTTGGTTCCAGGAATTGTGTTAATTTTCCCAGGATATATTTGAGGTCCCCTACAATAGGGATATCTACCTTGATATTTTTGCTGATTTCTGCCGGATCGATATCAATATGAATAAATTTCGTCCGGGGACAGAAGGTCTTAGTATTTCCGGTCACCCGGTCATCAAACCGGGTACCTAAGGCAATAACCAGATCTGCTTCGCTGATGGCTGTATTGGCATAATATGTACCATGCATACCCAGCATTCCCAGGGATAAGGGATGATTTCCCGGAAAACTTCCCAAACCCATCAGGGTTGTGGTTACAGGAGTATGTATTTTGTTAACCAGTTCTTTAAGCTCATGGGCTGCATTGGAATTGATCATGCCTCCCCCGGCATAGATAATTGGCTTTTGAGCATCCTGGATGATCTGGGCTGCTTTCTTAATCTGATTTACATTTCCCTTTACCGTAGGCCGATATCCAGCATACTTATCCTTTTCGGGATAAAGAAAATCCGTTTTGGCAAATTGAACATCTTTGGGAAGGTCAACCAAAACCGGACCCGGCCTCCCGCTTCTAGCTAAATAGAATGCCTCTTTAATCGTAGCTGCCAGATTCTTGACATCCATCACCAGATAATTATTCTTGGTAATCGGCAGCGTAATACCGGTAATATCAACCTCCTGGAATGCGTCGGTACCGATAAGTGGTGAGATCACCTGTCCGGTAAAGGCAACCAGTGGTATGGAGTCTAAATGGGCGTTAGCCAGCCCGGTTACCAGATTAGTGGCTCCCGGACCGGAGGTTGCAATGCATACACCAACCTTTCCGGTAGCTCTGGCGTAACCGTCTGCGGCATGGGCCGCACCCTGTTCATGTTTCGTTAGAATATGGGTGAAGAAAGATTGTTTATCGATGGTATCATAGAGAGGCATAATAGCTCCGCCGGGAATTCCGAATACCACCTTCACATCTTCTCTTTTTAAACATTCCACGACAATCTCTGTTCCGCTTAATTTCAATTTCATCCCTCCTTTTTAGAAATGAGATGGTTACATTGTTTGTCCTGTCAAAAATGGTTCATTCTTTCTTTTTAAGATAGGTCATTAAAGCATTTTTATATTAAAAGACCCCACGAATAGTTCCTCCTGGCTGTAAAGGGGACCTGTCCGCTGGGGTCTTTTTTACCCACGGTGTAATACGCAAGTTAAGTATAAACTGACATTGCGTATTCTATGCCACTTGGTCCAGACTTTTATATTAAAAACGGAACCCTAGGCATACTCCCGAAATAAAAAATCCTTCATCCCTATTTTAATGTTTAAAGATTAAAATAGGGACGAAGGATTCGTGGTACCACCCTAATTCAATAAAGAAAATGTTTCCTTATTCTTCATTACTATAACGCAATGTAATTGCGACTGAATTTTTTCATCATTCAGTGTCGGGTATTTTCAAAGAAGTGATTATCAGTAAAATTGAACTGTCAGCTTTCACCATTTCCTGACTCTCTTATAGCCCTGTATTTACTTACCTGCTTCTTTTTTAGATTGGAAATATTAAATTTCTAAATATACTACTAAAAAAAAACAAAATTGTCAAAATTTTTTTAAGATAT
>CAYSSG010000062.1:6770-9065 GCA_964433635.1 uncultured Atribacterota bacterium | reverse complement strand
TATGATATCTGGTATTAAAAGATCATAAAAGGGGTGAATATAAATAGAAAAAGATAAAGTAAAAGAGAAAAATTATGTTTTGTTCACTGATAAATTTTTATTGAGACAAGTATATTTTCTACCCACTGAGGATTGAGGGGGAACGAGTTTGAACTGCAGGAATGAAAGTGTAACTATCTACAATAAGGAAAAAGCATTTCACGGTTATACTTTGTTTGCTCCTATGGGATGTCCGGATACCTGGCTGATGGATATGGAAGGCAATATGGCACACCACTGGAAAATGCCGGAAAGGCCGGGTTCTTACAGCAAGCTGATAGCCAACGGCCATCTTCTTTACGGTTGTAAGATGGATGTCGAGAAAAGAAAAAGTGTGGGAGCAGAGCCTTTTTCCGGTTATGGTGGTCTCATTCGCGAGGTGAATTGGGATAATCATCTGATCTGGGAATATGAAGACCCCTTTCTGCATCATGATTTCTATCGGATGGATAATGGCAATACGATGGTGTTAAAATGGGTAGAGGTACCGGAGGAGATAGCAAGAAAGGTTAAAGGTGGGGTACCCGGGTCAGAAGAAAAAGGTAAAATATGGGGAGATGCATTTGAAGAGATTACGCCGGAAGGTAAAGTTGTCTGGCGCTGGGTGGCACATGAAAATCTGAATCCCGAAACAGATGTTATCTGTCCGTTATGTCCCCGCAAGGAATGGACGCATGCCAATAGTTGTGTAGTTTTGGGAAACGGTGATGTGTTGACCTGTTTTCGTGCGCTGAATAATGTGTGCATCATTGATAGGCAAAGCGGAGAAATTAAGTGGGAATGGGGAACTGGTCTGGGTCAATTAGCCCATCCCCATGATCCCCATCCTTTACCCAATGGAAATATCATGATTTTTGATAACGGAGCGCATAGGGCTTTGACGGAAGTCAACTGTTCCATTGTAGTGGAAGTCAACCGTCAAACGAAGGAAATTGTCTGGGAATATCGCAGTAATCCGGTACATCTGTTTTACAGTTCGGTCTGCTCCGGTACGCAGCGATTGCCGAACGGGAATATCTTGATCTGTTCTACAACCCAGGGTCGTTTATTTGAAATTACACCGGAAAAAGAAATTGTGTGGGAATACTACTCTCCCTACTATGGTGAAATTGACAGTGGTGTGGTCAACTGGATTTTTCGCGCTTATCGGTATGGGATCGATTTTATTAAAAAGGTAAAATAAGATAGAAGACAGAAAGCAAATAAAGTGAATGTTTAAGAATGAAAATTACTGTAGCAATAATGCAGTCCTGCAGGAATGCATGAATGGAAAAATCAGTATTGCGTATTGAGTATATAGTATCGATTCCAGATACAGGATTTAGTAACAAGATATTGTTCCAGTAAAAGTATCTGGTATATTGATTCTTACGTTAAAATGAGGAAAAAAGAAAAATGTAAAGAAATATTTTTAAATTTAATATATTATTGATAAAATAAGTAGAACAATCGCAAAAATAAAAAAAGAAAGGATGAAAAAGAAATGAAAAGAAACAATTTAATCATTTTTTTAATCGTGGTTTTATTCTTTGTTACCAGTAGTGTTGTTTTTGCAGCCTGGCCGGAAAAACCGATTACGGTGGTTATTCCCTGGGCACCGGCTGGAGACCCTTCCACGATTGTGTGTAATGCCATGTCACCTTTATTGTCCGAGGAACTGGGTGTGCCGGTGAAGATGATTAATAAAGATGGTGGCGGAGGAACGGTGGGAACCAATGAAGTAGCCACTGCCAGACCGGATGGTTATACCGCAGTATTGGCTTCGATCGGACCGATGGTTACCCAGCCATTAAGAGGCGTAACCCCCTATAAGACTGAAGATTTGCGAACCCTGGGATTGGTATGGGCTTCTCCGTTTACCCTGGCTGCCCGAGGGGATGCGCCCTATGACAATTTAAAAGAATTAGCTGAATATGCGAAAGGAAAAGAATTGAAACTGGGACATTACGGACTGGGTGCTGTTCCTACCCTGATTGCCATGAATGTTGCCGAAAAAGGTGGTTTTGGATGGATAGAAACTTCTTTTTCCAATATTGATGCTTTGCTGCTTATCCGTGGTGATGTGGATGTCGTCACCTGCTCCACTCCGGCATTAATGGATTATATGGAAACAGGTGAAGTAAAGATTCTTGCCGTGATGAGCCCGACACACTATGATTGCTGTCCGGAAGTCCAGACGATCTCCGAACAGGGTTTTGGTTATGATTACCTGATCTGGTTTGGATTGTTTATGCCCAAGGATGTCCCGGATGAAAT
>CAYSSG010000062.1:0-6670 GCA_964433635.1 uncultured Atribacterota bacterium | reverse complement strand
TTTTACTGTTGACTGGTATGCCTTGGCTGATTGATGAACCTGCGGCACATTACCCTTTCTACAAAGGTCCCACTATTTTTCCGATGATCATCTTATCCGTGATGTTTTTATCTTCGATACCCTCCTTCTTTCGATTATTTAAAAAAAATGGACAGAACTGGCAATTAGACGGGAAGGGTTTTCCTGTGTTGCCTGCCAAAATATTTATCTTAGTGAACAGCATATTTTTGATTGGCTTTATTTGTATCGGGCTGGAAGCTGCTACCTTTCTATTTTTTTTCACTGGTATGGTTTGTGTTGGTTACCGCGATTGGTGGAAAATTTTCTTATATTCTGCTCTTTACACGCTATCTCTGGTAATTTTATTTAAATATTTATTGGCTATTTATTTTCCCGAGCCTTTGATTTATTACTGGTGGGGCGGTTAACGCAATGGTAGGAAATGGCATATTTTTGACCGGTCTGAAAATGGCTTTAGGTTTCAGCAATATCATTGCTTTGATTTCCGGAGCGATTATTGGAATCATTGTCGGCATTTTACCCGGTATGGGTCCCATGGTTGGCATGGTCATTCTATTGCCCTTTTCTTATTATTTAGCTCCCACTGTAGCAATGTCTTTACTGTTGGGAATCTATTGCGGAGGTTATTTTGGAGGAGGTATCCCGGCGGTATTGGTTAGAACACCCGGTGTGCCTTCCTCGATCATGACCAGCCTTGACGGTTATCCTTTAACGAAACAGGGAGAAGGTCAGCTTGCTTTGTCTGCGACGGTAGTGGGATCCTTTTCCGGCGGGATGATCAGTGTTGTTATTTTAATTCTGCTGGCACCGTTAATTGCTAAAATTGCCGTAAATTTTGGACCAGCAGAATATTTTATGGTAGCTGTATTCGGTCTGGTAGTGATGGTCATGGCACATAAAGACAGGTTGCTCAAGGCTATCCTTTTAACCTGTCTGGGATTATGGTTTAGTACGGTAGGGATTGATAGTCAAACGCTGGTTCCCCGTTTTACTTTCGGGACAACATTACTGCAGAATGGATTGAGTGTTGCACCCATGTGTCTGGGATTTTTTGGCATCGGGCAAAGTTTACTCCTGCTGGAAAGACAAATATTGGAAACAAAAGATATCTCTGTTTCTCTGACCAGGAGTAATCTTGATTTGAGTAAAGTGATCGCCGCTTTCAGATATCCCGTGACCTTGATCAAGTCAGGTCTCATCGGCACTTTTGTCGGGATTTTACCCGGCGCAGGATCGGTTTTGGGTTCTTTCTTATCCTATCAGGAGGCTAAGCGTTCCTCCAGGTATCCGGAAAGATTTGGCAATGGAGCTGTTGAAGGCTGCCTTGCCTCTGAAGCCGGAAATAATGCAGTTCCGGCAGGTGCGATGTTGCCGTTATTGACCCTGGGAATACCCGGTGATCCTGTGGCAGCAGTGCTGATCAGTATTTTTATCGTGAACGGAATTTATCCCGGTCCTTTATTATTAATTAAAGAACCGGAATTGATTCATTCCATTTATATCAGTCTTTTTCTCATTAATATCGTAGCTTTTTTATTGATTATATTTTTTCTCAGGACTTTTGCCAGGGTGGTTGAAATTCCTAATCAATTATTATCAATTTCAATTATGGTACTATGTTTAGTGGGTCTTTATTCCTTTAATCTGCGTGTCTTTGATATGGTTGTAGCGCTGGTGATGGGTGTGATGGGGTATATCATGCTGAGGATGGAATGGCCTTTTGTTACCTGGGTATTGGGATTAGTTCTGGGACCGATTATTGAACAACGGATGCGGGAGGCTTTGAGTCTTTCTCAGGGGAAACCTGCAATTTTCATTCAGAGTCCGATCTGTCTGGTCTTGTTTATTATTTCCATGCTGGTGATCATCGTGCCGGTTGTAAGGGGAAAAGTAAAATGCTAACCTTATAAGTCAAGCTAATGGATTAGAGGATGGTAAAGTAGTGAAATTCAATTGGAAGAATAACAGCTTCTGATATAGGCGGAGATGATAGACATGCTTTTCTTTTTGGTATTTCTTTTCTCATTGGTGGTAACATTTTTCAGTTTTCCGGTGATTATTCCCCGCCTGAAGCGGGCAGGAATTACCGGGAAGAATATGAATAGTTCAACACAGGAACAAATTCCGGAGATGGGTGGCTTAGTAATGGTGGCAGGATTTTCTGCAGGGCTCATACTGACGATTTATATGAAGATATTTCATATGTTGTTGACAAATGTCTCACTGGTTACCTTATTAGCTTGTCTTTCAACTGTTTTGATCGTGGCTCTGATTGGAATCTTTGATGATTTGATCTCCATAAAACAATCCATTAAAGCCGTAATGCCTGTCTTTGCTGCCTTACCCTTAATGGCTATTGAAATCAGTACCACTACAATGAGGATTCCTTTTTGGGGATTCATCAATTTTGGTGTACTTTATCCATTAATACTGGTCCCCCTGGGAATAACAGGTGCTGCAAATGCTTTTAATATGCTTGCCGGATTTAATGGGCTGGAAGTGGGTTTGGGAATTGTATGTATGTCGACGGTTTCCATCATTGCCTTTCTGCTTGGCAGGATGACTACTCTGGCTATTTCCATATCCTGTTTAGGAGCTCTCATTGCTACCCTATACTATAACTGGTATCCCGCTAAAATCCTGGTAGGCGATATCGGGACACTGAGTATGGGTACAATTTTAGCTGTTTGCGTCATTGTAGGAGATTTTGAAACAGCTGGTTTTATACTGATTATTCCCTTTATCATTGATTTTATCATTAAGGCCAAAAATCATTTTCCCTATTCTTTTGGTGTATTTAAAGATGGGAAATTATATTGTCCTGAAGATGGACCAAAAGGACTCGCCCATGTCGTTTTAAAAGTATTTGGTGGTTTAAAGGAACAACACTTAGTATTGGTGTTGATGGGAATTGAAGCTATATTCGGGTTGCTTGCCATATTGGTTTATTTATAAGATTCTAATTATTTGTTCTTGATTATTCTGGTTCAATACTGCATATATAGTAAACGGTAAGGTTTTCATTTTTAAATCGGTCAATTGGGTCATTGTATTTGGATTGGTCGATTGGCTGATTCCTCTTGATTGGCAAATAGAGAAGAATATGATAGAATATATTTGAATATGTTTACAGATAATGATCAGGAGGCACACAATGGCAAAAGTAGTTACTTTAAGGTTATCAGAGGAAGAGTACCAGAGAATCTATGCTGCTGCCAAATTAGAAAATCGTCCTATTTCAAATTTTATTACCACTAAGGTAATGGAAGATATTGAGGCGTCCTATTATGTTGACCCTATTGAAATGTCTCAGATTACTTCAGATCCTATTTTGATTAAAAAATTAAAAAAGGGACATCAGGACGCAAAGACCATGAAAGGTAGATTTATTGACTCATTTTAAGGTATTTGAGACCAATCAATTCATAAAAGATTTAAAAGATAATTTCAGCGGACAACAAGAAAGAATAAAAACAAAACTGAATACATTTGTCTATCCTCAATTACGAGAAAATCCTTTTTTCGGTAAAAATATAAAAAAATTAGCAACCTATCACCCAGAGACCTGGCGCTACCGTATCGGTAATTACCGTTTTTTTTATGAAATTAATCAGGATAAAAAAATAGTCTTTATGATTGCCGCTGACAACAGGAAGAATGTTTATTGAATTTGGTCCATATTGGTTGTAGAATCGACAATAGTTTTTGTCTTTATTTAATCGAAATCCTTCGGAGTGATATTAAAAATGAAAATTCTGATTGTAGGAGCCGGTCCAATCGGCTGCTATACTGCTCAGTTATTAACCGGGATGGGATATCATCCTGTTTTGCTGGAAGAACATCATCAGGTAGGCAGACCGGTGAAATGTGCCGGGATTGTAGGAAAACAGGTATTTGAAAAAACCCGCATTCCCCCCTCCAGAGAATCCATTATCAATGTCATTCACGGTGCCTTCATTGCCTGTCAGGGTGAGAATTTCACAATCCAAAGACCATCGGTTGCCTATATTATAAATCGTGAACAATTTGACCTGAATATGAGTCAGGGTTTGGAAATTCACCTGAAACAAAAGGTGAAATCGATTGAAAAAAGCAATAACACCTATCTGGTCAGAACGAAAGAGGGAGAAGAGTGGGAAGCAGATATTCTGATCGGTGCCGACGGGCCCGATTCGGTCGTAAGAGACTTTTTACTGCGTCACATTCTGGATAATCAAAGATCAGAGAGAGGGATCCTGAGTTATTACGGTGTGCAGTATCGACTGGATGTGAAAAACTGGAAAGAAAAAATAGACAGCAGAATGGTACAGGTTTATTTCTATCAGGGTATCCCTTTTTTCCTGTGGATGATTCCCGAAGATGACAGGACCATCAGGCTGGGTATTATCGGAAAAAATGGCAGGAAAATGCTGGATAGCTTTATTGCCGAACGGCAGATCGATGCTGAAATGATTGACAGGATTACCGGGAAAATTGCTTTAGGTTTGATTCCGGTTTACGGGGAAAATATTGCCCTGGTTGGTGATGCTGCCTGCCAGGTGAAACCGCTTACCGGAGGCGGAATCTTTTATGGTTTACAGTCAGCAGAGATTTTAGCTGACTGTATTGGCAGGCAAAGACTATCAGAATATGATAAGCGATACAGAGAGAAATTTGGAACGGAAATAAGATTTGGAATGAAGGCCAGGAAGTTCTTTGAAGGATTGGATTCTGATGAGTTGAATGAACTTTTTCGGATACTGCAGAAAAATGCCCGTCTCATTGAAAACCTGGCAGATTTTGAAAATCATTTTATACTCTTTAAAGAACTGGCTAAAAGACCTGCAATATTCATGGATGCAGGAAAGATACTGAGCTACTTTATTAAAGATCTGATGAAACAATAACCAATTGTCTTGATAAACTTTGAGATGAATGATGGGAATCCTTCATTCTTTGACTTCTTTTTACCTAATAATTATAATCAGAAAAGGACGATAAACAAATTGTAAATTTATTCCTGGGTAAGTAAACATTTCGATCTTACGAAAGAGAAGGGGGGAGCTGAAATTTTTGGAAAAAACCCTATTTGTATTTACAGGAGCTGTGATCAAAGAAGATAAAGGTTACAGTTCTTTATGCTTAGAGGTTGATGTAGCATCACAAGGAGATACCATTGAAGAAGCCAAGCATAATCTTTTGGAAGCGGTTATGCTTTATTCAGAAACTGCAATAGAAAGTAATTTGCCCATCATCCGTCCAGTTTTAGATAGGGAAAATCCGATCAATACAAGACCGGATGATGTGATAGAGATTTTTAAGATGAATGTTGACTTTCAAGTTAGTGCTTATGTCTAAATTGCCAGTATTAAAACCTAAAGAAGTGGTTAAAGTACTACAAAGGTCAGGTTTCCAACTAATCAGAAGCAAGGGGAATCATGTACAGCTAAGGAAAGGTAATTTGCTGGTAACCATACCAATGCATAGTAAAGACTTAAAATCTGAAACTTTGAAATCAATACTACGACAAGCGAAAATGAGAATTGAAGAGCTTTTAAAATCATAAATTGAAGAAATTTAATTAACTAGATTTATTCATATAATAGCAATCTACATCTTATATGAGACTAGTTTACGATCATTAACTCGGTATTTGAACGGGCATATGATCGTGATATCAAATATATTTATCAGCTAAACTCAGTACTCAATAAAAATCTTGGATTTTATCTAATACTTGTTAAGATTGGTATTACCGGTATACGGTATACTCCATACGATATACCTATTCAATTTCCAGCAGGTTGATTTCCGATTCTTCCAGATTAATCAGGAGCAGTTTATTGCGCAATGGTTTTCCCCTGTTTAACAATACCTTGATGACTTCCTGTACCTGGAAAGCAGCAACCAGTGCGGGAGTAACAGAAGGGGTACTCACTTCAGAGATCTCATTCTTCCGATGATACCTTTGCCGTTTACCGTAAATGGCTTCCAATCCTTTGTCCTGCGGGAATACGGTGCTGACCTGACCGTTAAAACCATTGATGGCGCCATGAACGAGTGGAATATCAAGCTGCCGGCAGGCTTTTTCCAGTATAAAGCGGGAAGGGATATTATCCAGGGCATCCACTGCCAGGTCAGCCCCATGGATAATTTCCCGGACATTGCCTGAATCAATAAATTGGGAATAGGATCTGGTGTATATACTGGAATTAATGTGCTTGATCCGTACTGCAGCCGTTTCTGCTTTGCCGTTTCCGAGAACATCTTCGGAACTTAATAACTGGCGATTCAGATTGCTTTCGTGGAATATATCTCCATCAATCATGAGTATGTTTCCTATTCCCAATCTTGCAGACATTTCTAAAATATTTCCCCCCAGCCCGCCACAACCGATAACAGCAACCGTTGATTGCAGCAGTCGGATTTGTTCCGGAAAGCTGATGGTAGGATAATTTCGCTCATAACGGGCAGGCATGATATTTTTCTGTAAGGCGGATATTTCGATTTCCAGTTGGGAAAGATGATATTTTTGTGCCATCTCTTTAACTTCCCTGACTGAAATCACCGGGATTTTATTTTTGTTCTTTTTTGATTCTTCCTTAATTATCTTGAATTCCGCCATGATGTTTTGATTCATTTTTTCTATCACCTGCCAGCCATTGCTTTT
>CAYSSG010000061.1:7412-9288 GCA_964433635.1 uncultured Atribacterota bacterium | reverse complement strand
CTTGAAAGTTTCAAAAAATTATCAGATAATTGTTATACAAACATTAAGAAGCCAAAGGAGGTTATTATGAATTTTCTTGAAGATTTAGAATGGTATTGGATCGCTGCTATTGTAGCAGTAATTCTGCTAATAATTTTTTAGCTATCATTGTTTTGAAATAATTCAGACATACAAAATGTGAATAAATCGGAATCATTCAAAAAGCTCCCTCCTTATAGTATGGAACGGGGGCTTTTATTGTGATCCCAGGAATTATCCCATGTTCTATTTGGTCTATGGGTATCGCAAAACTATGGAAGAATTATTTTATGGATGATGTGATACCCATATAATGTTTTATTAGACAAACAAAGGATGAGTTTTCACATAGTCTGCGACCCCTGTTTTATGTTTTATAGGATACAGTAAAATGGTGCAATTAAGCGGATTGGAAAAGGGAAATACCTGATTATTCCTGTTGGATCTAAAAAAGGAAGTTACACCATGCATGAATTTGTAATTGGATCTATGTTGATAGAACCTATCATATTGCTTATTGGAGTTTTCTCAATTATTACGGTTTAGCTGAACAAGTTCCTGCAACTGTTTTTTCCAAACAATTACCAGGAAATTAAATACCAATCTCAAAATATTTGGAGTACTATATAAAATAACTAAGGTAAAAAAATGTTTGGGCTTAGAAAAGAATGGATTAAAGATAATACGATAGATATTCTATCAAAGAAATCTAATTAAGAAAGGGGATCGTGAATGGTTAATAAAAAAAGGCTGGTGGAATCATTTATGGAGTTAGTTAAGATAGATAGTATTTCCAGAGAAGAGAGAAATTTAGCTGACTTGTTAGTAGAAAAATTAGAAGATTTGGGATTGGAGGTTAGAATTGATCAGGCTGGTGAGAAGGTAAAATCAAATAGTGGCAATATCATAGCTCTTTTCAGGGGAGATATTAAAGAAGCAACCCCGATTATGTTTTCTGCTCATATGGATACAGTTATCCCTGGAAAAAATATTAAACCAATCTATGATGGATACAGAATATTAAGCGGAGGGGAAACAATTTTAGGTGCAGATGACAAAGCGGCAATAGCTGCTTTATTAGAAGCACTGCATATCATTAAAGAGAATAATACTCCCTGTGGTGATATTGAGATTGTATTTTCCATTTGTGAAGAAATCGGTTTATTGGGTGCAAAGAATTTAGATATTTCCAGATTAAATGCTCGGATGGGCTTTGTTTTAGATTCTGGAGGGCAAGTAGGAGAGATTATCAATGAAGCTCCTTCTCAGAATTCTTTAAAAATAATTATTTATGGAAAATCTGCTCATGCCGGTTCAAAACCTGAAGAGGGAATCAATGCTATTCAGATAGCCGGATTCGCCCTTTCACGGATGGAATTAGGTCGATTAGATGAAGAAACTACTGCCAATATCGGGATTATTTCCGGTGGTAAAGCTACTAATATTATTCCTGATGAAGTAACATTAGAAGGAGAAGTTAGAAGCAGAAACGAAGAAAAATTAGAAAAATATACCAGGAAATTGAAACAGATAGCCGAAGGCACTGCTCAGGAATTTAAAGCCAAAGCAGAAGTAAAGATTAATAGGGAGTACGATTGCTATCATTTATCTGCTGATAGCCGGGTAATTAAAATAGCAATGAAAGCGGCAAAAGATATGGGATTACAGCCAGAATTGCGTCCGAGCGGAGGGGGAAGTGATGCCAATGTATATAATAAACAAGGTTTTCCCTCAGTGGATTTAGCTATAGGAATGGAAAGGGTTCATACAGTTGATGAATATATTCTAGTTGATAATTTAATGAAGACAGTGGAATTTATCTTATCTATTATAAGTAATACAGCTTCTGGAAAAAACT
>CAYSSG010000061.1:0-7312 GCA_964433635.1 uncultured Atribacterota bacterium | reverse complement strand
ATCTATTACAATTTTTATGCTGGTGATATTTGTATTAAGTTTAACTACTATTATCAGTGGAATTGCTGCCGGGCAAGATAGTATAAATGTTGCAGTGGGTTCACCTCCCCAGACCATGAACCCTCATGGCTCAGATTCTGATGCTAACCTTGGGGTTATGGCTAATATATTTGAAGGACTTCTGTACAGAAATGCTAAAGGGATACTTGAGCCTGGATTAGCAACATCATATGAAAGATTGGATGATTTGACCTGGAGATTGACTTTGAGACAGGGAGTAAAATTCCATAATGGCAATGATTTTACCTGGGAGGATGTCCAATATACCTTTTTAAGATTAAGAGAGCCCTTCCCTGTATCTGAATTCTTAGCCTTTGGAGAGGTAATTCTTTCGGTAGAAACAGTTGATAGTGACCCCTGGACGATAGATGTCAAAACCAGAATACCGGTTCCTTACTTTGCCGATAACCTGCATCAGGTCTTTATTATGGACAAGGAATCATCTGAGTCCCGTTCTATTGGAGAGATAGGGGAAAATCCAATCGGAACTGGACCATACAAATTTGTGGAATGGGTAAAAGGTTCTTACCTTGAATTAGAAGCAAATGAAGATTACTGGGGTGAAGTACCTCCTATTAAAAAAGCTATATTTACTCCGATTACCGAACCATCTACCCGTTTAGCTGCTATAATAACGGGCCAGGTAGACATTTTACAGGATGTACCTGTTGAGCTATTTGATAACGCTGCCAGTAATCCTGATATCGAATTGATTACTATACCAGCCCGAAGAGCTATTTACTTAGGACTGGGAAATAAACCGGGTACTCCTACCAATGATATCAGGGTAAGAAAGGCAATGTACCACGCCATTGATGAAGATGAAATCATTGAAAAAGTAATGTTTGGTCACGCATTTCCGGCATCTCAGATCCCAGATGAACCAACTGTTGGCTATGATGCCTCTATTAAGCGCCTACCTTTTGATCCAGAAAAAGCAAAAGACCTGCTTGCCGAAGCTGGATATGCAGATGGTTTTGAGATAAAACTTTCTGGACCTAATGACCGTTATGTTAGAGATGCACAGATTTGTGAAGCTGTAGCAAAACAGCTGGCTAAAGTCGGGATTGAAGTAGAGCTGGATACAAAACCAAAAGCCATCTTTTTTGAGGAAGTAGATTTACATGTATTGGATTTCTATCTGATTGGATGGTTTGATGGAACCTATGATTTCGGCCGTTCTTTTACCAAGCTGATACATAGCGTAGATGTTGGCTATGGCGGATTGAATGGCGCTGACTATAGTGATGCAACTCTGGATGAACTTTTGGAAAAATCTGAGCTAATAGTTGACCCAGAAGAAAGGGCAGAAAGTTTAAGAGAATTAAACAGAGTTGCTATGAATGACAAGATAGCAGTTCTTCCTCTTCATTATCAGGAAGACGCCTATGCTGTTTACAAAGGACGAGGAATACAGTTTACACCTCGATTGGACACCTGGATACTCTTCAGAGAGATGTCCATTAAGGAATAGAGAGGGAAATTAGTGGTTGAGGCTATTTTTTGCTGATTATCTTCGCTTATTTTAGCCTCAACCATTTCTTAGTTTATGTACAAATGCATTGTTAAAAGATTAACCCAGGGAGTGATAGTCCTTCTTGTTGTTTCATTTTTATGTTTTATTATCTTCCAGTTTTTTGGTGACCCGGTAATTACTTTAGCTGGTCGCTATGCCACCCAAGCACAGCAAGAGGCAGTTAGAGTTAAAATGGGTTTGGATAAGCCCTTTTATATTCAATATCTTGTTTTTTTAAAAAACGCACTCCATGGTGATTTCGGATTATCTTATGTTTCCCATACTCCTGTACTTAAACTTATCCTGGAAAGATTACCGGCAAGTATTGAATTAGCTGTTACCGCTATGCTTATAGCACTCATATTTGGAATTGGCCTGGGGGTATTAGTGTCATTAAATCCCCGAAATTTTATAAGCAGGATCATTATGACCGGTTCTCTTTTTGGAATATCAATTCCTACCTTTTTAATAGGAATCTTACTCATCATGATTTTTGCTGTTACTTTAAGAGTATTACCTACCTTTGGAAGGGGCGAGGTAATAAGAATTGCAAAGAATTGGAGAACCGGTCTTTTTACCTTAGGTGGGCTTCGGCATCTCATTCTTCCAGCTTTCACTTTAGGCATGTATCAACTTGCAGTACTCCTGCGGTTAACAAGGGGAGGAATGTTAGAAGTACTAAGAGAGGATTATATAAGAACAGCTTGGGCAAAAGGTTTGCCACCCAAAATGATAATATTTAAGCACGCGTTGAGAAACGCGCTTATACCTGTGGTAACAATGGCAGGTTTGCAATTTGGGGAATTAATAGCATTTTCGATAGTAACAGAGAGTATATTCCAATGGCCCGGGGCAGGAAACTTATTATTAACAGCAGTATACGAAACAGATCACCCGGTTATAGTTGCCTATGTAATGATTACTTCTATTCTTATTCTCTGTGTAAACCTTGTTGTGGACATTCTGTATGGATATATTAATCCAAAAATAAGATATGAATAGGATATAAATTATATTTAGAATTTTTAAATCAAAAAGATTTTATCATTATATTAAAGATATATCAGCAGTAATAGGTTCTCTAATCCTTTTAATGATGTTAATTGGAGCTATCTTTGCTCCTGTCATCGCTCCACAAAATCCATATGATATGGAAGGACTTTATTTGGAGGATTCTCTAAAACCACCAATTTGGATGGAAGGTGGAAAGGCTCCCTTTATTTTAGGCACTGATGACCAGGGAAGAGATATATTAAGTACCATACTTTACGGTTGCCGAACATCATTTACTGTAGGTTTTAGTGTGATTATCATTGCTGGGATCATAGGGGTGACTGTTGGTCTTTTAGCGGGGTTCTATAGAGGTCTATTAGAAGCTGTAACAATGAGATTAGCAGATGCTATATTTTCATTTTCTACTACACTGATAGCTATGTTATTGTTAGGAGTTCTCAAAAACCATGGTGTAAGCACAGTGATCCTGGCTATCATTATTACTGATTGGGTAAGATATGCCAGGACAATGCGAGGATCTGTTCTTGGTGTAAAAGAAGAGGATTACATTAGTGCCGCAAGGGCGATTGGGGCCAATGATTTAGAGATTATGTATAAACACATTCTTCCTAATGCAATAGCACCCATATTGATAGTTTCCGCCGTCGATTTTGGAGCTGCAGTGATGTTAGAGGCTACTTTAAGTTTCCTTGGTGTAGGAGTTCCGATAAATAAGCCATCTCTTGGCATGATGATATCTTTAGGGAAGAATTATATCTATGCCGGGAAATGGTGGCTCGTTATTTTTCCCGGGCTAGCGTTGATATTGATAGTATTTGGTATCAATTTATTAGCAGATTGGTTAAGGGAAGAAATTAATCCTAAGATTATGAAAGGTAAAGTTGGTTAATTAAATATGGAATTCTTCCATTTTCATTTAGAACTATATAAGATAAATTTTGGAGAAAAGTTGAAGAAGGCAATATGAGTTTTATATTAATAAGAAGAGGAGAGATCTATTCACCCGAATATAATGGAAGGAAAGATATACTTATTGCTGATGACAAAATATTTTTAATTGACCGAAATATTCCAGAGTCAGCTGCCAATGCACTCGATAGAAATATAAAAATAATTGATGTTTCAAAGTGTATTGTTATTCCCGGTTTTATAGATCAACATGTCCACATTGATGGTGCCGGGGGAGAAGGAGGTCCTCAGTATCGTACAGCACCAATTCAATTGACTGAATTTATTAAAGCAGGGATAACCTCAGTAATAGGATTGCTGGGAACAGATGGAGTTTCGAGATCGTTAAAAGCGCTTTTAATGAAAGCGCGGGGATTGGAAAATGAAGGTATAAGTACATATATATATACAGGAGCTTACCAGTATCCTTCGCCAACCCTTACTGGAGATATATTATCTGACATCATGTTGATAGATAAAGTGATTGGAGTGAAAATTGCCTTATCAGATCATCGATCTTCTCATCCCACAGTAGATGAATTAAGAAGGGTAATATCTGAAGCAAGAGTTGGCGGGATGTTAGCAGGGAAAGCGGGCATTGTACATATTCATATGGGTAGTGAGAAATCAGGTCTCAGACCGTTATTTGAGATTGTAAAAAACACTGAAATACCGATAGAACAGTTCGCGCCAACTCACTTAAATAGAAATGAAGAGTTATTCAAAAATGCGATAGAATTTGGGAAAATGGGCGGATATGTTGATGTTACTACAGGAGTTACAGCGGAGAATGAGTCAACTGGAATAATAAAAGCAAGTAAAGCCGTTAAAAGATTGATCGAAAATGGAGTGTCTATAGAAAAAATTACTCTAAGTACAGATGGGAATGGCAGTATGCCTGAATTTGACAAGAAGAAGGAAATTGTGGGTATGCTTGTGTCCTCAGTTTCTTCTTTGTACAAAGAATTTATTGACATAATAAAGAAAGAAAAAATGCCCATAGAAGATACTATTAGAGTAACTTCTACAAACATTGCCAAACATCTAAAATTAGATCAAAAAGGAGAAATAAAAACCGGAAAAGATGCGGATCTGATAGCCTTGGATAAAAACAGTCTTCAGATAAATTGTGTTATTGCTAAAGGTAAAATAATGATGGAAAATGAACAGATAATGAGATTTGGAGCATTTGAAAATAAGTAATTACTTAAAAAATGAGCAATAATAAAATGTATGGAAAAGAAATGAAAGATAGGATGAAAAAGTGGAGACTACTGATAATCTATTACTTAGTGTTAAAGATTTAAAGACCTATTTTTATACGGATGATGGTGTGGTTAAAGCAGTTGATGGGGTTGATTTTACCATCAGAAAAGGGGAAACACTGGGTATGGTTGGTGAGTCGGGTTGTGGAAAAAGCATTACTGCTCTTTCCATATTAAGATTGATTCAGGAACCGCCTGGGAAGATTGTTGACGGTGAAATTTGGTTTAAAGGTGAAGAACTGTTAAAGAAAAACTCCGAAGAAATGAGAAAGATTAGAGGGAATGATATTGCCATGATTTTCCAGGAGCCAATGACCTCTTTAAACCCTGTATATACTATTGGCGAACAGATTGCAGAAACTATCGTGTTACACCAAAAAATAGATAAACAAAAAGCCATAAAGAAAACAGTAGAAATGTTAAACTTAGTAAGTATACCTGCTCCCGAAACCAGAGTTCATGAATATCCTCATGAATTAAGCGGAGGGCAAAGACAGAGAGCAATGATTGCCATGGCTTTATCTTGTAATCCAGATTTATTAATAGCAGACGAACCAACAACTGCCTTGGATGTTACCATCCAGGCTCAAATTTTAGAACTGATAAAGAAATTAAAAGATGAATTTGGTATGTCAGTTTTAATGATTACTCATGATTTGGGAGTAATCGCTGAAGTATCAGATGATGTAGTTGTTGTATATGCTGGTAAAGCGGTAGAATATGCAGAAGTAAAAACCATCTTTAAAAATCCCTTGCATCCCTATACTATGGCTCTCCAAAATTCCATTCCTCGTCTAACGGATAAACCTGGTAAAAAACTTGAAGTCATTCAGGGTGGAATTCCTGATCCATTAGCTTTACCTTCCGGATGCAAGTTTCATCCTCGTTGTAAGTACGCTATAGATCTCTGCAAGAAGGAAGAACCTGAACTTAAAAAGGTAGAAGACAACCATATTGTACGATGTTGGATGTACGATACAGAAAAGGCGATTCATTTTAAAAATATGCAAGAAACGGAAAATGTTACCCGAAATTGATTATAATTTAAGATTTAGAACACTTAAGGCAAAGGAATTGATAAACAATTTATTACTCAAAGTAAGAAATTTAAAAAAATATTTTCCCGTGAGAGGGGGAATATTATCCAAGACAATAGGATATGTCCAGGCGGTAGATGATATAAGTTTCGATATCAAAAGCGGAGAAACTTTAGGCCTGGTTGGAGAGTCTGGTTGTGGGAAAACTACTGCAGGGAGAACCATTATCAGGCTCTTAGAGCCCACTGCCGGGGAGGTAGAATTGGAAGGAGTAAATGTCTTTAAATTAAGTAAAGAGGAACTTAGAAAAGCGAGACGTAATATTCAAATCATATTTCAGGATCCTTTTAGTTCTCTAAATCCTCGCATGACTGTAGGCGATATAATAGGAGATTCGTTAAGAATTCATAGGATTGTAAATAATAAAAAGGAAAAAGAGGAAAGAGTCAAGGATCTATTAGAGACAGTGGGCTTAAATGCAGGCCATATAAGAAGGTATCCTCATGAATTTAGCGGAGGGCAGAGACAAAGAATCGGAATAGCCAGGGCTTTGGCTCTGAATCCTAAATTAGTCATTTGTGATGAACCTGTATCCGCATTGGATGTTTCTATTCAAGCCCAAGTAATCAATTTGTTAGAACATTTACAAGATAAATTTAAGCTTACTTATCTGTTTATTGCTCACGATTTGAGTGTGGTAAAACACATTTCTGATAGAGTAGCAGTCATGTATCTTGGAAAAATTGTCGAGCTGACTACTACTTGTGAGATGTATGATAATCCTCAACACCCTTATACCGAGGCACTCCTTTCGGCAGTACCCATCCCTGATCCTGCTATAAAAAGACATAGAATTGTTTTAGAAGGAGATGTTCCAAGCCCTTTTAAACCTCCAGGGGGTTGTCGTTTCCATCCAAGATGTCAATATGCTACAACAATTTGCAGTCAGAAAGAACCTGAATTAATCGATATAGATGATGGACATTTTGTAGCCTGCCATTTAAGAAACAGATAAAAAAGGGATAAGGTAATACAGGGAACGGTTCTTTATTCATCAACTTTTCTCTGGTATTATAGAATATTCCCATCAATTATCTCCTGCGTGAGAGGAGTCCCTTATGCCCAGGGTAGCCCGTATCAAAAGCAGTAGTGGTATCTATCACATCATAGAAAGAGGCATCAACCAACAAAACATCTTCTCCTCTGATGATGACTATATGATGATCAATGTCTGGATATCACCGAAAGAAGAGAGACCTTTTCTGATAAAGCTGTCAGAGAATTAGTTACTAAAAAATATCATCTGGAATTAGCAACTATAGTTAATGCCAAACCAGAGATCCAGAAAAAGGTATTGAGCTATCTCAAAATAATTAAACAGCTGTTCCCTAAGACAGCTTTCCAGATTAACCGGATTGACGGTGTATCAGATTATCAGAGCATGATACAGAGAACTACCCCCTTTTTGTGTT
>CAYSSG010000060.1:0-9626 GCA_964433635.1 uncultured Atribacterota bacterium | reverse complement strand
AAATAGACAGAACCTCTAATGAAGTAGTTCTGCCTATGGAACAGACTGGCTCCCCGGGTAGGATTCGAACTTGTGGTTAGAAAATGTCTTTGCTGGCCTGCATAGTATGATTTCAGTCTGCATAAGCAGAATGTCATCCTGTTCTATTCATCAATGACAGACCTTTTTATTTTTGAATCGAAACTGTGGAATTTTATCATTATAATGACTGTAAAGTATTTGAAATCCCACTCTGTATATGCTATTCTGAAATGCCATCTTTTTTATAAGAAGAAAAATAAGAATTCATTACTTTCAATGACGCAGGGCAAATATAAAAGACTACACCCTTGCAGGAGGCAAAACCTTTATGTCTACTTATCGTAACGAAAACAGGCGGGAAAAATATTTCAATGAACTTAATTCAGGGATCAGGAAGATGAAAGAATATCATTCCAAAGACCTGATACTGATTCATCATAATGATTCTGACGGGCTTACGTCCGGTGCCATTCTCTTAAAGGCATTTACGAGAGCCGGTTATAACATAAACCGGTTCTGCCTCGAAAAACCCTACCCTGCCGTACTTGAAGAGCTCTTTGACAGGACAGAAGGCAAGATTGTCGTCTTTGCAGATTTTGCCGGAGGAATTGCCCCGCTCATTGCTAACCTTAACAACGGAAAAAATCTGATCATCATTCTCGATCACCACAAAGCAAAAAAAACAGATGATCCCATGGTGCTGAACTTTGATCCTGATTTTTTCGGATTTAAGGGAGATCGGGATATATCGGCATCGGTGGTCTGCTATCACTTTGCCATATGCCTTAATCCTGCAAACAAAGACCTGGTTCATATTGCTGCATTCGGAGGCATCGCCGATTTTTATTATCGCGAGCGCCGGATTCATTCTTTTAACCTGGAATGTTTTGAGGAAGCGCAAATGGCCGGTTTAATGCGCAAAGAGATGGATTCTGAGGGAGAACAGTTCTATATCAGACTGGGTAGCCGGGAGGTAAACGTGGTATCTTTTTATCCCATGCTTGATACTGCCGGCGGTGTCGGGTATTACGGCAAAGGTCCTGAGGTGGCTGTCAACCTGCTTCTGGAAGGCATTACCGATGAAAATATGCTGTTTATTGAAAATTTGAAAGAAGTGAAAGAAGAAATATTTTCCAGGGAGATCGAAAGACTGAAAAAAGGAGGACTCATTGTCGGCAGAAATATTCAGTGGTTTGACATAAAAGAACGTTTTAAGCCAATGGGCGTAAAAATGGTAGGAATTTTCTGCAATGAAATTGCCGAGATGGACTTTATTGATCAGACCAAGTATATTGCCGGGTATCAGAAAATCCCTGACATGATTCCCGGTTTTGGCTCTATCCCAATGGGACAGACAAAGATGTCAATGAGAACTTCCAAGGCGCTTTCCAAAGACATACTTC
Source organism: uncultured Atribacterota bacterium (assembly GCA_964433635.1). GTDB lineage: Bacteria > Atribacterota > Phoenicimicrobiia > Phoenicimicrobiales > Stramentimicrobiaceae > CAYSSG01. The sequence goes on along the minus strand of CAYSSG010000060.1, from coordinate 8,202 downwards.
ACAAGAAAATGCCGGGAATCGACCGTTTTCTTCCCCAGGCAACAATCAACCTTGGGGGCTTTGCGGATGCATGCCATTCGATTGCTGCAGCTGTGACGATCACCGTAGGCAAGGAGCAGGAATTGATTGAAGAAGCAGAAAGACTTCTGCAAGAGGAAATGCTGAAAGATAAAGAAAAGACAGTGAAAGAAAGTAATGATTCTTTGTGAGGTTAGCTGTTCAAGAAGGAGAAGGATTCCATCACTGCCGCATCAATCTTCCGGTCTCAGGATCAAACAATAGAATGTCATTTTCAGGGCAGTGCAGAAATACGCTATCACCTGCATTCAACTCCTGTTCCCTCTGCATTAATACCTTCAGCTCAAATTTGCCGTAAATCACATGCACGACTGTTTCTGATCCTGCCGGAAGGACCGTTTTAATCTTCGTTTTTAACCTGTTTTCACCCGGATTTGTTTCTATGGATATTTTTTCAGCCCTGATGGCAAGGATAACCCTGTTACCAGCAGTTTTTATCTTTTTATAAGAAGTTTTTAGAACATCACCGTTTTCTGTCTTCACAGATACCCTGCTATCTGATACTTCATATTCTCCGTTAATAAGGTTGATCCGGGGGGTGCCGATAAAGTCTGCAACAAAAAGGTTTTCCGGAGAATGATAGATCTTCTTAGGATGATCAATCTGCTCAATCCTGCCCTGATTAAGGACTGCAATCTTGCTGGCCATGGTCAGCCCTTCAACCTGGTCATGGGTCACATAGATTGTCGTAGCAGCAAGATGCGCATGGATTGTTTTGATCTCTGCCCGCATCTCATCTCTCAATTTAGCATCCAGGTTTGATAAGGGTTCATCCATCAGAAAAAGAGGGGGGTCACTGGCGAGCATTCTGGCAAGTGCAACTCTCTGCTGCTGCCCTCCGCTCATCTCCTGCGGATAACGTTCAGCCATTTCATCAAGACGCATATAAGCGAGAGACTCCTGAACCTTCTTCTTAATATCGCTTTCTTTCATTCTTTTCACACGAAGTCCGAAAGCAATATTTTCAAAGACCGTCATGTGAGGCCAAAGGGCATAACTCTGAAATACAAGCCCCAGGCCTCTTTCTCTGGCAGGTATACAGATTCCTTTTTCACTTGAATACATGATCTTATCCTTGATTCTTATTTCACCGGCAGTCGGGGTCTCAAGGCCCGCAATCATCCTTAAGATCGTGGTCTTGCCACAACCTGAAGGACCTAACAAAACCAAGAATGATTTTTCATCGACAGAAAATGATATACGATCAACCGCAGTAACATTGTCAAATTTTTTAGTCAGATTTTTAACCTCTACATAACTCATCTATATCAATTCCTCCATTAATCAATTTCACTGGTTTTGGCAATTCTATTGGCGAGAAATGACCCTGCAAAAATGATTATCACCACCAGCAGGCTTATGGCACTGGAAAACTGCACATATCCCTGCTCCTGATATCGGAATGTCATTGTGGTAAGTGTTCTCGTTTCGGGTGTTACCAGCAGAATAATCAGGGCAAGTTCTCTCATTACCGTGATAAAAACAAGTATAAATCCCGCCATGGCACTCCTGATGCTCAGCGGAAATATAATTTTACGGAATCTTGTTCCCCAGCCGGCTCCGGCAATCTCGCCGGCTTCCTCAAGCTCTCCCCCAATCTGAAGCATGGAGGATATCCCCGCGCGTGAGGAAAAGGGAAGCTCCTTGGCAGCATTGATCATCACCAAAAGTATGAATGTTCCGTAAAGAGCGGGAATAGGACCTATCCTCCTGATGAAGAGAGCCAGGTAAAGGGCACTGAAAGCAATGGAAGGCACCAGGTACGGAAGAAAGGAAATTTGATCCAGTACCTTCGGAAGCCTTTCTCTGCGGCCTTTAACGACAGCATACCCGATGAAAATACCCAGAAAGCCTGCCAGAATTGAAGCAGTCACCGCAAGTCTTATGCTGTTCCAGGCACCTTTTAAAATTTCCGGATTCCTGAGAAGCCCGGCTTCGCCTTCAGCAAAAGAGGTACCCCCTCTGCCAAACCAGAAATGAGGTGTTATATTTTGAAGGGAATAGCTTCCCGGATATAAGGAAACAGTCTCCACAGTGAGAAGCAAAAGCGGAAGCACTACCGAGATCAGGATGATAAAAAACACGATCGGTAAAACAATGGATTTGGCTTTCCCCAGGGGTGTGAGTGTACTGGTAAAACCCTTACCGCTGATGGTAGCAAAACTTTTCCTCTCTCCAACTGCCCGTTGATTCAAAAAGATGATAAAAGAGGATATGCCGATCAGAACAAAGGAAAGGATAAATCCTGTTGCAGAATTGCGGTTAATAATACTGGAATAAATCTGCACCGGGATGGTAAAAAATCTTACAGGAGAACCCAGGAAATAAGGCGTGCTGAATATGCCGATCGTTCTAGAAAAAGTTAGAATAAGGCTTGAAAGTATGGCCGGCATAACCAGGGGAAGGGTGATGCGCCGCAATATGGTTCCTCTTGTAGCCCCGAGGATTTCACCTGACTCCTCGAGTCTTGAATCAATACTCTTCAGTGCCGCCGAAACCAGAAGATAAGCATAGGGGTAGTAATGGAGAGAGAGCGTTATGATGATTGGGAAAACCCCGTATGAAATCCAATTGGGAGGTGAGATTCCTGTCAGAGACTGAAAAAACCCGGTCACGCCTCCCACCCTGTCATTCTTAAAAAGGGTCAGCCAGCTTAACGCATGGATATAAGAAGGAACCATATAGGGTATGGCGGCAACAGCAACAATGAATTTTTTATAGGGGATATCCGTTCTTGCTACCAGCCAGGCAATAAAAATACCGATCAGCAGGGCTAAAAAAGAAACGCCAATACCGACAATAATGGTATTTTTGAGTGGTGTCCAGAGGACTGTATTGGTAAGCGCTGAAGAGAATACCCGTTTCCAGTGAAAAAAAGTAAAACTCCCCGGATCTGCTTCTCTCGAAAGTCTTATATCTTCCGTCTGCCAGATAAATGTAGAGTAAAACATGGTTATTACCGGAATAATAATAAGAACAGCTACAACAATCAGTAGAAATAAGGACATGATGATATGGGGTTGACGGAGATAATTCATGTTCCTTCGGAAAACTGCTCTCAAGTGAAAAGCTGAATGATTATTTATGAGGTGCTGTCTGCTCATTCCATCATCTCATCAGGTAGTTGATAAAAATCAGACGACCGGTTTGACATATCCCGGCCGTCTGATTTTTATTGAATCAGATTTATTGAACAAGGTTTATATTCCAGAAATCAAGTACCTTTTGCCCTTCTAACCAGACATATTCCGGTGAAGCAGACCATGACGGTATCTCAGTTATCGGCTTCATCCCCTCAACAGGAGGAACATCTGTACGAACTGAAAAGTTGCCTGCTACATAATAAGGAGCATATCCTTCTCCGCCTTTTTCATCACCCAGCATAAAGCGTAGGAGAAGTTTCGCTGCATTAGGATGCGGGGCTCTGTTGACTGCCAGCTGGACGACCTCAAGCTCGAATCCCTCCACGGGGGTCAGATTCTCCGCAAAGGCAAATTTCAGATTAGGATTACTTTCAATATCGCGCACTCTGGAAAATGCAGTCAGCCCTACAGGGGGAGTCTCCTGATCAGAAAGTCCAACCGCATTGGAGATATCATTGGTTGAACCCAGAACGATGGCATCATTTTTGAGTATTCTGTAAAGCCATTCATAACCTGCATTTTCAACCCCGGGACTCAATGTAATCTTTTCCTGGAACACTTTTTCATACTCTGCTGCCATTTCGTCTGCATGTTCAACAATAGCCGTGTAGATCTCAACAAATTCCGGCAGCTTCATCGGATCCGGCATGATCACTTTTCCCTTCCATTCCGGTTTTGTAAGATCCCAGAGAGAGGTAAAGGGAGCCTGTGCATTTTTTTCGGTATTATAGACAAATCCCTGTATGCTTGTGTGATGGACAAGCATGGGTTCCTGATACTGTTCAGGAATCGTTTTCCTTAAGTCCGCCGGAACATAGTTGTGGGCAAGTCCTTTTGCCACAAGTACATTATAAACAACGGCAACATCTTTCAGAAAGATGATATCGGCAACATAATTGCCTGCAGTCTGTTCGGCTGTCACTTTGGTCACAATATCGCCTGAGTCCATATCATACCCGTTTACCTTGATGCCGGGATATTTTTTTTCAAATTCTTCACCAAATTTATGAACCCTTGACGAGTAGGAATAAATACTGACAGATCCTTCTGACTTTGCAGCTTCATATAACGCCGCTTCATCAAATGTATCCTCTGAATATGGTCCTAATTTTACTTCCTTGAGCCATGCTTCTGTTTCACTGCTTAATGTTTGTTCTTCTGCTCCCGCAAAGAACACTACAGATAGAAAAACCGCAAGACATAAAACAGCAATCAAATTTTTCTTCATCATACCCTCCTTTATTATTTCTTTATATTGAACTAATCTTATTTTCAACAGATTTTTCGTATCGTTCACTGAAGATATTTTTATGGCAGATGATGGCCAATGATATTGGAACTGTTACCTTTTCAGTATACAACGTTCATTCTGTGAGTGTCAATCAGACTTTAGACCTATATTTTTTCCATTTTGTTTCGTCTAAAGGGTTATCCGTGTCCTTTCATTGATACCTGTATCAGGTTAAATGGTTGAGATATCTTTTTCAGAATCTTTTTTTTGAGATTGTTTTCTTAAGAATTTTGAAGTTAAAAAAATCTGCAGCAAAGGGCTATTCCCCGGTGGGAATCCTTTGGATAGACTTCAGGGTTTTAAACCTCTATCTTAAGACTTTTTCCGATGAACTTTCCTTTGGGAAAAGTTGTAAGCTTCACATAACCACTGTCTGACATTGTCATTCAAATCACATCCTTCCCGGATAATGACATGGTGTGTCCATCGGCTTGGGTACGGCTCAACTGCTTCAACGATCTGTTTACCCTCAATATGCCTGGCAAGACCAAAAGAAAGAACGATGCTGTTTTCCGGTCGCTTGTCCCACGGCTGGGGTAACCATACCCAGGCAAATTTTGTTTTCGTTCCGAATGAGATCTGGGACTTTTTCATTTCAACGGTTACCGGACCGATCGATCTTATCATGCGTTCAACCGCAGCGAACAGGGAAATCAGATGTTCCTGCCGGCTGAAGAATTTGTTCACCTTCTCTTGATTTAAATGGTTGTTCATTGCAATAATTCTCCATTACAGCTCCAGAGAACCTCACTGATCTATGCATTTTTCCTGTCTTCATCAAAACCTGAAATGTTTTTCTTTCTCCCGAATGGCAGTGATGACCAGTTCCCTGATTTTGGCCGGTAGCTGCTCAGTCTGCCATTTTCTTTCGGAATCGATGGACTTTCCTGCATGTTTTATCGCTTGCAGGCCATACAGAGCTGCTCCGATTGAGTGGTCAGCCATGTGAGCCGTCGCAACGGCATGTCCCACAGAACGAGCAACTGCTTTCAGGACGGTGTCTTCAGATTCCCGGGCTACGGCATGTGCATTGACCGATGCTTTTCTGGCCTCTCCAACTGTTGCTTCTTCCTGTTCCCATTGCTGGGCAACCTGCAGGGCATGAATCAGCCGTGGATCAATCGTTCCTCTGACAAGGATTAACACGTGCCCTGAACATTCCCTTGCCCATCGCATTAATTGATGATGGTGGTCTTTTTTAAGTGATCCTCCCCGATGTTCAGCTACAAATCGCCTGTCCCGCATGATATTCCTCTCCTTACAGCCGACAGATAAAACAATTGATGGCTTTCTTTTTTTCCTTTTCTTATAGAATTTATAGAATATTGTCTATTTCAAGGGTAAAAGATCCCTTAACACCATTCACATCAACAGTGTACGTACCCGCGGATAAGCCATAAACATCAAGGGAAATGGTTTCTTCAAAAGGCTGAATGACCTGAATGCAAGCTCCGGGAGCGCGATAGGTTTTAATGGCAACCAGGAAGGCATTCCCTTCTCTTTCCGTGCTAACCTCGCAGATTTCCGTACAGGGATCGGGGAGATATCCTCTGGCAACGACGAAGACCTGCACCGGGAAGGACTCAGCAATCAAAATGTCAATTTCCTCTACTGTAGCCAGGCCGACTCCGGGTTCATCTGTACAGCAGCCGGCAAGAAATATAATGGACAATAGAGCTACCAAACCAAACAACAAAAGTTTTTTACTCATTTTTTAGCCTCCTATTGATGCTGTTTTTCTCAAATTTTTTTATGAATCAGAATTAGAGCATCGTTTCACTGGTAGTATACCATAATACTGGGACGGGGTAATCTTTTATCGTGATCCCTGATCACAAGAAGGTCATCAGAAGGGATAATATTATTAAGACCGGGATTTATAAAAATAAGGGGAAAGACCTTAGTTTGATAGCAAATAAAGAACATCAACAGGATTAGCAGTTTATATCATACCTATGAATAAGTAGCCAGGGAAACGAAATGCTTCCCTGACCTACTTACCTTAAATTGATTTTTCAAGTTATCTTAACATGTCTTCAGTAATGTATCCTTCAGCAAGACCATACTCCTGCCACTGCTTGAGTTCTGCATTAATCTTTTCAAGCAGTTCCGGTTCCACTACTAAACGTAAGGCTACTGCTGCTTGCCTCTTGGCCATTAGGGCTAAAGATCTGTGACCCAAGTCAGTGCAGGTTAAGTCTGCTTTTTCCTGGGAATGACCGGCAGTCTCAGGAACATCAGCTAAAGCTATTGTCCAGGAACCCCTTTCAGAACCCAGTCCGGGAATACTCCAGGAAGCCCATTGTCCTACATCCCATCCACTTTCAAGTTTACCTAATTCATCGGAGGTCATACCCTCATCGCTGTACATTTTGGTATAGTACCAGCCTAACGCGTTTGCCCATGCCGTAGATAGACCGTTTACATAATCAGCATAATGACTGATTTCGACCTCACAGAAAGTACCCATCGCAGCTGCCTTGGCAATGGTATCTACCTGTTCAACTTTTTTATTCAGTTCTTCCTGGGTTAATCCGGGGGTCGCTCTGACCCAGTGATCAAAAAGAACTTTCGGATTAATCACATTTGGTGCTATTGCTGTTTCGATAATAGCTCCATGGAATCTGAATTCCGGCTTTGAATGCTCCCTGATCATATCAACCATCGTCCACATCGCCCTCAAGGCATCTCCGGCATCCCGGCCATTCCATGGATCACTGGAAGCATGAGCGGTCTCTCCAGTAAATTCATACAAATTAGCATTGATAAGTGTAGCGCCACCGGTCCCGGCTATAGGTCTTTTATATAGTCCGGAGTTTACACCACCATGTGTCTGTAGGATGAAATCAACTTCATCAAAATAACCAGCTTTAAACATAGCTGTCGGATCAGGAGGAGGAATTTCCTCTGCCGGTAAATGAATCACCCATATGCTCCCAGGCAGGTTATTTTCATCCATAATCCTGGTCATTGCAATGGCTGCACCGACCGCAACGGGTGGTTGCTGGTTATGGGCACAACCATGGAATGGTGGGTCTCCACGCAAGGCATCCATCTCAGTTGTAAAAGCAATAACCGGGTGATCAGACTTACCCTTGTATTTCGCTGTGAAGGCGGTAGGCAAATTTCTGGCATTATGCAGCTTCTCAACGACCGAATTGTATCCTTCTTCCAGACCTTCGACACCGAACGTCACCTCAAATCCGTATTTTTCCAACTCGGCAGCGACCATTTTAGATGATTCGTACTCATAGTAACCGGGTTCAGGATTATTGTACAGCCAGTCACTCATCTCAATCATACGAGAGTTATATTCATCAATATAGGCCTCAATCTTCTCTCTATAAGCGGTGACTTCAGGAGTTTCTGCAGGTAGTTCTTCTAATGGTATCACATTGGGTGGCGGCTCGGCTGCTGACAGCACGGCAGAACTCATAGCTAATAAGAAGATAGCTATCAATAACATTATCGGGATTGAAAAAATATTTCTTTTCATTTTATAAAACATTCCTTTCTTTTTACTATTTTGCGGTAATTAGGTTATAGCATGTTACCTGATAAAAGTACTCTATTGAAAAATATTATTCACCTCCTTTTTTCTTTAATGCAATTTGATAGAGCACTTTTAGTAGGATATTAGGAAATATTTTAACCATCCCTATTCAATATGTCAATACTTTAAATTGATAA
>CAYSSG010000059.1:0-9940 GCA_964433635.1 uncultured Atribacterota bacterium | reverse complement strand
AAATGTCAAATGTGAAGACTTGACCCCTGAACCTATTAATCCAGAATCATGCTACTTCTTACATTTCCAGTCACTTCCAGCTTATCATCAGTAATAAAGAAAACTGCTTCATCACCGCTAATCTTACGATCATTTTCTACTTCCTCTATTTGAACCTGTCCAGTGAGAGATATTTTATCCTCAGCGTCATTATAAATTGCTTCTTGAGCAGTGATGGTATAATCCTTTTTGCTAATCATCACCTCTCCGGTAGCGGTCATATTCTTGGTTTCGGTAAAAATCTCCAATTTTTGGCAGATCCAGGTCACATTATCCGGTTCTCCGGCGTTATCTTCTCTCTCCTGAACCAGTTCTACCTGATTTTCAAAGATATATCGCTTGTCATTGAGATATGCCTGTAATGTATTACCGGTAATAACGATATCCTCCTTTACCAATCTCACATTTTCTGTGATTTGACCTATTTTGGTATCTACGTTAAAGGATGCCTGACCGGCAGTAAGATTAGTATCCTCCTGAATGATCACTACATTACCGGTAAAAATCATTTGATCATTTTCTTTATCGTAATTAACCTGATCGGCGGTCATTTCAACTAAAGATCCGTCACCCTGATTCTCTACCTGCTTCTCTGTCTCCGTCTGTTCCTGGGCAGATAAGGAAAAAATCATGAAGCTCATTAAAAAAACAAGCATAATAACTATCCCCGTTAACAATCTTTTCATAAGCTAAAAACCATCCTTTCTTTTCATATACCTGGCTGAGGCACAATCTCACTCTTGTTGGGTTCTTTATTTTCTTATTTTTTATAATTTCATCGTAACAGACACCCTATTGGTCAATTCCAATTGAGTCATTTCCATATTTGTGGAAAGGCTGCCGGCAATAATATAATGATCGTCAATCTGTAATTCCACCTGTTCCTCACTAGTGATTCTTTGCTGCTCAGAGTGCCAGAATACCTTTTCCCCTTTTAACGAATCACCATCTTCATTAGAGATTACCACGTTCCCGCTTAACTCGATATCTTTACTTTGCATATTGGCAATACCTCTTTCGGCAAAAACGGTCAGATGCGGTTCTTCCTCCTTATATATCAGCATTTTCTTAATGTCTTCAAACACAGTACTTTCCCGATCCTCAGCAATGGAAATGGTTTCTGCTTCAATCAACCATTGTTTTTTTTCATCTTTTATCCCCAAAACCTGACCTTGCCCAATTTGTACAGGCGGTTCATCAATGACCAGATCATCCTGAACCTGGTCAATCGCTTCCTCAGGTGATAATGTCTCTTCCTGTTTAGTTTGATCAAACCGAAAATAAATAAATATGCCGACTATAATCAAGATCAGCAATATAACAAATCGTTTCTTATTACCTCTCATCATCCTATCATCAACTTCATTTTTATAATCTTTTATTTTAGTCTAAATTATAAACCCAGATGAATCAACATTTCATCCCATAATTTATCCCGTGCAAAATTAGTGTAGTCATAATAACTGTCATAACTATAGTACGGGTAATAAATTGAAAGACCATGTGAATTCTTTACATCATTGCCATTATAAGTCTTATTGATAATAATATTGCCCGATTCCAGCATTTGATTAATCTGGATCGCGGCACTTAATACCTGTGCATTTGAAGTATAGTCAGGTAATAGATCAACATAGTCTTTCAAATCAATATATTCAAATCCAAGACCCGTGTAATTCTGGGATGTATCCCTGGCTTCACGATAGATATTTTTTGTAGTATAAGAATCATTCATAATGGCATAGGCAAGTTTGGATATTTTCTCTGCCAGATCTTCTATCAGGGTTAAATCAATAGCCGATAAAGTGACATTCCTTCCCGAACCTGAATACTGATCAGAATAACAATTTACAATCTCAGCCGCAAATTTTCGGGAAGTTTGATTTGGATTCAGAGCCAGTATTTGCAGTATACAATCATATTGCCATCCATCTGGTGGAATGGAAGCTTCAGAAGCAATCAGTATATCAGTATAATCTTTTATATGATAAGCAACCTCCACCATCGCCATATAACAGGCGTCCATACCAATCATATCAATTTTCTTTCCTAATTGACTTTGGATGAAGGCAAGGATCTCTTCCAGCTGCGGCATGGTTATCATATCTTCATCAGTATAGTCCTCGCAAATATCCCTGTCTGTTTCTAGAGAACGAAACCCGCCCCCATGATTCCAGATAACCAGCAGATAGTGCTGGGCAGGATATTTTTGAATTGCCCATTGTGCAAAATCCTTTAATGTCTCCGGGTCTCCCATATTCTGCTCTCCCAGGTCCTTTATAAGAGTGGAATTAATGATTTGTGGATTCATATCCTGGGAAATATAATAACGGCGGGTACCGGTCCAATTGCTATTACTGTCATCATCACGAAAACCTTGTCCTGCCTGATTCAAAACATCAAAAGGTACCCGATCGATTTGCACTACAATGTTAACTTCTTTTGTCGAACCAACCATTTCCATCTCATTAAAATCCTGTATAGCAACAGATTCTAAATTATTATCAGCAGCCAAATAGACCATCACGGTCCACTTAGCCTCATCTGGTACCGGAGGAACCATCTGGCAACCGGAAAGAATGCCTGATAAACTTATTGTTATAATCATAACAAGATAAATGCAGATGGTTATTTTTTGTTGTTTTCTAATCATTGAATACCTCTATTTCAGAATCCCTGACCATTTTTCTAAAGATTCTCCATCAATACAACAGCAATATTTGTATTTTACCATTATTTATAGCATTATGATATATTAAATCTAATTGGAGGAAAATTGTCATGGGGACGGTTCTTTTGACACTCTTCGAACCGTTTCCCGATTCACCCCAATTGATTCCGCAATTGATCTTTGTGATAAATTAGACCTTTTAGTGAGTTTTAAAATTAAATTATTGCGTTGTTTTCGGTGCAGTTTATCATATAAATCGATCCTTTCCATATGATTATCATTAAAGAATTGTTCAATATATTGATAGATATTATCCTTATTAATTTCTTTTTCTGGTTCCATATCCATGAAATCTCTCTCCTTAATTTGGCAACTAAAATCTTTGAAGATCTCAGTTGACTGCTGTAAATCTAAACTAAACATACTTAGAATCTCAATTATCTCTACTGGCTTTACTGAAGAATCCACATATTCATGATAACTACTCCATGGATAGTCATCTCTACGGGCAATATTTGCTTTTACAGGATTATTATGAACATACCGGATTGCAGAAAGCAGGTAGGAATCGTCTTTAATAACCTCACTTTTGAATCTGTCCTGAAATACATGGCCTACTCTTCTGTACTTCAAATTAAAATAAGAAGCATAACTGGTGGTAATTCTTTTCATCGTTTTTGAAACTGACTCTTTGAACTCTTTTACTACTAGATGGGCATGATTATTCATAATGCAGTAAGCATAGAGATAAAATCTTTCCTCAGCTCTTCTCTGAAGAATTGTCTTAATAAATTTTCTTTTATTCTGGTCATCAATGAAGATATCCTGTTTTGCATTACCCCTCACCATAATATGGTAAACGCCTGTTTCACTGTATTTTCTTGGTAATCTGGGCATAGGTTTAGATACCACTCCTTTTCAGTTCTCTTATATGTTCCAATAATTATTATAGCTAGCTTTTTTAAATATATAATCAATTCAAAATGTTGTCAAGAGAACCGTCCCTGTGACAATCTTTTTTAAATTTTTTAGAAATAATTTGTCTAATTGCTTTTACTGTAGGGAATAATAAAATAAAAATACCTGATTAATGGAAATACTGGTAAAGAGTAATGGCCACTTTATGAAATTGAATGAGAGTAAGAAATAGTAAAATATTCTAAATGATATTGTTCCTTGAAAAAAAATATTTTATAATATTTCTAATAATCATTCTGATAATGAAAGGAATATAAAATGAGCAATAAGAAATTCTTTAAATTATTAACGGCAATCCTGACTATTTCTTTTTTAACTCTCTTTTTAAGTGGCTGTCTAATCGTTATTGATAATCCAATTGTGGAAATAGATATTGTCAATGATAACTGGACTTATGAAATTTATGTTGATGGTAGCTATTTCGGCACAACGAATAGCTCTGGCGAGCTAACACTATACAGCATTAGCCCGGGTTATCATCATTTTGAAGCGCAGGATACTTCATTTTTGGGTCGTTACGGTGATAAGTGGCAGACAATCAAGAATGGGTATAATAAGGTCAATATTTATACTGATTAGTATGGAAATTCATTATCATCTATGCTTATCATTATTTTAATTGATGTCTTCTGACCACAACAAAAACTAAGATGAATGAAAGGATGGTGATTAGGAACAACTATAATGAATTTTTTTCTTTGTCTTTGCTTAAGCTCGCAGAATATTACCTAAGTTACCTAAGATAGTAATATATTTTTCTATACGGGTCTTTCAATGAAAGGAGATAGAATAAAATGAAGAATCATTTTTTAAAGAAAGTTATTTTTAGTGTACTTATATTAACTGTCATTGTCTTTTTAAGCGGCTGCACACAACAACAGCAGATTATTCCTCCAATTCCATCAACCTATACGATTAGAGTGATTTCTGGTTGTCAAGGATGTTTTGGCAATGTCGTTGTAAATGGTGTGCCATCCGGTGCATACCTGCCACCTTGGGGAGGGGCTAATATCAGTGGTGTGCCATCCGGTGCAGCAATCCGTTTAGAGGATGAATTTGGATTTGTCAGTCATACAGAGTTCTTTAATCCAGTGTTAGGAACAAATATTGTATTTAATTGGTTTTAAATCATTACTTCATAAAGCAAAAGCAATAAATAAAAGGGCAATAAAGGAATTAAAGATTAGAAATTGTATTTTTCTTAATTTTTAACTTAGTAAATTTTATTTAATTTTTGAACGATTAATAAGAAAAGAGCAGTTTATTAGAAGAAATTGTTAATGATTAATCTACTTCAATTACATTAAGCTGCTCTTTTCTTTTCTATGGTTTACTAATTCAATTATTTATAGTAATATTTGTATTATTTTTTTTATTTTTTGGTTTAACTCATAGTCAGAAAAAAATGAATAAGAATACAAAATTAATTTATTTCTCTCTTATTTTTTTACTATTATTTATTTTAGCCAATAGCGGTTGTACGCCAGTACCTTATTACTATTCTTCAGATTACGGGAATATGCAAGTCAATTCCGAGCCATCCGGTGCATCCATTTTTCTGAATGGGTCTCATATCGGATTCACTTCTCCGAAATTAATTAAAAATCTTTCTTCAGGAAGTTACCTCGTCACTTTTAAACTTGACGGCTATCTGAACAGTAACAATTTTGTGCAGGTCTATCCGAATCAGACAACTCAGATAAATGTAGTCTTAACACCTAATCCCTACTTTGTCTTTCCAGGTGCAAGAAACCTGCTTGAAATAGACGTTAAACCAGATAAGTTAAATCTTTTTGCCGGTGAAACAGGTAATATTGATTCCATCATTGCCTACTATTCTGACGACAGCGATGAAAATATTTCACCTGACCATTGTAGTGTATACAGTACAAATCAATCTGTAGCTACAATAGACCAGACAGGACAAATTACTGCCCTTTCAGAAGGTCAGGCAACTGTATGGATTACCTACTCCGAAGCAGGTATTACAAAGAGTGATGGTGTTTCTGTTACTGTCCATGAATTGAATCCAAACTTAGGAAACATGGTTAATATTAACATTTTACCGACTACCATGGTACTTGATATCGGGGAATCCAAGCCCATTACTTCCATTACTGCTTATTATGAAAGTGGAACAGAAAAATTGATTAACCCTGAGCAATGCAGTTTTAATATCAACAATTCTTTTGTAAGCATCACCAGTTCCGGAATGGTAACTGGAAATTCTCCGGGTGTCTCTATTATTACTGTTACTTATTCTGAAGGAAATATCACAAAAAGTGATACATTATCAGTCACGGTAAGCCCGACTATTTCCAATCAACCAACCTACTGGGCATTAGCTATCGGCATCGGCGATTATATCTACTATGGACCGGAAGGAGATCTACTGGCTCCCCCATATGATGTGAATAAAATGAAAGAAATTTTATATGATTGCCGTTTTGGTACAGGTGAAATCAATTTTTATAAGATTATCGAATTGAAAAATACGCAAGCTACAAAGACAAATATTTTCCAGAAAATTCAATCTGCTTTTTCCGGAACTGATGAGAATGACATATCTTATTTCTATTTCAGCGGTCACGGTGCATTAGTCAATCAGGAATCTTATTTATGCCCTGCTGATTTTAATGGGGAAATAAACACTGCAATCTGTGTGGATGAATTAGAAGCTGCTCTAAGTACTATTCCAGGAACAAAGGTCGTTTTCATTGATTCCTGTCATTCCGGTGGTTTTGTTGGTAAGGATATTGAAAGAGATGCCATAGATACAGATGAATCGGAGGCATATCTGTCTAAGTTTAATGAATCTATTATCAATACATTCACAGACCCTCTTTTGCCTAAAGACTTGTTGACTTCCAATGAATATCAAGTTCTGACCTCAAGCAGCTGGTATCAGTCCAGTTATGAATTAAATCCCGGGCACAGTGATCCTTTCGGTGTCTTTACACAGGCGCTATATGAAGGATGCAGTCTTAATAACAATGTTCCTGCTGATACTAATTTTGACCATAAAATTGTTTTGCAGGAAGCTTATCTTTTTATCTCCCAATGGGTCAGGTCAATGCGTATCAGTCAGGACGTTCAGGTGTATCCGCTGAATTCCGCTTTCAGTATCTTTGAATATTAAAATCTCGGCTTGATGCAGCAATTTGTCATTTCATCTTTTTTCCTTTATAATAAATATACTAAATAATTTATGTATCATTGTGAATAGGTAAGTCATTCAAAAATAATAAACAATAAGAAAAGGAGAAGATATGATGACAAGATTTCATATAAAGAAAGGTTTTTTAACAATCCTGATTGTTGCAATTTTATCGCTTGGTTTCACAGGATGTGTAGAAATTGTCCCAGTCCCACCAACAAATACCGGCACTGTAAAGATAGAGGTCTATGGTAGTTATGAATATGACCTGAGAATGGATGATAATATTGAATTTTCAGATGTTCTATCCGGTACCTATACCCTATACAATGTTCAAGCCGGATATCACGATTTTGAAGCAATTGATGTAATGGGCGAGTCTTTTGGATACGATTATGATAGAAAATATGTATCTGCCGGTACAACTACCTTTGTTTATCTCTATCCGGAAACACCGGCAGTGACAACCGGCACATTAAAAGTAGTGATTATGGATGATCCGGGATTTATATATGATGTCTACATTGGTGGAAATCAATCCACCGGGGATTATCTGGGAATGACTTCCGGTAGTTCCACAGCTGGACAGAACTCCGGAACATTCTATGATATTCCTACCGGGATACAAACCATTTTTGTTATATCTGAGGATGAAGAGTATTCAAAGTACAGGTTCCCAAATATTACCGCCGGCGAAACAACGACGATTAATGTCTATGTTCAATAGTGACAGTCAGGTTATTGAAGTCGTCTGGTATAAATAAAAAGAAGGTGTCAGGAAGAGCAGAATAAAAAAATAGCCTGCTCTTCCTGTTGTATTTAGTATCATTCTCTGTCATTAGAATAAGTTTTGTTTTTGACAACGAATCCGCTTAAATGCATTTATCATGTAATGTCTATCATCTTTGAGCCGATCAGGTTATTTAATCAACAGAGGGAAAACAAATGAAAAAAATATCTTTTGTAAAAATGACGTTTCTTATTCTTTCCATCGTTTTTTCATTCATTATATTGACAGGCTGTATGATTGTACCGGCAACAGGTACAAACAGTGTTAAAATCATAGTTCAAGATCATTATCAATATTTTGTCTATATGAACGGAAATCTTTCTACCGGTACCTATCTGGGACGAACGAATTGGAGCGGTATCGGGATTTTCTACAATATCCCTGCTGGAGATCATTCCTTTTATGTAATCAGCGCTGATTATCGTTATGAAGGTTGGATTTCTAAAACAATTGAGCAAGGAAACAATAGCATAGAAATCTCTACATCCTATATCTGGTAATCACTGTTCTTCAGTTATTAAAAAGATGAAGTAACTTTCGGGTAAGTTACTTCATCTTTTTACATTACATTACCAGTGTTTGACTAATATCAATCACATATATGTCTTATATCGAATACAGCTTACAGCTATAGCGAATCGGTTCTTTGCACTCTGTCTTGATTTACTGTGCCAAGGAGATGACCCTGATGTCATTAGCGACTTCCAGGAATAGTTTTGTACCTTCTTCTAATTTGACATTCCTTCCGGGAATCAAAGCCCCGGCAATCAATCCGATAGGATTACTGAGAATAATCAATCCGGCAATCCCGGCACCAACTGCAAGACCAATCCTGGTATTTGCTGCTTCGGCTTTCTCTCCCATCAATAAGCGAATGCTTGTGCCATCAAGCGCCTCAATCGATTTGAAATCTACTTCAAGCTGGCCTTTCTTCAACAAGATAGAAGCTCTTTTGGCTTTTAAAACCTCTCCCTTGCCGATTGTATCTGCAGGAATGATAATTGAGCCGGCATAAATGATATCTTCGGCAATCTGATATTCAAAGATATCACCGTCATCACTCTTTTTGGAGCCAATATCCTCCATCAGGATGACAGGGATCAGGGTACCAGAAGGAATTGTAATTTCCCGAATATCAGGTCTTCCTCCTTCAAAACAGACATTGAATATCTTTTCTGCCCGCATGGCTAAGACATCCTCTGAAGTTGCTCCGAATATCGTTAATTCCAGTTCCTCTATTTTTGTTAGAAGCGGAGCATCAGTAATCTCATCCTGTAAAGTCCACTGAGCGGAATTAATCTTAAATGATAAAGAAGGTTCCTCCGGTGTACCGGAAACAATAAAATCTTTCAGCTGTCTAACCCGATCTTTTAGAATCCCCGGTAGTGTCCTGCCAACTAATTCCTTTTCCAGATATTCCACACGAGTCAATAAGGAGTCGTCCTTTATTTCGCCAAAGATGCGCATTTCAATCTGCGAAAGGTCCTCAATCACGGCAATTTCTGAAGTATCCTGAGCGAGAACAATATTCGGTAAAATAAATGATAAAACAAAGATTGCTGTCAAGAAAATAGAAAATTGTTTCTTTAAAAACATTTTTTTCACCTCTTCTGATAAGTTTTTGGTTTTTGGTTTTTAGTTTTTAGAATAAATACAAAACAAATATTTAAATTCAAGTTTATTCTCTATAGCTATATAATAAAATTCTTCAAACTTTTTAGAATCTTAATCATGATTCAATTTTGTGGTATCTAATGATTTGATTAAATTTGTAATCATCCCTATTAATTGTTCGACTTTTTCATTCATAGTAGAATATTTATCATTTTTAAGATAATCAAGATCTCTTGCTAATAATATCAAATATTCCAATTCAAAAGATGAACCTCTCGCTATACCTAAAAATCTAATCAAATTACCATTGTCTATTTGCCCACAACCTTCAACTATATTTGTCGGTATAGAAGAAGCTGCTCTCCTTATTTGGGATACAATACCATATTTTTCATCTTTAGGAAAATCTTTAGTCATTTTATATATTTCTAATGACAATTTATGCGCATATTTCCAGACATTTAATTTTTTGTAATTCGACATCTTCTCTTTTTTAATTTATTAACAGGTCATTTTATTTAACTAAAAACCAAAAACGATAAACTAATAACTACCAGCCTATATTCCTGCATTTACAATATATTATATCCTAAATCTTTATTTTATTCTAATGAAATTGATCTATTCAAGAAAGACAATCGGGTAGGAGGGGAAATTAAATAATTTCCCCGACCTCCCACAGCACCGTACA
>CAYSSG010000058.1:0-10224 GCA_964433635.1 uncultured Atribacterota bacterium | reverse complement strand
AAAACCGTTACCCATTCCGCATCCCCGGACATGAAGATTATTGTAGGTTCCGGTTGCGAATCGACACGGGAAACCGTTTACCTGACTAATAAATTGGCCCGGTTAGGCGCTCATGCAGCCTTGATTGTTACACCCTTTTATTACGGGAGTAAAATGAATGATGAAGCACTAATACACTATTATTCAACTGTTGCCGATCAATCTGAAATCCCCGTTTTACTCTACAATGTTCCCAAATTTACCGGGGTTAACCTCAGTGTGGAAGCCCTGTCTGAACTATCCCATCACCCGAATATAGTCGGCATTAAGGATAGCAGCGGAAACGTCAATCAGCTGGGGCAATACCTGAATCATGTTGATTCCGATTTTCATGTCCTGGTGGGAACTGCAGGTGCCTTGCTGGGAGCACTGACCCTGGGTTGTCAGGGTGGTATTCTTGCTCTGGCTAATCTTGTCCCGGAACAGTGTGTCCAGATCTATCAACAGGTAAAAGAGGGTAATATCGAAGAAGCTCGAAAATTACAGCTGCGCATGATACCGGTTAACCATGCGATTACAACCAGCTATGGAATCAGTGGCTTAAAGTATGCGATGGATTTAGTAGGTTATAAGGGAGGAGAGGTCAGGTCACCCCTTCTGCCAATCAAATCCGAGGAACGGGAAAAAATCCGAAATATCCTGATAGAGGCAAAACTGAAAGTCCTGTCATAAGAGCCAAGAAGACGGTTTTATACAGAAAAAAATATTTTTTATCACTAAATCCTGAGGACGCTCATTTACTCCTTTGAGGAAGCAAATCGTATCTTCTCTTTTTTCTTCATCAGGTTTTCCCATTCCTTCAGGAGAAGGTCTAACTCATGATTGATCTGATGTAAATCCATCATAAATCTCTGTACCTTTTCTGAATTCTGCAGGATATCCTGATGGCATAACTGTCCCTCAATATCCTTTTTCTGCCTGTCCAGAAGATTGATTTGTTCTTCCAGCGGGTGTAAATCCTGGTCAATTCTTTTGATTGACTGATACAGCTGATTACGCTGTTTCGCCTGAAATCTCTTCTTCTGCTTATCCATCAGGCTTGGTTTATCTTCTTTAGAAAACTGATCAGAAAGGGGCCCTGTACCACTATTCTCTTTTTCCAATAAGATCTGTCGTTTTTGAATAAAATAGGAATAATTCCCTGGATAATCATAAATCCTGCCATTGCGGATTTCAATGACCCTGTTAACGAGCCGGTCCAGGAAAAAACGATCGTGAGAAACAATGAGAATCGTACCCTGATATTGCATTAATGCCTGCTGGAAGATGTTTTTTGTTTTGATATCCAGGTGGTTACCCGGCTCATCCAGAATAAGAAGATTAGACTCTTCCAGCAGCAATTTGGCCAGAGCCAGTCGGGATTTTTCCCCACCGGATAGCTGATATACGAACTTATAAATATCATCTCCGGTAAAGAGAAAAGAACCCAATAAATCTCTTTTCTCCTGATCAGTCAACTGCCGGTTATGCTTATCCATCTCCTCCCATATAGAATGTTGATCATGTAAATTCTGGGCACTCTCCTGAGAAAAAAAAGCGATCCTGACTCTATGGCCCCAACGGATATTTCCTTCATTGGGAGATTCAATTCCGCTGAGAATTCGGGAAAGAGTTGACTTTCCGGCACCATTGACACCTACCAATGCGACCCTGTCACCCCGATGTAGCGTGAAATGAATGTGATTCAAGACCACCTTGCCTCCATAACCATGCGTCATGTCTTGCAGTACGATCACTTCTTCCCCGCTTCTGGAAGCAGCAGTAAATCGAACATGAACATGGCGGGATGATGATTTCCCGGCTATGGGTTTTATCTTTTCCAGCATCTTCACTCTACTCTGAACTTGAGCGGCTTTGGTTGCCTTATAGCGGAAGCGTTCAATAAATTGTTCCAGATGATTCTTTTTTTCCTGCAGGTGTTTTTGATATCTCTCTTGAATTTCTTCTCTTTTTGCTTTTTCGCTGATATAGAAACTGAAATTACCCTTGTAGGATGTCATTCTTTGATCAGCTAATTCCACAATCTCCTGCACCACTTTGTCCAGGAAATAACGATCATGAGAGATCGTTAATAAGGTTCCAGAATAATTCTTTAACCATTCTTCCAGCCATTCCAAACTTTCTGTATCCAGATGATTCGTCGGCTCATCCATCAATAAAATATCCGGCAAGCTAACCAGCAATCCGGCCAGAACGATGCGCATCTTCCATCCTCCAGAAAAGGAGGAACAGGGTCTTATCCAGTCCTCCTGTCCAAAACCCAATCCCCGAAGGACACTTTTCGCTCTTGCCTCAAAACTGTATCCGCCTATCATCTCAAATTGATGAAAATATTGCTCATACTGATGGGCAATCCTCTTAAAATCAGCATCTTCTCCGGTCACCTTTGAAAGCTTCTCTTGCTCTTCCTTCATCTTGCTTTCCAGCAGCCTGATCCCGGATATTTCTTTCAAATAATCCTTAATCAGATAGGTTGACAAAGCGATCAGATCCTGTGGCAGATAACCTATTTTTTTACCGGGTGGCAGAATAACACTACCCTTATCAGGTTCATGCTGTTTCATGATTATCTTAAACAGGGTCGTCTTTCCCACGCCGTTATCACCAACCAATCCAATGCGGCTGCCGGCTGGTATCTGCCAGTTCAGATCTACAAAAAGTTCTCTACCCGGAAAATATACTTTGAGGTGATTCAAAATAATCATAGATAAGAATTACTTCTTTCAACCTTTTTTAAATCAGTATAACCGCCTGGGGCTCTTTTGCCCCGGCAAACTGTCGTAAGCAGGCTAATGTCTTCTCCACTGCCTCCTTTAAAGGACCACTGCCATTAAAGTCAATCACCAGGATGATCACGCCTCTTGTCTTGCGGGTAATCATCGTGCGGTCAGAATCGCTGGTTGGACTACCGAAAGGTCCGATCTGATCTCTAAAGACAGGTAAATTTGCGATATTCATCATACCCCTGCCAATCGCCTGATAGGTTTCGCCTTCTCTACCGACATCAAAGCGAACTGGTGCAGTTAGCTGATGAATATCATAGCATCCAATGGAAAAATGGAAAGATAATGAAATATAATTGATAATATCCACTACATTATTGATCCGGTAAAGATCCTTCCCTTTCACAAGCCGCCTGAGCAAGGCTTCCGCTGAACAACGATAACGCGCCGGCTCCTTGCCTATAGCGAGATAGGCCTGCCTGGTCTGCTGAATAACAGGTAAATACGCAATCTTCTCCTGGCTGAGGGAAATTCTGATTTGATAGGTTAATCGGTCTATTTCCTTCCAGAGCAATTTATTTTCCTTTTGGTACTGGATAATCGATTGGATCACTCCCAGCCTGATTCCAGGGCTTACCTGCTTTAATGCTGGTGATATTTTCAGATCAATCAAAGCAAATCTCCCCTGAAAAAGAATGGAAATATAATAAAATTAAGGAAATGACGACTGCCCATCTGAACAGGTTTAAAAACATCTTTTAGAAAAGGCCGGGAGTATAAATGCAGCCTGATGAATATCGCGATGGTAATATTTTAAATCGGTCAATTGTTCTGCTTTTTCGGGCATAAAATGATAGATTGGATGATACTTTTTGGAGCAAAAACTAAACCCGATCATTCCGCTGGGATAGGTAGGGACTATCGTATAATAATAAGAAGTGACAGGAAATATTCTGCGAATAAAAAGATAGGTCGATTGGATAAAATCGGTGTGCCAGAATAACGACTCCAACTGGGTGACTGCAATCCCGTCTTCTTTGAGAGCTCTGAATAAAGAGTGATAAAATTGTTCGGTAAACAGTGTCATTCCGGGACCAATAGGATCTGAAGAATCAACTATAATGATATCATATCGATTCTTTTTCTCTCCCAGGAACTGAGCCCCATCCTGAAAATAGAGGCGTACTCTCCGGTCATCAAAGCTGTCTGTCAAGGCGGGAAAATGCCGTCGGCAGACTTCAACGACCTGTTCATCAATTTCACAGACATCTACCTGTCGAACCTGCTTGTGTTTAATGATTTCTCTCACGGTTCCCCCGTCTCCCCCTCCGATGACTAAAATCTCCTGTGGTGAAGGATGAACACAAAGAGGCACATGGGCTATCATTTCATGATAGCCCGCCTCATCCGCTTCAGTCAGCATGATAATACCGTCATTCACCAATATCTTGCCAAAGGACTGACTTTCCAATACGCAAATTTCCTGATAGGTTGAAACCTTATTCTCCAGGACCTTATTTACCTTGATCTGTAAATAACGTCCATTTTTTTGTTCATACTGGTCTCCGAACCAGAGTTCCAATTGGCTCAAAACGTCTATTTCCTTATGATATAGTGAATTTTGATATCTTTAGCCTGAAAATATTCCTGGGTAAAATCTGCAGCTACCTGAGGATCATAATATTTACAGCTGAAGATATCAATGTAAGCAGCATTGGATTGGTTGGCAAAATGGCCGGAAATCAATGATGTTTCAATGAGCTGAGTCATGGAAAATCCGGCAACTCTTTCGTCCTCACCGAAGTGAACGACCTGGGTATCCCCGTATTTTTTCATGTCAATAATCTGACATAACTTATCCACGTATCGTTTAATGGCTTCCGCATCCCGAATCACTTCAGGATTACAATGATGCAGGTCAATACTGGTCAGCAATCCCCAAGCCCTCCCGGTATGATATTCTTCTTGTAAGTCTTTGATCTCTTGTAATTTTAACATCTTAACAAACCCCCACTTTCGGAGATATTTTTTTATGTATTTTTATCGGAAAACGAACATTCCCTCTTTTCATTTCTGTTACTGACACCATTTTAACATCCAGTTCCATTTCGATGTAATCCAGTGCCTTCTGGCTATCGATTGTATGACCGCAGGTAAAAATATCCAGAGCAGCATAACCATACTCTGGCCAGGTGTGAATCGTGAAATGAGATTCAGCAATGATAACAACACCACTGACGCCCTGGGGTGCAAATTGATGAAAGGACGTTTTTAAAGCCGTTGCTCCGGAGACGCTCACTGCCTTTTCCATGACCCTTTTCAATCTGCCAAGATCATTCAGTTTTCCAGCATCACATTCATACAGCTCTACTAAAAGATGATTTCCCAAATAATCCATTTTTTTTACCCTCTTTTTCTACTGAAAATTTTCAAGAAACTAACATAAAATAACAGAAAATTTTATAAAAATCAATCTTTTTTTTAATAAATTTTTTAACTCAGAATACGCCTATTCAGATTGCTCTTTCTTTATCTCCAAAACGCCTTAAAAACCTATGTTTTTACTAAATTCAATGCCAATTCAACCATCTGATTAAAAGTCATTTCTCTTTCCTCTGCCGTGGTTTGCTCACCGGTAATCAAGCTATCACTGACTGTCAAGATAGAAAGTGCCTTGACTTTGTGCTTTGCAGCCAGCGTATACAAGGCGGCTGTCTCCATCTCTACAGCCAGCGCACCGTATGCAGCCCAAATTTTCCAGTGATCAGGATTATCATGATAGAAAGTATCTGTCGTGAATACGCTGCCGATTTTTACTGGCCAATGATTCTGCTCCGCAATCGATTCGACTCTCTTCAGGAGCTGATAACAGGCAGTCGGTGCATAATCCTTCCCTTGAAAACGGATTTTATTCATACTGGAATCAGTAGAGGCACTCAAGGCGAGGATCATATCCCGAATCTTAATATCCGGTTGCAGTGATCCACAACTGCCAATTCGAATTAAATTTTTGACCTGGTACAGGTTAATTAATTCATGAAGATAGATTGAAATGGAAGGTATGCCCATTCCGGTCCCCTGTACCGAAATCAGTTTTCCCTGATAGCGTCCGGTAAAACCATACATTCCTCTTACCTGATTATAACAATAAGACTCTTCTAAGTAATTTTCCGCGATATGCCTGGCACGCATAGGATCTCCGGGCAACAATATCGTAGGGGCAATATCACCAGCTTCGGCACCGATATGAATACTCATTTTTTACCTCCAGACTATTCTTTTATCGTATTGTAACGTAGTATGCGTATTTTTTTAAATGCAGTAAAAGATGTAATAAAGATATCAGAATATTTCTATAGAAAAATATTTTTCTGTTTAAAATTAACATGTTTCTGTTATTATTTCAAACAATATTTAGTATTTATGCTTGAGGAAAATTTTTTCATAGACTATAATGAATTACGTTATCATTCTTTCTATCTTTTAGAAGTATAAAGGAGATCAAAAAGATGAATCTTCAGTTAAAGATGGGTCTATTAATGGCTTTGATGTTTGCCATCCTTTATGGAGTTATTGCTGCTATCGGAACTTACATGGGAGCCGGGAATGTGATAACCTATGTTATTCTGGCTATAGGAATCACCCTGTTTCAATATCTGATCGGCCCTAACATGGTTACTTCCATGATGAAAGTAAAATGGGTCAGTCCCTCGGAGGAGCCTGAACTTCATCGGATGATAGAAGAAATGTCCCAAAAAGCAGGTATGCCTAAACCTAAAGTTGGTATTTCACAGGTTGCAGTTCCCAATGCCTTTGCTTTTGGCAGAAGCATTAAAGATGGCCGGGTCTGTGTAACCAGTGGAATGAAGTCACTATTAAATCAGGAAGAATTAAAGGCTGTCATCGGCCACGAACTTTCTCATATCAGGCACCGGGATATGATTATTACTACCATTCTGTCCGTTGTTCCCTTGATACTGTACTGGTTGGGTTCCCGTATGATGTATGGTGGAAGTTTGAGTGATAACAATAATCGTGGATCAGCAGCTTCTATTGGCCTCATAGCCTTTGCGCTCTACTTTATCTCCAATCTTCTGGTCCTCTATGGTTCCCGAATCAGAGAATATTATGCAGATCAGGGAAGTATCCAGTTAGGTAATCCTCCCCATCAGCTTGCCTCGGCTCTCTACAAATTAACTTATGGTTCTGCTAAACTCAAGGGAAGTCAGATGGGACAACAGGCATTGCATCAGGTGAATGGCTTCCGGGTATTCTTTCTGAATGATATTGCCAAGGCCTTTCAGGAATTTAAAGACCTGAAGGAATTAGACCGGGATCTCAGTGGCACCATTGATCCCCAGGAGTTACTCGCCCTGAGAGAAAAACCGATTCGCGTAAGCGCACCGGATAAGATGATGGAAATCTTTACCACTCATCCGAATATGTTAAAAAGAATCAAGGCTATGGCTTCCTTGTCATAGAATAAGAGAGGATTCAACCTCCTCTCTTATTCGCACTTTATCTCCATGAATTTATTTAAATAAAGAACGCAGCATTTCGGCATTCTGCTTCACCCACTGATGCATGATAATGACATCACTGGGAAGATGAAAATCCTTCACACCCATTTCAATATATTTTTCCATGTCATCCCGGCTGTAATTAATCGGACCGATTTCCACTCTTGGTCTTTTACCCTTTTTGATGGCCATCTCAATGGTCTGTAATTCTGCTTTCTTTATCTCAGGATGATTCTTCTGGCCGGGATAACCGATGCTCAGAGAATAATCACACGGTCCGAACTGGACCATATCAATCCCTTCCAACGATAATATCTCTTCCAGGTTTTCCAGACACCCTCTTTTCTCGACCATAATGGCAATGACGGCATCCTTCATAGCCTGAACATAATCCTGCGAGCCGCAATCCAATACATAACCTACGTTTCTTCGCATATGACATCCATTCATACCATCGACACCGGGAATCTCCGGCCGGACAATGCGAATACATTTTCTGGCATCTTCCAGGTTTCGGATATCTGTAAATAGAATATTCTGTATACCCGAACCCAGTGCTCTCTGCGCTAAAAAACAGTTGGGTTCCTGATCCACCTTAAACATGCTGGAAATCTGATGAAGTTCTGCTGCCCGGGCAATATTTTCCAGATCGTGCAGGTCCCATGGTGCATACTCCCCGACAAATTCCACATAGTCAATTACATTGGTATTGGCGATGACCTCAACCATTCCCGGCCAGGGGGTTAATATCCTTACTCCGATACTGGGCTTATTGTCTGAAATCAGCTCTCTGAGTCTGTTCTTACGCATGATTCAGTCTCCTTTCTAATAGACAATCCTATTTCAAATTGAATATACTTCCTTTTTCCCGGTCATCTTCTGATCACATGGGCAGATAAAGACGCGGAATACATAAGGGACTTCTTTTATTTATTCCTAACCAGGATTTTCATCATACCGGCATTTCCACCGGCCAACTCTTGGAAGACACGCTGTAGATCCTGGTAACCTATGACCTGTGAGATAAATTTTTGAAATAATTGGGAATGCTCATCTAACAGCTGAATAGCGATTTCAAATGAGATTTGATCATAAACATGAATTCCCATGATATTCAATTCACTGAAGAATAATTTCCAAAAATCAACCGTAATAGGTCCGGAGGCTGCTCCGACCGCAATAATCTTCCCTTCCGGTCTTACGATCTCGGTAATATAATCATAGGTAGATTGGATGCCGACTGCTTCAAAGACAATATCTGCACCTTCTTTTCTGATCAGTCTTCTTACTTTATCAATCGTTTCTTCTTTAGAACTGGCAGTGAACAAGCCCATTTTTTGGGCAAACTTGATTCGTTCAGGAACAATTTCAGAAAGGATAACCGGGGAGGCACCGCTTAGCAGGCATACCTGGGCAATCATCTGACCGATGGGACCGCCACCCATTACAACAACCTTATCACCAACTGAAACCTGTGCCTTTCTTACTGCATGAACTGCTACGGCTACAGGTTCAGCCAGGGCTGCAAGCTCCAGCGACAATGAATCAGGTATGCTAACGATTCTACGAATGTCCGCCTTGGAATAATCTGCAAAGGCACCATGCCTGTCGATTCCGATAAAACGTAAATCAGGACATAAATGAATCTTCTCTTCCCGGCAAACCAGGCAATCGCCACATGGCAGTAACGGAATCACAACGACGCGATCACCGATTTTCAGCTGTGTCTGTTCGGCATTCATTTCTTCAATGGTACCGGAGAACTCATGACTCATGACCAGGGGAGCCCTGGCTCGGGGATGCTGACC
Source organism: uncultured Atribacterota bacterium (assembly GCA_964433635.1). Classification (GTDB taxonomy): domain Bacteria; phylum Atribacterota; class Phoenicimicrobiia; order Phoenicimicrobiales; family Stramentimicrobiaceae; genus CAYSSG01. The sequence goes on along the minus strand of CAYSSG010000058.1, from coordinate 1,134 downwards.
TGCAAAAATATGAACATCCGTTCCGCAGATGCCTGCATAACTGACTTTAATCAGTGCTTCGCCTTTTTGGATGCTCGGCTTTTCAATCTCTTCTACTGTAATCTTTCCGGGTCCTTGAAATAAGGCTGCTTTCATTTGTCCTCCTCTATTTGTTTATCTTTTCAAATATCGTTCATGAGTAAAGGTAAAAATTTTTGATTAATCATAAAAACATTATCTTTATCTTAATTACTGATTACCTTTGATAACTGTTTTTGTTCAGGATAGATTTAAACCTAATCTGATCTTGATAAAATCATAGATTGCATCGGGGATACTGACTTCACAGCAACTTTCTATTCCCTTGAAGCCCGGTGACGAATTTGCTTCACAGACTTTAAAGTTTTCCCCGTCAAATAACAGATCAATGCCGGCAATATCCAGGTTTAATACTCTGGCACTCTGGGTAGCCAGCCATTCAATCTCCTGGTTAACAGGGAATGACCGCACCTCACCTCCCCGGGAAAAATTTGCCTTAAAGCTTCCGTCACTGGAGATTCTCTCCATGCATGCAATAACCCGACTGCCGACAATGAATACCCTGAGATCCCGTCCTTTACTGGTTCTGATGAATTCCTGAATAATAAAATTAGCCTGTGTTTTGGCAGTATCAATCAGTTGCATCAGGTCTTCAAGGTGGCTCTTACTTTCACATAAAAATACACCGCTTCCCTGGGAACCTGAAATAGTCTTCACGACAATGGGAAATCCAATGGTCTCCTCAATTAACGGGATGTTTAAAGGATACCGGGCTAACATGGTACGGGGAACCGGGAAGTTCTCGGTAGCCAGTATCTGTTGGGTATATAACTTGTCTTTGACAGTTTCAATGCTCTGGGAGGAATTAAAAGTATGGACCCCCAGCCTTTCCAGATGACGGATCACCGCCAGTGAAAAATAGGGAGTACTGGCTCCCTGACGTGGCAATAAAAACTGAGGTAATTGTGTCGTATGATTATCAACAATGACACTCTTGTTATCATCCCGATTGACCAGTAAATCAAATTGTTCCGGGCATAAGATCTTTAAACTGATATCTCTCTGTTGGGCTACTTCCAGAAAGCGATTCATCTCATACTTGTCAGAAGATATTTC
>CAYSSG010000057.1:0-10781 GCA_964433635.1 uncultured Atribacterota bacterium | reverse complement strand
CTTTTTTATTTCAATTCAGGTTTTTCAATGTATTGTGCCAGCTTATCCAAAAAGCGTGCAGCATCAGCACCATCAATCACCCGATGATCATAAGACAGAGAGAGATAAGCCATCTCCCTGATAGCAATTTTATCTTCATCAAGGATGCAGGGTTTCTTCACGATCCTACCTACGCCAAGAATAGCCGTCTCAGGCGGATTTAAAACCGGTGTAAAGAAATCAGTCCGCATCATGCCCAGATTAGTAACGGTAAAAGTCGAACCTTGAAGCTCACCATCTGTCAGCTGATTCGCCCGGGCTCGATGGGACAGGTCTTTCATTTTTTCCTGAATCTGATTGAATTCCAATGTCTGGACGTTTTTGAGTACCGGAACTACCAGTCCCCTTTCTGTATCGACTGCCAACCCAATATTAACAACATTATATTCCTTTAATTCACCTTTTTCAAAGTGAGAATTAAATTGTTTGAGATTTAAAAGTACTTTACACAGATAGAAGACAATACCCGATGTAATGCTTAGGCCAAGTAATTTCGTCTGTTTCCGTAACTGGGTAAAATCAACCTCGGTAGAATTGGTCAGAGTAATGGCTTGATGGAAGGATTGAGATAACCTCTCTATAATCGTCTTTCTTACTCCGGATAGTTTGACCGTTTTAAAATCTTCTAACCTCTGTTTTTCTACAGAAGATTGAATGTCCTGACGGGTAATTCTTCCTCCTGGACCTGATCCTTGAACCTGGGCGAGAGAAATGCCGTATTCTTTGGCTATCTTTTTAGCTAAGGGAGAAGCCTTTAATTTTGCTTGATTCATTGGACCGGAAGATTTTGTGATTGATTCGGCATCCTGGGATTGTTTGGCAAAAGATTCTTTCATTTCTTCTTTCCGGTTACTTTCTACCGGAATTTTCTCATTTTTATCGCCAATCATGGCAATAACTTGACCAACAGGATATTCTTCTCCCTCCTGACCTAAAATTTTCAGTAAAGTACCAGATACCGGGGATGCTACTTCATTGGTGATCTTATCTGAAGAGACCTCCAGAATTGAATCACCTCTATTAATGAATTCACCCTCTTTTTTTAACCATCTTTCAATATACCCTTTTTCCATTGTCAAACCAAACCTTGGTACCTTTAACTCATACATGTTCGATGCCCTCCATCATTTTTTTGACTGCATTGATAATATTCTGCTTGTCTGGTGTCACGAAGTTCTGCAACCCGGGACTGAAAGGCATGGGTACATTACAGGCACCGATTCTGATGATTGGGGTATCCAAAAAATCAAAAGCTTCTTCCTGAACGGTACTCGCAATTTCTGCTCCCCAACCTGCTCTGCGCCAGGTTTCATGAGCGATGATAAGACGATTGGTTTTCTGGACAGATTGTATAACCGTTTCCTTATCCCAGGGAACCAGGGTTCTTAAATCAATCACTTCCAGGCTGATTCCCTCTTTCTCCAATACCTGTGCGGCTTTTAATGATTCATGCACCATTCTGGAAATTGTTACAATCGTAATATCCTGTCCTTCTCTTTTAATATCTGCTTTCCCGAAAGGAATGAGGTATTCTTCTTCCGGCACTTCACCTTTTTGAGCATAGAGGGCTTTATGTTCAAAGCTGATAACCGGATCATCGCCTCTTAAGGCAGTTTTCATCAGACCTTTAATATCATAGGGAGTGGAAGGAATCATAATTTTAATTCCCGGTACATGCATAAAGATTGTTTCGATGCATTCGGAATGCTGGGCAGCCGCAGAGTTGGAAACGCCATCCGGTCCTCGTAGTACCAGATGAAGCTTTCCCTGGCCTCCGGTCATATAACGAATTTTCTCAATCTGCAGGGTAATGGATTGAATACCGGTAAAGAGAAAATCGGAAAAATGAAATTCAACAACCGGTCTCATTCCTACCAGAGCAGCTCCTAATGCAGATCCGTAAATGACTTCTTCGGAGATGGGGGTATCAAAAATTCGATCCGGGAATTTACCCAAGAGGGATTTGTAAGCACCAAAGATGCCACCTTGTTTACCAATATCTTCACCATAGGTAAAAATGGTGTGATCTCTTTCCATTTCTTCCAGCATGGCTTCGCCCAATGCCTCTGCAAAGGTAATTGTTTTCATCTTTTCCTCCTTTAATAATCGTAACCTGTATCATCCACAAATAAATCGGACAGTGCATCTTCCGGTAGTGGTATGGGACTGTTTTCGGTAAATTTGATTGCTTCTGTAATCTGTTTTTCAAGCTTTTCACTGATACTATCTATCTCTTTCTGATTCAGTATTTTCCAGTCTGCTAATTGTTTTTCAAATCTCTTAATTGGCTCATTTTCCCAGAATTTATTTACTTCGCTATTGTCACGATATTTAGTAGGGTCACCTACAAAATGTCCCTTAATACGATAAGTTTTGGCTTCAATCAGTGTTGGCCCTCCCTGGTCACGGGCTCTTTTCACAGCTTCTTGGGTTGCTTCAAATACGGAAAGGACATCATTTCCGTCAATGGTTATCCCGGGAATGTTATAGCCTACTGCACGATCTGAGATATTTTCCACAGAGGTTGTTTCTTTTGTTTTTGCGGTTGAGGCGTATTGATTGTTCTCATTGATAAAAATAACCGGCAGGTGGAAAACAGAAGCAAAATTGAGACTTTCATGAAATGCACCAGTGTTGGATGCACCGTCTCCAAAAAAGGCAACAGCTACCTGGGTCGTCCCTTTCATTTTTATTCCCAAACCAGCGCCGACAGCAATAGGCAATCCGCCGCCCACAACTCCGTTAGCCCCCAATACACCGATAGAGAAGTCTGCGATATGCATCGAACCGCCTTTACCCTTACAGTAGCCGGTTGTTCTTCCGAACAGCTCAGCCATCATCCGATTCAAGTCTCCGCCTTTGGCAATCATATGACCATGACCGCGGTGGGTGCTGGTAATGTAATCATCCTTTTTCAGGGTAGCCATAACGCCTGCAGCAATGGCTTCCTCCCCAATGTAGAGATGGATAAAACCCGGAATTTTTCCTTCTAAAAAGAATTGCTCGGCTGCCTGTTCAAATTTTCTAATTTTTTGCATCATTTCAAGCAGGGATATTAAAAATTCTTTGGAATATTGCATAACAAACCTCCCAAGACACTATAATCAGAGATATAATCTAAATTTTCTCTATATCAATTTTTTATAGTAAGCATTTTTTATGCCATAATGAATGAGAACAGAAACTGATAAAAAACACTGATAGAAAGGCCGGTTGACAGAACAGAAGGCTTTTCCTTTGATTTTAAATTGTAAAAAAATAATACAGTTATGTAAAAATTGTTACGGAAAGTTACAAATATAATATTATCAAAGGTTATTAGTGGCATTATATGGTCATTTTATTCAAATTCCATTTATGCATGTAACGGTAAAGGGTAGGGCGGGAGAGGTTTAATTTACTCGCAGCTTTTGAAATATTCCAATCTGTTTGGGATAAGATATTGATAATATGTTGTTTTTTACTCTCTTCCATTGAGGATGATTCCGGATTTATCTGTGTATCAATCATTTCATTGGGGAGATATTTTGAAGTAAGAACATTATTTTCACAAAGGTTCAAAGCTCTCTCCATGATATTTTCTAATTCTCTTACATTACCCGGGAATTCATATTGAAGTAGAGATTTCACAAAACTTGAACTGATTCGAGGTATCTCCCTTTCCAATTTAACAGACAATTTTTTATTAAAGTGTTGAATAAGCTGGGGGATATCTTCCTTTCTATCTCTTAGACTGGGTAGATTGATTCTTATGACATTAATTCTATGGTAAAGATCATTACGGAACCGACCCTGCTGTACTTCTTTCTGTAAATCTTTATTGGATGCAACAATAATTCTTACATTGACCGGTATTTGTTTTATGCCACCAATTCTGGTTATTTGTCTTTCCTGAATTACCCTTAATAGTTTTATCTGCAGACTGAGGGGTAATTCACCAATCTCATCTAAAAAGATTGTTCCTCCATTTGCAAGCTCAAATTTTCCTGATCTACCTTTTTTATCTGCACCGGTAAAGGAACCGGGTTCATAGCCAAAAAATTCACTTTCTGCCAAATCCCGGGGAATTGCTCCGCAGTTAATGATAACGAAGGGTCCATCCTTCCTTTTTCCTTCATAATGAATAGCCTGTGCAATCATCTCTTTACCTGTACCAGTTTCACCCAGGATAAGAACATTTGAGGTAGATCTGGCAGCAAGCATGGATATTCTGATGGATTCCCTTAATTGTTTATCGTTGCCAACAATATCATTGAAGTTGAATTTTGCCTGTGCCCCGATGTAAGAGGTAACAAATTTTCTTACCCGGCTAATTTCCCTGAAAAAATCGACAACGCCAGCAAACTGGCCATCTTCATCTTTAACAATAATTGCCGTCTTTATAAAGTGCAGGGTACCCCGATTGGGACTGCGGATAATGAATTCCTGGTCTGTATAACCTTTTTTGGTTTTGAATACCGATAATACAACAGGCTCAAAATCCACAATGTCACCGACATATTGATTGATTGATTTTTGAGGATTCACATGCAGGATGTCTCCGGCCATTTCATTCATATACCTTATCTTAGCGTGCTTATCTAAATAAAGTATTCCATCTGTGGAGTTTTTACTGATAATATGGAGGAAATTCTTTGAGATATTCAGGTTCAATTGAAGTTCCTTATTCAGCATATCTTCTTCGATGATATTGGCAAACGAATGGATTAGAGATGTCAAGAATGGTGCAAGCTCTTCTTTTTCAGTCAGGATAAAAAGAAAACCCAGGGGTTCTCCCTGGTCATGGTGAATGATTCTGACTGTATAGTACCAATGAATCAGATCGTCTGATTGATTCGGATTCGTTATCTTTCCCTCAATAATCTGACTGGCATAATCTGGTTTCTGAAATTTTTGAAACAGGAAATCTTTGTGAATAGAGGGAATGTTTTTACTGGCGATAATAGAGATTTGGTCTTGATTCTGTTGGCCTGGGCTTGAGAATAATATTTTGCCCCTGACATCTGTAAAAATAATGATCACATCATTCTGTTCAAAGAATGGTAAAAATTTATTATAAAAAGATTGAATCGTATTACAAACAGATTCATTATTCATGTTTAATCTATTTATTCTCGTTCAGTCCATTGAATATTCATGTAACAGTAAAAGATGCATTCCCTTTATATTCTTTAAGAATATTAGCAAAATACTGACTACAGGTATTACATCACAATAGAATCAGTAAAATAGGACAAACTCATCATGAGAAGAAAGAATATCCCATAACAGGTCAAATCAGGTAATATTTACAAATCATTCACGTGAAGAATGATTCCCAATTCTGCATTAGTGATATTTCCAGGAACATTCTATTCAGTGCAGGTCCTTACATGTAATGGATGCTGATCTGGGATAAACCCGAATCAATATTAATGTTTACCTGGTATTCTGCATGATAGTAATTCTTGGAAATAAAGATATCCTTTTCCTGCTCCTGGAAATTTTCGTCCAGATCTTTCATACTTAATCCGGTGTCCATCATTACCTTTACCCCTACATTACCAGGGATGCCAATATCGATCTTGGATACACCGGAATCAATGTTGATATCAGCATTATATTGCGGAGCGATGATTTTAATGTCCGATGCGCCACTTTTAACGGTACATTGTTCCACCTTGAATTTTGATAAATCATAATCTATCGAAGTTGCGCCGGTTTCGATAAGAAGATTATAGATAATGTCTTTATTCAGTTTTAATTCGATTTTATTTCCGGGATTACGCAGTTGTTGGTCTGATGATGCCGTATTATGATGAATGTAAATATTCGCCCAATGACCTGAAACTGAATAATCTTCGACAGGTTTGAAAGCGGGGTATCGGTAACTGACCTGACATTGATAGACCAGGGGAGTAGGAAATTCTAATAAAAATGTACCGACATCATAGCTTAGACGAAGATTTGCTCTCTGTATCTGGGGTATCATTTTCATTTCTTCCGGAAGAACGACTTCTGTTAACTCCTGTTCTTCTGCTAAGGTCTCTGCGGTAGATCCTGTGATGATTTCTTCTTCTACGGAGACATCAACTTCCTCCATTGCTTCTTGTGCCGTTTCCGGGATTTCAGGCATCATTGTCATTTCCTGTTGCAGTGTTTCAACTTCAGTAACCATTTTTCCTTCCATATTCAAGTCGATTCCCATATAGTTGGCACCAGCACCGATAAGAATACCTATTAAAATCACCAGGGGAGCAAGCCAGGAAAGCCTTCTTCTGAAAATCAAACTGATTCCCAGGCTGACCAGTAGCAATGGCCAGAGTTTGACGATATTGTTCCAGACAGACCAATCCAGAATCTTCAGATTGTTTAATAAAAGAATAACGCCGATAGCAATAATAGCTAAGCCCTTTAAAAACTGTGTACCATTCATATTTCATTCTCCTCTCTCAATTTTTTGAGGAATTTTTATTTATTTTTGATTCATATGTGTCAAAGAACTAAACTGAATTCTCTTTCTATTTCTACCTGTTTGATTTGGTTATTTCAGACCAGCTGTTTGCAATCAGCAGATCAATCAGCCTCTGGCGGTCAGATAAATAATCAGGATTCAGCGACAGTGCTGTTTCTGCCTCTCTCAATGCGTTTTCATAATCCTGACTTCGATAATAGGTCAGGCCTTTTTTATAATGAGCCAAGGCTAATATATCCTGAGCATTCGCCATGTTTGTCGCTAATTCATAATGATGTAAAGCCTCTGGAAGATTGCCACCATGATAATAGGTGTCACCAATTTCTATAAAAGCTTCAGCAAAACTGTCAAATGTGAAATGATGGTCTCCGAGAGGATATGTCTTTTGAGCTAAATCCTTTTCAATAATAGCTCGATCATATTGATGTTCCTTTAAATTAATTTCTCCCAGGTAGAAATATGCCAGGGCAATGGATCTTTTATCATCTTCAAAATGGGTTGCTCTTTGATAAGCCTGTTGGGCTTTATCCAGCTCACCATGATTGCGGTAATAATTGCCCAGATGGAGATAACAATAAGCATCGATCTGATGAGCAATGAATTTATCCATCACGGGTGGTCGTATCTGGCAATAACCCATTTCTACAAATTTCTCATTGGCCTTGATTAATTGATGGTCATCCAGATAGAGTTGCCCCAATTCACCGTTTAACTGCTGATGGTTGGGAATCAGTTCAACTACTTTTTCGTATTGTTCAATTGCTCTATCCAGTTTCCGTTGTTCCCTATAAATCAAACCCATAATATAATAGGCATAGGCATTCGCATTATCCTGGGCAGTCAATTGGTCTAACTGGTTCAGAACCTGTTCGTATTGATCCGTTTTGAATAGGGCATAGTTAAGATTAATTGCTGCCATCTTATTACCCGGGTCTACACTTAGTGCTTTCTGATATTCCTCCAGGGCTGGTTCATAAAGCCCTTGATTCATAAAGAAGTTGCCTAAATTGATAAAGGTATAGGCATCAGGAATAACAGTTTTTTCTTCGATGATCGTCTGTAGAAGTTCATCCAGTTGAATATTGCTGTCGGCAAAAACAATTGTGTTCGATAGAAGCAGGATAAAAAAGAGAAGAAAGGTGATAATAATTCCACTTTTTTTTGTACTTTTCATTTCAAAGTCCCCCTGAATATTATTATAAATTGAAACAATACGATACAACTAATGTGGTAAAAATTCTAATTCAAGAATACATTCAAAAGTCCACTGATACAAAACGCTTTCATTTTTTATTAGGTTCTTTATCTTCTCCGAATTCTTTCAGCTTGATTGCCAGCTCCAGAAGTTTCCGATCAACTAAATCATTTACAGAATTTTCTTCAAATTTGCCGTTTTTCTGTCTTTGTCCGGCTTTTTTCAGGGTTAATATTTCAATTCCCTGATCAATGGTTTTTATAGGATAGAGATGAAATTTTTTTTTCTCGATGGCTTCCGCGACATCTTCTCTGATCATCAGGTCAGGAATATTTATCTCGGGAATGATGACTCCTTGGGTTCCGGTTAAACCCTTTGCCCTGCAAACATCATAAAAACCCTCAATCTTCTGATTTACACCACCGATAGGTTGAATTTCTCCCTTCTGATTGATTGAGCCGGTAACGGCAATATCCTGTCTTAAAGGAAGATTGGCGATACTGGAAATGAGTGCATAAACCTCGGTTGAAGAGGCACTGTCTCCTTCAACACCGGAGTAGGACTGTTCAAAGCAGATACTGGCGCTCATTGTTAATGGTTTATCCTGGGCATATTTTGATCGCAGGTAGCCACTGAGAATGAGAACTCCCTTATTATGGGTCTTCCCGCTTAAATCAGCCTCTCTTTCAATATTAATGATACCGGATCTCCCCATGGAGGTTTTAGCCGTAATGCGAGAAGGTTTTCCAAATGAATATTCTCCCAGATCGTAGACTGAAAGCCCATTGACTTGACCGACAACCAATCCTTCTGTATCAATCATAAGGGTACCCTGTGTGATCATTTCCTGAATCTTATTTTCGATGAGATTCAATCGTTCAATTTTTTCTTTAATAGCCTGATTCACATGTTTTTTCTGAATTGCTTTCTGTTTGTCTTTTTTTGCCCAATAGTCGGCTTCTCTGAGCAGGTCAACGAGATTATTAAAATGTGTTGATATTTTATCCTTTCGCCCCGCCAGTCTTACAGCATACTCAATCACGCTCTCAATTCCGCTTTGGCTGAAGGACAGCAAGTGTTCCCGGGTACACAATTGCCTGATGAAACAGGCATATTGATAGATATTCTTTTTATTATTCTCTGTTACGATATCAAAATCTGCCTTCACTTTGAATATTTTTTCAAAGTCCTGATCTCTGAAGTAGAGAAGACGGTATATAAAAGGATCTCCAATCATAATGACTTTGACATTACACTCAATTGGCTCAGGTTTAAGTGCCGAGGTGCTGAACATGGGAAAGGGATCATAGGTTTCCGGTTCAATTTTTTGATTCAACAGTGTTCTCTTTAATGATGGCCAGACCCCGGGTTCCAGGAGTAAATCCAATGCATTGACCACTAAAAATCCCCCATTGGCCTTTAATAATGAGCCGGCTTTTATTTTAGTAAAATCAGTAATCCAATGTCCTGTTCGGTCTATTCTTCTTTCAATAATACCAAAAAGATTTTTATAGGAAGGATGCGTTTCAATAATAACAGGGGAGCTGCTGGTATCAGAATTATCTACCAGCACATTTACGGAAAAATCAGTAAACATATCTTTGATCTGTGGTATATTCAATCCCGGAATAGCGGAAGTCTGTTCCTCTTTTTCCTGGAAGCGATTGATACTCTCCAGAACATTATGCCTTACTTCCTTCAGGTAATCATCAATGGACTGATTCTTATACTTTTTCTGTATTTCCTCTATTTCCTCTTCTACCAGAGGCGTAATGATTTTATTTTCCAGTTCATTCAATTTTTTGGCAAATTCTTTTTGCAGGTCATTTATCTTTTTTGAGATGAGGGTCATTTCATGAGTCAATTCTTGATGCTTCTGCTTGATTTTCTCAAAATCTTTCCTGGGATATTTCCCCTCCTCCACCAGATTTTCCAGATTCTCCAGGTTTGTCGGTTTCTCATTAATCACCGGCAAGATATCAGGTTTGGTATAGGGGCCGATTTGAACCTGTACAACTGTTAAGTTTTCTGCCTTCACTTTATCTTCGAATTCCTTAACAATTTCATGTTGCTTATTCTTGAAATTTTCCGTAATAGCAGCTTTGCTTTTTTGGTATTTTTCACTTTCCAGCAAGGAAGGAATATGTTTCTTAAGGGTATGGACGAGATTTTCCATATCTTTCTTGAACCGTTTCCCTTGTCCTGCCGGAAGGCTGATGGCTCTGGGAATATCCGGGTCTTTGAAGTTATGGACGTAACACTTGTCGTCAAAGATGACATTCTTTCTTTTTTTATCTTTTAGCAGTTTTTTGATCGTCGTGTTTCTTCCTGTTCCTGATTTCCCTGTAATAAAAAGGTTATAGCCCAGGTATTCCATTTCCAGCCCCAGGTCCAGGGCTTTCAGTGCTCTTTCCTGTCCCAGTATTTCATCACAGGGTATGAGATCATCCGTCGAGGTAAAATCATACTCTGCTAAATTACAGCGCCATCGCAGCTGCTCTGCCGGGACTTCAGGAAAACTATTTTTTTTGATATTCATCCATACTCCTATACTTTTACTTACTTTTCTTACTTTTAATTTAGTTATAATATTTGATATATTCTTATCTGTTGACCAATCATATAAAATATTTCCTTATATTATAACAGCATATTTTATTTTTGTTAAGAAACTAAACCATGAATGACGGGTTTTTAAGAAATTTTAGGAATAAAATTTAAAATAAAGTGAGATTCTTTACAATTAAAGAGAATAATGAGAAAATAAAATGAAAAAAGAAACAGTCAATTAAATTATAATAGAATAAATAAAATAAAACAATGAGGATGGATGCTTGATGGCAAAAGAAGAGAGAGTAGAAATTGGCAGAGAAAATATGACCATCTACCTGCCCGATTATACTGAGATATTAACAATGTCTCCTGCTAAAAAAATCATGAATCCTCAGGAAGTCATTCAAAACAGCTTAAGGCACCCTCTGGGAACAGATCCACTTTCAGTTATTACTCAGAAAAAAGTACAGAAAAATATTCATGCCAGAGCTGTTATTGTTATTTCCGATAATACCAGGCCAGTACCTTATCGGGGGGAGG
>CAYSSG010000056.1:0-10800 GCA_964433635.1 uncultured Atribacterota bacterium | reverse complement strand
AAAAAAGCAGTTGAAGTATTCAATCAAGAAAAGATTGATTTATTGTTTCATGCCGGGGATTTTGTTTCTCCTTTTACTGCCCGGGAACTGAAGAATCTCCATTGCCCTTTCATCGGCGTCTTTGGCAATAATGACGGTGATCGGATATTCTTACTCCATCAGTTCCAAAAAATCGGACCAATTTATCCCGAACCTTATAAGACAGAAATAGATGGTAAAAAAATCATCATGTTTCATAAGAACGATGTTATCGCCGATTTAGCCCAGAGCCATCAGTATGACCTTATCATCTACGGTCATACCCACCAGGTTGACTATTATACTGAGGGAAGAACGTCTGTATTAAATCCCGGAGAGTGCGGGGGATGGCTCACCGGGAAAAGCACGATGGCCATTCTTGACCTGCCTGATTTACAGGTGCGGATCATTGATCTATAAGAGAACCTTCACAGCAGACTACTGGAATACATGCTCGTATAAATAAAACAAACAAGAGTCAGACACATCTTTTTATCTATCAGTGACTGACTCTTGTATTGTCTTTATTCTGTTTCCAAACAATCAGGAATCATTCTTGCTCAATCTCTTCCTGTATACTCTCCTGTGATTCCTGTGCTTCATCCTGCTGAATAAAATTCTGTAATGATTCTAAAGTATCTTCCAGTTTATTGATACTCTCACCGTACTGTGACCAATTACCCTCCCGGGCATAGCCTTGAGCTTCCTGGAAGTGCTGGACTGCATTATTGATTAGATCATCAACCGTTGCCCCTTCTTCTAATACAATCTCCCTTCTTTCCGCTACGGTTCTTCCAAAGAGTACCCTGAGAGAAGTCTCTAAATCCTCAGCCATGGCAACTTCAGAGCCATCTGATACAATGACCCTTCTAAGCTGCGGTATCTCTCCCTTTTCAGCCCGAAGATACAAGGGTTCTGCGTAGAGCACCGAGTCTTCAATGGGGATTGCCAGTAAATTACCCCGGATCACCGTAGAGCCGCTCTGACTCCACAAAGTGATCTGCTGGGAAATTTCGGAATCCTGGTCAATCAAGGCTTCAATCTGCATGGGACCATAAATCAGCTTATCCTTGGGAAATTTGTAGACCAGCATCTTCCCGTATTCTTCTCCGTCATTGCGGGCAGCAAGCCAGGAAATCATATTGTTCTTATTAGTAGGAGTAAAAGGTGTAATCAGGATGAACTCTTCTTTATCAAAACCGGGCAATTTAGCAATGACATAGTAAGGTTCCAATTTGATTTCTTCGGTGGCATATACTTCCTTGGGGATGTTCCAGTAATCTTCTTTGTTGTAGAAAACATCCGGATTCTGCATGTGGTAAGTGGAATACATTTCAGTCTGAACTTTGAAAAGATCGATGGGATAGCGAATATGCGCGCGAAGATCTTCCGGTAAATCACCAATGGGTTTAAACAGGTCAGGGAAAATATTCTGATAGACTTGAATAATAGGATCTTCAGGCTCTACAATATAAAAATGAATCCCTCCATTATAGGCATCAACCACCACTTTAACCGAATTACGGATATAATTGAATAATGAATTATAAGGCTGGGAATAGGGAAAACGATCAGAGATCGTATAGGCATCCTGAATCCAGTATAGCTTTCCATCTCCGGAAACAACGACATAAGGATCGCGGTCATAAATCAAAAACGGAGCGACTTTCATTGCCCGGTCAACAACGTTTCGATACAGCATGATGCGACTCTCCGAAGTAAAACTGCCGGTCAGTAGTATATTGACATCCCTGAACTGTATGGCAAACAATAATCGACGCAAGAATGAAGAAATGGGAACTCCGCCTGTGCCCTCGTAATGGGTATACACATTTTCACTTCCTTTAGGATAATCAAATTCCCTGTTCTCGGTGTTTACAATGACATACTGTTCTGTTTTTTCACCATAATAGATTTCCGGTCGGAGGATGCTCAAATCAACAGAAGAAACGGGAGGAATATCCTTAATAGACAGGTGAGGCAAGCCATCAGGCTCTACTCTATTTACCGGACTCATGACCGCTCCATACCCATGGGTAAAGGTAAGACGCTTATTGACCCAGGTTTGAGCTTCCTGGGCAAGCTTATCACTATTTAATTCTCTGGCAGAAATCATAACCTGCTGATAATCCCCATTTAAACTGTATCGATCCACATCAATCCCTAAAAATTCATAATACAATCGAATGGCCTGAATCTGATTGAAGGTCTGTGACAAAGGACGCCAGTCCCATAAACGAATATTGCTGACTGTTTCAGGATTCTTTAATACCTCTTCATAACTTATCCCCTCTTCAAAAGGAAAATCCTGTTCCACTATTCTATCTAAACCGTAAGCCTGTCTGGTCAGCTCAATATTATTTACCAGATAGGGGCGTTCTCTGTCTAATTCATTGGGCAATACGATGACGCGCTGGATAATCCCCGGTAGTATTCCTCCCACAATCAGGTAGATTCCTATCAGTGCAACAATACTAATCACCGGCAAATAAATGCTTTCACGTCTGGCGGTAATAAAAACCACCAGTGCAGCAATCACGCAGAGTATCATCGCAATTCTTAAAGCCAGGAGATTGACATGAATATCGGTAAATCCTGCTCCGTAGACAATACTCTGCGTCGAATAGAGTATCTTCCGGGCATTGATCCAAAAAGCAGCTGCCTGTAACAGGAGAAAGGTTCCCAACAGCAAGGAAAGATGTAATTTGACCGGCGGATCGATATTGATTTTTCGAAACTCCAATCGGATGGCCTTTTTTGAAACATAGACAATAATCAGAATCACCAGAATAAAACCAATGGCGAAACTTAACCAATTACGAAGATACTCTAAAAAAGGAAGTTCAAACAGGTAAAAACCGATATCATGACCAAAGACAGGATCACTGGCACCAAAAGAAACCCTGTTAAAATAAACCAGAATTTTCTCCCAGTTCGCTGACTCGGAAATACCCATTAAAATAGAGATAATCAGAGAAAAAGCAAGTACAAATTTTTTACTGATGGGAAAACTCTGCAGACTTTTGTATAATTGCATCTCAGGCCGGTCACTATACTGACCGTTAGTATCTTCTACCTGAATGGCAGGCGCATAACGCCTTGCATAATTAAAATTGATAAAACTGATAATAAAAAACAATGCGGCAAAGAAAAGCCCAACCCAGAATTGGGTCAAGAGAATCTTCCAAAAGACTGATAAATAATTGACTGACTTTAACCAGATCATGGGAATATAGAATCGGCCAATAAAGGCGATAAGCAAAATGATAAAAAGAACCACACCAGCTATCAGTCCCCTAACTTTAGAATCTTTTAAACGATTCATTATCATCCACCTTTCATAACAGTTCAAAATCTATGAATAAACGATTGTTATTACAATGACGTATCACAATTATAACATTAAATAACGTATAGTGAAAATTGTATATTTTAGACTAATCAATATAGTATCATATTGCATCTCTCAATTGAATTGAATACTGGTTCTTTAAGATATAAAAATAATGAAATGACTCTTTACTTTGATATGGATACTCAATCAGGCAGAGATATGGGATAACCAATTGATCAATTTTTTGATTCTCCTATAAGCATATCCTGTCTATTTAAAAAAAGAGAGACTTTTTTATACACCAGTAAGGATAGAACGCTGCTGATTAATCCTTTCAATAAATTAAAGGGTATAATAGCAGGCAACAAGAGCTGGAAAACCATTGCCCGATCAACGCCCAGATATAAAGGGGTGATAAGTAAATTCGCCGGTATCATCATCCCGGTCATGGCTAATGCACCCAGAGCTAAGCCAATCATGGCACCTGTTCTGTCGTGTTTCTTTAAATAAATCCATGAGGAGATAAGTACAAAGGCACTGGTAGAAAGAAAGTTCATCAGTGCTCCATAAGGTCCCCCCTGTCCGGTAATCAGGGCGAAAAGGATAGCATAGATCAATGTCATCATCATTCCGGCTTTTGGCCCAAATTTAAAGGCAGCAATTAACAGAAAAACATGACCCGGATCATATAACAGAAAAGGCGCTTGCGGTAAGATTGGGAAATGGATTAGATAGCCTGTAATCACCGATAAAGCAATGAAGATTGAATAGTGACTGATATATCTCACGCTCATTTTACATAACCCTTCCTTCTATTCTTCACAATGGTTTGTACTGCAATATTTTGAGAAATAAAAAAGCCCTCAATTTTGCTTCAGGGCTTTAGAGTCACGCTTCTTCTTTCATCCAGACTTTCACTGTCGGCTCCGGATTTTCACCAGATCAACCAAAAAATGGCTCGTGGGCTTATCGTTCCTGTCCATCCAGGAATCGAATGACCACCGATCGGGAATTGGTAATCATCTAAATGATTACCTCACCCTGCCCCGAAGAAGTATAATTTTTTCAATTATACAACTTCAGGTCAAGGGTTTCAATAATAAATCATATTGTAAGACCAGGTAAATAATCAAGACAAACTTCAGTTCTCTCATAATCTATCTTCCCTATTTTTATAGATTAAAAAATTCTCTATATCTCTATAAACGAAATGGTACATGATTCTCAACCAGATTTTTATCATCTCAGATTAGCAACCCTATTTCATTTACAATTGCTCAGGAAAAAGGTATATTTATAGTTACAAATTCAAAAACAGGGAGAAGATGCATTTCATGGTTTTTAATGTCATTGGAATCTTTGGCGGGCTGGTTATCTTCCTTTACGGATTACAAAAAACCAATTTAAATCTAAGGCAGGCCTTTGGCAATAAATTACAATCCTGGATTAATAAGATAACAGAATATCATTCCCTTTCCATTCTTTTTGGCATCTTCCTCACATTTACCATGCAAAGCAGTACTGCTGCGACTTCATTACTGGTAGGATTAATCAATACCGGTATGATGACTCTGGCTCAAGGCCTGCAGATTCTGATCGGAACCAGTATCGGAACAACCATTGCCACTCAGGTCATTACTTTTCATATTTCACAATATGCTTTTATCTTAATTTTATTCGGTTATGGCCTGAATTTTCTGAGCAAGAAACGGCGTTATCAATTTCTGGGAGCCGTATTGCTGGGAATTGGTTTCATTTTTTTGGGAATGAACCTTATTGCTGAGTTTGCGGAACCTCTAAAAAATAATTCTACTTTACTCAATCTTATATCTCAACTGCAGGGTATGCCCGTCTTTGCTTTGATTATTTCTACCATCATCACCAGTGTCCTGCAAAGCAGCACAGCAATGATGGGCTTAACAATTTCTCTGTCTTCTCAGGGAATTATCCCTATAGAATTGGCTATTCCTGTTATTCTTGGTTCTCATCTGGGTTCCTGCACTACCGTACTATTTGTAGGTTTAGGCAAGACCAGTCAGGCTAAAACATTGACTTTCGGTAATTTATTCTATAAGTTAGCCGGTGTTGTCCTGTTTTTATTCCTCACTAAACAACTTTCCTCTCTGGTATCGTTCCTTACACCCTACTTACCAAGGCAGATTGCCATCGCTCATACTATCATCGTTGTAGGTAATGCCTTATTAATCTATCCTTTTCTTTCCCTATTTGCTTCTTTTTTGCAGAGATTATTCCCAAAAGCGAAGGAAGAGGAATCCCTCTATCATCCTAAATTCCTGGATGATAATGTTCTTGAATCACCTGACTTAGCCCTTTATCTGGCCAGGAAAGAGTTGGTTCGCATGGCAAACGTTGTTGATGAAATGTTTGTAGGTATCATGAAAGTTTTTTTCAGTGGTGATGAAAATATGCTGTATAAGTTATGTAAGCAGGATAGGATTGTGGATACTTTGTCTAATGCCATTATCCATTATTTGACCGAAATGAAATTTGATATTCTGAGTCCGGAACAATCCAGTGAAACATACGGTTTATTAAATATTGTTAATGATTTTGAACATATCGGTGATTTAATTGATAAAGACATTATTCCGATTATAGAAAAACAGATTGATAATGAACTGAAACTATCAGAAGCTGGCATCATGGAAATCAAGAAACTCTATAAAATGGCCTATCAGAATTTTTATCAGGCTTTAGGTGCTTTTGCTCTGGGTGACAAACGATTAGCAGAAAAGGCTTTGCAACAGAAAAAGTCCATTATTGAGTGTGAAGCAAAGATGAGAAGAAGTCATATTAATCGTCTGCATCAGGGTGTGGAATTATCGCGACAGACAAGTTCAATTCACTTTGATATGATTAATATTTTAAAACAAGTGAGCGAACATTCCTCTTTGATTGCGGAGACAGTACTTCATAATATGTAAAGATATCTATAAGTATTTACTAAAACAGAATATTTCACAGTGGGAGAAGGAGAGATTCATGGCTACAATTATCGCTTTCGGTGCACAGCCCTATCAGGTTGAAGCAGGTATGGGAGGAACCATATTAAAATTAACTGAATCCACAAATCAAGTAACAATCGTTGACTTAACAAATGGTGGATTTTCTAAAAATCAGTCTTCTGAAAACCGTAAAAGAGAAGCCATCAAAGCGAGCCGTATCCTGGGTATAGATGAAAGGATTACACTGGAATATTCCTATTCTGAATTAGAAGATTACCGTGAAATTCGAGAGGAAATTCTTGAAATTTGCCGGAACACCTCTCCGGATATCCTCTTCATTCCCTACCCTGCTGAAATGAAACCGGAAAGCAAAATGGTAGCTGAAATATGTCATGCTTCTTTATATCATCTCCATCAGGAAGGTCTTTTATCCAGAAGAAAAATCTTTTATTATTATGCTTCTCCATTCAATTATTACCAGAAACCTTCTTTTATTACAGATATCAGCCGGGAAATTGAAATGAAAGTAGAAGCCTTAAGATGTTATGAATCTCAGTTTGGGAAAAATCTCCAGAACAGTCAGCTATTTGACAATATCCTGAACCTTAATCGTTACTACGGCATGCTGATTGATAAAAAATTCGGCGAATCATTCCTCAATAAGGAACCCCTGGAAATGAAAAATATTGAATTGATGTTCTAACTCAGCGAATTTAGGTGATATTTATATCAAGCGATTCAATATGATCGAAAAAAAGACCATTCCTAAGAGGGCAAAAGGATAAACCGCCCCATATCCGGCTGCTGGATCATCGCTGCCTACTGCATCGATTGCCGCTCCCAAACCAGGTGTAGAAGTCATGCCTCCACAGATGGCACCCGAAAGCATGATCCAGTTAATTTTAAACAGGTACCTGCCGGTTAAAAATCCGATGAACATAGGAATAAAACCAATAAGAAAGGAGGCAATCACCAGCGCAAATCCCGGGCCGGTTAAGGAATTAATGACTTGATGACCATATCTTATTCCAATCGCAGCAAAAAAGTAGGCAAGGGACATCGTTCTTATCACACCCAGTATCTGATTATCCATTCGAAAACAAAATGGCCCAATATTGCCAATATGCCCTAAAATCAAAGCAGCAATCAAGACTCCCCCCGTCGAACCCAGACTTAATGCTCCAAGGAGACCTAAAGGCAAACTGACGGTTCCAATAAAATAACCAACAACACATACGAGTGCATAAGCACTCACATCAAAAAAAACATTCCTGGTCTTTTTGTTATCTTTTTTTGCGCGGTCTTTATTGTCTTCCCTGCTGTCCTTTAATTCTTCCATTAAAGATAATTTTTCTTTGTTCGTATCAATCCTGAAAATAACCGGGAAAAAATTCATGGCAAAAATGACAATCATGACACCAAAAGGATAGCTGACTGCATATCCTGTCCCAATTCCTGCCTCAACATTTCTGATAAAATCATTTATTTGCTCTTCTGAAAACCTCTTCATAATCTCTACCTCAGCATTGACATCATCTCCTAACATGTGTAGGATTCTCTGTTTTTCCAAAGAGTTTAATTGGTCATATTGATCTAATAATTCATGCGCACGGATCCTTGCAGTTTCCAAAGAGGCCGCAAGACCTGGTGAACTGGTCAATGCACCCGTATATGCACCAGTATATAAGTAGGGGTTTTCAACCGGACTTATTAAGCTCACGCCATAAGTAGCAGCAGCACCGATAAAAGTAATTAAAAACCCTAATATGATAAATTTTATTCCATATTTTTTAATAACCCTGCTTACCTCCTTTGCTGCCAGCAGACCAACAGAGGCTATAAATAAGATGAGAAATAAATCAAAGAACCCTTTATCCACAATATCTTTTGCCAATATGCTTTGTGCAGCAGAATAAAGCTCGCTGGAAGGCTTAATCGTATGTATAAATCTGGTGATAGCCCATCCAGTTCCGATCCCAACAAACATTGTTCCTGATGTGCTGAAACTGAATTTGCCCAATTTGATATTCCCGAATAGCATTCCCAAAAAGACACAAAAACTCATCAATATAAAAGGATTCGTTAGACAGCTAAACATAAAAACCTCTTCCTGAATTGCTTCTCCTGGATTTTTTCAGCATTGTTCCTGATTGCTGATTATGCTATAGGTAAATTTTACCAGATAATCTCTATTATTCTTTTCCGGATGAACAAGGATTTCCTTCAAGGTAATCTTAAGAATATCTCCTATCTTCTGCCCTTCTGGTAATCCCATTTTTTTAATATCGTCACCGGTTATAGCCAAATCAGATAATTTATATGGATGATGACTGTTTAACTCCTTATTAAACAATATTTTCTCCTGTTCTAATTTGTTTTTCTGCTCAATATGATTCTCAGATAATAAGAGAATTTCCTTTAATGACATGAGTATCCTGGCATTTTCCTGCCCCAATTGGGAAATTAAAAATCGAATTTGCCTACCAGAACCAAAATCACTCTCCTCCCATTCCCTGCTTAGAAGAATCTCAACCTGATGAATGATCCTTCTCTTGAACCTTAAGTATTTTATAACCGGTAAATAACAAACGCAGGCAGCCCGACAGGAGCCGGAATAAAGTCTGCCCCAAAGAGCTAACTGGGCGGATAAATTTTCCTTGATCATACCTAAACCTGACAATGGTACCTGTTTTTTCTTTCTTGTGACTGTTAATAGTTCCTTCTTAACGCCATCCATGCTGAATATATAGCGCTCAAGACCAAATTGCCGTAATAAAACGATTCCTCTTTCTGCATCATTACTTTTTAAAATTAAACATAGTTCCTCTCTGATTCGTTCCGGACTAATCAAACAGATTAAAAAAGCATGATAGATCATGCTTTTTTTTGTTTGCCTGCTTATGCTAAACTTTAATTCACAGGCCAAACGAATGGCTCGTAACATTCTGATAGGGTCTTCCTTAAATCGATTATCGGGATTAATACTTCTCACCATCTTGTGTCTCAAATCCTGCCATCCATTTGCCGGATCCAATAATCCTCTATCCGGATTCCAGGCCATGGCATTGATGGTAAAATCACGAAGCATCAGGTCTTCTATTACTAAATCAAGTTTATTTGTAAAGGATACTGACCCTGGTTTTCTGATATTACGAAAAGTAGAAATCTGATACACTTGTTTATTGAAGATCAGTGTCACAGTCTGAAAGCTTTTGCCTATCATCAATGTTTTAATTCCCCGAAAAGTTTGTTGGATCTCTACCGGGGCTGCATCGGTCGCAATATCCCAATCCTTGCCTGGTTTATCGTATAATAGATCCCTGACACATCCTCCTACCAGGTAAGATTCAAAGCCATCCTCTTGAAGTTTCTTCATGATAGATAGCACATCTGCCGGGATTCTGCTTGTTTTTATTTTGCCAGCTTGATTGTAGTCTTCATTCATTTATAACATTTCCTCATCGATCAACCCTGTGAGAACTGTTGGAAATTAAAAAATAATTTAATATTATTTTATATTCTATGCATTTATTGCGTCAAAAACAAAAAAATTAAAAAATATCACTTTTAGCTTGACAAAATAAGAAAATACGATATAATTGCTAAAAGAAATTGTTGTTATAAGCAATTATTTTTCAGGAATACTGATAAAATATTATAAAGGCAAAAAGTGGTCCTTATTGAAGGTTCAGGGAAGTTTATTCTCCTGAATGGTGAAAGATATGGAAGAAATTTTTTCGACAATCATAAAAATAAGTAACTTCTGTCTATGCAATGAAAACAGAACCTGCTCTTCCTGTCAGATTAGCCTGGCGGAATTGAGAGGGCTCAAGGCAATGGAAGCCACTCAAAGCATCACTTGTTCTGCATTATCAGAAAAGATGGTCCTTTCTCCCTCCCGAAGCAGCAGAATTATAGACAGTCTGGTAAAAAAAGGATATTTAAAGAGGGATACAGATGATCATGACCGAAGATTAACATTTCTATGCTTGACAAAAAAGGGTCAAAAGATTAAATACGATATCGAGAAAGAAAATAAAAAATTTGAACAGCTTCTGACTTCAGAGCTCAGTCAGCAGGAAATCGAAGCAATCAAATCAGGTTTAAGTTTATTGGAAAAATTACTAACAAAAAATATAAAAGGAGATAAACATGTCAGAAAAAACATTAGTCGAACTCAATGAAAGTAACTTTCAAGATGAGGTCATTCATTCCAGCATTCCGGTATTGATTGATATGTGGGCACCGTGGTGTATGCCCTGCAGAATGGTTGCACCTGCTGTGGAAAAGATTGCTAAAGACAATGCCGATAAGCTGAAAGTATGCAAATTGAACGTGGATGACAATCAGAATATTGCCGTCAATTATAATATCCAGGGCATTCCTGCTCTCTTGATTTTCAAAGACGGGAAAGAAGTTGACCGGATTGTAGGAGCAGTGCCTCCTCAGGCAATTCAGTCCAAATTAGACAATATATTATAA
>CAYSSG010000055.1:0-11346 GCA_964433635.1 uncultured Atribacterota bacterium | reverse complement strand
CTGAAAAAGCATCGATGCCTCAGATAAAAATCTAAATGAAATCATTTTGATTGCAGAAGGGGGTCAGGTCTTGAAATATAAGTTTTTCAGTCCACATGGCAAATTATCCTCCCATTCTTCAGCTGATCCTTAATTCTCTGAATCCACTTAAGCGACTCCTGCCTGGGAAGGGAACTCTTCTCCATCTCCTGGCAGTATCTTCTCCGGGCAATTCTTCCCGGCGGTTGATGTCATCAACCTTCTCGTCTGTACTTTCATTTCGGACTTAATTTTCATCAGCAGAATCATTCCGTAAAATAATAGTTGGTATGCTTTAGGAAAATTGAGATACGAAATTTGTCGGGAACTATCATGAGCTATTCTGTTTTTTCTTTTCAATTCGATTAAGACAATGGGATTCATCTATCGGACATTTTGTTAAGAAATAATTGCAAAAATGTGTTGAAGTAGATAGTAATAATAACCACAAATAAACAATTCTGCAAATATATTTTACTTGTGGTAATGTTCTATAATGAATAATAATAATACAACCAGTTATTGCACAATTTAGTAAGGATAAAATAAGCTTTGGGAGGGGAAAATGAAAATTTTAAATAAAAAAATAATTGGATTGGTTTTTATTGCTCTGCTGTGCCTGGTCAATTTCTCGATGGCATCTGCTCAGGATGGCTGTACCTGTATTGCAGTAGGCAAGAATGCTTCTGTAGATGGTTCTACCATGATTACCCATAATGATGACTCGGGTGTCGGGGATGTCAGGCTGTGGATCATTCCTGAAGCGGATTGGCCGGCAGGGGCAACCAAGGAGATTCTGGTTGATGGTCACAGCTATGGTGATTACGGGCGATGGCCTTTTGCCAATTTTCCGGCACCTGAACTGTATGGAACCGGATTTGTAGTAGGGGAGATGCCCCAGGTTCCGCATACCTATCGCTATTTCCATTCCCGTTATTCTTTTGCCAATGAAAAAGGTGTCTGCATGGGGGAGACCACCTGCACGCCTTCCGGGTCAGAGCTTGCGGATGAAATCAGAAAAACCATGGGTGAACAGGAGGGAAAGATTGACATGTGGTTCTGCATGGATATCGCCCTACAGAGAGCGGCAACTGCCAGGGAAGCGGTTCAGGTGATGGGCGATTTAGTAGAAGAATACCTGTGGTATGGAGGTATGGAGCCGGGAAGCGGAGAATGTGCCGTGATTACCGACGGCAACGAAGTGTGGATTCAGGAGTTCTACGGGCTGGATTTATGGTGTGCAGTCAAGCTGAAGGATGATGAGGTCTTTGTTTCTGCAAACAGACACCGGATACGGGATGTTGATTTGGAAGACAGAGAAAATGTCATGTACTCACCCAATCTGGTCAGTTTTGCAGTAGAAAAAGACTGGTATGACTCTGCTTCAGGTGAACCTTTCAGACCGGCTGATGTCTATGCTCCGACGGTAAGTCAAAGCAGTAATCCGCGCGAATGGAGAGCACTGAGCCTGTTGGCGCCTTCCCTGAATTTACAGTATGATGATTCGGAGTCTCCTTATTCTCTCTATCCGTTCTCTGTGAAGCCTGATAAAAAATTATCTGTTGATGACATCTTTAAGATCATGGGAGATGTCTATCAGGGAACACAATTTGATTTGACAGAAGGTCCCGGTGCAGGGCCTTATGGAAATCCTGTTCCTAAACGCCCGGGTGGCGCCAGATCCATCAATACGTATACCACATTGTTCGGACAGATCAGCCAGGTAAGAGGATGGTTGCCCGATCCCCTTAAAGCCGTTAACTGGTTTGGATACGGCGCGATGGATACTTCTTATCTGACACCGCTGAGTCCAAACATGAAGGAACTGCCCGGGTTTTACAGCACCGGCTCCCGGTATGAACCTTATGAAAGAGAATCCGGTTGGTGGATTAATACCCGGGTCATGCATCTGGCGGAATATTGCTACAGCGAGGCGATCAAAGATATTCATGCTTTCAGGCAACCCAGGATGGATATGCTTTATCATACCGTTCCTTTGATGTTAGAGCATGCTGCAGAAATTTATAAGATTGACCGGGAAGCGGCTTTGAATATCATGCACAATTTCTATTACAACAATGCAGTGGCCATGCATGAGGAATGGAAACGCCTGGGAGACATCCTGCAGGGTAAGTATTTTGTAAATAATCCCCATAAGGCAGTGCCGCCCTATCCGGAATGGTGGGAAGAGTTGATTCATGATGAATACGGCTCAAAAAAATAGAATAACAACTGTGATACACATTAGTACCTTGCAGAATGCCTTTAAAGTTATATAAGTCAATCATCTTCGCAGCTATATCATTGTGGGCCTAGCTTGAAGGAAAACCAGGGGTCAATTCTTCACAAATATTAAATGTGAAGGATTGATCCTTTATCTAACTGGAATCAATAAGTATCAAGGGATGTTTTTTATGTTAGAATAATGGAACATGGCAATGCTTTTAGAAAGGAATCCCGCAGGATTTGGAGAATCAGAAAAAGCATCAGAACAAATTAGTTCATGAGAAGAGCCCCTATTTACGTCAGCATGCCCACCAGCCGGTTGACTGGTATCCCTGGAACGAGAAGGCTTTTGAAATTGCCCGCAAAGAGAATAAGCCAGTATTTCTCTCCATCGGATACTCTACCTGTCACTGGTGCCATGTCATGGCTCATGAATCGTTTGAAGATGAGAATATTGCGCGGCTCATGAATGAGATCTTTATCCCCATCAAGGTAGATCGGGAAGAGCGACCGGATATTGACAGGATATACATGCAGGTAGCTTTCCTGATGACCGGCAGCGGAGGATGGCCATTAACGATCTTTCTCACGCCGGATAAAATCCCTTTCTTTGCCGCTACCTATATACCAAAAGAGAGCCAGTATGGGCGTAAAGGCTTAACGGAAATTTTAAGCCAGGTGAAGGACTTATGGAAATATCAACAGGATGCCATACTGCAGCAGGGCAGTCAATTGCTTGCTGCTCTTCAGGCAAATTCTGTGACCGATAGAGGTGAGGTACTGACTGAAGAAATACTGGAAGAAGCTTTTCAGGATTTTTCAGCCCGCTATGACCGGCAATCGGGCGGGTTTGGCAAGGCTCCGAAATTTCCCTCTCCCCACCAGCTTCTTTTTCTCTTGCGGTATTGGAAAAGAACCGGGAATGACCAGGCGCTGATGATGGTTGAAAAGACCCTGCAGTCCCTGCAGGCAGGAGGAATCTTTGACCATGTCGGATTCGGGTTTCACCGCTATTCGACAGACAAGGACTGGATACTGCCTCATTTTGAGAAGATGCTCTATGATCAGGCTTTGTTGGCCATCGCCTACCTGGAAGCTTACCAGGCTACCGGTAAGGCTGTTTACCGGGATACAGCAGAAATGGTTCTGGATTATGTGCTGAGGGACATGGCATCAGATGAAGGAGGATTCTATTCAGCAGAGGATGCGGACAGCGAAGGCGAGGAAGGGAAATTTTATCTATGGACTGAACAAGAGCTGCAGGAAATTTTAAATAACGATGAGCTGATCTTTGTCCAACAGTACTTTCATGTTCAATCGGAGGGTAATCTGGCTGTCATGGGACATCCGAAGGATATTTTCGGGAATCGTAATATCCTATATAGAGATACTCACGATCCCTCTATGGCAGATTTTTCAGATGAACAGGGAATTGCAGAGGCAGAAAGATGGGGTAAGATTCGTGAAAAGCTATACAACATTCGCACAAAAAGAATCGCTCCCGGAAAAGATACCAAGATTTTGACTGACTGGAACGGGCTGATGATTGCGGCACTGGCCAGGGCAGGACAGGTTACCGGAAAAGAAGGTTACTTAGAGGCAGCAAGAAAAGCAGCTGATTTTATCTTTAGAAATTTAGCGGCTGCTCAGAATCGACTGTTTCACCGTTACAGTGAAGGGGATGCAGGTATTACCGGTTATCTTGATGATTATGCATTTCTGATCTGGGGCTTGCTGGAATTATATGAAGCAACCTTTTCCATAGATTACCTGCAGAAAGCCCTGGAGCTGAACCGGACACTTATTTCGGATTTCCGGGATGAAAAAAACGGCGGATTTTATTTTACCTCAGAACAGAATGAGCAGTTACTGGTTCGGCAAAAGGAAGTGTATGACGGTGCCGTACCGTCCGGTAATTCTGTCGCTTTCTACAATTTGCTTACATTAGCTCATCTCACCGGAAATGAAAAACTCAATCATATGTCATACCAGCTGGTAAAAGCCTTTTCTCCAATGATTGAGCAAAATCCATCCGCCTATGCCTGTTTTTTAATCGGTGTTGATCTGATGGTCGGTCCTGCTTTTGAGGTGATTATTGTGGGTAACCGGAATAAAGAGGATACAAAGAGAATGTTCAACGCCCTGCATAACAATTATTTACCCCGCAAGGTTGTGATCTTCCGTTCTGCAGAAAAAGAAAAACAGGATATTGATAGAATCATGCACTTTGACCTGCCTTCTGACAAGATAACTGAAGATGCTACTGCCTATATCTGTAAGGATTATATCTGCATGTCGCCAACTGCCGATGTGCAGAAGATGCTGCAGATATTAGAACATGGCTAAAATGAAAGATTTAGAAGATTCGTGGTCAAGACTCACAGGTTCCTGGTGTTGGATTCTATTGAGATAGTCATTTTGCCATCTTCAGATGAAAAAAGACCCAAATTTTTTGATAGGAGCAGGAATATATGGAAGAACTTCAAAGTATACCGGGAGTAGGCAGAAAGATTGCCAGCGATCTTTTCCTTATAGGTATAAACTGCATCAGCGATTTAAGAAACAAAGATCCGGAAGAGCTTTATGAAAAATTTTGTCTGGTGAAGAGGCAGAAAGTGGACCGCTGCCTGTTGTATGTCTTTCGGTGTGCTGTGTACTATGCCACTGAACCAGACCATGATCCTGAAAAACTCAAATGGTGGAACTGGAAGGATGCAAACATTAAATAGAACAATTCTCTATTCGGCAATATTTTCTCGCACTCTCCAAAAAAAGTTCCGAGCCTGTCCAATATTATGGGCTTCTTAGATTTAATTTGAAATTCTGGTCATTATAATTTATAATATGGTAACCCTACGAATGAATATATCACAGAAAATTGATAGATTATTCTCTATCAATAAGCAGGGATTATATCGAGAATAGAAGCGTTAAGCTGAGAAAGGTTAACCATCGGTAACGATAGCACACAAAGTCACGAGTCCCCATTCCATCTTCCGTTAGAGGGGACTGTCGGATTGCCTGCTTTATCCCTCATTAGAAATCTAATCTGGATGGGAGATGATCCTATAGAAAAAATGACAGTAATGATTGATTGAATTGTATTGGTTAGATTTTCATTAAATCTTATGAATTAAAAGAGGAAAGAGAGGTATCGAGTATATGTTTATTGTTAAAAAAGTAAGTTATGTTTTAGTTCTGCTGAGTTTAACGCTTTGTGCATTGTTATTTTTTGGTAATACGATCATGGCTGCTGAAGCAGACCAGGAACTGAATGCTTATTCAATCTGGCCTGAGAATTGGGCCAGACCGATGTTTGAAGAGTTTGAAAAAGCAACCGGGATCCATGTTAATTTTATCCGTTTCTCTTCCGGGGAAGCCCTGGCTCGCGTTATAGCGGAAAAAGATAATCCTAAAGTAGATGTTCTTTTTGGCGGGCCGGTTGAAACACATAGTGCCGGCATCAAGGAAGGTGTATTTGAAGCATATAAGCCTCCAAGCTATGATGTACTGGAAGCTCGCTTTAAGGACGCAGACGGTTATTGGGTTGCTATTGCCGATGATCCACTGGTATTTATGTCCAATGCAGAATTCTTAGAAGAAAATAATCTTGAACCACCGGCTTCCTGGTATGATTTGCTAGATCCGGCTTACGAAGGTCTGCTGCAAATGGCTGATGCCCGGACTTCAGGCACGGCAGTCACCAGAATCTTTTCCATTCTTGAAGTTTTTAACCGTGATGAAGAAAAGGCTTTTGATTATATGAAGCAGTTGAGAAAAAATATACAGGCGTATACCAAAAGTGGTGGGGGCGGAACGATTCCTGTTGGATTAGGCCAGGCCGGTGCAGGTATATTCTTTATTGTTGATGCCTTAAATACACAGCAGGAAGGCTATGATGTCGTTGTATCCTTCCCGAAAGAGGGAATTGGTACTTCTGCTGAGGCCATTGCTTTGTTAAAAGGAGCCAAAAATCCGGAATTAGGGAAAAAGCTGATTGATTGGGCTGCAAGTCCTGAAATGCAAAGCTATTTCTCAGAATACAAGATAAACTTCCTTCCTGCACATCCTGATGTTGCACCGGATCCGGCATTAGCGAAATTCCTGGAAGGTGTTAACATATTCCCGATTGACAGCACATATGCAGGTGCAAATCGTGAACGTATTGTCAATAAATGGGTCGAAGAAGTTTTGCCTTAATTTAAAATAATGAAATAGCAGTCAATTAAAGAAAGAATGTAAAATGCCCGTTTTTAACAAGGTAAAAAATAATCTTAGCAGGCTGTCAAAGGACCCGGCGGTTTTTTTGAGCATTATTGTAATATGGATTTTTCTGATCATCTTTATTATCTATCCTTTGGTGGAAATATTTATTTTAACTTTTGAAAAAGGCGGGCATTTTACCTTCGCCAATATTCTTGAGATACTTGGAAAAAGGAATCATATCCAGGCATTCTGGAACAGCCTGCTTCTGGCTACATTGGTGGGTTTTTTCGGAACATTAATCGGTTATTTTTTTGCCTTTACTTCTGTTCGTGCAAACCTTTCACAGCTATGGACAAAATTTTTAGATACGGCAATTATACTTCCGCTTATTTCCCCACCTTTTACGACTGCAATTACTTTTATATTCTCCTTCGGTCGCAGGGGAATTATTACCTATAATCTTTTGGGTTTTGGGCATTTTGATGTTTATGGACTGCATAGCGTACTGGTTGCTGAGACAATTACTTTTTTCCCGATTGCATACTTGACTTTAAAGGCGATTTTAGCTGGAATTGACCCTACAGTTGAGGACATGGCATTCAGCTTAGGGAGTTCCAGAGGAAGGGTATTCAGAACTGTAACCTTGCCTTTGACTGTACCCGGGTTGGCAAATTCATTCTTATTGCTTTTTGCTGCTTCATTAGCTGATTTTGCCACGCCTTTGATTCTAGCCGGAAATGAATTTCCGGTTCTTCCCACCGAAGCTTTTTTACAGATTACCGGTCTTTTTGACCTCAAGGGAGGGGCAGTTTTGTCCTTTATCTTGTTGATACCGGCATTCATTGTTTTCTTTTTACAGAGATTCTGGGTTGCTCAAAAATATTATGTCACCATTACAGGTAAATCCGGAGGGCAGACCGAGATAAAAAGCGTTGCGCCATGGGCCAGTAAAGTTTTTTTGGGAATATGCCTGGCAGTTTCTGCCTTTATTTTCTATCTTTATTGCTTACTTTTCTATGCCTCTGTTGTCAGAGCGTTTGGAGCAAACTACGAGATAACCTGGAAACATTATCATGTTGTGTTTACGGAAGGATTAAAGGCAATTAAAGATACACTTATTATAGCAACGATCGGCATGCTCTGTGGCGGACTGTATGGCGTTACCATCGGCTATTTGATTGCCAAGAAAGAATTTATTTCCCGTTCTTTGATGGAGATTGTATCTTTGGTCAATTACTCTTTACCGGGGACCATTGTCGGGATTGCCTATCTGATTGCATTTAATAATCCCCCTATTGAGATTACCGGTACAGCACTTGTGATTATTGCCTGTTATGTTTTCAGGTATGGAGCAACAAGCATTCGAACAACGATTGCCATACTGCAGCAGATTGATCCCAGCATTGAAGAGGCGTCCTCAAGTTTGGGTGCCAGCTCCTTAACGACTTTTAGACGTATCACGATACCGCTTATCCTTCCTGCCCTCTTTAACGGTTTGGGAGTCGTGTTTATACGTTCGATGACGGCTATCAGCGCTACCATATTTTTAGTTTCCATCAACTGGACATTAATTACTGTTCGAATATTAGAAAAAATGACCGAGCTGGAATTGGGTGTTGCCGCAGCATTTTCGGTATTTGTTGTGGTGGTTGTCTTTATCATGATAACATTAATCAATTTATTTCTCAGAGTATTTCGCAAAGAACAGACTGCTGATTTATCAAACATGCTTGGGGGTCAGTAATGGAGAAGATCGGAATTAAATTAGATCGTATTTCAAAGACATTTATGCACAAGGTAAAGGGTAAGGTGAAGGCAGTTGATAGTGTCAGCTTAAATATTAAACCGGGGGAACTATTGACATTATTGGGCCCTTCTGGGTGTGGAAAAACAACCACTTTACGCATGATTGCCGGATTTGAACAACCGGATACAGGTTCGATTTACCTTGGAGAGGAAGATGTGACTCAACTGATGGCAAATCAGCGTAACATTGGTTTTGTTTTTCAAAATTATGCTCTTTTCCCTCACCTTTCAATTTATGGAAATATTGCTTATGGTTTAAAGGTGAAGGGTATACAACAAAATGAGGAAAGAAAACTGGTTAACGAGGTTTTAAATTTAGTAGGTCTAAAAGGTTATGAATCACAATTTCCTAACCAGATATCCGGGGGAGAACAACAGAGAGTAGCTTTAGCCCGGGCTATCGTTATTAAGCCCAAAGTATTGCTGTTAGATGAACCTTTATCCAACCTGGATGCCAAATTACGTGTCTATACCCGATTAGAAATAAGACGATTGCAGAAATCTTTGGGTATGACATCTGTATATGTAACGCACGATCAGGAAGAAGCAATGGCGATTTCTGATCGAATTGCGATTATGAATCATGGGAAAATTGTTCAAATTGATAGCGCAGAAAAATTGTATTATAAACCCAATAGTGAATTTGTGTCAAAATTTATAGGCAGGGTGAATACGCTTCCTGCAGAAATACTGGAAGTGAATGGTAATGATATCTCCCTTAAAGTCTTTAATCAAAATTATAAGATACCAAAATCTGTAAACCCGAATTTACAGAAAAATCAAAGAGTAGAAATCTTTATAAGACCGGAATTTGTTAATCTATCAAAAGAAATACAGGAAGGGCAGATAAAAGGAAAGATTATTGAGAAAACATTTTTGGGAGAAAAGGTAGAATTTATACTGGACGTCAATGGAAATAAATTAAATGTAACTTCTTATGAGCCGATGGTAGGACAGACCTATAATGTTGACGAATACTTAGGTGTTTTGCTGGATGAGAGGTTTATGCATATTTTTGAATCGAAAGGGGATATAAATAAAAATGAATAAGAAAAATTTCATTCTATTTATTGTATTGGTATTGGTTTTGATAGCAATCTATGGTTCTGCAGCAGCTGCTTTACAGGAAAAAACCGTTTCCTTCCATGGTGCAGACTCTGTTTTTCGAAAAGAAGGCATTACGGTAATCTGGGCCCTTCTGAAAGGAGATGACTTAAGCGATTCTACTGTTTATCTTAAACTAATCACCACAGAAGAGGTCCGGGATGATTTAAAATACTATTCTGTTAGAGCCTCTGATCCCTTTTCAGACAGGGAAGAATGGCTGATTGTTGGCGAAGAGTTAAAGGAGATAAATATCTTGAAGTTGGGAAGGGAGCTTTTCGAAGATTTAACAGCCAGAGAAATTCTATTTTATCAGGATTCAGCCCGGGATAAAGATTCTTTCCAGGGAGAAGAAGAGAGCCTTTCTATTTATTATCTTAGTTTGCCGGATACAACACCGGAATTTACTTCAATAGACCAGCTGGAAAAGTATTTTGATGATGCCGAAAAAAGATTAAACGAAATCGAGAAAGATCATTAATAACCCTAAGAAGGAGGCTGTGGAAATGGAAGCCTATGAAAACATAATGACGAGGCATAGCGTTCGTGCCTTTAGAACCGATCCCATCAAAGATGAGATTATGCAGAAGATATTAGAAGCGGCAAAGAACAGCCCTTCCTACCAGAATACCCAGCCCTGGGAAATGGTGGCAGTCAGTGGTAAAAAGAAGGAAGAACTCAGCCGGAAACTGATCGATCTGGTAAAAGCAGATGCCCCGACCGCTCCGGATATTCCTTTGCCTTCGGAATGGCCTCCCGAGTTGGAAAAACGCACTCGAGAACACGGTGCCCGCCGTTTAAAGACGCTTGGAATCGCAAGAGAAGATCGGGAAGGTCGAGAAAGGCTGAATCTGATGAACTATGAATTTTATGGTGCCCCATGCGCCGTCTTTCTTTTTATGAATGGTAAGTTGGGAGAATGGTCTCTCTTTGATATGGGCCTGTTTACCCAGAATCTTATTTTGGCTGCGCATAGCTTCGGGGTTGGCAGCTGTATACAAGCTTCTGTAGTCAAATATGCAGCTGAGATTAAAGAATTTCTTCAGATTTCCCATGAAGAAAAATTGGTTGTCTGTATTTCAATGGGTTACGCGGAACCGGATGCAAGAATAAATACCTATGTCAGCTTGAAAAAAGAGGCAGAAGATTTTATCACCCGGTATGAATAGGAATAATAAAGGTATCTATAAAACAAAAAGAGGATATGAGAAAGAATAATCAATCATGAGTTTAATCATATTTAAAGCACTTGGATTAATAATTCTTTTTATTTTTGTTTTTTTTGTTTCTGATTTCAGAAATAAGGAAGGCATGATTTCCCTGGTCAGCAAAAAATGGGTACTGGTGATCAAGATCTTATACGCGATTCCGGTTTTACTCTATATCTATGTTCTAATGATGTCAGGCAATATTCAAATCTCTGATTCCATCGGTCTTCTTTTCACTTTGGGTGGCACATGGATGGTAGTGAAGGCTAAGAAAGATATGGGTCAATATCATACCTGGGCAGGGCATAAATTGAGTACCACCAAAATGATTACCAAAGGTATCTATTCTGTTATCAGGCATCCGCTTTATACCGGAATTTTTGTATTTATCTTTGGCGGCTTCATCATCAGTGTCAATCATAATCCGTTTAATCTATATTTAACTGTCATTGCCATTGTGATTATAGCTTTTATTATGGTCTTTTTAGTCATGATGGCATTTCAAGAAAGCAAGTCTTTACTGGAAGAGTTTGGAGAAGAATATCTCAGATATCGGGAACAGGTTCATGCTTTTGTGCCGATCAGCAGGTATTCCTTCGAAGAATATAAATAAAGACATGTAACATTTGACCGTATTCTGTCGGGGATCTCCCTTCCCAGGCAGTCATCTTTTTAAGCAATTAATGTAAGCATAATGTTAAGAATTTTTATAATTTCATTATTTTATCAATTTAAAGTATTGACATATTGAATAGGGATGGTTAAAATATTTCCTAAT
>CAYSSG010000054.1:0-11788 GCA_964433635.1 uncultured Atribacterota bacterium | reverse complement strand
ATATTACAATTGAAGTAAATAATCTGGGAAGGGCGATTCTGAATGAAGAAACAAAGTATTATTATCATGGGTGCTGCAGGAAGAGATTTTCATAATTTTAATGTCTATTTTCGGAATAACAAGGACTATCAGGTCAAAGCTTTTACTGCTACTCAAATCCCGGATATTGCGGATCGAAAATATCCTGCAAAGTTAAGCGGAGCTTTCTACCCTGAAGGCATCCCTATCTATCCTGAGGAAAAATTACCTGCTTTAATAAAGCGATTCAAAGCTGATCAGGTAATTCTGGCTTATAGTGATCTGTCCCATCAGTATGTGATGGAAAAGGCCTCCCTGGTTTTAGCGAATGGAGCTGATTTCAGGCTGATGGGTCCTGAGAGTACGATGTTAGAGGCGAGCGTGCCTCTGGTTTCTGTTTGTGCAGTCAGAACCGGTAGCGGCAAAAGCCAGACTACACGTAAAGTAACTCAAATATTAAAGGAAATGGGTAACAGGGTCGTTGTTATCCGGCATCCTATGCCCTATGGAGATTTAACCAGGCAGGTTTGGCAACGGTATGAAAGTGTTGAAGATTTGGATAAATTTCAATGTACCATTGAGGAACGAGAAGAGTACGAGCCTCATCTGGATCTGGGGAATATTATTTATGCCGGTGTGGATTATAGTGAAATTTTAAAGCAGGCTGAAAAGGAAGCGGATATTATTGTTTGGGACGGAGGCAATAATGATATTCCTTTTTATCGGCCGAATCTGCATATTGTGATCACCGATCCCCATCGAGCCGGTCATGAGATCACCTATTACCCGGGAGCCGTTAATTTAAGGATGGCAGATGTTGTGGTAATGAATAAAATTGATACTGCAAGCCCGGAAAATATTGCCCTACTGAGAGAAAATATCTATCTACTGGCTCCAAAAGCTACCCTGGTAGAAGCCGCTTCACCGATTACAGTAGATCATTCAGATAGAATAAGAGGCAAAAAAGTAATCGTTGTGGAAGATGGACCAACTGTAACGCATGGTGAGATGCAATATGGTGCTGGTGTCATTGCGGCAAAAAAATATGGTGCTAAGGAGATGATTGATCCCAGACCATTTGCAGTGGGAAGCATTAAGGAAGCCTACCAGAAATATCCTCTTATTGACAGACTACTGCCGGCTATGGGCTATGGACAGGAACAGATAAGAGAATTGGAGTCTACAATCAATCATTGTGATGCCGAGCTGGTGATTATCGGGACACCGATTGATTTAAGCAGAGTCATGCATCTGAATAAAGATTTTGTCAGGGTGAAATATGAACTACAGGAGATTGGAAGGCCTGATTTAAGGGAAGTACTGCAGAAAAAATTCTCATGATAGTTAGTAGTAAAATAATATAAGTTGTTTTATGTCTTACAGTGGCTTGGTGGAAAAGAATTTTTTTGAGGAGGTTTGTAATGTCCAAAGATCATCTGCTGATGTCATTCTCCTATCAGCCCTCCGGGGTCAACAGGGGGTACACAGATAAGGCGCTTTATATCAATCTGTCTAAGCGTGAAGCAAAGATAAAAGATATTCCGGCAAAAGTCAAAGAAGTTTTAACCGGAGGCCGGGGTTATGGACTATGGCATCTATGGCAGGCAGTAAAACCTGAGACAAAGTGGAATGATCCGGAGAATGAATTGATTTTCTGTACCGGCCCGATATGCGGGATTACCCAGTATTCAGGCTGCGGGAAAAGCCATGTGGTTAGTCTTTCTCCCGAAACAGGAAGCGCAAATGATAACAATGCCGGCGGGTATTTTGCCCCTTTTCTAAAATTTTCAGGCTGGGATATTCTGGAAATTCAGGGGAAGGCAGATCAGGATGTTATTATTTTTATTGACGGCAACAAAGGAGAAGTCGAAGTGCAGATTTCACCCTATCAGGATACGAATTCTTATCTTCTGGTGGAAAAATTAACCGATCATTTTGCTGAGGATGATCAGGATAAGTCGAATGTCAGCATTGTCTCTGCCGGGCAGGGAGCAGAAAATTCCTTATTGGGAATATTGAATTTCAGCTGGTATGACCGTCACCGCGGGAAAGTTCGCTATAAACAGGGAGCACGGGGAGGAACCGGTTCGATTCTGAGGGATAAGAAGATAGCAGCAGTTGTTGTTAAATACAGTGGTATCGGTAGCGCTGACAATCATCCAGCTAAGCCTGAATTACTAAGGAAAGCGGGACAGCGTCTGACCAAGGAAATTCTTTCCCTGGATCATGTCCAGAACGGGATGCGCGAAACCGGTACCATCAATCTTCTTGATCACATGAATCAGCATCACTGCTTGCCTGTGCATAATTTCCGGTTTGGTACCCATCCTGAGGCAGAAAATATCAGCAACCGGGTTTGGCTGGAACGTTTTTCCCAGAAGCAAACAGGTGATTCCTGCTGGATAGGATGTAACTTACGTTGTTCCCATGCTGTAGATCAATTTGAACTGAAAACTGGTCCTTTAAAGGGCGAAAAGGTTATTGTTGATGGTCCTGAGTATGAAACGGCAGCTGGTTTTGGTGGGAACTGTGGCTGTTTTAATCCCGAAACTGTTCTGGAAGCCAACTTTTATTGTGACCATTATGGCATTGATACGATTGGGGTAAGTACTACCATCGCTTTTCTGATGGAATGTTATGAAGCCGGTATTTTGGACCTGGAAAAAACAGGTGGTTTGGATTTGAGATTTGGCAAAAGTGATGCTCTATTAGAATTGATCCATCAGATTGCCCGGGGAGAAGGCTTTGGAAAAATTGCCGGACAGGGTGTTCGCCGTTGTAAAAAATATATATCAGAACAGTATCATGCTGATTCAGCCCATCTAAATGATATTGGAATGGAATGTAAGGGGATGGAATTTTCGGAATATGTCACCAAGGAGTCCCTTGCCCAGCAGGGTGGATATGGTATTGCCAATAAGGGGCCGCAGCATGATGAATCCTGGTTGATTTTTATGGACCAGGTGAATCAACAGATTCCCACCTTTGAGGACAAGGCAGAGGCCTTATATTATTTCCCTTTATTCAGGACCTGGTTTTCCCTGGTAGGATTGTGCAAGCTTCCCTGGAATGATATTGAACCGGCAGATAACAAGAAAAAGTATTCCGGCATTACTGCTGCCAAAATTCCGGAACATGTAGAAAATTATTGCTGGATTTTTGAAGGCGTGACCGGTAAGAAGGTTTCTACAGAGGATATTATCAGCCAGTCCGAAGCAGTTCATAACCTGCAGCGTCTGTTCAATTTGAAAATGGGTTTCGGCACCAGAAGGTATGATGCCATACCCTATCGTGCCATGGGACCGGTCACCTGCGAGGAATATGAATCACGCATAGAATACTATGATAAACAATTACAGGAGAAAGTCGGATTTCCGGTTGCCGGAAAATCAGTCCAGGAGAAGATGAAAGCTTTAAGGGAATTCAGGGAAAAACAGTATCAATTATTATGTGATGCCGTGTATAAAAGACGGGGTTGGGATTATAATGGCGTACCGACCATAGAAACGATGAAGAGATTGAAAATTGATTTCCCGGAAGTTTTAGAGACCTTGAAGAACTATAAAGGCAATTAATCATCATCGATCCATTTTTTTGATACTTGTATGATATAGAAGAAAAAAGAAAAGACAGAAAAATCCTGTCTTTTCTTTTTTTTAAAAAAACAGTTGACAGAGAATGATCTTCGTTATAAAATGTTAATGGTAATCATTATCATTAAGGATCAATAAAATGAAGGGAAGATTTTGGAAAGGTCCGCCGGAAGGCTGGCCAAGTCATTTTAGAGGCAGGGGTTATCGATTCACCTTACCAAGAAGAATTATTTTACAGATTCTCAGCAATACTGAGAAACATCTCAGTGCTGAAGAGATTTATCTGCGTGCCTACGCGATTTACCCTGCTATTGGTTTAACGACAGTTTACAGGACGCTGGATTTACTGGTCAAGAATGGCCTGGTTCTGAAACTGGAATCGGGTGAGGGAAGAGCACGGTATGAATTAGCCGGCAAGGTGGAGGGAGTGAGTTGCCATCAGCACCTCATCTGTATGAATTGCCGAACCTTTCAGGATTCCCAGGAATTGACCGAGGAAGAATTGGATATGATTAAGAAAATGAAAGAAAAACTTTACCAAAAATACGGATTTAAGGTAAAGAATTGTATACTTCAGTTCTACGGAGAATGCAATGATTGCCACAAAGATGATGATTATTATGATGAGAAAAGGAGGTGATTATAATGCCAGGTGGCGACAGAAATGGTCCTGCAGGCCTTGGTCCGATGACCGGTAGGGCAGCAGGTTATTGTGCCGGTTACCCTGTTCCGGGTTATGCTAATCCCGTTGGTGGTCGTTTAGGAATGGGGTTCAGACGCGGATTTGGTCGTGGATTTGGACGAGGTGCCGGTCGGGGTTTCCGACGTGGAGCTTTCGCGGGATATCCAGCTTATGCTCCCGTGCCTCCTGCCTATCCTGTTTACGGATCTCCCTACCCTTACCAGGGTGTAATGGATTCCAAACAGGAGATGGATTTACTCCAGGCAGAGGCAGAGGATATTAAGGCAGAATTAGAAGCCGTCAATAAACGATTGGCTGAACTTAAGAAAGAAACCAAAGAATAGACCAATTTGTCTGTGCAATGCAATGAATCATCAGTAGATTTCATACACTACTGATGATTCATTTGTAAATAAAACAAGAGTACTATTTTTATTCATTTGCTATAAGGGTTATAATAAAGGATAGTGAAGAAAATCTAAATATATAACAGGAGTGAAATGTAATGAAAATTGCTGTTACTTCTTCGGGACCGGAATCAAAGAGTGAGGTAGATCCCAGATTTGGCAGAAGCCCTTTCTTTATTATCTATGATACCGAACAGGATCAATTTGAGGCGATTGAAAACAGTAATATCCGCGGTATGGGAGGGGTTGGCATACAGTCTGGTCAAATGATGGCAGACAAGGATGTTAAAGTTGTGATGACCGGAAATTGTGGGCCCAATGCCTTCCAAACCATGAAAGCCGCAGGTATCCTGTTGATTACGGGCGTCAGTGGTACAGTTGAATCAGTGATCCGGGAATACAAAGAGGGTCATTTAAAACCAACCGACCAGTCTAATGTAGAACCACATTCAGGATTAGGTCAGAATCAAAAATAAAATTGTGAGGTTAAGATGGAGAAAATTGCAATTTCCGCCGATGGAAGATATGTATCGGATCATTTTGGTCGTTGCCCTTCTTTTATCATCATAGAGGTGGACAACTCCAAAGTAGTCCGTAAAGAAGAAATGGCTAATCCCGGTCATCGTACCGGTTTTTTGCCGGAGTTTCTTGCTCAAAAAGGTGTGCAGGCGATTATCTGTGGAGGTATGGGAAGAAGGGCAATCGATCTTTTTGCTGAAAAAGGAATAAGACCGATTATTGGCGTCACCGGCGAAATAGATGAGGTTGTTGAGAAATACATTCAAGGGCAGTTAGAAGAAGGAGATTCTCATTGTCAGCCAGGAGCAGGAAAAGGATATGGAATTGAAAAAGAGGATCATCATTCCACACATTTTAATAAGGGAGGTGAAGTAGATGCCTAGAGGAGACGGAACAGGACCGAGAGGTCAGGGGCCAAGAACCGGTAGAGGATTAGGCAGAGGACAAGGAAGAGGACAGATACCTACCGGAAGATTGGGTAGCGGAGCTGGACCCGGAGGGCAATGTGTATGTCCTTCCTGTGGAACGATTGCACCCCATAATCCGGGAGTGCCATGTACCCAGATCAAATGTCCTAAATGTGGTTCTTTGATGGTAAGAGAATAGTGTCGTGATGACTTATCATAGATTCATGCCATCAGTTCGTTTGAAAAAAATAGAATAGTAGAGGTTGTATCATTGTGCATAAAGTGAATACAGAAGTTAAACAGGATCAGTTTCGAGAAGAGATGAAAAGGAGCAGAGAACAGGCTAATCAGGAAATGACCCGGAAATTAAAACAGAATATGGCTGATGTTAAACATAAAATATTAGTTTTATCAAATAAAGGAGGTGTCGGAAAAAGTTCAGTTGCCGTTAATTTATCCTGTGCTCTGGCTGAAAAAGGTTATCAGGTTGGTTTGCTGGATGCTGATTTGCACGGACCATCCATAGCCAGGATGTTAGGGTTAGAAGGGGAAAAATTGACTGGAGATAATGGACTGATTAATCCAGTACAGGTTAGAGAAAATCTATCAGCTGTTTCCATGGCATTGTTGATAGAATCCCCTGATACACCGCTGGTATGGAGAGGACCCTTGAAAGGAATAGCAATCAAACAATTTTTAGCTGAGGTAAAATGGGGTCGGCTTGATTTCTTGATCATTGATTCTCCTCCCGGTACCGGCGATGAGCCACTTTCTGTCTGCCAGCTTATACCCGAGTTAGACGGAGGCGTGATTGTGACGACTCCCCAGGAGATTGCCCTATCTGATTCAAGAAAGTGTATTCAATTTCTAAGAGATATTCATATTCCCATTTTAGGAATTATTGAAAATATGAGTGGATTTCGTTGTCCCCACTGTGGTACGAAGATTGATTTGTTTATGACCGGTGGAGGAGAAAAAGCAGCCAGGGATTTTAAGGTACCTTTTTTGGGAGCAATACCCATCGATGTGCAAATGGTCTGTTCTGCGGATCAGGGTCAGCCATTTATATCGAACCATAGAGAAAGTGAAACGGGTCAAGCTTTTGAGAGAATAGTACAATCCATTCTTTCTCAAATCGAGTGATAGCACAAGATATGCTGAAGAATATTCGCCTCTTCTATTGATAACCTGAATGGAATACATATCATGGTTTAAGGATAGAAAGACATATAAAGAGCAGAGGGGAATGGTGATGAGAGAGAAGAAAACTTGCGATTGGTTTTCTGTTTGCCCTATCAAGGATTTGACTGCACAGGGTTTGATTGATAAAAAGTGGGTGGAACATTACTGTAAATCTGATGATGAGTATTGCGTACGGAGAAAGATGCAGGAAAAAGGACAATATCATCCCAATAACATGCTACCCGATGGATCAATTGATGTGCATCTTCTTCGAAAAGATTTTGACACTGATGCTAAATTTATAAACCATTAAGGAGTAAGTAATGAGGAGTTATTTGGATTGTATCCCCTGTTTGTATCTTCAGGCACTGAAGGCAGCCCGGATATCCGGTGTCAACGAGGATATTCAAAGAGAGGTATTAAATTGCCTGTCCGAATTGATTCCTTCTTTTTCCCTGGATACCACCCCTGCAGAGATGGGAAGGGAAATCTATGCCATGGTCAGTAAGGTTACCGGCAAAAAAGATCCCTATAAAGAGATAAAAGAAGGATGCAATAAGACTGCTTTGAGGATATATCCCCAGATGAAGATCAAGGTAAGGGATGCAGCAGATCCGCTTCTAACAGCTATCAGATTAGCCATCATTGGCAATATTATTGATTTTGGGATACAGGGTAAAGATAAGGAATTAATTTATAATGAGATGGTTAGGCTGTTAAATAGTGATTTTGACACAATTGCCACAAGTAATTCGGATCATTTTAATTATACGGCTTTTAAAAAGCATTTATCAGAGGCTGATTCAGTGCTTTATCTGGCTGATAATGCAGGAGAAATCGTATTTGACCGCATTTTAATAGAACATCTGGTAAATGACTATCACAAGACAGTCATTTATGTTGTGAAAGGAAAACCGGCATTGAATGATGCCCTGGTTGATGATGCTATTTTCTGTGGCATTAACCAATATGCCAATATTATTTCCTGCGGTGCAGATGCTCCCGGCGTTGTCTTAAAATATTGTTCTCCTGAATTTATACGGATTTTTAATGATGCACAGCTGATTATCAGTAAGGGACAGGGTAATTATGAGGCGCTTTCTGGTGAAACTAATCCTGTATTTTTTTTATTAATTGCCAAATGCCCGGTCATTGCCAGTCACCTGGAATGTCATGTCGGAGATTTTATTCTGGAAGATGGCTCAAGAGAGAAAGGGGTACCCGTTCCAATAACGGAAAGTACAGATAAGATAAGACATGAAGAATGAACTCGCAGATTTTTCTGTTGATCATATAGCCGGTAGTACATATATTCTGCTGATTCACCTCTGTCAACCCCAATATCTGCTCATCGGAAAACTTGGTTGGAACCATTTCAATGAAGGCTATTATCTGTATGTAGGAACGGCAAAAAAATGGATCGATAAGCGACTGAAGAGGCATTTAAGGAGGCAAAAGAATAAGTTCTGGCATATAGATTATCTTTTGAGTGATCCCATCCCTTCCGTCATTAAGGAAATCTGGATTCATCAAATTCCCTGTGAGTGTTGTGTCGCCCGGGTATTGGCTCAAAGTGAAGCCTGCATTCCGGCCCAAAAGGGATTTGGTTCTTCTGATTGTCAATGCATTTCCCATCTATTTCGCATTCCTGATCAGGATATAGACAATTTCTGTCAATTATTAGCCCACATGAAATTCTTCACCATAAAAAAATAAACGGATAGAAAATACAGCATGACTCAAGACCATTGAAGTCAAAAAGATACTGGCATAATAAGAAATGATTTCCCCCTTTTCTCTTATTTTAGCTTGACAAACCAGGATTCCATATTAAAATATAATTGAGAATGATTTTCAATTACAATAGGAGTAGTCAATTGCCAAGTTATGAAGATAAGTTCAAACATTTTTTAAGGGAAAAGAACTTAAAGTATACTACCGAAAGAAAGGAAATTATTCAATCCCTTGTGGTGCTGAAGGATCATTTTGATGCAGAAGAGATATATCAGCAATTGAAAGATCAGAAATCCAATGTTTCTCTTGCCACAATATACCGGACAATTCCTTTATTAATTGATAGTGGTCTGATTATGGAAACACTGCATTACCGGGAGAGAATAGTGTATGAGAAAATCTATCACAGAAAACACCATGATCACCTGATCTGTATTCATTGCGGCAAGATGATTGAATTTTATAATGAAGAGGTAGAAAAATTACAGGATGAGATTTGCCGTAGATACCATTTTTTACCTACTGAACACCGTTTAGGTATCAATGGTTATTGTCAGGAATGTCAGGTGGAACAAAAAAAGAAGAATCAATTATTCGAACCAGAAAAAAAGTAAGAGGTTAATACATCATGGTAGTCAGCTTAACAGATGTTAAGGCAGGGACCAGAATCAAAGTGATTCGCATCAGGGGCGGATTAGGTATCAGACAAAGATTAAGTTGTCTGGGAATACATCCGGGCGATTGGATGATACTTCAAAAAAGCGGTTTTATGAGAGGACCTGTCCTGGTGAACATTCACGGAAATCTGGTTGCCCTCGGGAGAGGGATTGCAGCTAATATTTTAGTAGAGGCAGAGTCATGAAAATTGTTTTAGTCGGCCAACCTAATTGTGGGAAAAGTACCATCTTTAATCATGTTGCCGGATATAAAGCAATTACCTCAAACTTTCCCGGGAAAACGGTGAAATACAGTATCAGTAAAATGAACTTTGCGGGGATAACCAGCGAGATCGTTGATTTACCGGGCAGCTATTCACTGACCTCTTTTGATTTAGCTGAATTAGAAACCAGAAAATATCTGCTTAGAGAAAAAATTGATGTAGTCATTAACGTCATTGATGCATCGTTATTAGGTAGAGGCCTGGAATTGACATTGCAGTTGTTAGAGCTGCAATTACCCATCATTATCTGCCTTAACATGATTGATGAGGCAGAAGGAAAAGGAATCAGCATTGATGCAGACAAATTATCCCAACTGTTAAATGTTCCCATTGTGACAGCCGTTGCCCATAAGGGCTGGGGTATGAATCAATTATTTGAAAAGTCTTTTCAAATAGCCCAGCATCCGGTAAAAAGTCAGTATCTGACTTTTAGCAAAGATGTTGAAGAGGTCATTCGACTTCTAACTGAGCATATCAAGGAAAAGAATTATACTCAAAAATTTCATATTACAGACCGTTTTCTGGCAACCAAGTTACTGGAAAATGATCAGCATTTTATGAGCGAAATTCAACAGGGTGATCCCAAGTTTATCAAAGTTGTGGAAAAATATCAGCATCAATTGGAAAAATGTCGTGCTCGAACTTCAGATGTGATTATCTCATCAGAACGCCATCATTTATCGATGGATCTTTATGAATCAGTGGTAACTCTTTCTAAGCCTAAAATAGAGATACGTC
The DNA here is from genome assembly GCA_964433635.1 of uncultured Atribacterota bacterium. Classification (GTDB taxonomy): domain Bacteria; phylum Atribacterota; class Phoenicimicrobiia; order Phoenicimicrobiales; family Stramentimicrobiaceae; genus CAYSSG01. Next base: position 1,568 of record CAYSSG010000054.1, on the reverse strand, counting down.
ATTATCTGGATAATGTTTTAATGCATCCTGTCTTGGGATATCTTTCCCTGGGGATTGTTCTCTATCTGTTTTTTCATTTCGTTTTCTTTGTGGGGAATTTGCTGGAAGAGCCTTTACTGGATTTTTTCTATCAATTTCTTCCCTATATGGAAGACAGATTCGGTGAAAATTCTTTATTCTATCATATCATCAGTGGGGTACTGCAGGGTCTTGCCGGAGGCATTGCCATTGTCCTGCCTTATCTTGTCCCGTTTTTACTGGGTTTGGCTTTTCTGGAAGATATTGGATATTTGCCCAGAATTGCATACCTGATGGATTCCTTCCTTCATCGTATTGGACTTCATGGGAAAGCAATAATTCCCTTGATCCTGGGTTATGGTTGTACGGTTCCCGCAGTAATGGCCACCCGGATTCTGGAGTCAGAGAGAGACCGTTTTATTGCTTCTGTCCTGACTACCATCATTCCCTGTGCAGCTCGAATGACCATCATTTTTGGTTTGGTGGCCTTCTATATTGGTCCCAGAGCTGCTTTGCTGGTCTATGTTCTCAATATTATTGTACTGGCAATTTCCGGGAAAATTCTTTCCAGTTTGATGCCGGAAGTAACGCCGGGAATGATTATGGAGATACCTGCCTATCACATTCCTTCCCTCAGAGTTTTATTCTCTAAAGTCTGGTTAAGGATGAAAGAATTTATCATCCTTGCCTGGCCTTTATTGATTATTGGTAGCGTTGTTTTAAGTTTATTAAAACACTGGCATTTGGAAGAATTTATAAATCGACTGGTATCACCTGTTACTTTATTGTTAGGATTACCGGTAGCAGTAGGTGTAACATTAATCTTTGGTGTGCTCAGAAAAGAATTGTCTATGGTTATGTTAGTTCAGGCTCTAGGGGTTAGCGATATCAGCACAGTAATGAGTCCAACTCAGATCATGACTTTTACTATCTTTGTTCTCTTTTATGTGCCTTGTGTGGCAACTATCGCTGTACTAATCAAGGAAATCGGCAGTAAAAGAACTATATTCGCAATTATTTTTACCTTTCTTATTTCTATTATATTAGCAACAATGACCCGTTTTGTTTATTGATAGGTTTTATTGACGATGTTTGTTATTTTTTGGTTTGATGATCGGGTTTTTCTGAATCGGCCATTTCCTTATCGAGAAAGTAGCTGATAACTGTCCTTATTCCGACAATACTGCCCAGGATAATAATTTCTTCCAGGCTTGGGTGGCTAATGGTAAGTATAATATCAGCTGCAATCAGAAACTCTAAACCCAGTAAGAGGTATGAGCCAAAACGATGACGCAGTATCGTACGCTCATAATACGGTTTCAACCCTTTAAACCGCTTAAATTCTAATTTGATTAAATCAATAACGATAATAATAGTGCCCCAGGTAATAATTAATATTGCTACAATACCGATGATAGTGGAAATCATGTTAACAATATAAATGATTAATGCTGGTTTTATCACTATTACAGACTCCTTTTTTCAAACAAGTCAATTGCTTTAATATTAGTATAGTTAGTATCTTTTTATCTTTCAATCTTAAAAATAAT
>CAYSSG010000053.1:7974-12047 GCA_964433635.1 uncultured Atribacterota bacterium | reverse complement strand
GCTTTTTGGATAAGCTGGCACAATACATTGAAAAACCTGAATTGAAATAAAAAAGGAGGTGAAAAGTTAATATCATATAAGATAGTTAAATATAGTTAAATAAAATTGAATGAAAGTTGTTTATTAATTAGAACCAGGAGGAAATCTGTAATGAAAAAATTGTTCATACTCAGTATGCTTATTTTAGCTATGATCGTAAATTGCTTCTTTATTGTCTCAGCTGCAGAGTTTACACCCAAGAAAGAATATACTATGACTGTGAATGTAGGAAATACAATGGGTTGGGGAATGGGCGCCCAGAGATGGGCAGATTTGATTGCCGAAAAAACGAATGGCAAAATTGTCGCCAAACCTTATTGGGGCAGTCAGCTTCTTGCAGGCAAACAGATGAACTGGCTGCAGGCTGTTGCTGAAGGAAGTATCGATTTCGCGGTAGAATCAACAATTAATTCCTCGTCAGTGGTAAAGTCTCATAATCTGTTTTCCCTGCCCTTCTTTATTAATTCATTTGAAAATCTGGATCGAATTGAAAATGGTAAAACTGGTCAGATGATTTTTGAGGAAATGGAAAAGATGCAGGTCATAGCACTAGCCTGGGGTGAGAACGGATTCCGTCAAGTTACCAACAGTGTCAGACCGATCACTTCTCCGGAGGATATGAAAGGATTAAGGGTTCGAGTTTGCCCGACTGCTATCTATGATGATATCTTCAAAGCATTGGGTGCTGATCCCATTCATATGAATTGGGCTGATGCCGTTACCGGATTCCAGCAGGGTGCCGTAGATGGTCAGGAAAATCCCTATGGTGTTTTACTGCCGGTGAAAATCTGGGAATACCATAAATATATCACCAACTGGAACTATCTGGCTGATCCGCTTATCTTTTGTGTTAATAAAAGAGTATGGGAATCTTTTCCGGATGTGATAAAAGTAGCAGTCAAAGAAGCAGCCCGAGACGCTGCCGAATGGGAAAAAGCCTATGTAAGAAGAGGACTTGACGGAGACAAATCAATCAACATACTGAAAGAAAAATTTGGGGATGAACAGGAAATTTTCGATCAGGTAGCCTATGTAAAAAGTCAGGGCGCAGAAGTTGTTGAGCTGACACCGGAACAATTGGATGCTTTTATGAAGGTAACCCAGCCTGTGACAGAAAAATGGATTGACATTATCGGCAAAGACCTGGTCGATACAGCTTTGGCAGATATGAATAAATAGTAGAATATCGATTCAAGATGATCACAAGGGGGATACCGATTTTTATCCCCCTTTTATTTTATAAATCGTAAGGGGATGCAATATGAGAATAAACAAAATTGTCCCGGAAGAGCTCATTTCAGCAGTTTTATTATTCATTATGGCTTCTATCGCGTTTATCAATGTATTAAGTCGATGGTTTTTTCACCTGTCATTTGCTTTTACTGAAGAAATTACCATTCATTTTTTTGTCTGGATGACTACCCTGGGGATTGCTATTGCCTTTGAAAGAGGTGCCCATTTGGGTATGATGACGATCTATGAAAAATTGCCTAAAATTCCCAGGAAAATTGCCGCATTAATATCTGCCCTGATGGCTATTCTACTGTTTCTTATGGTTGATTATTATGCTATCAGGGAAATCTATATGGATGTAACCCTTTTCCATATGGAAAGTGAGGCATTAAGGATACCTCAATGGATTTATACCATCGGAACACCCATCTTTTCCTTATTCATCTTTAAGAATATTATCAAAGGAACAATCAAAGAATTTCATCACATAGAGGAGGAAGTATAGTAATGGAAATTGCAATCCTCTTTGGTATTTTTTTCATCCTTTTATTCATTGGCGTTCCTATCGGAACAGCTATCGGTTTTGCCTCTGTCTTTGCCATCTGGCAATTCGATATCGGTGTAACAATGATTTCACGGAATTATTCTTCCGGTATTGCCAAATTTCCATTGATCGCCATACCCTTCTTTATCCTAGCAGGTACCCTCATGTCCAAGGCAAAGTTAGCACAAAAAATATCTGATCTGGCGACCATTATCGTGGGTCGTTCAGCAGGTGGGCTTGCGATAGCTGGCGTGTTAACCTGTATGTTCTGGGGAGCTGTATCCGGTTCAGGTCCAGCTACCACGGCAGCCGTCGGCCTTACAATGATTCCGGCAATGATTAAGCAGAAATATGATAAGAATTTTTCTGCTGCCACGATTGCTGCTGCCAGCGGTCTGGCGATTGTCATTCCTCCGAGCATTGCCTTTATTATCTATGGGAATGTGACCGATGTCTCTGTAGGTGCACTCTTTTTGGGAGGTGTGATACCCGGAATCTTTGTTGGCATCTGCCTTATCTTCGCCGCTTATCTGATTTCCAGGAAAAGAGGATACCGGGGAATTCGGGAACGGGGTTCTGCTCAGGAAATTTGGCAGACCTTCAAAGAAACGATCTGGGCATTACTGGCTCCTGTCATTATACTCGGTGGGATTTATGCCGGTATTGCAACTCCAACTGAAGCAGCAGTGTTTGCAGTGTTTTACAGCATTTTTGTCGGTTTGTTCGTTTATCATACACTGGATCTAAATAACCTTTACCAGACTTTGGTAGATTCCGTTATTACCTCTTCGGTTGTTATGTTTGTCGTTACTTTTGCTACACAATTTTCCATTGCCGCAGCTGTTCTCGGTGTCATTGATACCATTGCGGAAACAATTATCCAGATTGCCAGGAGTCCCATTGTGATTCTTCTATTGGCTAATTTCGCAATCTTGATCGCTGGAATGTTTTTGGATGCCATTTCCATTATTTATGTCTTTATGCCCATTTTTATGCCCATTCTCACTTATTATAAGATTGATCCTCTCTTTTTCGGTATTATCTTTGTCATTGCGTTAGCAATCGGACAGATAACGCCACCGGTAGCAGTTAACCTTTACGTTGCTGCCAATTTAGTTAAAAGTACCCTTGATAAGGTAGCTGGTGAAATCTGGCCTTATCTCATTGCTGCAATTGTTGCTCTGATTATCCTTACCTTCATACCTCAAATCAGCCTGTTGTTACCGGTGTCATCGGGATTATATATCCCCTGAATAAAACCATATTGAAAAGGCAGTCAAAGGTGAAAAATGAATAGACAATTTACCTTTTACTGCCTTTTCTTTAAATTCTGCTGAATGTTAAAAATCAGAAAAAAACAGAGCAGTGCTTCTTAACCTATATGGGTAAAGGTCATTCCTTGCTGTTTTTCATCATATCCAACCTTGATGTGACCCTTCTCTTTGACCTCTCCTTCCAGCATGAGCAAAGCTAAAGGATCCTGAATGTATTTTTGAATCGTCCTTTTTAATGGCCTTGCCCCGAACTGGGGATCAAATCCCCTCTCTGCAATTACATCCTTGGCTCGGGAAGTCACAGTTAAATCTATTTTCTTGTCCATCAAGCGCTTCTGCAATATAGCGAGCTGGATATCGACAATCTGGATAATTTGTTCTTTGTCCAGACGATTGAAAGTAACAATCTCATCTAAACGATTTAAAAATTCAGGCTTAAAATGCTCTCTCAGCACCTGATTGATATGCTCTACCAATTCCTCTTTATTCTCTGAATTCAACTGGTAGATATACTGACTGCCTATATTGGAAGTCATGATTAAGATTGTGTTCCTGAAATTCACCACTCGGCCCTGCCCATCCGTCAGTCTTCCGTCGTCCATAATCTGTAGTAATATGTTAAAAACATCATGATGGGCTTTTTCAATTTCATCAAAAAGAATAACTGAATAAGGTCTCCGTCTTACAATTTCAGTTAATTGGCCTCCCTCTTCATAACCGACATAACCAGGAGGTGCACCAATTAACCTGGCAACACTGTGTTTTTCCATATACTCAGACATATCAATTCTTACCAGGGCATTCTCATCATTGAATAGAAAAGCTGCCAGGCTGCGGGCTAACTCTGTTTTACCTACACCTGTCGGACCCATAAAAATAAAAGAACCTACCGGACGACCGGGATCTGAAATACCTACCCTGGAACGACGAATGGCATTGGAAACCAGATTGACTGCTTCATCCTGCCCTACCACTCTTTTTTT
>CAYSSG010000053.1:0-7874 GCA_964433635.1 uncultured Atribacterota bacterium | reverse complement strand
TTTCCTTCTTTAAAGCCTGTTTTTCAATCTGCAGCTGCATGATCTTTCGCTCGATTTCGTCGATCTCAATGGGCATGCTGTCAATCTCCATCCGCAGTCCGGATGCTGCCTCATCAACCAGATCAATCGCCTTATCAGGCAAAAATCGATCACTAATGTAGCGATTAGACAATGTTGCAGCAGCAATTAATGCCGAATCCATAATTTTTACTCCATGGTGTACTTCATAACGTTCTTTTAATCCTCGCAAAATAGCAATTGTATCTTCAACTGTCGGCTCTTTTACCAGAACCATCTGAAATCTTCTTTCTAAAGCTGCATCTTTCTCAATATATTTTCGGTACTCTTTCAAGGTAGTGGCACCAATACAATGCAACTCACCTCTTGCTAAAGCAGGTTTCAGCATATTGGATGCATCAATCGCTCCTTCAGCAGCTCCTGCACCAACCAGTGTATGCATCTCGTCAATAAACAGAATAATTGTTCCTGACGCTTTTTCAACTTCCTTCAAAACAGCCTTCAGGCGATCTTCAAATTCTCCTCTGAATTTTGCACCAGCTACCAGAGCACTGATATCCAGGGCAATGACTCTCTTATTTTTCAATCCTTCCGGAACATCACCACTTACGATTCTACGAGCCAAACCTTCAACAATAGCGGTTTTCCCTACCCCGGGTTCACCGATCAATACCGGATTATTTTTTGTTCTTCGTGACAGGACTTGCATGATACGCCTGATTTCATCATCCCTGCCAATCACCGGGTCCAATTTTCCCTGTCTTGCTAATTGGGTTAAGTCCCGGGAATACTTTTCCAGAGCCTGGTACTTCTCCTCAGGATTCTGATCAGTTATTCTTTGATTCCCTCGGATATCCATCAATGCGCGGTAAACATGATCCCGATTCACTCCTCTTGCCGTTAAATATTGAGTAAAATCACTATCCTCCAAATCAACTAAAGCCAGAAAAAGATGTTCGGTGCTGATATAGTCATCTTTTAATTTTGCCGCCTCTTTTGTTGCCTTGTTCAATACTGTATTTAATTCGTTCCCGATATATTGATTAGCCCCGCCACCAGAAACACTTGGGAGCTGTTTTAATCTTTTTTCTAAAAATGAGGCCAAATCAGCAATGTCCACTTCTAATTTAGTTAAAACCGAAGGAATAACTCCTTCTCTCTGCTGAATTAAAGCCAGAAGCAGATGTTCGCACTTGATTTCCTGGTGATTATTCTGCAAAGCCAACTGTTGGGCCTGACTAATGGCTTCCTGTGCCTTCACTGTAAATTTATCAAATTGCATTCTTGTTTGTCTCCTTTCTGTCCTGTAATCTTCTCCATTCCTATTATACTGCTACTGTCAAATATCCATTTATCGTAATAAAAACAAAACTTACTTCAGTACCCTGATCCTATAATTTTAAGAGGCAATATAAATCAATCTCTTAATCATTTTTCTGCTTATCCGATGATTACACGCATAAATATAAAAAAAATCCTGTTTTCGTATAAACAGGAAGAATGAATTTCACTATCATCATTCTCTCTCGGTTATTCCCTGATTAATCCTTCAAATTCTAATTCCTGATTAATTAGGTTTGAGAGGTGGGATATTTTTCATTTTTTCCAATTTCCTGATTTCATCTCTTAATTTTGCGGCCTGCTCATAATTTTCTTTATCCACTTCATTCTGTAGCTCATTTTTCAACTGGGCTAATCGAATAGCTACCTCTTCATCTTTAGAAGAATGGGCAATAGAAGCCTTCTTCATAACTTCATCAGAAATAAAGATAGGTGAATCCAACCTCAGGGCAACGGCTATGGCATCACTGGGTCTGGCATCGATCAATAATTGCTTTTCTCCCTTCTTTAACCAGATTGTAGCATAATAAGTATTATTTCTGATATCTGAAATAACAATCTTTTCCATTTTCAGATCTGCGGTATCGATGATACTTTTGATTAAATCAGGAGAAAAAGGACGATTAGGCTTTGTTTTATCCAGAGCCAGAGAAATCATTTTAGCCTCATAAGGTCCTATCCATATAGGCAGCCATTTTTTTTCATCATGATCTTTTAAAATGACCACAAAACCTTTGGTTACCGGATCAATAGCAACGCCGAAGACTTTTACCTGTATCATTGCCTTCTCCTCCTCTCTTGATATTCTTCTTCTCGCGTCAGTTGTTTTACTATTATTATAACATAACATTCTTTTTCTATAAACGAACGGGAAGAAGGTAATGTTAGGTAATAATTCTGGCCCCGCTTGCTGCAACGGCACCGGGGGTGAGGTCATCCGCCCATGTTCTTTAACCGGTCAATATCCTCCTGCCGGATGAACTGTCCTTTGCGAAAGACAGGACCTTTGAACTTGCCCGGGATGATCTAATTGAGATCATGGGTTAATCTCATACCGACTGCCTGGTCCAACGGTATCTTTTTCATTCGATGATCCTTTCTGTCAAATTATGCTTACGCTTCTATCCCACTATAAGATAACAATCTTAAAACCAACCTTAAATAAACGTATAGCAACACTGGAGGCAATATCTCTACCGCTACGAATGATTATGAACCGCTTTGTTATTCTCATCTTTCTTAATCATTCTTCCTTTATCTCTAAGTGTCGCCGGGCTTTTATATAATCCTCTTCCCTGTCGATATCAAATAAAACAGCATAATCTGAAATATCAACTCTTCTCACCTTAGCAGGATATTTTTTAATCAATACCCTGCCTCCTAGATCACCTGAAACTTGCATAAATTCTTCTTTCCAGGCTATATCAAAAAGAACAGGATTCCCTCGCTTTCCCTGATGATAGGGAACAACGATCTCTTTTTGACCCATGGAAAAATTTTTGATTAATAGATTAATAATTTGTGGATTAATGAAAGGTTGATCACCCAGAATCAAACAAAAACCATTCATTTCTACCCTATGCCTTAATTCATTCAGTGCTCTTTTAATCGAAGTGCTCATGCCTTTTTTGTATTCAGGATTAATCATTATCGTTGCATTCCATCTTTTTCCTATCTCCACTAACTCTTTGTCATCTGGCTTGATCACTAACATGATTTCATCTAACAAAGATGATGCAGTCGCTTCTAATACCCATTCAATTACACTCTTTGATCCTAATTGAAGCTTAAGTTTGTGCTTACCGATTCTTTTTCCTTCTCCGGCAGCTAAAATAATACCTGCAATCATTCTCGTTTTCCTTTTAAGATTTTATATATCGGCTTCTCCATCTGAAAAGTATCGCCTATTATTATATCATTTATTTTTCCCCTGTCATTTTGTAGAAGCTGAAATGCTAATTGGTCTGCCAATTCTTTTCTGACTCTGCTGTTAACCTTGTTAATAAAAAAATGACATTTGCTGGCAGAAGGGGTATTTTTAAATAAACCTTCAGGGTGATTTACCAAGGAGATCATGGAATGCATATTGATTGGTTCACCCATATTTAAACCGGTTAAACGACAGAATAGATGGGCACGAAAAACGTTTTCTTCCACTAAAGGCAAACCTAAGGCATCTATTCCTATCACTCCTATTGAATCTGTCGTCTTTTTGGGAATGGGTGGTTCATGATCAGCAGGGGCTTTTATTGCTCTTTCTCTTGCTCCATCAGCCTCTATAATAAAATAATCTGCTAACTTTTCCTGCCACCATTCATCTAAATAATGTGGTTTGGGACCGGAAATCTTTTCTTTTCCATGTTCTGTTATACGATGATTAATAAGAATCATTGTTCTATTCCGATTCTGGTAAAAACTCTGTTTAATCATGATGTCCATATGCTGTTCATCAATAGATTCAATGAGTTCCCCGGTCTTTAAAAAAGGATTTAACTGGCAGGTGAACATATGCGTAGTTGTAGTCAGGACCATTCTTTTTTTCTTCTTGCTTAATTCCCACGCTAAAATGGAAAATAAGGAGCTCTTCCCTCCAGCTCCTACCAGAGATATAAATGCGCTTTCGCCTAACTCTAAACCATCAATTGTTAACATTCAGAGATAGAATCCTTAAATAAATAAGATAGAAAAGCCGTCTATATCTAAAAGTATGACCTACTCTATTCCTTGTAAAACCTAACAGCAGTATCAAATCCCTTTTTGTAAAAACCAAGATTTTTTAATCCCGGTTTATTGTTATTGATTTAATTTGTAATGGAAAGCTCCACAAATAATGATGATTGTTGATCCAATCAAAGTTAATAGATCAGGTAAAAATGGAGTAACCTGACTTCCAATAGAACAGTAAAATAATCTGGCTATAAAGATAAGGCGCACCCTTCTGAGAATGACATGGGATAATAATCATGGAAGCAAAATTTCTAAAAAAACAATTTTCATCAAAGGGGTGTTTCCAACAATTTTACAATTAATGCGATCAATGCAAAATACAATGCTGCCAGAAGCATCAGCAGGATTCCAAAGTGATCATTATTCTCATGCATTGTCAGCCGGTTTTGATCAGATGTCATTCTTTGAACCTTTTTATTGTTGTTCCTGCAATTCCATGGTATCTGTTTTTAGTTTATTATCACTTAAAAACGCTGCTATAACCCTGAGTAACTCTTGACTACCCTTTTCTTTGATGTTAATGACCGGCAAAGAAATGTGATATCTCATTTCCTGGTATAATTCTTTGTAATCAATCCAAGCGCCTTCATAGCTTTCCTTGCCATAGCGATTATATCTAGGATAAAACGGATTAATAATAACAGCTAAGATCGGAAAATGCTGTAATGTCTGCACTTTAATTCCGTAACTATGGATTTCATCAATGAGATCTTTTAAATGGCTGATATCTTTAGAGGCAACCAATAGAAATGCAGGATTGCTAATTAAGATAGCTTTCCCCATAAGCAGTTTATGATACTGTTTCACCATTTCCTTTAAAACCATATCATGAATAATTCCGGGAATGAATATTTCTTCTGTATCCTCATCGATGTTTTGAATGATATAATCTGCTGTTTTTTTCTTAATCATAGATCGTTCATTTAAGCAGGTCTTAGTACCATTTTTTTTAAAAATAGTAATCATCTCATCATTTTCTCGGATCTCCAGATTTGATATCTTTCGGTCTATTCTCAACGGTAATTGATATAGACTACATATGCTTTTGGTTTCATTAACAAGAAGATTTATATCAGTATTCCTTGAGGCACCAGTAGCAAGTATTAAGGCATCACAATAAACTAAAGGTATCATGCGGTTTAATGCACCATCAACCAGAATCATTTGACTTTTTTGCTGTTTCAGTCTTTGCAGAATATAAAGAAGATCCTTGCCTTTATTCGGCCCGGCTAATACTATTAAACCATCTTGCACTACTCTCCCTATCATGATTTGACCTAGAGAAGTTTTTACTGGTGTCTTTTGAATGACTTTGATTTTTGCTCCTGATACAGGCAAACATTGTTCAGCGGTTCCGACAAGATTTCCTGCTTTCACGTAAATGCGAGGTTTGGGTAAACCGGTAATATTGTCAATATCTTCTCCATCATAACCAATGCTGGTTATCCCTACGCTAATATTTACCTTATTTGCCCATTCCAGTAAAAAACCAGCCGTCGTAGTTTTTCCTGTATTTTTTGCTGTTCCTAATATTCCAATTACCTGATTCTTAATTTCCATAAGTTATCTAAACTATCTTTCAATAATTGTGTCTTTTCCAGCGCGACCAGGGTAAGCTCCGTCCTGAGGACTACCCAGTAACCCTTCATAAAGCGCATTGACAAAGCTGCCTCTTTTGGCAATCAGTTCTAGTGTGGTTTCAATTCCCTGTATGATTTCTTTTTCATATATCTTTACTTTTGCTGTAGGTTTTATTTCTGCCTTTCCTAAAAAACGAAATACTTCCCTAACTGCTCTTAGAGTATCAATTCTTGAAGAGAGAGAAATAGAACCTCTGGAATAGGCTTCATCAGCAGAGGCTATAGTCATAGCGTCAACCTTGAGGGAAACAGCGAGAGCGGCATGCAAAGCAGTGGTTAGTGAAGATTGGATTCTATCTTCAGAATGAGTCATAAAACCGATCGGTTCACCCGGCCAGATTGGTGCATCAATAATGGATCGCAAGCTTTCAATCTTAGCAACATTATAATCAATATAATTATCATCCATTTTCCCGGTAATCATTACGTCTGGTGAGTAACAGAATAAAGGCTTTAATATTGGCTGAGCTTTTAATTTTAATGCCAGATCAGCAATAATAAGAATGCCGGCAAAAGATTTGTAGGCTGGAACACCCCCCAGTTCTTCATTGGTAGGCTCATCAAAAGGCATCTGGTATCTGGCTGCATATTTGATTGACTCTATTCCATCAAGCGTTAATCTGGCTGGATCTGTCCCCCCGTTCAGCGACCCATAGACCATATGAATTTTAGTCAGATCAGCCCCTAACTCTCCAGCCAGAACAGCGGTTTCGGGGGTATTTAAGCCACGATGTGCCCTTACTGTCCAGATTGTTTCCTTATGAAGGGATGATTTGATTTTTGCTAAATTTTCCAGAGTAATAATGGAACCATCTTCTTTATGAGATAGCACTCCTTCCAGTAATCCTTCAGTCCGTGCACCCCATGAAGGATCAAAATGAAATACACCGTCTGCACCCCAGGCTTCACTTGTCTTGATATGGGCGATATCCATAATTGGACACCCGGTTCCATACTGCACGAAGACCAGGGGTAAAGACTGAGTATGTCTGATCTTCTTAAATGTAATGTTTTCTTTCTGCTTTTCAATATAAGAATCAAGATGAAAAATTTCATCCTCAGTTAATGCTCTAACCTTATCTGGAAGTAATCCCTGTTGATAAGAACGAACAATTTTCTCATCACAATAGGAAAGATACTTGTCTCTTAAAGATTGAAGCTGGAGTTTTTTGTTTTCATTATTAATAGTATCTTCACATTGAATATGAATCATTCTTTCTCTCAGTTTTGCCCTTTCGATGGCGGGACTGGTTTTCTTTAAACTCCAATGAATGATTTCATCTGTTATCTCATCTAATAGCTTTCTAATCTTATCATTCTTATATTCATAGGTATGTTGAGCAGGAATAGATATTTTCTTTCTGGATGATTTCTCTTTTTCTGGCAAAAATTCCTGGTCTTCGATGTAAGCGATGATTTCTTCAAAGTCGGTTCCGGCTCCGAAACCTTTATCAAAACCTAATTCTGCAGCCAGCTGGGATGTAATCGCTTTCCCGCCTAGTACCAGTTCAGCCTTATCCCTTAAATTTGCAGCCTCAGCCAAATCAACAAATTTACCCAATAGCTCCGCCACTCCATATCCTAATGTTCTGCTGATCAATAAATAATCTGCATCAACGGAGGAGGCTTGTTCAATCACCTCTTCTAAAGGCAAATCAGGCTGAAATAAAACAGTTTGGTGTCCTCTATCCTTTAGTTTACGGTTGATGATTTTTAATGCAACGTCATGAACCGGATCTAATGGGATTAGTAAAACCTTCTTCTTTTTACCACTATTTTTATCCATTTTCATTCCATACTCACTTTTTTCCTTGATACAAGTTTAACCATCCATATCTGTCTCCAGGTTTATAAATATTTGCACGAATTCTTATGCGAGCGCCAACGCCAAGAAACTCGATAAAAACAATATCAACATCCTGAAATCCTAAATTTTCCATCATAGCCAGCCCTATTCTTTTTCCTTCTTCTTCTGTTTCACAAGCAATAAAAGTCTCAATATCAAGTGAGTCAATGATATGATTTAAAATCATCTTATTTTTTTTCACAGCATTCTGCTCCTTCACAATCAGGTATCATGTTCAATCGGTTCACTTTAACAATTTTTTGAGAAAATTCCCGTCAACTGAGTTGCTTCAACCTTTTGTT
>CAYSSG010000052.1:0-12287 GCA_964433635.1 uncultured Atribacterota bacterium | reverse complement strand
TTTTAAAAATTATAGCAGTATCTGAATCCAGCGTCAAAGAGACAATGAACACAGTGATACTTAATATGGTCATCTTAATAATGCCCTGAGTAAATCCGGTATACTGTTTAAGATGATTCATGGTAATTGAAACAGATAAGGAAACCTTTCTTATCCTGATGATGTAGCCTTCTTTACATTTGTAGAAAATTGTCTCTTGAGAGAATAGAAAAGGGAAAGAAATGAAATGATGTAGAAAAAGATAGCGATAGGAGATTTCAGAAGTACGGTCCAGTCACCATGAGAAATGATTAAAGCTCTCCCCAATTCATCTTCCACGATAGGGCCCAGTATAACTCCTAAAACAACAGGAGCTATCGGAAAGCCATTCTGCCTCATAATATATCCAATAATCCCAAATATCAAGGCAATTAACATATCATAAATACTGTTGTTTAAAGAGAAGGCTCCCAGAAAGCACAGGGCAAATATAACAGGAAAAAGTATAGAATCGGGTGTTTTTAAAATCTTTGGAAATAGTCTTACACTCAATATACCTATTATCAGAATTAAAACATTTGCTAAAAACATGCCGGCAAAAATGGGGTTAATAATTTCTGGATGTTCCCTGAATAGTAAAGGTCCGGGTCTAATACCAATCAGAATGAGGGCACCAAGCATGACTGCAGTTACTGCATCCCCGGGGATGCCAAGAGATAGAAGCGGGACCATGGCACCACCGGTTGTACCATTATTTGCCGCCTCCGGTGCTGCAACACCCATAATATTCCCTTTCCCAAATGATTCTGGATCTTTCGACCATCTCTTGGCTTCATTATAAGCCAGAAATGCTGCAATCGTACCTCCAGTCCCTGGAATAATACCAATAAATGTCCCCAGAAAAGAAGCAGGAATAATAACGGTAAGTAATCTTTTCAGCTCTTTAAAAGATGGTAAAACATCAGTAATTTTCTGGTCAGCGTGAATCACTTTTTCTTTTAATATTCTTTCTTCCAACTGGATAAAAATCTGTGATATCGCAAATAGACCAATAAGAACCGGCAAAGTACTAAATCCTCTCATTAAATTGGGAATATTAAAAGAAAAACGGGCATACCCGGTAACCGGATCCAGTCCAACAGTAGCAATTAGAAGTCCAAAAAATCCCGCTATCAACCCCTTCACCAATGATTTTCCGGAGACACTGGCAATAATGGTTAGTCCAAATATCATCAGGGCAAAATATTCTTCCGGTCCGAACTTGAGAGCAATCCTGGCTAATTGTGGCGCAATAAACATCAAACAGAAGGTAGAGATTAGGCCACCTGTAGCAGAGGCTATGGTAGCTACGCCAATTGCCTTTCCTGCCTCCCCTTTCTGAGCCAGGGGATATCCATCAAGTACTGTTGCGGCTGCTGATGGGGTACCAGGTGTAGATATAAGGATAGCCGATATCGAGCCACCATAGATGGCTCCACAGAACATTCCACAAAGCATGACAATTGCCGTACTTGCGTCCAGGTAATAGATAAAAGGCAGAAGCAAGATAATTCCCACTGAACCGGTTAACCCGGGAATTGCACCAACGATAATGCCACCTGTAACCCCCAGCAAA
This sequence comes from uncultured Atribacterota bacterium, assembly GCA_964433635.1. Taxonomy (GTDB): domain Bacteria; phylum Atribacterota; class Phoenicimicrobiia; order Phoenicimicrobiales; family Stramentimicrobiaceae; genus CAYSSG01. The sequence goes on along the minus strand of CAYSSG010000052.1, from coordinate 10,693 downwards.
AGAAAGGGGAAATGAGAAGGATGTAAAACGTATAAAAAACCTTCAATGATTGTCAATCTATATCTCTCCTTTAGTAAGAATGCCTTTAAAAAAGAGAAAAACGAGGAATTGGTATTTTAAATATCATCCTGAATAAAAAATACAAGAGAACTGTAGTAACTAATGACATCCCTGATATCCAAACAATCCTTCTCTCCTTAAAAAGGAGCATATTGCCTGCTATAAAAGGAGGTGTTGCTAATAAATAACCTATTTTGCCAATAACCCGGGTATATAAAAAAGCTAAAAATATCATCAGTATCAGTTTTAAAATAAAGGCTTTATTATATTTTAATTTTTCTTTTTTCTGCCCGGAAGTACCTTTGGAAATTCCACTTATTCCTTGTCCTAGAAGTACGATAGAAAGTATCATCAAACTTGCACTAATAAAGCGCGGAAAGGCAGTTGGTGCCAGGGCTACAGTTTGATGAGGGAATTGAAAAGTTAAGGCAAAAACTATGATAGCAACAATGATTAATATAATACTCAGAATAATTTCTTTTTTCCCCATTTAATATGTTTTCCCAAAAAGATAGAGAGGCATTAGTCTATTATAACTAAAGACCCCTCTATCTTTTTTAATTAATTATTTGTACTTATCACCCAGTTTATTCGTCATGATTAAGTCTTTATAGAACTTATCCTGCTCTTCTACCCACTTGGTAAATTCCTCTGTTCCTTTGTAGTCAAGGAGTACCCCTGCATTTTTGGCAAGTACCAGAAAATCGGGATCTTCCATGGTTGCCTTAAAGGCATCATGAATCACTTTTATCCTGGCTGCATCCGTTCCGTGGGGAGCTGCCAATCCTCGCCACTGTGCAAGAGAAAAGTCAACCCCTTGCTCTTTGGCAGTAGCAATATCCGGAAACTCTTCCAGCCTGTTATCGGAGAAGACGGCGACACATCTTAAATCCCCGGATTCCAATTGAGCAACTCCTTCCGGTGGAGACACAATGACCGAATTAACGTGTCCACCCATGGCACCTACCAGAGCCGGTCCGCCTCCCTGATAGGGAACATGGTTAAAACTGACTCCGGCTGCCTTCTCAAAAGCCAGGGCAATCATATGGGTTCCCCCGCCTGCACCTGCGTTACCCATGGTAACATTGCCCGGTTGTTTTTTGGCAGCATCAAGAAAGTCAGTCAAATTCTGATAAGGTGAATTCTCTGGAACTAAAATCCAGCAGGGTGCATTGGTTAAATTAATAATGGGATCAAAGGTTGTATAATCGTAAGGAGTAACGCTCATGTGTGTTTTAGTAATGGAAGGGGTAGCCCAGGCAGCAAGATAATATCCATCCGGTTTTTTGGTCATTGCCTCTGCATATCCAGGAACAGCACCTCCGCCAGGTATATTCACAATCACTACTGGTACTTTTAAGTATTTAGGCAAAACAGATAAAAAGGTTCGGAAAGATATATCCGTTGCGCCTCCCACAGACCAGGGAATCATTAGCTCTATTTCCCGGGAGGGAAATACCTCCTGGGCAAAAACCACAGGCATCAAAAACATAGAGCATAGCAAAATCAATAATAGTGACACGATTAAAGTCTTACCTTTTGTTACTATTTTCATTTAATGAACCTCTCCTTTCTAATATCTTCTCTACAATAAAATGTAGAAAATCCAGTTTATTTTATCAAAATGTCGGGTCTTACAAAAACATGCTCACCTCCTTTCATTTCTAGTTTTGGGAAAATTACCGGTTTGGATAAAAGTACCGGGCCATCTGAAGTAGCTAATATCGTATCTTCACTCTTGCTGCCGGTAATGGAAGGATTCCAGGCGAATGCCTGGTTTTCCTGAACAATTTCATTCGTTTGAAAATTTACTCTATAATCTCTGCCTGTGTAACCGATGGCTCCTCCCTGGTGATGATATTGGTATTCTTCCGGATATCCCATTTCCTTGTATGTTTCGATGCCTTTTTTAAATACCTCTACAACCGGTTTACCGGGTATGGTATTAGCCATCATCACACAATCTATATAAACATTAGCCTGATATTTCTTTTTTATCTCCTCAGGGATTTTGCCAAACTGGACAAATCTGGTGAGGGAGATAATTAATCCCCATTTTCTGGCATTAACACAGAGCATCACTCTCTGATCAACTTTTTTTTCTGTTGCAAGAGGATGCCTGTAATTCGCTATCCTTTCATCTGCAGCACAGAAAGTCGTAATATAATCTAAACGGTTAGTCCATAACCTTTCGGCTAATCTACCGATGATCTCACATTCTTTGTCCCCCGGTTTTATGGTTAATGCAGTTTCTTCAATTGCTCTGGAGCTAAGATAGCCAACTTCTTTATATCTTTCCACTTCCGAGGGAGTAAGAGCGTAGCGGATGGTATTTAAAGCTTGGGAGATGTTTTTCGTTCCCGGGAAATCAATATCACAACCGATCTTTCCCCCTTTAGTAATCTCATGAATGATTTTCTCTTCCCAATCCTCATACCACTTAAATGTCTTTATTTGAAATCCCTGTTCCGAAAGTTTTTCTTCTTTTTCTATCCGGGGCGCCTCAATATTATTGCAAATGACATATTCTTCGCTAGATGTAATCAGGATAGAGGCAGCCCCTGTATCACTGGCAATACTTACCTGATTTGTGCCACCACAGGTAATCCAGGAAAAGTTGCATTGCCTCTTCAATAAAATAGCACTAAGATTTAATGAGTCCATTAAAGTTCTTATTCTTTTTTTCTTCTCCTTAATTTCCGCCCGATTAAACATGCTTGTACTCCTATTCTTTTATCAGATTCTCCTTGATTCTTAATATTTCCTTAATTCATACTTTCAATTTAATATTTTGCAACATAAAGATTTTGTGATTCTATCTCAGGGGAGGGCATTTTCTTACAAATGGGATCATTGATATTCAGTTGATACCCTCCGCCTTCATCCATTACTCATTCGGAAAAATCTTAAACTACCGATATTTTTATTTATCCTCAATAAGCCAATACTTCCTCCCAGGTAGTTACCGGCCATTCGGCCCTGAATAATTCTTCAACAGCTGGTTTTCCTTTTTCCCGGAAAGCATCAGCATCAGGAATAATCACCTGCATCCCCTTTCTCTGAAGATCAATCAGAATACCTGTTTCGCCTTTCTTGATTTTATCATTAGCCCAACGAGAAGCTTCCCGGGATGTCTGAATGATCAATTTCTGCTGTTCTTCTGGCAGACTATCAAAAAAGGATTTATTAATGAGGATTCCTCCTGTCTGGACCAGATGGTTGGTCATCGTGAGAAATTTCTGTACCTCATCAAGTTTAAAAGAGGAAATCTGTGGTAAATCTCCCTCCGATGCCTCTGCTGTACCATCCTTTAATGAATTGTAAAGTTCGGTCAAAGGTATGGGAATTGGATTTGCACCGATTTCTTCCCAGACTGCAATCCAGGTGCTCACTGTTGGCAAGCGGAGTTTCAACCTGTCAACATCATCCGGGGTAAAAATAGGTTCATTGGAAGTGGTTTGCCGGAGACCACGGTAAACGATGCCTAAGTAGGTCATGTTGCCATTTGTTTCAACCAGCTCTATGGCTTGCATGCCCAGAGGACCCTGCCAAACCCTCATAAAGTGATCAAAATCCTTCATCACATAAGGAGCATTAAAAAAGAAATATTGTGGAGCAGAGATTTCCAGTGGCTCTCCCCCTGTAGCCTGCATTTCAACTTTTCCCTCACTACACCAGACATTGACTTCTTCTTCAGAACTGGCTTCCGGCTGCACAATGACTTCAATTTCTCCACCGCTTTCTTTTTCTACCAGCTCTTTGAATTTCTCACCGGCTTCAACTAAAATATGTCCTACAGCAAATGGGCTTGCCAGGTGAATGGTTGTCTTGCAATCGGATGCAAAAGCTGCTAGTGCCAGAACCAGACCAAGAACGAACAAAACAAAGAAAAATTTTTTAAACATTTTTATACACCTCTTTAAAAATAAATCTAAAAAATTCTATTTTGGTATATATGTTTCGTCCATCCTGAAATGACTAACTATTATTCCTTACTTCACCTCCTCATTTGATATTAAGCCCTGTAACCATGGAAAAGGTAATAGAAAAAATCATTTGGCTGGTATATTTGTGGTACAAAAATTACTTTGAAAGGCTATTGATTTTATATATTTCTACAATATAGAAATAACTTCTGTATTATAGTTTTTCTGCCCTCATTATAGTACAAAATCCTGAAATGTCAAAAAATATCACCCTATACGCTCATATGGTAAGATCAAGGGGAATTTCTACTTCCTCACCTTTCCGTTCTGCCGAAACATATGCTGCATAGAGAACGCCTACGGCATCACTTGCTGCCAGCATTCCTGATTTGGGCTCCCTTCCGTCGGCAATGGCTTCCATAAAGTCCTGAATCTCCTGGGGATAACCGAACATCCAATTCTCATCCGGAGCAGGATTAGACCAACCCTGCTTTGTGCCAATCTTCTCCATCACGTAAATGTCTCTTAACTGCTCTTCTTCCGGATTATAGAGCTCCATCGAATTTGTGGGACTCATATTACAACAAGTACGATGATTATTCGCAAAGAATTCCAACCTGTTATGAACACCACCCATCACTAATTCGGAAGCAAAGATGTCAGCAATCATGCCATCGTCGAAAACAACATGGAGATGACCGTAATCCTCAATATCCTCATAATCGGTTCGCAGAAAACCTCTATCAACAAATTTTGGATTACGGGTAATCTCATGAGTACGGGCACTGACGGTCCTGGGACGAATCGCCTTGCCATTTCGGGCCAGACCCTCAACCTGTTTTAAATAGAGAACAGCTGTAAGAGGATGACAGCTCTTGCCTACGATTGATCCTCCTCCTGATAATTTCCAGCTCCCATAGGCCGGAGAAAGACTGCCTGAATGGGATTGATCTCCTAAAGCCCAAAGAATCTGGGCTTTGGTTTTAGTGATAATCTCGGCTTCCTTCTGAATAACCGGTGCATAAATCCAATTTTCCGCATAACAAATTTTCTTCCCACTTCTTAAAGCAGCTGCGATGATACGCCTTGCGCTGGCAATCGCACTCTCTAACATCTTTTCCTTTGGAAATTGATTCCCCTGAAAACTTTTATCCCCAGAAGGTCCAAAATATCCCGTAAAAGGCTTTTCAACGACTACATGCTTTCCCGCTTCCAGAGATTTTATGGATACTTCCTCGTGGGCATATACCGGTGTACATATGTCAATAACATCTACCTCGGGAAGTAGATCTTCCAGGGAATAAAAAGACGTTATCCCGCATAGCCGGGCAAAAAATTCACAATGCTCTTTTGTAGGCGAAGTAACTCCAACTACTTCTACATCGATACCAGTTACCCTCTGATAAGCAACATAATGAAACTGAGCAGCAAAACGACTACCTACCATTCCGATTCGAATAGGTTCGCTCATATTGGTAAACCTCCCTACCGTTTTAACTAACCTATTAGAAATGAATTTTTAATTCTTCAATACAGATAATATAGAAACAGATCACATTTATTGATGCCTCTTAATCCATCAGATAACCACCATTCACATCCAGGACTTCTCCGGTAATAAATTTTGCCTTATCCGAAACCAGAAAGGCTACTGCTTCGGCAATATCCTCCGGCTCTCCCATTCTGCCAAGTGGTATATCTGCAATAACACTTTTTCTTTTTTCTTCAGACCATTCTCTACTCATATCTGTCTCTATGGCATGAGGGGCAATAACATTTACATTAATATTATAGGAAGCCAGCTCTCTTGCCAGGGATTTTCCCAGACAGGCCATTCCTGCCTTGGAAGCACCATAACAGGGAGCGGAGGCCAAGTCTCCTACCTTTCCTGCGACAGAGGAGATATTGACTATTTTCCCGTATCTCTGCTTTTTCATCGATCCCACAACAGCTTTCATACAGTTGAAAGCGCCCTTGAGATTGACAGCAATCACCTGGTCCCAATCTTCTTCACTGAGATCTTCAATAGTACCGCGTCTGATAATGGCAGCATTATTTACCAGGATATCAATTCTCCCCAGTTTTCTGATGACTGTATCCACCATCTGCTTCACATCTTTGCTGTCAGATACATCTACCTGAAAAGCCAGGGCTTTCTGTCCCTGCTCGTTGATTTCTTTTGCTGTCTCTTCTGCGGATTTCAAATCAATATCACTGATGATGACACTTGCTCCCTCTCGTGCAAGCGTCATGGCAATGGCCCTGCCTATTCCCCTACCAGCACCGGTGATGATGGCTATTTTATCTTTTAAATCCATTCTTTATCTCCTTCTAAACATCATTTATTTTTTCAATACCTGTGGGTTTGCAACTGAGAGAGGTCTCTCTCCTTTTAAGACCGCAAGCACTGCCCCGGCAGCTTTTGTTTTTAGCTCTCTATAGGATTCCTCCGAATAAAAAGAAATATGCGGAGTCATGATGACATTCTCAAACTTCAACAATGGATCTTCCCAAGAAGGGGGTTCTTTCTCCATGACATCCAACGCTGCACCAGCAATCCACTTCTCTTTTAATGCTTTATAAAGGGCCTTTTCATCAACAATGGGTCCCCGGGAGGTGTTAATCAGAAATGCATTTTTTTTCATCCTTCCTAGCTCACGCTCACCGAAAGAATGCTTCGTTTCCTCTGTTAAGGGAACATGGATGGAGATAAAATCTGAATCAGACAACAGATGCTCAAGGTCCACCATCTCTATCTTACTGTCCGATACAGAAACATAAGGATCATAGGCAATCACCTTAAATCCAAATCCCAGCGCTTTTTGGGCAACCATTCTGGCAATCTTCCCTAATCCAAAAAGACCTAATATTTTACCCTGTGTCCGGAAAATTGGCTTTGCAATAGTAAAATCCCATACTTTCTCCCTGATTCTTCGATCTAAAAAGGTTATCTTTCTGGCACTGGCCAGGATAAGCCCTAAGGTATGCGTGGAAACCTCGTCAATGCAATAATCCGGCACATTGGCTACAATGATATGATGTTCCGTAGCTGCTTCAAGATCAATATTGTCTACACCAACACCATAACGGCAGATGACTTTACACATCTTTAAGGACTCAATGACTCTTCTGGTAAAAGGGGCATACTGATTCATAATTCCATCTGCATCTGCTGCGACGGCAATGACATCATCTTCTGTTTGGCAGGATTCCAGATAAAATTCATGATTAATTTCACTGAAAATATCTTTTTCTATTTCCACAGAAGGATGGTCACAATCGGTAATGACAATTTTAAATTTTTTATCCCTCATAGAATGGTCTCCTTTTTTAATATAATGATTTTATTTTTTCCTGTCACCATTTTATTTTCTTAACCGAAAATCAGGTCAGGAACAAAGGTAACGATATCCGGGAATAATACACATAAAATAATGACAGATACTACAGCTAAGAAAAAAGGCCAGCTTTCTTTGACAAAATCTCCTATGGAACAATCCATAATGGAGCAAACGGAATACATGGCTACCCCTACCGGTGGCGTTAATAGTCCGATGGCACAGGTAATCACCATGACAACACCAAAAAATACTAAATCCACACCGATCGACTTCATAATAGGAACCAGGATAGAGGTTAACAATAATATAATAACGGTTGAATCCATGACTGTTCCCAAAAATAACAGGAAGAGTAAAATAATGAAGGTGATGATGAGAGGATTCTCGCTTAATCCCAGAAGATATTGGGATAATACATTCGGTATCATGTCCCAGGTAATTCCATAACTTACCAGACCGGAAAGGGCAATCAAATACATAATCATGCCGACATCCAGGATCGTATTATAAATGGCATCTTTAAACTTTTCCCAGGTCAATTCTCGATAGACAACTAAACCAACCGCAAAGGCATAGACAGAAGCAAGGGCACCAGCCTCCGATGGAAGCAACAGGCCAAAGCGCAGACTGACCAGCAATATAATCGGGAATAAGATAGCCCATATACTTTGCAGAAAGGTAGCTATCACCTCTCTGGCAGGTACTTTTTCTATATGTTCAGGTCGATAACCTCTTTTCTTCGCTGTAATGGATACGGTAACCATCAGGAAAGTCATCATCAAAAGACCGGGAACAATCCCACCGGCAAAAAGGCGTCCGATGGATACCTCACCGATGCTGCCATATAATACCATACCGATACTGGGTGGTATGGATATGGTAATCAGGGCTGAAAATCCGTTGATACCAGCCGAATAACCACGAGCATAACCCTGTTTTGTCATATCCGGTCCCAGTATGCGTGATTCCATAGAGGCATCAGCAATTGCCGAACCGGAGACACCGCCCATCATGGTACTCATCACGACACTGGTATGAGCAAGCGCACCTGGTTTATGCCCCACTAAAACAGAAGACAATTTAACAAGTCTCCGGGTTATCCCGGTGTTATTCATCAGATTACCGGCAAAGATAAAAGTCGGTATAGCCAGTAAAGTAAAGTTCTGGGTCTGAGAAAGTATTAATTGAACCGGCATGGTAAACGGTAAGGTTGGCTGCTGGATAAAAAAGACAAATCCCGATATCCCGATTGCAAAGGCTACCGGCATTCCCAGCAATAAAAAAATGACAAATAAAATGAAGACCAGCAACATGATGATTCCTCCTTAGTCAATCAGGGAATGTGTCATCCTAAGCAGTGGCAGTTTAATCTGCTCACTTTTCACTAAATTCCATATTTTCAACAGAATCGTGATAACAAGTGAGGTGCATCCCACGGGAATACTTAAGGTAACCCAGGTATAACTAAATCCGGGAATGCCCTGATAAGCCCTGAATCTTGTAATAAAACAGAGCTTTATTCCATAAACAATTAAAAAAACTAAAAAAATAATGATAATGACATAATTCAATAATGTAATATAGTTTTGTATTTTCCTGGGAAATTTGTTGACCAGTATTTCAACATTCACATGCCGATTCTTCCGCATGGCAAGATCGGCACTGAAAAAAACCGCCCAGGCAAAAAGAAAGGTCGAGGTATCCATTGCCCATCCAAGCGGATAACCGAGTGTTCTCCCAAATCCTGCTGCAAAGATAATGCACACCATCACAATGAAAAATAAACTGGACAGAAAATTCTCCGCATAACCGATAAATTCATACGCTTTTATAAACTTATTCACACGCATTCCCCCTGTCTATGATGTAAAATTAAGAATCAGTCTATCGTTATTATTTCCCGAGAATTCATATCTTGATTGATTCAATTTTCAATCAAGAAGAATTATATAGATATTTTGATGAAAAAATGAAATGTTTTCGTAAAAATATGATAAAAATAGGATTACGTGAGGGCAAAGTCTATTGATGATCATTTCAAAGTTATCATTACCACTTTGCCCTCTTATTTTCACACAGAAAGTGTTTTTAAGTAAATACAGACTCAGGATTTACTTATGGTAAAGCCTCTAATTCCTTAATAATATTCTCCCTGACATCGGAAATGCCCAGTACTTCATAAGCAGCTTTGCCTGCTTCTTTAAATGCTTCAATATCAATTTCCTCAGTTGGAATAATGATCATGCCCTTTTCCTCGGCTCTCTTTCTAAAGTCAGGTATCTGCTCTTCCATGGCATAGGAGGTTTCCAGTCCGGCACGGTCGCATTCTTCAACTAATATCTTCTGATATTCTTCCGGCAGGCTGTCAAACCATTTGGCACTTACCACCTCAAAGTTAATCAACAGGAAATGCTTGGTTTCGCAGACATATTTCAGCACTTCAAAGAGGCTGGCACCAAAGATATTAGCATAAACCAATTCCGCTCCATCCGCTGCTTTCTGTTGTACTGCGGTATAAATTTCCCCAAAATTAATAGCGGTGGGTACTGCACCCAATGCCCTGACAGATTCAGACCAAATCGGAGCCGGGGGAGTCCTGATACGAAGCCCTTTCAAGTCTTCAGGTGACTTAATCGGCTTATTGGTCATAAAATGCCTGAAGCCCTGCACCCAATTAAAGGAAAGGACCTTCAGGCCGTATTCAGTAGCTAACTCCTCATTCCATTTCTTTACTGTCTCAAGTTCATTTAACTTCACCACATCTTCGATACTATTTACAAAATAGGGTCCGTTCATGACTGCAATTCCGGGAATATAATTTCCCAGACGTGCAGAATCGGTATTCTGGCCCACATTAACTCCCTGACGGATCTGCTCTATGATGTCTTCTTCCACACCCAGCTGCGCGCTGTGGAAGACCTGAACCTCTAATTCACCGTTTGTCCTTTCTTTCACCCGTTCAGCCCAATTGAGAAAACCCTGATGGTAGGGTTCGTTCGGTGATAATACATGGTTAAACTTTAACACATATTTTGCCTGGGCTGACACCATCAAAGAGCAGACTGATGTCAGTATCAAAACGATCAGTAAAATCATGCTTATTTTTTTCATTTCATCTTTCCTCCTGAATGACTTCATTTTAATTTTTACTTAAATGACTCATTGAAGTTATAAACATTTAACTTCTTTCAATTTTTCTCAGCAGATCACCTCCTTCAACACATCAGGATGGTTTTAAACCTTAACAACAGAATTGCCTGGGTTTCCTGATTTTTATTCTGTATTTATCTCTGCACTCTTCCTGAACCTGATCCTCCGACTAGACTTTCCACCTCTTTCAGAGAAATTAATGGTAAATCCCCAGGT
>CAYSSG010000051.1:0-12500 GCA_964433635.1 uncultured Atribacterota bacterium | reverse complement strand
AACAAAAAGGGCTAGGCAGAAACCTAGCCCCTGAATTCTGAATCATTATCCTTCATCCAAAACTTCCTGAACTTTCAATTTCAATACCTGTAAAGCTGCTTCAGGTGATCTGCCGGCAAGCATCACGGACTCTACTGCCTCACGAATATGCTGTTGGATAATCGCACTGTTTTCGCCGTAGTAGACGATATGTCCTCTCTCCATATCTTTCCTGAATATGTCAGAATAGGGCATCTCCCTAAATTCCGCTGATTCCATGAGACTTACTTTTGGCTGAATCAGGCCAACTTCCACCAGATATTCTTCAGGATGACTCAACATGAAACTGATAAATTTCCAGGTCATTTCCTGATTTTCCTTTGGCTTTTGCTGATTGACTACAAAATAATGACCATAATAGGCAGCTGCTACATCCTGAACGGCATTTTCAAATACCGGATAAGGAATGACAGACCATTCCCCGCTTTCATAAAATTCAGGATTATCGCTTCTGATTCTTCCTTGCTGATAGAGACCTGAATGACACATCGCTATATCATTATTGTCTTTATTGAACAGACTTCTGGCATTGGTATAGGTTGGAGACCCTAAATTCTTTCCGTTTGGTCCCCATTCCTTCATGAAAGTCAGAAATTTTAACCATGCATCATCATTAATGATGGCTTCTTTTCCATCATCGCTGATTAACTTTCCACCCAATTGTTCCACCATGGATACCATTGCCACCAGATAGTAGGGATATCTAAAATCAAATCCTCTCCTGGTGATAATTTCTCCATCCCTGATGACAATTTTTTCAGATACCTCAACCATTTCCTCCCAGGTTTTGGGATAATCTTTATCCGGATCCAACCCGGCATCGTGGAAAACTCTCTCATTTACATAGATGCACCAGTTCGTTAACTCCATGGGTAGCCCATATAAATTCCCCTCATAAGTAACCGGATCCAGTACTCCAGGCATGTAATCATTATAAACCGCTTCCAGACTATCATAGCCTGCAGCTTGATAATCGATAGGCGCCAGACGGTTGTTAACAATATAGGCGTACTCATCTTCAATCTGTAAATTAAACATATCCGGTCCCTGGTTCGCGGCAAAAGCTGTCAAAACAATTTCCGCCATTCTGTTTGAGGGATTAGTCACTCTATTGACAGTAACACCCGGGTTAGCTGCTTCAAATTCTTCAATGTAGCGGTTTTCAATCTCGGTCCGGTTAGGGTCTTCATGGGTCCAGTAGGTAATTTCTATATTCTGCTGGGCATATACAGGCGCTGATATCAAGAGAAAAAATGCTAAGAACAAAATTACTTTTTTCATAAAATTACACCTCCCAAAACACATTTCATTTTTCTGTTCATTTTCAATTTACAATATGAATACTCTTTCCCACCCCCTTTAAGGCTTCATCTGGTTCTAAAGAGACTTTATGTAATCAAGACATTTTAGTACCTGATATCTTTTATTTCTATTTTAATTCCATTCAATTTTTAAGTCAAATGATAATAAAATGTCAGACAATCCTGCTTTACTTTCCGATAAAAGATGGTTTTTATTTTTTCTTTAATTTCTCTTTCAACTCGGCAAGTGAAAGTGTATTCAAGACATCGTTTTTTTCCAGCCAACCTCGTCGGGCAATAGAGATCCCATAAGCCATATGATCTAATGAGGATAGCTGGTGAGCATCTGTACCAATGGAAAGGCAAACCCCCTGTTCTCCGGCACTCCTGGTATAAATATCATTTAAGTCCATTCTTTCAGGAGAGGCATTGATTTCCAGTGCTATCTTATTTTCTGCAGCTATTCGTATGATTTCCGGCATATCAATTGCATAAGGTTCGCGATATCCGATAATTCTACCAGTGGGATGGGCGATAATATTCACATGAGGGTTTTTCATTGCACTGGTCAATCGTTCCATGATCTGCCCCTTCTCCTGCCTGAACCCTGAGTGGATAGCTGCAATGACAATATCCAGTCTTTCTAAAATACCATCAGGCAAATCCAATGTCCCGTCTGATTTTATATCCACCTCGATTCCTTTTAAGACAGTAAAACCATCCAGATTTTGATTCATCCTGTCAATCCTATCGATCTGCTCAGCTAACCTCTTTTCATTCAAACCCCTGGCTACCTGGAGAGATTGTGAATGATCGGTAATGGCAATATACAGGTATCCCTTTTTCTGCGCTTCCTGAACCATCTCCTCAATGGTGTTCAATCCATCACTGTAACTGGTATGGATATGAAGGTCTCCCTTTATGTCATCTCCGGTAATCAATTCTGGCAATTGATTCTTTTGCGCGGCTTCAAACTCACCCCGATCTTCCCTCAATTCCGGTACAATAAAGGGTAATCCCAATATCTGATAGATCTCCTGTTCGTTCTTTCCGGCAACTTTTTGGTCTTCTTTAGTCTGGAATACCCCGTATTCATTTATTTTTAGTCCCTGTTTGACTGCCATCTCCCGTAACTGAACATTATGGTCTTTGGAACCTGTGAAATACTGCAGGGCAGCCCCAAAACTTTCAGTTTCTACAACCCTTAAATCAACATGAATATCATGATGAGTCAGAATAGCAGATTTTGTATGGCCTTCCGCTAAGACTTCTTTGACCTGCGGTAAATGGATAAATTTCTGCATGATCATTTCCGGCTCCTGGGAAGTAATCAGAATATCAATATCCCCAATGGTTTCTTTTCTTCGTCGCAAGCTACCGGCAATGACAATCTGATGGACTTCCTGAAGCGATTTTAATTGTTCAAGGATATCCTCAGCGATAGGTAAAGCAGTTCCCAGCAGGAATCTTTTTTCCCTTCTGTTATATAACTGAATGCCTCTTTTGATATTCTCTTCAGCCTTTTCCCCCATTCCGGGCAGATTCTGCAATCGGTGCTGATGCGCAGCCTCTTCTAATTTTTTTACACTGTCAATTCCCAGTTCCTCAAAGAAAAGCTTTGCCTTGCGGGGACCAACTTCCGGTATATTTAATAATTCCAATACTCCTGGAGGGATACTTTCTTTCAATTTTTCATAATACTCCAGTTTCCCGGTCTCAATTAATTCCTCAATCTTTTTGGCAATCGCCTCCCCTACTCCCGGTATATCATCCAGCTGACCAGTTTTATAGAATGTTTCAACCTCCATGGGGAGATTCTCAATCGTAGCGGCAACCCGCTCATAAGCTCTGATTTTGAATCTGTTTTCATCTTTTATTTTCAATAAATTAGCAATATCACTAAAGATTTTAGCAATTGCAACGTTCTTTATCATATCATCACTTCTTCTCTATTCCTGAGATCATACTCTATGATTATCATACCATAAACTGATGAAGATATAGAATAGAATAGGTTCAATTACAGATAAATAATATGCCTGTCTTTGCTTGTTTATCGTCACTTACAATGATAAAATAATAAAGACAGCTTTGATTTTATAATAGGAGAATGTTTCAAGCCACCATTTTTCTGAAAGCTTTTCTATATATTTTTCTGATGGAACAGAGTCATTATGCAAGAGGACTCTTTCATTATTATCGTTTCGGGGGTTGTAAAGAATGTCAGAACAGGCAGTGTCGCTGACCATGGATGAAATTGCAGAAAAAATTAAAATCTGCAAACAGTGTCCCCTGTATCAAACCCGGCATAATGCAGTTCCCGGAGAAGGAAACTATAACAGCCCGGTCATCTTTATTGGAGAGGCACCAGGTGAGGTTGAAGATCTGCACGGTAAACCCTTTATCGGCAAAGCCGGTCAATTATTCTCTAAAATCCTGCAATCTGTTCAGATTAAGAGGAAAGATGTCTTCATCACCAACATGGTTAAATGCCGGCCTCCGGGGAACCGCAATCCATCGAAAACGGAAATAGAAACATGTTTGCCCTATCTTGAATCACAGATTGCCCTGATTAATCCCAGAATAATCGTTACCCTGGGAAATATCCCCACCAGGTTTCTCTTAGAATCACAAGAGGGAATAACCAAACTTCGGGGACAGTGGTTTGGCTGGACCGGGGGAATTAAAATCTTTCCCATGTTCCATCCCAGTTTTTTACTCCGTCATGAAGAAACAACTCCGGGAAGTCCAAAAGATTTGACCTGGAAAGACATCAAAGAACTGAAAAAGGTATTCAGTCAATTGACTGACCGTGGCAATGTCTGAACAGAAATATCAACCAGTAGAAATTTGAAAGAGGAGATTAAGGGAATCTTATGAAAGTAAAAGAATTATTGGGAACGTTAAATCAGATTGCCCCCTTTTTTTTACAGGAAGAATCTGATAACAGTGGTGTTCAATTTGCTGATCTGGATGAAGTGATCTCCAAACTGCTGCTCTGTTTAGATGTAACCGAGGAGGTCCTCCAGGAGGCAATCAGAAATAATTGTAATGCAGTTCTTTCCCATCATCCACTATTCTACCAATCTTTTAAACGGATCACGAGACAGGAGAATCCTCTTGCCTATCAATTATTCTACCATCACATCCATCTGATTGCCTTTCATACGAAC
This sequence comes from uncultured Atribacterota bacterium, assembly GCA_964433635.1. Lineage (GTDB taxonomy): Bacteria > Atribacterota > Phoenicimicrobiia > Phoenicimicrobiales > Stramentimicrobiaceae > CAYSSG01. The sequence goes on along the minus strand of CAYSSG010000051.1, from coordinate 7,987 downwards.
TTCGATTTAGCTGAAAATGGATTGAATGATTATGTCGGAACGCTGCTTGGTCTTCAAAAGACAGCCCCTTTGAAGCCCTCCCGGGAAAAGATTTTTAAATTAGCAATCTATGTACCTGAACAATTTCAGGAATCCTTACAGGAAGCACTTTTCAGGTCGGGTGCCGGTCAGGTTGGAAACTACAGTGAAACCTCTTTCTCGCTATCCGGAAAAGGATCTTTTAAACCTTTGGAAGGAACCAAACCATTTATCGGTCAAAAAGGCACAAGGGAAATGGTCAATGAAATGAAGATTGAAACCGTATTTCAGGAAAGAAATCTGTCTGAAATCATAGCTAGTATTCACCGGAATCATCCTTATGAAGAACCGGTTTTTGATATCTATCCACTGGAAATACATTCCACTGCAGGAATTGGAATGTTAGCAAAGTTAAATAAGCCTGAGACACTTGATCATTTTCTCCAAAAGGTGAAAGAACAACTACAGGCTCCTTATGTCAGAATGATTCAGGCAAACCAGAAGAAGATTCAAAATATCGCTTTGTGTACAGGAAGTGGTGGCTCATTAATAGACCAATGCATCGAAAAACAGGTTGATCTTTTTATCACCGGAGACATTGATTATCATGAAGCCTTGAGGGCGAAAGAAATGGGACTTAACATGATTGATATTGAACATTTTTTCACCGAAAAATACTTTGTCCCAGCTATTCAAAAACAACTCGTTTGTCATCACTTTCCGGAAAAATTACTGGTTCCCAGTCAAAAAATGATTTCCCCTTTCCGGATTTTATAACGCTCTAGGCTAACAAATAAAATCATAGTATATTTCATCTTCTCGATTTCCTGGTGATTGAGCCGGATAACTCAAAAAAGTAATGACATGTAAATAAATTCTTTTTTTTCAGAATGAACAAATCTATCCTGCAATCAGCTTATCCCCGTTCTGTTATTAAGCAATCATGAAATGTATTTCCATTTATCAGGAAATCCTTCTTTCCAGGATAGAAAATTTACTGATAAACGCACCGATGACGACTAACATGGAAGCAATCAGTAAGCGCATATCAATGGCAATCTGCAGATAGATGGAACTGATGAAAATGGATAATAGGGGTGTAAAATAAGAAAGAGTAGCAACCAGGACGATATTTCCACGGCGCATAGCCTGATCCCAGAAAGAATAGGCTAAAAATGTTGGGAAAATAGCCATATAGATAAGTTCTAGACCTACTTTAATACTCCAGGCTGATTTTTCGGGAAAAAATAATCTTAACAGGAATAAAACAAGACCGGTCACCAACAAGAATATGGGAACTGCTCCCTCCTGATCCTTTCCAGCCCATTTTCTAGCCAGCGTTGAATAGAGAGCCCAGGAAACGGCGGCAATCAAAGCAAACATATAGGGCAAACGATTCTGCTGAATATTCCGGTAAAATTGAGAAAACGAAAGACTGTAATAGGGATTCATAGCCAGAAAAACGCCAAGAAAACTGAGCAATACGCCAGGGATAATAAAGAAGTTTGCCCTTTTTTGTAACACGGGTATAGAACAGAGTAAGGTCAAGCCCGGCCAGAGGTAATTCACAATACTGATTTCAATAACCTGTTCTCGCGTATGAGATAATCCGATTGCCAGATAAAGGGAAGTCATATAAAGTACAAACAAAGCTCCGCATACCCATAAATAAGAGGTGGGCAGTTGAACCATCTTTTTGAATCTTTTCGGGGAAGTAAATAATAAATACAAACAGGCAATCAAAGAACTTAAACAAAACACGAATCCACCAGCCGTGATACTTCCTAACTGTTCCGTCAAACTTCTGGAGAAGGCAATGGTGCTTCCCCAGAATAAAATAGCCAAAATGCCCAGATAAGTGCTGTACTGATCATCATTCTTTTTTAAAAGCATCTATATGCCTTCAGTTAAACTCTATTTTTTCGGTTAACCTTGCAATCCAATAAATCGGACATGTCTCATCTGATTATATTCGGGTACTCTTCATAGAATCTTCAAGCTTTTTATCATATTTTCCTATACAAGACAGACCCATGCAGAACCCAGTAAAAACTTTTAAATCAATGTCATTGAAGGAAAATATCATCTGCGTGATTTCTTACCGGTTACCTTTTCTATCTTGACTTTCAAAACAGTTAATTTATCCAGGTTTTGATTAGAAATTTCCATTCCATTTTCTCCAGTATTCTCACTATAATGCTGTACAATACAGCTAAGCGCTCTTTTCTTTTCCAATTCTTCTAACGGGAATTCAGCTCTCCCAAAGATCAGTACACTGCTGTAAGCCATACCATTATTACATGGATTTAAAGACCTTTCTAACTGTGCATCCGTGACAATCCCGATACAGACAAGGGGATTTTCTTTCAGAATGTCCATTTTTAATCCTTCACTGGCTGAATGAAGATAGATGCAATCCTCACAAAATCCAAAATTCATAGGTACCATATAGGGTCTGTTATGCCTGGACATAGCTACATAACAGAAATCTGCTTTCCTGATAATCTTGTATATCTCTTCTACATCACTGATTTCTTTATCTTTTCTTCTCATAACTGGACACCTGCCTTTACTTCTTACCTACGGTTGCCATATATAATACAAACTGCTCTCTGCCATCCAGATTCAATAACTGATTCATATCATCATCCGAAAAGGCAGCTATGGCACAGACACCACAATCGATTGCCTCAGCGGCAAGATACAAATTCTGCGCAACATGACCTGCATCCAGAAAAATATACCGGTATGCACGCTCCCCATATCGCCATTTCATTCGGTAGATCACTGTACTCCAGATAAAAGTGACGGCTGAATGTCTGATAAAATCCTGACCAAAACTGGCTTTGACAATTTCATCTACAATTACTTCATCTTCCTTGAGTAACCCTAACTGGTGTTCCAGAGGTAAATACCGAAAGAGTCCGGATTTCAACTCATCTACTCTATTGACCAGGAGGCTTGTTTCCAATGAATGCCGAGCGCCTGCTGAAGGAACAGTCCTTCTGGTTGCGACATTCGAAATAATCTCTTTGATTCCCTGGGTACACCAGAGCAGATATGACAATTCAGTCAGACTGAGGGGTGATTTCCGGTAATTGCGAATGCTCTGTCGCAGATTGATCATCGTTGCTATATTCTCCTGAGAAATATCAATTTCATTCCATTGGGGTAAAGTGATTCTTTCCATATCATCAGGGTAAGGATCTTGCAGGGCAGGAGGCGAAATACCCTTCATTTGATCTGATAAATTGAGAAACGGGTATTTGGTTTTGGTAATAAATTCCTCTCCGATCAATTTCATATCTGATATTCCTTTCGTATCGACTACAGATCATCTCTGTTCTACTCTCTAAGAATGACCTGTTTCTTCTTCGATATACTTGTGTATCTTCATTATTTCCTTTGTTATCTGACTTTCCGGTGCATATTCCACAACGGACTGTGCTTTCATCTGGGAGGTGGTCACAATTTCATCATAAGGAATAAAACCTAACATTTTGACCCCTGCTGAAGCTGACACCTCTTTAATCCTGCAAGTCATATCCTGGTTGATGTCAAATTTATTGACGACTGTACCGGCTTTCATTCCAAAGTGATGAATCAGCTCAAAGACACGTTTCAGATCATGTAATCCCGAAACTGTCGGCTCAGTTACAATCACGGCATAATCCGCTGCCGTGAGGGAAGCAATAACCGGACATCCGGTACCCGGTGAACCATCAATGATATTTTTTCCCAGGCCATTCTTTTTTGCCAGAAAGACTGCATGGTCCCGCACCAGCGTTACCAATCGGCCTGAATTCTCTTCGGCGATACCCAGACGGGCATGGCTCATAGGACCAAAACGTGTCTCAGAGATAAACCATTCTCCATTAACTGCATCATGAAATTCAATAGCATCCTCCGGACATACCAGGCTGCAAACACCACAACCTTCGCAATCCACCGGATTAATGGTATATTTCGTTTTTCCCTGTTCAACTTTTTTTTCAATAGCCTGAAAACGACAGGCATCCCAGCATTTTCCGCAGGCAGTACACCGATTTTGGATAATTTTTGCCTCCATACCTCCACTGAAATAACCTCTCTCCAGCACTTTGGGCTTTAAAATCAAGTGCAAATCAGCCGCGTCTACATCGCAATCAGCAATCACCATGGAATGATCCATAGAAAAAAGCGAGGCTGCAAGAGAAGTCTTTCCTGTTCCCCCTTTTCCACTGATGATAACAACTTCCCCGGGCTTCTTTCCGCCTGTCTGGCTCGATTTAAAACTTCCTTTTACAAAAGGTCGGCTGGAATAGAAATACTCCTCCTCAACCGGCCTCCTTACTTTCCTCCCGGTTCTGGCATTTTCCACTATTCTGATAGCCAGTTTCTTAAATAAAGCCCGGTATACTGGTAACTCATCAATTATAAGATTCCCTCGGGAATATTGCTGGGCAATTGTACGATCATTGGGAATTTCACCAATCATCTCTAATTGTTGAACCCGACAATAATCCTTTAAATCCCGACTATTGTAACTCGCACGGTTCACCACAATAACCGGTTCCTTTTCCAAACTACGTACCAGTGCAACTGCTAATCCCAGGTCATGAATGCCAAAAGGAGTGGGATCAGTGACCAATACACAGAGATCTGCATCCTTTACTGTCTCCACTACCGGACAGGCTGTTCCCGGGGCAGAATCCAGAATGTTGATTCCCTCACTCAGGAACATTTTTAGTCTTCTGATCAAACGAGGAGACATTCCCCCTTCTGCTGTTGCCAATAAACCATCATGAAAATCTATTTTACCGGCTAAACCGTGTCGTAAAGTTCCGATATTTCTGTCTTCCTCAATAACTGCGTTGACCGGACAGACAATCTGACAGGCACCACATAAATGACATAATTCTTTAAAGAACAAGACCTTTTCTTTTACTACAGCAATGGCATTATAATGGCAAGCAGCACTGCATTTTCCACATTTAAGGCACTTATTCTCGTCCACACCTGCGGGAGATGATAATTGAATCACCTGTTCCTGAACATTTTCCGGTTTTAAAAATAGATGGCCATTAGGCCCCTCCACATCACAATCAATATAATGTACCTTCTCCCCCAAATCACTCAAAGTTCTGGCAATATTAGTTGCTATTAAAGTTTTCCCGGTACCACCCTTGCCGCTGGCAATGGCAATTTTAATCTTTTTCAATTTTTACCTCTCCTCAGGGTCATGGTAATTTGAAAGATTAGCCTTCAACCTGCCTCTTCTCTTTTCATTATGCACCCTGAAACTATCTCTTTTTTAAAATTTCAAAAACCAGTGTAAGTTATGATTTAAAATGTATACTGGGCTCCAATCTGTACAAAGAACTGGGATGGCTTACCAAAAAATGATTCTGATTCCTGCGTCTGCTTTAATGTCACACCTGCCTCAATATTCAAGGTTGTATTTGCAGCTATCTGATTGCTATAAGAGGGCATCAACAATTGAGAGCCATCACTGAAATTTCCAAAATAAGTAAGAACAATACTGGAAAATTCATCAATTTGATAGGAAACACTGCTTACCAGCAGGTTTACATTGTCCTCACTTTTTTGTGAGGTCATCATAGAACCGGTTATCAGTGAAAGGAGATCGGGTGGGATATTCAGATACTCTGCCTGGAGGTATATCCGGTCGCCTGCCTGGAAGAAATGACTATAATCAAGACCAGCCAGGAAGGAAAAAGAATCTCTTTTCTCCTGATAATATCCCAGTGCCCCATAAACGCCAAAAGAGCCTATATCTCCCTTGGCAGTCATTCCAATACGACGCCTGACTGTTTCCTCCGTTCTGATCTGTTCCTGCACAAAATTTACGGTTACATCAAAATGATTGATTAAAGTTCTTCCTCGCATACCCATTTTAAATGTATGACTATCATCCGGCAGGGAGGCTACCACAGAAAGACTGGTATTCCAGTTAACTGGAAAATAAGCTTCGATGGCATCTTGAAATTTTCCGCTATAATCCCTGTCCAGAGCAACAGCACCCAGTGTATAATCTACCGGATTCAATAAAGAGCCAAATGACCAGGAAATAGGCTGTCTGCCAACAGAAAGGTGCAGATTTTCCCAGCGGTGTTTCCAGTATAACTTCTTCCAGAAAAAATCTATCTTACCCTCTGCTGCATCAGTATAGAAATATCCTTGACATTTAATCTCATGATCATTCCAGACAGGTAAGAACAATTCTAAATCAAGATTTGCCTGAGGTAATAAGCCGAATCCCATTTCACTATCATACAAACCTGTCAAATTAACATTCAGCTTTCCACCAAGCTGGATATCATTTGCCCTGGTTACCGGGCTAAAGATAAAAATAAATACCACAAAGATCAAACCAAACCACAATGAATATCTTTTCATGGTTTTCTCCTTTTTGATATTGATTCTTAACTTTTATCCACCTATCCATAATGTGAAATTGACTAATCTGATTGATAACATCCATTTATAAACATAAATAAATCATAGACCCATCTCCTTTAAAAGGAAAAATGGGTCTATGATTTATTTTAAATTTTCTGAAGAAAATTACTGATCACTTTCTTCAGTTTCTTCAGTCTGGGGTCTTTTTTCACTTTTAATATAGACCTTCCCCTCTTGAACCTCTTTCAGCGCCAGTAAACGATTGTTTTTTGATTCAATATCCAAGAGCGGCTTAAATCCCTGATTCAACTGCTTGGCTCTTTTCGCTACCATCATGGTCAGTAAATACTTATTTTTTAAAATACCATTTTCTTTCAATCTTCTTACTCCTGCTTTGTTCTTTTTGGTATCAATAGCAAATGACTTATAATTCTCGCTGCAAGTTTTTGATTTCTCTTTCCAGACGCTTCATAAGTCTTCTCAGCTTGTCTTTCTTGGCTTCCTCCTCACCTTCCGTGAATTCATTTTTTACTAAATTCTTTAATCGTGACTTGAGTTCTTCCAGTTCATTTCTCTTCTCTTCGATTAAGTCCTTAATAGAATGAACATCATCTCTAAAAGATTCGTACTCTTTTTTTTCATTTTTCTTCACGATCACTTTAATTCTCCTTGACAACCTTTCTTTCAGATTTATTATATTAACAGATTTATTTGGAAGCATTTTGATAATAAAAAAATTGGTTATACGGTAATGATTTTTATCGTAATCTTTGCTGACTACCCGACCTCAACAATCTTATGGACAAGCTTTTCAATTCCAATTGCAATCCTGGATATGGTTGGACCTAACATATAGGCTGCTGTCGATGCAATTTTATGCTCCGAATCATAAATAATTTCATCTACCCTTGAAACAATATGCTTTGCGCCCATTTTTTCCAATAGAGCTGCGGTTGATGGGTCATTACCGATTGTCAGGCAGGGATGAAAAGATCCCAGTACCCTGGCAGCGAGAACAGGGGCAATACAGATAAAACCCTGTGGTTTTCCTGCATCGTACATTTCTTGAATTATTCTTTCCACATCTTGATTAACCTGACAATTTTCCTGTTTAAAGGCAAAGTCACACAGATTTTTTGCGGCTCCAAAACCTCCAGGAAAAATCAGCCCATCCAATGAGCTTACATCAGCCTGAGATAAATCGGAGATATCTCCTCTGGCTATCCGGGCTGACTCAGCCAAAACCTGGCGATATTCCTCCTTTTGGACCTCGCCTGTGCAATGATTGATGCTATGATATTGTTCCATTCCGGGTGCTAAACAGGTAATCTTAACACCAGACCGATCAAGAAAGTAGAGGGTCAGCGTTGCTTCGTGAATCTCGCTACCATCCTGAACACCACAACCTGACAAGACAACACCAATATTCTTCATGCTTTCTGACTCCTTTTATTTAAGAGAATGCCTGGATCAGTTTATTTTCTCATTTTAATTTTATATGATTAATTGATTACAATGTTATATTATATCCTAAATCGATAAAAAATAAAATATCAACAAGACGAAT
>CAYSSG010000050.1:0-12633 GCA_964433635.1 uncultured Atribacterota bacterium | reverse complement strand
ACCCATCTCCTCCAGAATCATCTTCAACCTTTCCCTTGCTTCAGCAGTTAAAGGTTGAATGGGTTTTAAGGTATTGCCCATATCAATTCCTCTGAGTTTGAGTGCTTCTTTCATGATGACCGGAAAACTGCCCAGGGAAAATGCATGGCGCAAGGGAGCCAGTTTAAACTGTGCTTCCAGGGCAGCTTGATGTTCCCCTTTCTGGTACAATTCATAGATGGTAACGACCAGTTCAGGTACGATATTGGCTGTTGCAGCTACGCTGCCATGCGCGCCATAGGCAAGAAAGCCATAGATCAGGGTATCTCTCCCTGCCAGGACCGCGAAATTGCCTTTTGTACGCCGAATGATTTCGGCTGCCTGACCCATATCACCGCTGCTGTCTTTTATTCCCACAATATTATGAATCTGGCTTAAACGAACAATTAAATCAACACTTATACTCACTCCTGTTCTACCCGGATTATTATAGAGAATGATGGGTAGATCGGTACTGGCGGCGATGGCTTTATAATGCTCATACAGTTCTTCCTGGTTTGGATTGATAAAATAAGGGGTTACCACAGATAGGGCATCCACACCAATTTTGGATGCCATTTCTGTCAATTGAACAGATTCCTTTGTGGTAATGGCTCCGGTACCGGCATAGACAGGCACCCTCTTACCAGTCGCCTCTAAGACCGTTTCGATTACTTCTTTTTTTTCCTCAATGCTGAGACCATAACCTTCACCGGTACTTCCCAGGGGGAAGACACCATGTACTCCGGCATTAATGAGATAATTCGTCATCTTTTTCAGCGCTTTTCTATCAACTTTTTCGTCTTGATCAAACGGCGTAATCATCGGGGGAATAATACCTTTTATTTTCAATTCCATTCTTTCTCCTTCTAATTTTTTAATTTTTTTTAATATATGATTGATCTTCTAACAAAATAGTATCATATCGAAAGGTATAAAAACTACCCTGAAGAATGAATCTTAATCTGCCTGATTCAAATCTAATTTAAGAAACAGACTTAATAATATCTTCAGCACAAACTTTTAACGCTTTAGATAATTCAATGATCTCATTCCATGTTTTTTCTTCTAATAAGATCCCTTCTTTAAGGTTTCTTATCTTGGTATAGTATTCTATTTCTCCCGGAATCATGATTTCTTCGAAACCAGGCAATGTTGGTGTATCCTTAATATGTAAAAATAATTTTTCTATTTCTTCTTTAAATTCTTCTAGAGGTAAATACCTCTCAATATTTAAAACAAGAATAAAAAATCCTCCGCCATCTCCTGCAATATTTTTTTGGGCTACTTTATTTCCACTCAAAGCCCCTGCCAATATCTCGACAATTAATCCCAGGGCAAAACCTTTATGTCCTTGCCTATGTCCTCCTAACGGTAATAATGCGCCTCCATTATATAAATCCTCAGGATTATTGCTGGATTTACCAAATTTATCAATGATCCAGTCTTCTGGAATCTTTTCTTTCCTGTTTTTTGCCAACCGAACTTTTCCTTCTGCTACTGTGCTTGTTGCCATATCCACCAGAAAAGGGAATGCTTGATTTCTAGGACAGGCAAAAGAAATGGGGTTTGTAGTCATCCTTCCTTCTCTGCCGCCAAAAGGAGCTACCCTCATCATCTTCTTATTGGGAATATTAACACAAGAAAAACCAATCATTTGATGACTGGCTGCTAAGCTGGTATAAGCACCAATTCTACCGGTATGATGAATATTTTTAACAGTCACGCTTCCAATACCAAATTTTTTTGCTAATTCAATTGCTTTGTCTGCAGCCTTGATGCCTGCCACCGGACCTAAACAGAATCCGGCATCCATTAAAGCCACTCCGTCTACTTGATTTAATATCCTGGGAGTTACTCTCACTTTGAGACGTATTTGTTCTTTCACCTCAGCAGCATACTGCAAAATACGAATAATGCCATGAGAATGAACACCCATCAGATTATTTTCTATGAGATGGTCAGAACCAATTTCAGCTTCTTCTTCTGAGAATCCCAATGCTGAAAATAATGTTTTAGTAAACCTTTTTAATTCATCCGGGTCAAATTTTTTCATATTATAAGAATCTCCTTTAGGTAAGCAGCTTTTAATAAGATCTAACTCTAGACTATCTTCTAACCGCTGAAGTTTCAGGTCTGTTCACCAGCCAGGTGGGTTCTTTTCCGCTTAACACCTCATCAATACCCTGCGCAGCCTGTACTGCCATTCGAATCATGCACTCTTTCGTGTGTGAAGCATTATGAGGAGTTAAAATAACATTCTCCAAGGTAAAGAAAGGGTGATTTTTTGGGGGAGGCTCTTGTTCGTAAACATCGAGTCCTGCCCCAGCAATAACTCCTTCCTGCAGGGCTTTAATCAGGTCTTCTTCGATGAGTAAATCTCCTCGGGCTACATTAATAAAAAATGCACCTGGCTTCATCAGCTTAAACTCTCTCATGCCAATGGATTTCTTTGTTTCTGGTGCAGAGGGAACATGAACAGAGACAAAATCTGAATTAGAGAAGAGTTCGTCCCTCTCCTCTATTTTTTTAACTTCTGTGGGGAAATTCTCCTTTGGCAAAAAAGGATCATACCCCATTACTTTCATTGAAAGGCCATGATGGGCTTTCAGGGAGAGTCGTCGGCCAATTTTGCCTATTCCTAATACTCCCAAAGTTTTACCTTCCAAGTCTACACCAAATTTTCGATTTCTAAATTCAAAGTCACCTGATCGGACCGCCCTGTCGCAAACAATCAGGTTTCTTGCCAGGGAAACTATAAATCCAAGGGCAAGTTCAGCAACCGTGTTGGAATTCGATTCGGGCGTATTCGTTACATAAATTCCCAATTCGGAAGCCTTATCAACATCAATATTATCTACGCCAACACCATGACGTGCAATGACTTTTAACTTTTTACCAGCTTCAAGCACTTCTGCCGTAAATGGTCCAAGCCTGGCAAGAATAGCATCACAGTCTACCACATCTTTTTTAATTTCTTCTAATGAGTTGCCTGAACCCATTTTTATTTCATATCCTTTTTCAAGGAGATATGTTTTGCCTTCCTCGGCAATTTCCTGAGGTATCAGTACTTTATATGCTGCCATGCATCTCCTCCTTTCTTTTTTTATTGTTCACATACAAGTTATCTCTGATATTTTTTTACGATCGAAGAAAATCCATTTTGAAGGATACTAATATCCAAATCATTCATCACCATCTGCAACCTGGAATCCCACCTCTCAAGGAGTGCATCATTACCATGGATAGCAAAGAATTTTTTGTGTTTTTGGGCAGCATCGGCAACTTTTGCAATCGCTGCCTGGTTCAGCTCACCCATGGTATCACCTGGTACGCCGAGGGAAATGGCTAGATCATTCGGGCCAATCAGTAAAACATCAACTCCTTCAACTGCAGCAATTGCATCAATATTTTCAATTGCCTCAGCGGTTTCTATTTGTGCTATTGCCAGGGTTAACTCATTTTGGTTTTTCATAAATGTGGGAGCATTGCTTCCTATTCCAGCAAAATTGGTAAGCCCACCATTGCTGCCAAATCCCCGATTCCCAATAGGTTTATATCGAGACCATTCTACCAATTTTTTTGCCTCTTCAGGTGTACTGATCATCGGTACCATCACGCCTTCTATGCCGGCATCCATCATACGTGATACATACCCTCTGGTAAGTTCAGGAACTCGTGCAAAAATTCCTAATCCAATAGAGCGGGCAACTTTAGCTACATCAGAAACGGTCTCAATCGAATAAGGACCATGTTCCAAATCAAGCATAATAAAATCCAAACCCGCATGGTAAGCAATCTGAGCAATTGCCGGATTTCTCACCATACGAATCATTGTTCCGATAATTCTCTTTCCCTCTCTCAATTTTTTTACTGACATCGAACCCTCCTAAATAATTAGTTGCATTGATCTTCTTTTTAATTTAACTAACTCTTTTTCAATACCAACCATACTCACTAAGCGCCTCTTTCATCGCTATCACATTCTCCGGATTACAGTAAACTGGCAGAGAGTTTGAAGAGCTCAGGATATATCCGCCACCAGGAGAAAGCTCCTGGAGTCTTTCTTTGGTCTCCTGATAAACTTCTTCTGCTGTTCCGGCAGCAAGCGTATTCACACTGATATTTCCCATAATTTTAACCTTATCCCCATATTGCCTTTTCAGTTCTATAATATCCATCGCCTCCGGTTCTATATTGGAGACCACATCTACACCGATTTCAATGAGACGGTCCATCAGAGCCATAAAATTTCCATCGCTGTGGAACATAAAAGGTAATCCGCTAGATTCTTTTACAAGCCTGTGCGCTGATAAAAGATATTTTTCAAGCAGTTCGGGAGAAAACAGCAAGCCATTCTTATAGGCTATATCATCAGTAACCCTGATTGCATCAAACTCAAACTGCTTTAAATGTTCCACTAACTCCAGGGTCCAATCTCTCATCTGATAATAAAGGTCATCTATCAAACCAGGATCATCTACCAGGGCATAGGAAAATCCGTCAAACCCAAGGCTTAAAAAAGTGTTCATAAATCCGCTCCGGGTACTCAGGATAAGCGCATAATTTTCACCATATTTTTTAGAAAGAAGTTCTGCTTCCCTGAGGATATCTGCTGACCCGGGATCAGGAAGATCGATTGTCTTCAGGTCTTCCCGGGATTTAATCAATCCCTGGCCGTACATCTCAATACCATTTTCTTTTAGAATTTCACAATAGACTGGTGCAGTGACCCTGAATTCAAAGGCATCCATGCCAAGATAATCCAGTATCTCAGGGAAATTCCTTATGTATTTATATTGATACTTAAACTGCCTCTTGAGGATTTGGCCGGGAAGATCATTGCTCATGAAATGGTCCACCCATGGTACTCGATCTGGTATTTTACCTTGTAATACTTTATTTAATCTTTGTTTTGGGGTTAATTGATGGTGATAAACAGACATTCTGTAACTCCTTTACTACATTAAAAGATTAGGAAGCCAGGTAACAACCGCCGGGTAAAATACCATTGTCAGAATCGTAAAAACAAGAGCCAGCCAGAACCATCCCATTCCCCTGACAAATTGAGAGATTGATATTTCAGCTACATCACAGACAATATACATGGAAAGCCCCACAGGTGGAGTCAGTAAGCCTACCATCAAGGTTAATGCAGTGATAACTCCAAACTGAATTAGATCAATCCCCACACTTTTTACCAGAGGCATTAACATGGGGACAAAGATAATAATGGCAGCTGAGGGATTAATAAAACAACCAACAATCAGATAAGCAACTATAATTAATAAAAGCACTATAATCGGGTCAGTAGAAATAGCAGTAATACCATCGACTAAAACAAGAGCTATTCTTTCTCTGGATAATACCCAGGCAAGTGCATATGCACTGCCCACAATAAACATAATCCTTGCTGTTTCCCTGCCTGTCTTAATCAACATATCGAACAGTATCGAAAGATTGCTTTCCTTATAAACAAAGGTGGAAATAACCAGGGCATAAAAAACAGCTACCACACCTGCCTCTGTGGGTGTAAAAATTCCTCCCAGAATTCCGTATAAAATAACCACAGGAGTGGTCAGGGCAGGAAAAGCATCTTTAAAAGAGAACCACAACTCATCCCATTTCGCTCTCTCTCTCCGGGGATAATGCCTCTTTTTGGATAGAATATAAGACACAATTGACATGTAAACTGCCATCAGGATACCTGGTATAACGCCGCCAATAAATAATTTTCCAATAGAGATACCAGCTACAGCACCAATTAACACCATCGGAATACTGGGTGGAAAGATAGGACCAATTGTAGCCGAAGCACCGGTAACAGCTGCCGAAAATTCAGCGTCATAACCCTCATCTTTCATTGCTTTAATTAAAACACTGCCAATCCCACTGGCATCAGCCAGAGCAGAACCAGACATACCGGAGAAAATCAAACTGGAAAGTATGTTCACATGGGCTGTCCCCCCCGTAAAATGTCCTACCAGTGCCTTTGTAAACTTAAATATTCTCATGGTTAAACCCATACTGTTCATAATATGCGCCGCTAACATGTAAAGGGGGACCGCCATCAATTCGTATGACTCAGCTCCCACAACCATTCTTAAAGGTACCATTGTATTGGGAAGAACAGGATTAATCACAAAATAGGAAAATGCAGCCATACTCATTGTAAATGCTACCGGAATCCCAACTAAAAATCCGATAAGCATGATTCCAAAAACAATTGTTAGCGACATTTCTATCTACCTCTAATCTTCTGTAAAATGTTATCAATCATAAATATAAATATCAAAACCAAGGATACCGGCAAGGAAAGAAACATGAGTCCCCTGGAGATATGAATAGCAGTAGCATACTGATTGGAGTAAGCTTGGACTACCGGTATAGAATAATAAAAGATGATAATGATAAACACAGCTACAATAATATCAATGAAAACCTCTACTATTTTCTTTGCCCTTTCTGATAAAACAAAGTCAATCAGCTTTACTGTAATATGCCCTTTTCTCCGGTATAACAATGCAGCTCCCAGATAAGTAATCCAGATAAATACCCATACGGCCATCTCACCTGCCCAGTATATGGATCCACGCAGAACATAGCGAGTCGCAACCTGAGCCATAAGCAAGAGAACCATTACGCCTGTTAAGAGGCCAACCATCTTTTCCAGAAATTTCTCTAATTTATCACCCACATTATGAACTCCTTAAAAACATATCTTTCAGAGATTCCATTTTTGGGTTACATATAAAATTCTCTCTATTTAAAACCATCTTTCTCCATCGCAAAACAAACGTCTCCCTACAGTAAAAGAATCATTATTTTCATCTGATGATACTGAACAAATCAATTTGTTTGTAAAAACCTACCCAGAATATCCGGAAAAAGTGTTTAATCAAGTATTCTATGTCCGGATATTCTGGTTCTAATCCTTTTGAAAATCTAATTTTAATTTAACCTCTGATCTTAGCTAATTCGGTTCGAAGTTCTTCTAAAAAACCGGGAGCCCAGGTATCAGCAAATTCATCCGGGATATCCTTTAGAAATTCTTTAAAGGCAGCTTGGTCAACTTCAATAAATTCCATGCCTTCTTCTTCCAGTTTTTGTCGCCACATATCTTCATTATTCTGCTGTAAATCATTGTGGAACTCTGTTGTTTCATCAGCAGCTTCTATGACTGCTTTCTGTAATTCTTCATCCAGATTCTGGAAGAACTTTTCACTCATGACATAAGTGAAGAAAGCACGTTGATGTGAAGTTAGGTTTACATAATCCTGTACTTCATAGAAAGCAGGAGCATAGATATAATCCAGAGGATTTTCCTGTGCTTCAACTATACCCTGTTTCAGGGCAGTATAGAGTTCTCCGTAAGCAATGGCCTGAGGAAATGCTCCCATTTTCTCCCAACTAGCAACATAAATCGGCTGCAAAGGTACTCTGATTTTTAACCCCTTGACATCTTCCGGTGTTCTGATAGGACGATTGGAGGACAAATGACGTGGCCCTCTTAAGCCAATACCAAGCATTCTAATATCTTTATTCTCTAACATGGCTTGTCCAACTCTCTCACCGATGGGGCCATTCATAATCTGTAAGACTTCATCCCTGTTTTCAAAGATGTAATAAGCACTCCAGATATTATATTCCGGAGCCGCCTGCTGATGAATAGTGGTTCCCATAATAGCCATATCAACGGTACCTAATTCAAGAGAGGTCACTATATCTACTTCTTTACCCAGCTGTTCACAGCAGAATAATTCTACCTCAATAGCTCCATTTGTTTTTTCTTCTAACAGCTCTTTAAACTTTTTGGCTGATATATCATCTTCACCGCCTTCAGACCCACCATAAGAAAGACTCATGGTAATTTGCTCTGCCATTACGATTCCACTTGTTAAAAGTATTATGCAGATAAGTATGGATACTAAAAAAAATATTTTTTTCATCTTTTTCTCCTTTTCTTATTAATATTTTTTAACCAATAAAAATTGTCTTACTCTTTATCATCTCCTTTTCTTTTTAAATTGATGTGTAAGTTAATATAATTGGGAATAAATCTACTCGTTCATTAAATCATCTACCACACGATCCAACAATAGATAGCTTACCTGGGTATTCAGCATTAAAAATGACAAGAAAAATAACCTAATCTCATTTTATCAATTTAACTTGATATAAACAAGTAAAGGACAGGTTGTATTCTTCTTATTATGTATCTATCTCTTCAAGAATCTTTCTTTCATTCCTTCAGTAGACATAGGCTTAACCGGGCTTAAGGTGTCTCCTGCATCGAACCTCTTAATTTTAGCCCTTCCTTCATGATAACTAGATCTCATATCATTTTAATGATAGCCCTTATCTTACTGTCCGGTAGAACTGGGGAGGTTCAAAGTTTATTTAATCTAAAGTGTAAAGAGGATTCGAAATGAGTACAATTTTAATTATAAATCATCTATTATCTGCTGCATAGGATTGAAAGGGCAATGGAATTTAATTTGGCTTCGCTTTTGTCTGCCCGGGAAGGAATCATAATCGGTACCCCGGCCCCAATAATCAGGTTTCCCTGAGGAAATCCAGTATAATAGATGATACTTTTTCCAAAAATGTTACCGCAGGCAATATTAGGAACAATCAGAATATCAGCTTTTCCGGCAACGGGAGATTCAATTTTTTTCTTTTGAGCTGCATATTGGGAAATGGCATTATCCAAAGCTAACGGACCATCAATAATACAGCCGGATATCTGCCCTCTCTGGTTCATCTTGGCCAGAATACCGGCCTGTAAGGTCTCTTCCATATCCGGATTCACATCTTCAATGGCTGCCAGTAATGCCACTTTGGGATTATCAATGCCCAATTTCCGGGCTACACTGACTGCATTATTAATAATAGAAACCATCGTCCGTAAATCCGGTTTAATATTCACGCCTCCATCACTCAACAATACCAGACGGCTTTTCGTTTCCCTTTGATCTTCAAAGATAAATACGTTACTGATATGATTTTCGGTTCTTAACCCTGTTTCTTTGTTCAGCACAGCCTTTAGAAGGATAGCTGTTTTGATTCTTCCCTTTAACAGAATGCCGCCTTTTTTGACTTCTTCCACCGCTGCTGAGGCCTTCTCTTCCTCTTTTTGAATTGGCACAATTTCCTGAATAAAAGAACGGTCCCGATATCCCAGCTCTTGTAATGAATTGTCGATTTCTTCTTCTCTACCGACCAATACTGCCTCACCAAAACCTTGATCATAACTGGCTTTCACTGCCTTAAGAGCTTCCAGATCTTCTCCTCCGGCAATGACAATCCGTTGTCTGCCCATGACCGTTATTTCCCGAAATAATTGCTTAAAACTGGTTATCATATAGAATCATTGTCCTCCTTGGTAATAGTAACAATTCAGTTATTTTGTTTTTTAATAGTGTACCATCACTTACAATTTTTTAATGCCTTCCCTGATCTTCTCCATACCTTGTTGAATCATTTCCAGCGAAGTGGCAAAAGAAAACCGCAAATAACCTTCGCCATATTGTCCAAAGGCATTCCCGGGGACAGTAACTACACCGCATTTTTCCAGTAGATACATGGATAATTTCTCTGAGCTTTTACCGGTTCCGGAAATATTAGGAAAGGCATAAAATGCACCTTCCGGTGCTAAACATTCGAACCCGGCAATCTTACTGAATCCCTCCATAATCAGATCTCTGCGTTCTTGATAAGCCTCGCGCATTTTATCAATACTGGCTTTGGTTTCTTTCGGATGCTGCAATCCATATAATGCTGCCCGCTGTGTTACCGAATTGGGACAGACTGCCGTATTCTGCTGCACCTTAATCATTTCATTGATGAGAACCTCCGGACATGCCATATAGGCAAGCCGCCAGCCGGTCATGGCATAACTCTTGGAAAACCCAAATAGGGATATGGTTCTCTCCTTCATCTCCGGCAAAGAAGCAAAACTGACATGTTCTCTTCCGTCAAATAAAATATCTTCATACAGTTCATCACTGATGATATATAAATCCTGCTGCATTGCCAGATGAGCAACCTCCCTCATAATATCCTGATTCATCACCATGCCGGTAGGATTGCTGGGAGAATTCAACAAAATAGCCCTGGTTTTTGGCGTAATCAACGCTTTCAGTTCATCGGGATCAATTTGAAAATGATTTTTCTCCCGAAGGGGAAGATAAACCGGATTCCCTCCGACTAAGCTGACCTGGGAGCCATAAACAAGAAATCCCGGATCGGGAACAATCAACTCATCTCCCGGATTTAGTAAGACATAAAAGGCAGAAAATAAAGCCTGTGTGCCCCCAGCAGTAACTATGACCTCCTCAGGTTTGACCGGTATTTGATTGAAGCTGCGAATCTTTTCAGCCAGTGCTTCTCTTAAATCAAAAAATCCGGCATTTGGCGTATAATGAGTATATCCCTCGTCTATCGCTTTTTTGGCCGCTTCTCTTACATGATCAGGGGTGATAAAATCCGGCTCCCCTATGCCGAAACTGATAATGTCTTTTCTATTCTGTGCCAGATCAAACAATTTTCGAATGCCTGAAGGCTTGATCTTCTTTAAATTTTCATTTAATTTCATTCTTTTCTCCTTTAGAAATATAGAAAAAAACTCAATTTAAAACGATTAATTCCTCAATCCGGATGATTTCTTCCGAACAGCCGAAATCAGCTGTTGAAATCCTGACTCCAATGCTCCGATATTGATATCCAGTGTGTGAGCCGGTAAATTCTTTCGCATGGATTCAATGATAAACGCCTTCCTGACCGGGAATGAAGGGATTGCCAGCGCTGCCCCTAATAGAACAATATTTGCGGAAATAATATGGCCGGCTTCTGCAGCAAGATTCTGGGCATCAATGAGATGCAGATGACCAATTTTTTCCTCGAGTTGCGTAAACATCTTATCCTTATCAGGATATTCGGACATACCCAGAGAAACAGTAAAGGGGATGATGATAGAGCGATTAGCAATGACATAAGTATCTTTTCCGATTCTACTTGATGCTCTTAACAGTTCTGAAGGTTCAAATGCCATCACCAGATCAGCAGCATTCCTGGCAATTAGAGGGCTATATGCCTCCCCGATCTTTAATTCGGTTACGACTGTTCCACCGCGCTGAGCCATACCATGGACTTCACTCATCACTGCATTCAGCCCTTGAGCCAGGGCTGCCTCTCCCATAATGGTTGCCGTCTTTACGATACCCTGTCCTCCAACACCAATCAAATAAATGTTATAGCTTTTCTTAGAACTCATTTTTTCACCTCAATTGCTTTCTGCGGACATACCTGCACACAAACACCACAACCGGTACACAACAAAGGATTAATATGAATCGTATTGTCTTCTTTTTTATAAATTGCCGGACAGTTAAATTGTTTCACGCAAATCTGACATTGTGAGCATTTCTTCTGATCAATGTGATAGACCAATGGTGTTTTCTCTTTCTGTTTTATCATGATACAGGGTGAACGGGAAATAATGACTGAAACTCCCCTGAATTGCAATCCTTCTTTAAAGATAGAAATAGCTTTTTCCAGGTTTCCCGGATCAATGACCTGTATATAACCTGCACCGGTTGCCCTGACTAATTGTTCTATGGAGATAGCTGGTGTTTCTTCCCCCCATCCGTCTATGGGTATACTGGGATTTGGCTGACCACCGGTCATGGCAGTAATACGATTATCCAGCACTACCACCATCATATTTACCCGCTGATGAACTGCATTGATCAAGGGAGGTATACCAGCATGAAAAAAAGTAGAATCTCCGATCAGAGAAACGATCTTCTGTTTGGTTGCTTTTGCCAGACCGCTGGCAATACCGATACTGGAACCCATACAGATACAATAGTCTCCCATCTGGTAGGGAGGCTGCATTGCCAGGGTATAGCACCCGATATCATTAGAATAGATGATATTTTCATTCTTTATCTTTAAGCTCTGGACGGCTTTTTTAATGGCATAAATCGTAGAGCGATGAGGACAGCCCGGACATAACACAGGTGGACGAAGCGGTGGCGTGATATCCAGCTTCAACTCTTTTTCCTTCGGAAGACTGATATTCAAAACTTTTATCAGTGATGCCAGAACAATATCCGGCTGATATTCATAGATACGGGGCAAAGTCCCATCTAATTTTCCATACACTTTTTTGTGCCAACTTTCCTGACCCAGGATGGTCAGAATTTCCTTTTCAATGAATGGCTCTACCTCTTCTAAGACTACTATCTCTTCATTCTGTTTCAAAAAGCTCTTAACTAATTCCCTGGGAAAGGGGTAAACTAATCCCAGTTTTAGAACATTGATCTGTAAAGAATGTTCATTGACAGCATCCATGACATAATTGAATGAGGCACCACTGGTAATAATACCTGTATGACAATCTTTCTTGTTGGTTACAGCATGGTTGGCAGGAGAAGTATTGGCCAATTCTTCAATTTTTTGATGCTTTCCTATCAGAGATTTCCGTAGTTTCCTGGCATAGGATGGTGCTACATTGAAACGTGTTTCGTCTTTGGCAAAATAACCTTCCTTTTTTTCAGTAACAATCGTATCAAGTTTGACTACAGATCGCATGTGAGATACCCTGGTCGT
>CAYSSG010000049.1:0-12962 GCA_964433635.1 uncultured Atribacterota bacterium | reverse complement strand
TCCTCGGCAATCATTTTTATCTGTGCAGGAGTAAAGCGATATTCCTGTCTTAGATCATTCAGAATACTTGATGTACTGTAACTGCCGCTTAATCCAAACGTTTTGGTAATATTGTCAAGAAGTTGCTGTGCATCGATATCCCATTGAGCAGCTATCTGTTTGATTGTAGAATTTTTCAACGTCTGACCGCTGATCTCAACAGAATAATCGCAATCTTCAGGTGCAATCTGGTTCATCTGACCCATCTGATTCTGACGCCCATCCATATTCCCCTTTTGCAGAGGTGTTTGCGTCTTTGGTAACGGTTGAATCTCCTGGGATTGAAGCATATTGCGTTTCTGTTCCTGTAACTGTTCCTGGAGTACATTACCGTCTAAACTGCACTCACAATCACAGTTGCAATCCATCTTGTTGTTCAGATTCCCCTGACCATCTTGATTCCCATGGCCGAAAGCGTTGGAATTCCTACCCGGTTGTGAAAAGTTACCCTGCAAACCTTTCTGCTGCTGAATAACTTCCTGTTGAGACGAGATATTTCCCTGCATACCTTTCTTCCCATTCCCCTGGGAGCCAACTCCATTTCCTTGAGCAAGAGCATTTATGATTAACAGTCCTGCTACTAATCCGGTTACTGCCAAAGTGATAGTGACTTTCATTATTTTTCTATTCTTCATCATATCTTATCCTTTCTATTTACTTGATTTTAGATTTAATTTTTTGTTCCTATTACTTATACGAAAAAGGAATATGATTTCTTTCAAAATCATTTGAAATTTTTTCTTTTTTATATTGATTGCTGTTTGAATCTAACGAATCATTATCTTTAGAGCATATGTTATAAAATTATTTAATATTATTATTAAATATATTAAATGATATATTGACAATATTTATTATTTAATTATAATTATTTATATGATTATTGTAATAGTTAATATTAATAGAAAAATTTAAGAAAAAGGAGGCAGATACTTTGCCCAACATACCCTCAAATTGTCCGGCATGCGGCGTAAGGATGATGATTACCGAATTAAAGTGCGACAGATGTAACACTGTCGTACAGGGAAATTTTCCCCTTACCAAACTGATCTCTCTGTCTGAAGAAGACCGGGAATTCCTTATGACTTTTCTGCGTTCCCGGGGAAATATCAGAGAAGTGCAGGAAAGAATGGGAATTTCCTACCCCACTGTCAAGAACAAGCTGGACAGACTGCTGGCTGCTCTGGGATTGTTTGATGAAATCAAAAAACCCAATCGTACTGAATTGCTCAGTGCCCTCAGCAATGGGGAAATTTCACTTGAAGAAACTATTCAACTGCTGAAAGAAAATCATTCATCATTTTAAAAAAATCAATCGAATAAAAGGAGAAAATGAAATGAAAGAAGAAATTAAACAGGTATTGGATATGCTGAAAGAAGGAAAAATCACCAACGAAGAAGCAGTCACCTTGATTGACGCTTTGAAATCAACAGAAGACGATCAGGATCAGAGGCAGATTACCACCGGTAAGCAAAAACGATTCCTGAAGGTGAACGTAACCAGGAACAATCAACCAAAAGTCAATGTGAAGATACCGTTCAGCCTGGTTAAGTGGGGAATTAACATTGCCAACAAGATGGGAAAAGACACAGTGAAAATTGGAGGAGAGGACATTCCCTTTGATATGGATGAATTGAACAAGGCCATGAATGATCCTGAATTTTCCGGGAAAATTTGCGATGTTTACGATGAGGAAAAAAACGAACATGTTGAAGTAGAAATTGTATAGTATTGAAAAAGTGGCTTGACAGGACTGCGAAGGGGACAGATGGATATGCATCTGTCCCCTTATCTTTTCAGTTTAATATTCAATAAAAATAAAAGAAGAGCTTAGCGGGTAGACCTGTACGTCCTGCTCCTTGTGGTTCAACATGATACTGATATACTGGTAAATCTCGTTCAGGGTAATCTGCCTGTCCCTGGTGCTGTCTGCCGGGGCAGGGAATGAAAATTGATTATAACCACAACCCTCACACAGGGCAGCAGAGAAATAGCCATAAGGATAACCGTCAATAGGATGATTCAGTGTTTCATGACATATCTGATCTCCGGAGGCAGACACGATGACCTTGAATAAGCTTGAAGCCAGACTACTTTTTGGAACCATTGCATCCTGTAAGGCAAATGATTCCAGGACGCTTTCATTATACTCTCTCAGGCTATCAGGAGACGGCATCCCCCGACCAGGGAATTCCTTACCGATAAACCCGCCTGAATAACAGGAATCAAGGATGACCACTTTCGTTCCGGCAATGCTCCCCAGGGCAGAAGCTAAGTCATTAACGCTGATATCGTTAGAGGAATCAGCGGCTATGGCATCATAGGGCAGAATGGTAGCAGTACTCCCGTCACTCCAGCCATGGCCTGAAAAATAAAAATAAGAAACATCATGACTGTCAGCAGTCGAAAAGGATGTCTGAATCGACTGCAGAATGTTCAGGCGTGTGGCCTGCCCGTCAATAAGTGTATCAATTGTCACAAATGATGTTTGCATCTCGCCAAAATAAGAATTTTCAAAGACCTCTCTCATACGAGTCACATCATAAGAAGGTGCTCTGAGATTAAGAATTGCCGGATCCCGGTAATCATTAATGCCGATGCACAGGGCACGATAATCCGTTAATGAGGCTATAATGACCTGAATCGTGTCACTTACAGTCACACTCCCCTTTGAATAATAGACTGTAACCTGCGTTGTACCGATGGATAAGGCAGTAATCATACCACTACTGTCCACTCTTGCATTGCTGTTACTGGCTGAGTATTCACACAACTCAATTGGAATCTCCTCTTGGGAATTATCCTGGAAGTAAACCGTAATCGAAGAAATGGACTGGGATTCACCGGGATACAACATCATCGTATCAGGCAAGACTTCCAGAAATATTAATTTTGGAATCGGATAACAACCGGTCAAAAGGCCAGTGACTATGAATAAAAGAACCAAAGAAGTTAAAAATACATTTTTTATCCTGAACATCCTCAACCTCGTATATGGGTCCATAATAACTGGATACCAATGGTAATCAGAATGATACCTCCAACAAGTTGGGCATATTTTTCCATCCTGCAACCCAATATTTTTCCAATTTTAACCCCGATCAGAGAGAAAAGCAAAGTAATGATTCCAATAATGATAATGACATGCATCCTATTGATTCTTAATATGGAAAGACTGACACCTGCAATCAAGGCATCAATGCTGGTTGCAACAGCCAGTAATAAAAGCACCGCAGTACTATTAAAATTAATAGACCTGTTATGCGCTTCACTCTGAAAAGATTCATAAGCCATCCTGCTTCCGATGGCAAATAAAAGGATAAAGGCAACCCAATGATCATAGCTGGCAATATATTGGCTCATGCTGTCGCCTAACCACCAGCCCAGCAAAGGCATAAGCATCTGAAAGCCTGAAAAAAAGAGCGCTATCTTCAAGGCATAAGCTGCACTGACGACAGGTGCAGCGATACCGCTGCTGATTGAAACCGCAAAAGCATCCATCGCCAGGCCAACAGCTAAAAATAATATGACAGAAAAAGACATCGATTCTCCCTGATTATCCAAAAATTGATCATACCAATCATACTGCTTTCTACGATACGGTAAAAACTGTAAAGGCATTTCCAGTTTCTCTTGACATAGGTTGATTTTAACAGATAATCCGGTAGAGGTCTACCTTATTTAGGGTAATCGATTCATTTTCCATCGTGATATACTTGAAAATAAAGATTATTTTGAGAGGTGGCAGATATGAACTGGATTTTTTTCATTATCGGCAGAAACTGGGCACAACGAGTGATTGTTTTAGGTGCCATTGCTTTGTATATCTATTTATTCTTTAGTAAGCCGGAAATGGCTAAAAAGGGATTTGCAGGTGCAATGAATTCGTTTGCTGGCTTGATTCCCATGATTTTCGCAGCTCTTCTCATCGCACAGGCAATTCATATTCTCATGCCTGATGAATTCATCATTCAATGGTTTGGTAAAGAGAGCGGGGTACGGGGAATTATAACCGGTGGGCTTCTAGCCGGATTGCTACAGGGTGGACCCTATGCCGTCTATCCCATCATTCAATCTCTCTTTCAGAAAGGGGCACATGTCAGCATCATTGTTACTATGCTGATCGGTTATGGTGCAATCGGATTAAGCCGTATTGCCTATGATCTGATCTTCTTTAAGCCACAGATTATCGGATTACGCCTTCTCTTTGCTATCCCTTTCACAATAATCTCTGGATTAATTCTGTATTTTATTCTGTAGATTAAAAGTTAGGTTTTTTTTGGTTTATAGTTTTTGGTTCTTTGGAATTAATATTTTGGATTAATAGCAAAAAATAGTACTCAGTCCAGGGCCAAATATGGAAAAAACTAAATATTGAAGATTATTTTCATCTGAAAACTAACAACTGTAAACTAAAAAACCTCTTAATAGCAACTACACCTACTGTATTTTGACTCAATGCGCACGACGCAATACGAATTGTAAAAACATTTGACAAAAAATGTTATCCTTCTATATGATGATAACGAATCATGTCGATGAATGGATAATGGAATCTATTCTTGCTGTCTGTCTATTTGATCACACGCTAAATTAAAAAAGAAAAGTCAATGACTAAAAAAAAATCAAGTCAAAAAATCCAGTTTCCCCAGAATTTCAAGCCCAGGATTCTTAATAGAACTCAAATCTCGACGATGGATTTCCTGGTAGCTGTTCTTCTTATTCTTCTGATATACTATCTTTTCAAATTTACCGATGTAGACAGATTCCTGATTACTGCCATCATTGCTTTGGTAGGAATCGTCGTTGAAATGTTCAGCCACATCTTCACATATGGTCTGGTATTCATTAAATCCATTCCCTATATCGGCCCTATGATTGCCAAGATCATTACCTGGCCAATCTTCGTTACATTAAACGTGACAGCCTATTTTGTAACTTTGGTTGTCATTCGTTTTAAAGGAATCGCGATGGTCAAAGATGCTCGCATCCTGACGACCATCTTTTTAATTGGTCTATTGGCTGGATTCATCCTGGGCCGTATATTCTGAATGAAAATTCAAGCCTTTCAGGTGTTCCAATCCCTTATTATCTACAAATTTACTGGCATTATGCAAAGCATTCTTAATTGCCTCAGCCTTGGATCTGCCGTGACAGATAAAACACAGTCCGTTTATGCCCAACAGGGGCGCTCCTCCGTAGGTTTTATAATTTCGTCTCTTGGCATACTCGGAAAATTTCTCTTTCAGTATTTTAATCATGGCATCATCGGGGAGATTACTTAAAATGCTCATCTTAAAATCGGTTATAAACATACGCGATAAACCTTCTGCAGTTTTCAGTACAATATTGCCCACAAATCCGTCACAGACAATGACATCTGCTGTACCTAAAAAAACTTCTCCTCCTTCAATATTTCCCATAAAACAAATATCCTTTCTCCCGGAAAGTAAGCGATAGGCCTCTCTGGTCAGGCTGTTCCCCTTGCTCTTTTCCTCACCAATATTAAGCAGGGCAATTTTGGGATTTTCAATATCCAGTTCATACCTGGCATAAGATTCCCCCATTAAGGCAAATTGCAGTAGATGAATCGGTTTGCAATCAACATTTGCACCCATGTCCAGGATGACTTTATTACCATGAAGGGTAGGTATTATAGCAGCGATAGCAGGGCGTTTAATCTCCTGAATACAGCCCAGCTTATAAAGTGCTGCTGCCATTACGGCACCGCTATTTCCAGCAGATACAAAGGCCTCTGTTTTTCCGGATTTCAATAAATCCATACCGACCATAATCGGGGAATTGGCCTGTTTTCTGATGACCTCCGTGGGCAAAGCTTCGTTATCCACTTCGTCTACACAGTCAATGACCAGGACCTTCTCCCTATCAAATGAATATCTTGCCAATTCTTCATTGATGAACTGTTTCTTTCCCAGTAAGGTGATCGTGCTCTCTCTCTCCTTTAAAAAAAGGAGGGCTCCCTTTATCGTTTCCCTGGGACCAAAATCTCCCCCCATCGCATCTAAAGCAATATTCAAATCAATCCCTCCTTATTAGCTGCTTATAATAGCTGGTAAATATTTACTCGTAATATATTATAATCATCTAAGCGGTATTTAGCAAAATATTATTCGTAAGAATGTACATTGATTATTTATTCAGGCAAATCAGTTTTATTGGAAATGACTGTGAAAACACTTCCTGATTCAATCAATTCATCATTGACATGAATCCAGATTTACTGTAAACTGGAGCGCGATGGATAATCAGGATAGATACTGACTGCTTAATCGCCGATAACTGGAATGAATGTTGGGAAACAGAAATGGATACCATTGATTTTGCCTCTCTCATACCCTTTGTGCTTGTAACGATCTATACACCGGGTCCGGGTAATATTGCCTGTACCTCTATGGGCGTTAATCATGGTATAAAAAAGTCAATGGGTTTCATCTATGGCATCTCTTTCGGATTTATATTGATTTTATTAATGGCAGGTTTCTTTTCAAATTTATTATTAAAAGTAATACCTTCTTTTGAATCCATCATGAGATGGGTAGGTGCTGCTTATATATTATATTTGGCTTATAATATTCAACAAACAGATTATTCCTTTACCCAAAAGAATCAGCAAGTACAACCATTTGGTTTTAAATATGGAATTCTGCTCCAATTTGTAAATCCAAAATGCATCATTTTTGTCCTGACACTTTATACCGTTTTTCTTTATTCAATTATTAGTATACCCAAATACATTATCCTGTTTACCTTGATCCTTTCAGTGCTCGGTTTTAGTGCTAACTTGCTCTGGGCTTCTTTCGGTGTAGTCATCAGTCGTTTTCTGTATCAGGCGAAGGTACGGAAGATAGTGAATTCGGTTCTGGCACTGGTCTTAGTATATACGGCAATCAGATTGACTGGTATCCTCGGCTGAAATATCTGACAATTAATTAAGTGTAAAATAGGGAAGGTGTTCAGATGTCAGGCCACTGAAAATACTGAAAGGAATTTTGAAATAGCGAATCCCATCCGCATAAGGAGCAAGCTCATATAATCCAAAATAAATCACGATTCCATCATACTGGATATAGAAGGGTTGATTATTTCTAATCGATTGAAAATCTTTGCCTTCGTTGAAGTAAATATCTTTTTCGATGGCAATCTGACGTTTGATCTCCTGGTTAATGAATTCCTCATAGTGATTATAACCATAAAAAAGTTCTTGGACTGTTATTTCCTGGCCCGTTTTCAGATCAAAATTATAACTGATCTGTTCCGTAAATCCATGGGCACCTAAGGTATAGGAATAATAGATCATGGAGAAACTCATGACTTTCTCAGAAAGATAATGTAATTCAAAAATGGTTTCCCCGATACATTGCTCCTGTTGCCATTTAATTTTATCAGCAATTTCCAGGCATCGCTCAGAACTCTTTGCCAGTTCATCACTGAATGTAAAGATATCTTCTTCAATTTTTCGGTTTATTCTATCCTGGATGGCTTCATCACTCATACCCTCAAATACAGGTACCTGCAGATTTGTTTTTAAAGCAGGATCATTCCTGGAAATTGTCTTGATGCTGAATTTGAGTTGCTGCTCGTGTTGACATAAAGAAGCGTCGCAGTAAAAATACAGCATCAGAAGAACCATGAACAATGGGAAACCTTTCAGTACCCCTGCTTTCATATTGCAATCTCCT
This sequence comes from uncultured Atribacterota bacterium, assembly GCA_964433635.1. Taxonomy (GTDB): domain Bacteria; phylum Atribacterota; class Phoenicimicrobiia; order Phoenicimicrobiales; family Stramentimicrobiaceae; genus CAYSSG01. The sequence continues at coordinate 5,222 of CAYSSG010000049.1, read as the reverse complement.
GTATTGTCTCCTATTAATGGTACGGAATCTAAAAATCAATTCTTTGCCGGATGGGAGTCCGGCATATCATCTGACTGGGAATCTGTCTCTTCAACCTCATCAGGGATGAAGCCTTTAAATTGAGCATGGTAGAGTCTGCTGTAAAGCTGGTTCCTGGCGATTAACTGGTCATGGGTACCCCTTTCTTCTATCCCCTGATTGGTTAGAACAATAATCTGGTCAGCATTTCGAATCGTGGAAAGTCTGTGGGCAATAACCAGAACAGTTCGGCCAACCGTTAACCTTTCCAGCGCTTTCTGAATGATCGCTTCCGACTCAGTGTCCAGAGAGGAAGTTGCCTCATCTAAGATAAGAATGGGGGGGTTCTTTAAAAAAGCCCTGGCGATTGATATTCTCTGTTTTTGACCACCGGATAATTTAAGCCCTTTTTCTCCGATATACGTATCATAGCCTTCGGGCAGGCTGTTGATAAAATGATGAATATCAGCATCTTTTGCTGCCTGAATAACCTCTTCCTGGCTGGCATTGGGTTTCCCATAGAGTATATTTTCACCGATCGTTCCGGTAAACAGAAATACGTCCTGTTGCACCAGCCCGATATTCTTCCGCAGGGAATTCAGGGTTACATCCTGAATATTTTCGCCATCAATCAGGATTTCACCTTTATCGACTTCATAAAAACGGGGAATTAAAAGGCACAAGGTCGTCTTTCCTGAGCCGGACGGACCGACTAAAGCGAGTGTCTTACCCCGTTCAAGCAATACGTTAATATTGGATAAGACGACTTCTTCTCTTTTGTAGCTGAAAGATACATTTTTAAATTCAACTTCTCCGTGTACCACCTTTAATTCCCTGGCATTCTCTTTATCGGTAATGCTCGGTACAATCTGCATGACCTCGAGAAACCTTTCAAAACCGCTGACGCCCTCCTGCAGCATCTCTGTGAAGTTGGTTAATCTCCGGATCGGCTGCAGGAAGAAATTAATGTACAGAATATAGGCTATCAGGTCTCCAATCGTGATGATTCCTTGGAAAACAAAAAATCCTCCCACACCAAGCGCGAGAATATTTAAAAAATTAGACATAAATAAAATGACTGAGAAAAATTCTGCCATGACCTTATAAGCCATCTCCCTTGATGCATTAAACTCCTCGTTTCCCAGATCGAATTTTTCCAATTCAAACGCTTCGTTGGTAAAGGATTTGGCGACTCTGATCCCGGAAATACTGTTCTCCAGCTGGGCATTGACATTGGCAATCTTCTTCCTGACCAGGCTGAATACTTCAGACATCTTCTTTCTTTTTGACACTGCATACCAGATCAGGATTGCTAAAAAACTATAGAGAATTAAAGTAAGTCGCCATTCAATGGCAAAGAGAATAATAAAAGAGCCGACAATCATAATGAATGAGATAAACAAGTCTTCCGGGCCATGATGTGCAAGCCCGGCTATTCGGCCAATGTCATTCACGACCCGGGACATGATATGTCCGGTTCTGACATTATCAAAATAATCAATGGAGAGCGTCTGTAGATGCCTGAAAAGATCTGTCCTCATATCCCGTTCCATCCTGGCTCCCATGGCATGTCCCCAATAATTGACGATATAATTGGCTGCCGCCCTGACAATAGAGAGGATTACAAGGATTCCAATAAAGAGATAAAAAGTGCTGAATTGCTTGTCAGGTATGATACTGTTGATAAAATAGCGGGTAACTGAAGGAAAGACGAGGTCAACAGCAGCAATCAGACAGGCACTGGACATGTCCAGGAAAAGAATGCCTTTATAGGGTTTATAGTAGGAAATAAATTTTTGAAACATCTTTTCGAATCAACTTCCCTGAAATGAATGCATACCACGATCCTGACCTATTACCACATCTTCACTGATACTGATAGATTTCATCTAATTTTACCTTTAACGCCTGCAGTGAGGCAAATATAAGATCCGGCTGAATGTCGGAATGAGTCAGGTCTTCAATTTTAGTTTCCCCGGATAGTACCAGGATGGTGTTCAATTGATTGCCCCTTCCCATGGCAATATCTGTATAAAGCCGGTCTCCGATATAAACAATATCCTGTTCTTTTAATCCCGTAATATCCAGGATATATTGAAGAGTATAACGGGTCGGTTTCCCAAAAACAACCGGCTTAACGCCTGTGGAGGCGGTGATCAGGGCACAGATTGAACCGCAATCCGGAAGAAATCCTCCTTCGATGGGGCAATTAAAATCCGGATTAACCGCAAAAAAGGGAACACCATTCCGGATAGAATGACAGGCTCTGGATATCCGTTGATATTCCAGGGTCGTATCAAAACCTACCACCACCACATCAGGGTGATCCTGCACTAATCGAATACCGGCATTTTCAAAATCTTCTCTTAAATAATCATTGCCTACAAGGTAGACGCTGCTATCTTTCCAATTCTCTTTAATATATTTCATGATGACCTGGTTTGAGGTAAGAATATTTTTTTCCTGCACCACACATCCCATCTTTGCTAATTTTTGCCTGTAATAGCGTGCATTACGGGAAGAATTGTTTGTAAAAAAGAAAAAAGATTTACCATATCTCTTCAGGCTTTCTAAAAATTCCAGGGAACCATCAAAAATCCTATTGCCAAGATAAAAAGTTCCGTCCATATCCAGGATAAAACACTTCACCTGTTTCAGGATATTCTCTTCTCTATCCAATAAAGAATTCCTGCCAGATGATTTTTCTGGATAAAAATAATCGACCACTCTGCTGGAAAACTCCTCTAACAATCCCAAATCCCATAATAACTGCAGAATACCATACCGGTTTCGAACTTCCTTACCGTAAATTAATCCGTTATAAAAGGTATCCGCATCAATGCCTACCTGGGCAGGATTGATTGGCGCTCCTATATCTAATAATATCTTCTCAATGGCATCGACTTGAGGAGTCATCTGTTGTATGACTTTTATGATCTCTGGCCATCTCTTTTCAATAATTCTGATGCGTTTTTGATGCTTGACAGGGGAATTTTTCATGGCAACTTCTTCCAGGGCAATGACTGAAGGAGCTGCCGCGCGATATATCTTCTTCATCTGTTGTTCCCATGCTTCTGGATTGAAATGACCCGCTTTTTCAATTGCAGCAGAAAAGTCGATGCTTTTCTTTTCCTGTAATAGATGGAACAATCTGATGACGGCAATGGTAGCGATACCCACCTTGATTCCATGCAAGATTGCCTCCTTACCGCTGAACAAGAACATCATCTCTAAAAAATGTGACAGGTGATGTTCTGATCCTGAAGCAGGGCGGGAATTTCCGATAAAACTCATTGCTATTCCCGATAAGATAAGCCCCTCAGTCAGATGAGTCATTGCGATTTCATCTCTCTTTTTTATACCCGACACCTGGCTTATGCACTTCTCGACGGATTTCTTGACTAAATTTGCAACCTGAGCGCAATAATATTCTCCGTTTATAATTCTTGTTAGCTGCCAATCGCACAAGCCGGTATATTTACCCAGCATATCACCCAGCCCTGCACGAATCATACTCATCGGGGCATTCTTTAAAATACTGATATCTGCAATAATCGCTTTTGTCGGAGTAGCCTGATAGGTTGTTTTCAGGTTATCTGCAATCAGGGGTGCTACAAAGGAAGAATAACCATCCATGGAAGGAGCGGTGGCAACGATGACATAAGGAATATTGGACTGAAAACTGACATATTTAGTCAGATCATTCAAGGTTCCTGCACCGACTGCGATCATGATATCCCTGTCCCGATTAAGATGTACAAAAAATTCACCAACTGCCTTTTCGTCCGGAACCAATGGCTTTTCCCGCTGAAAAATATAGATGACCAGGTCAAATCCCTTTTCCTTTAATAGCTGTGCTACCTTCTCCCCTGCTGCTTTATACGTATTCTCATCAGCAACCAGAAATAGTTTTTGGCAATGATATTTCGCTAACAAATCCGGTAGCATATGAATCGCATCTTTACGGATAATGATGTCTTCAATGGCTGCAAAATGATTTCTTCCGCAGGAACATTCCATTTCCCTATGAATTAAATCCTGAATCGGATATTCCTTAAAAATTTTCACAATAATCCCCTCATTCATTTGAATAGTCACTGATCATAACCGTATGAATAAGTGACACAGCAACTTCCTTCTATTTCAGGATTGAATAACCTTAATCTGGAATATTTTTGGCCAGAGCTTTCCGGTAACAAACAGCATATTATCTTCTGAATCATAGGCAATTCCATTGAGTACATCAAGTTTTTGATGATTCTCCAGGTCCAGCTGATTAAAAAGACCGCTTAAATCAATCCAGGCAATGACCTTTCCGGATTCCGGCTCAATAATGGCAATGCAATCCGTCTGCCAGATATTCGCATAGATTCTGCCCTGAACATACTCCAGTTCATTCAGCTGATGTACAGGCATCTGCTGATCATGGACTGTAACCTGTTTGACCTCTTCCAGTGTCAAAGGATCCATAAAATGTAATATCGAAGTCCCGTCGCTGATAATGAGATAGGTTCCATCATGGGTCATTCCCCATCCCTCATGAGGATAAGAAAAAACCCCTGTAAGTTGAAAAGTCTCCTTATTATAGATAAATCCTGTCTGTTCCTTCCAGGTAAGCTGATAGATTTTTTCTCCCAGAATCGTAATTCCTTCTCCAAAGTAATCCTCGGGGAGAAGATGCTGCTGCAATATATCTCCTGTCTCCAATTCCACTTTACGCAGGGATGAACTTCCGTAAAGACCTGTTCCCTCATACAGAAAACCATCCTGCCAGACCAGTCCCTGGGTAAAAGCTTCCGGATCATGGGGAAATTCATTCACGATTTCATATTGCAGGCGAGGCGTAGGCAGGGACTCTGTCGTAGTAGTACTGGGCAAAGTAAAACAACTCTGCACAACCAACAGAAAAAAACCCATCACCAAAAACCCAACCAGGGGACGGTCCTTTGACCCAAAACTCAGCATCCCTTCCTCCTTACCCGTTGAACCATTCCCCGGGCCAGATGTAATAATTCTGCAATTTTCCGATCTGAAAAGATAGATCTATCTCTCATCTCATGAATGAGTCTCTCCCGGGTTGCTCTATTTTTCTTATCATTTAATAAAGCAAGGGATATATTATTTCTTCTAAGAAAATCATCCCGAAAATATTCCGTTTCCGACTCAGTAATCAGTTCTTTTTTATATGGATGATGCTCTTTGTA
>CAYSSG010000048.1:0-13125 GCA_964433635.1 uncultured Atribacterota bacterium | reverse complement strand
AATATAGTGCAGTTTTAAAACTTAAAGTGTGCACTTTTAAAACTTAACTAACATAAAAAAAACGAAATCATTTAAAAATTTCACCAATCAGAGCCGATAGCTCTTTTAAGACTCATCTTGAGAGAAAAGATTCAAATTATTTTCCGTAACTATATCTTCCCCTTGTTGATTGAATACTTCTTCTTTATGATGTTCATCCAGCGCTTCCCTTTCCAATTCTTCCTCATACAGAGAGCTTATTTCAATATCACGATAACGAGGCAGCCCGGTACCGGACGGAATAATATTACCAATGATTACATTTTCTTTCAATCCATAAAGATGATCAACCTTCCCCTTAATGGATGCATTTGTTAAAACGTGAGTTGTTCTTTGGAAAGAAGCAGCAGACAAGAAACTCTCTGTTGATAGAGAAGCCTGTGTGATACCCTGAATAATAGGCATGCCTATAGCGGGTAATTTTATTCTCCTGATATAGCCGATATTTTCAATGAGATGAATCTTTTCCTGTTGACTCATTTCACTCCTGTATTTAACTGTTTCAACTTTTTGTTGAAATATTTCAATCGCATTCTTCTTATTAATCTTTTCGCCTGCTGGGATTAATACCTCTGCATTTTTTTTATCTATAATATCCTGCGCAATGATCTTTCCTATAAGATTGTGATAAATATATTCAAGTACTCTTCCTTCCAGCGAAAAGAAACGGCCATCTTCCAGCGGAATATCACTGATACCGGCTGAATAAGCTTTTCTAATGATATTTTTACTGACCGGTTGTGATTTATCGGCAATAATATTGTCAGATTCCGGATCTCTCAATTCCTGTCCAAGGTTTTGACCAATAACATCTTCCTTGATAAAACTAATTATATTTTCTTTGATATTAACTTCTTTGATATCATTCCATATTGTTACTTCTTCACATTGATGATCTATTAGATTCCTTATATCAGCATCATCTAAAATCTTGTTGGCGTGAATAATAGCCTCTTCACCATCATTTGATTTAATATCTTCAGCAAGCATGGTTCCTGCCAGTTTTGCAACTTCTTCAGGCTTCGTGATACGGACTTTATTTAATCCATTTTTTACTAAAAGAATAGCTGTCTCTCTGTTAATTTTATTCCCTCTAAGACTATCAAAATCAATCTGCCCATCTGTACCTTCATCATTTTTACGATGTTGAGAGAGCTCAATATTCGGTTCAAGATTACCAATAAATATTTGGTCAATCATTCTGTCGATGAAATTGATCTCACCTTGTACGATATGATTCAATCTCCCCTGTTCATCAATAATATCAAAGCTTTGGTAGTCAGTATTCTCAATTCTCTTCATGATTCCCTCATCAATAACTGAATTCTTTTCAATAATCAGCTCACTCTTATTTCCAGTTATTGATGTAGCCAAGGATTTATTTAATAGCAATCCTCTATTCCTGTTCCTAATTTCGTCATTTTCTTGTATTACCTGTTTGTTCGCCTTTTCAAAATCAGAGACATAGACTAATTCTCCAGAAAGTAAATCAGAATCTCTAGATGATTTAACATAAATTTTGTTTAATCTGGCGATCTGCCTGACAATGACTTCAATATGTTTATCATCGATCGTTACACCCTGAGAACGATAAACTTCCTGTACTTGCTCTAAAAGATATTTTTGTACTGCCTTAATACCTTGAATTCTGAGTATATCATTGGGATCTACAAACCCAGTCGTTAACCTCTGCCCAGCTGATATTTTTTGATCCTTTTCAACGATAATTCTTAAATCATTGGGAATAAAATATACTTTCTTCCTATTTTCTTTATTTTTTATGGTTTGCTCTTCAGTCTCAGGGCTTATAATAATTTCTTTTCTTGTGTTCTTCTGTTCATCCTTGATCTCATCAATAAAACCATTTATTTCACTGATTACAGCCTGTTTTTTTGGTTTTCTTACTTCAAATAACTGCTCAACTCTTGGTAAACCAAGTGTAATATCTTCTCCAGTGATTTTTATACCACCCGTATGAAAAGTTCTAAGGGTCAATTGGGTACCCGGTTCTCCTATGGATTGTGCAGCAATTGTTCCGACGGCTTCACCGATTGTAACCATTCTACCAGTGGCCAGATCTTTTCCGTAACATTTCGCACAAATTCCTTGTTTAGAAGCGCAAGTTAAAGGAGAACGTATGTTTATTTCTTTTATTCCAGAATCACTGATTTTTTTAGCTATTTTTTCATCTATCAATGTTCCCCTCTGAACAATCAATTCTCCATTTTTGTGGTCAATAATGTCTTCCTGAGCTGTTCTTCCTACGATTCTTTCCTCCAATTTCTCGATAATATTTCCATCTTCCTGGATATCAGACACAATTACACCGTCTGTAGTGCTGCAATCTTCCTCTGTGATAATTACATCCTGTGCCACATCAATAAGTCTTCTTGTCAGATAACCGGATTTTGAAGTTCTCAAAGCCGTGTCCGCAAGGCCTTTTCGAGCACCATGAGTAGAGATGAAGTATTCAAGGCAGGATAAACCCTCTCTGAAATTAGATCTGATAGGAAATTCAATAATCTTTCCGGAAGGATCGGCCATCAATCCTCTCATACCGGCTAATTGACCTATTTGTCTTCTACTTCCGCGGGCTCCGGAATCAGCCATCATGTATAGGGGATTAAAACTGCTCAGGTTATTTAATATTGCATTTACAACATTATCAGCTGCATCTGTCCAGGCAGTAATAATCTTTTCAACCCTTTCTTCTTCCATAATTAAGCCATAATTGAATTGTTCTTTGATTTTTGAAACTCTTTTTTCTGCTTCCTCCAATATTTTATCCTTTTCAGAGGGGATTTCTAAATCAACTACACCAATCGTAATACCGGATAAAGTAGCATAATGAAATCCCAAGTCTTTTATATGATCAAGACTTTTTACTGCCACATCCTGGCCATATTGCCTGTAAATGTATGAAATAATTTTACCTAATGATTTTTTGGTAATTGTTAAGTCAACAAAATTCATATCTTCTGGCAATACCTGGTTAAAAATAACTCTACCAACGGTTGTTTCTTCAACCTTGTCTTTTATCCTGACTTTGATACTGGCATGAATATCTACATAACCCTCTTCCTGGGCACGTATAGCTTCATCTGGATTGGCAAAAAATTTCCCTTCCCCCTTCTGGCCTTTTTCTTTCATGGTCAGGTAATAACATCCTAAAATAATATCCTGTGATGGTAAAGCAATAGGCGCTCCATTGGCTGGCGATAAGATATTATTTGAAGACAGCATTAACAGTTCAGCCTCAGTTTGTGCCTCAGTTGATAAAGGGATATGGACAGCCATCTGATCACCATCAAAGTCCGCGTTGAATGCGGGACAGGCCAGAGGATGAAGTTGAATGGCATTTCCTTCAACAAGAACAGGTTTGAATACCTGAATTCCCAGTCGATGAAGCGTTGGAGCCCGGTTCAATAGAACAGGATGTTCTTCAATAATCTCCTGTAAAATATTCCATACTTCAGGAGATTCCTGTTCTACTAATTTCTTGGCAGTCTTAATATTATGAGCCAACTCCCTCTTTACTAAATGATGCATAACAAATGGTTTAAATAATTCCAAAGCCATCTTTTTAGGCAGGCCACATTGATGCATCTTAAGTTTGGGACCTGCAACAATGACAGAACGTCCTGAATAATCAACTCTTTTACCTAAAAGATTCTGTCTGAATCTGCCCTTTTTCCCTTCTAATAAATCACTTAAAGATTTTAGAGGTCGGTTTCCTGCACCAAGCACTGCATGCCCCCTCCTTCCGTTATCTATAAGTGCATCTACTGCCTCTTGAAGCATTCTTTTTTCATTTTTTATGATGATATCAGGAGCTCCTAATTCTAATAATCGTTTTAATCGATTATTTCTATTGATCACTCTTCGATAGAGGTCATTAAGATCAGATGTTGCAAACCTGCCTCCTTCCAGCTGAACCATTGGTCTCAAGTCCGGGGGTATGACAGGCAATACATCCAAAATCATCCATTCCGGCTTACAATGACTCTTTCTGAAGGCTTCAATAATTTGCAACCTTTTAATCATTTTCTTGGCTTTTTGGCCTGAAGAATGCTTTAATTCTTCCCTTAATTCCATGTTAAGTGCGTCAAGATTAATATTCTTGAGAAGATTTTTAATCGCTTCTGCGCCAATCCCAGCCTGAAATTCCGGATCATAATGAGAAAGTAATCTGTATTCAGTTTCAAGAATGATATCTCCAACCTTATGACTTGTTTTACCGGGATGAATCACTACGTAACATGATTCTTCCACTGATTGTTTCGCTGTTGTCGTTCTTTTTAATAATTCTTTATCTTTTTCCAGCAATTTTGACAATTTGCTTTCTGATATTAATCCATCAACATCAGTGATACGATAATTCAAAGGCTCCTTCTCGTATTTATCAACAACATATTCTTCCGTCTTTACTTCCTCTTCTGGTTGATTTTCTGTTTGTTGCTGACCACTATCCTGTATTTCGGAATTTTTTGTTTGATCATTCGGAATATCTTCTTCTGTTAAAATTTCATCAGGATATTCTGATTCTATTTCGGAAAAGATCCCTTCGGAACTAAAGAAAACTTTTCCATATATCTCCTGTAATTCTATTCGTTTTTCCCTACTGATTATATCGCCAACTTTGTGGGGAAATTTTTTGACCTGATTAACGCGATATAATTCTTCTGCTTTAAAATCAGGTTGGTATATCTGATGAATTCTATATTCTGTTTCTAAAATAACATCACTGGAAAATAATTTAAAATCGTCCTTATTCTTGATTTCGAATAGTTGTTCTCTTCTTCTATCTGGTGCAAAATATAATATTTTTTCCAGACTTCGTGGAGAAATATTCAATAATAAAGCTAACGGACTTGGTATTCCTTTAAAATACCAGACATGAGATACAGGACATGCTAATTCGATATGACCCATCCTCTCTCTCCTGGTAATCGATTTTGTTACTTCGACTCCACAACGGTCACAGATAACACCTTTATATCTTATTCTTTTATATTTCCCGCAACTGCATTCCCAGTCTTTAACCGGACCAAAAATACGTTCACAAAATAATCCATCTTTTTCAGGTTTCAGTGTCCTGTAATTAATTGTTTCCGGCTTTTTAACTTCGCCATAGGACCATCTACGTATATCTTCAGTAGAAGCTAATCCTATGGCGATGGCATTGATTCTTTCTGAAATTTCCAACCAGATTACCTCCTCCGCTATTATTAGCTAATCATTAGTTACTGTACTATCAATCTTATATAAAACAATATTGTTAAGTCAGATGATTCATGAAATCCTGATCAAGTCTTTCTTTAACGTCAATATCCTCTTTTATCTCAATCTCTTTTCCATCATGATCCATAACCTTTACGTTTAAACACAAACTTCTTAACTCTCTGATCAGTACTTTAAATGATTCAGGAATACCAGGAACCGGAATATTTTCTCCTTTTACTATGGATTCATATGTCTTTATTCTACCGGTCACATCATCTGATTTTACTGTAAGCATTTCCTGTAAATTATAAGCAGCTCCATAACCTTCCAAAGCCCATACTTCCATCTCTCCAAATCTTTGTCCTCCGAATTGAGCTTTTCCTCCCAGAGGTTGTTGAGTCACTAAAGAATAAGGGCCTGTTGATCGGGCATGAATTTTATCATCAACCAGATGGATTAATTTTAAGATATAACTGTATCCAACGGTCACTTTTTGGTCAAACGGCAAGCCAGTCCTTCCATCATATAGGATACTTTTTCCATCCTTTGGCAATCCGGCATCAATAAGGGCTTTCTCGATATCTTCTTCAGTTGCGCCATTAAAAACAGGTGTAATAATTTTAATTCCCAGCACTTTAGCAACCCACCCTAAATGAACTTCCATAATTTGCCCAACGTTCATTCTCGAAGGCACGCCTAAGGGATTCAAGATAATATCAATAGGCGTTCCATCAGGTAAAAAAGGCAAATCATTTTCGGGCAATATCTTAGCAATGACACCTTTATTTCCATGTCTACCCGATATTTTATCACCTTCTGATATTTTTCTTTTTTGTGCAATGAAAACTCTAACCATTTTATTGACACCCGGGGGTATATCGTCACCATTTTCTCTGGAGAATACTTTTACATCAATGATCTTACCTTTATCACCATGGGGTACTCGTAGAGAAGTATCTCTAACCTCCCTGGCTTTCTCGCCGAATATGGCTCTAAGCAATCTTTCTTCTGGACCTAATTCAGTTTCACCTTTTGGTGTCACCTTCCCAACCAATATATCTCCTGGTTCAACCTCAGTTCCTATATGAATGATTCCATCTTCATCCAGATTTGCTAAATTATTTTCTCCGATATTGGGAATATCTGAAGTAATCTCTTCCGGTCCTAATTTAGTGTCACGGGCATCACATTCATGTTCGCTAATATGAATAGATGTAAAGGTGTCATTTTGAACCAATTTTTCACTGATAACAATGGCATCTTCAAAATTATATCCTTCCCATGCCATATATGCTACTAATACATTTCTTCCTAAAGATAGCGCTCCTTGATCGGTATTAGGACCATCTGCAATGGTGGTATATTTAGTTAACTTCTGTCCCTCGTCTACAATTGGAGTCTGGTTGATGCATGTTCCTTGATTAGAACGGTAAAACTTCTTTAAAAAATACTCTTTTCTATTTCCGTTATTACTCTTAATAATAATACTATTTCCATTCAGTTTTTCTACAAAACCATCTTCTTCCGCAACGATAATGGTACCGGAGTCTTTAGCTACCCTTTCTTCCATACCAGTCATAACAAGCGGCATTTCGGTTTTAATTACCGGGACAGACTGTCTTTGCATATTCGTTCCCATCAATGCCCTATTTGCATCATCATGCTCTAAAAAAGGAATCAAACTGGCAGAAATACTCGTCATCTGGTTGGGAGCCACATCAATAAAATCAACTTCATTGGGGGGAACAGTTAAATAATCATCCCGGTATCGGCAGGGTACATCCTTTTGGATAATTCTCTCATTTTCGTCAATCTCTATTGTCATTTGAGCAATCTTGTATTGGTCTTCTTCATCAGCTGTAAGATATATGATTTTATCTGTTAATTGGCCATTTTCAACTTTACGATAAGGGGTTTCAATAAATCCAAAATCATTGATCCTACCATAAATACTTAATGATCCGATTAATCCGATATTTGGACCTTCCGGGGTTTCGATAGGACAAACTCTTCCATAGTGACTATAATGAACATCTCGAACCTCAAAGCCAGCTCTTTCTCTTGTTAAACCTCCCGGACCCAGAGCGGAAAGTCTTCTTTTATGAGTTATTTCAGATAATGGATTGGTTTGATCCATAAATTGTGATAATTGGCTGCTACCAAAAAACTGTTTAACAGAGGCAACTAATGGTCTGATATTAATTAATGCCTGTGGAGTTACCGCTGACAGATCCGGTTGAATGGTCATTCTTTCCTTGATAACTCTTTCCATTCTTATTAAACCGATGTAAAATTGGTCCAGCAATAATTCACCTACTGTCTTGACTCTCCTGTTTCCCAGGTGATCAATATCATCTACATATCCAATTCCATAATACAAATTTACTAAATATCTTAAAGACGCAATAATATCGTCCCTGGTTAAAGCATTACCTTTTCTGACTCTTACTTTCGATTGAATTTCGGAAATCTTGTAAAGAAATTCCTTATCGATAATCTGATTTTGTTGTGCGATAATCTCTCCTGATTTGCGGTCAATAATATCTTCGACTAGCTGTAAACCAATATTATTTTCATTGACCATACCTTCTTCTTGGTCAAATAAATTTACAGTTGTGATGTCTTTCTCATTATAGACTGCAATTTCTTCATCATCATTATGATAGACATAAATTTTCTTAATATCGGATTCTTGAATCAATTCAGCTGTTTTTTGATTAATAAGGGTATTTTTTTTCAGTAACTGTCGTCCGCTTTGTGGATCAGTCACTGATCTACTGGTCGTTTTATCTATAATTCGATTTAGAATACGAAGCTTTTGATTGACTTTATAACGTCCTACGTCAGCTAAATCATATCTTCGGGAATCGAACAGTAATCGATCGATAAGCTGTCGGGTATTTCGATCAGTTGGTGGTTCACTTGGTCTCAATTTTCTGAAAATTTCAATCAGTGCTTCCCTCTTATTTTGAGTATTATCTTTTGACAGGGTTTCCTGGATAATCTCCATATTATCAAATAAATCCATGATCTCGTCATTTTGCTCATAACCTAAAGCTCTCAAGAGGGTCGTGGCAGGAATTTTTCTCTTTTTATCAATCCGGACGTAGATCATATTATTACTGTCAAATCCAAATTCTAACCAGGATCCTCTATTTGGTATAATCCTGTAACTGTATAATGTTTTGTTCTCACCATACTCTTCACTGCCATAGTAAATTCCCGGAGAACGAATCAGCTGATTAACAACGACTCTTTCAGCTCCGTTTATGATAAAACTTCCGCTATCGGTCATCAGGGGCAATTCTCCCATAAAAACATCCTGTTCTTTTATTTCCCCTGTTTTTTTATTAAAGAGACTAATTCTGACTTCCAAAGGCGCAGAATAGGTACTGCCTCTTTCCCAGCATTCGATCGGCGAATATTTATGTTCCCTAATTGAATAATAAACATAATCTAAAATAAGGTTTCCGGTAAAATCCTGAATTGGAAAAACATCCTTAAAAACTTTATTTAAGCCTATGTTCTTGCGTTTTTCCGGGGGAACATCTTTTTGCAGGAATTTTTCGTATGATTCTTTTTGGATATCAAGAAAGTTGGGTGGATTAATATAGTTCTTAATTTTAGAATAATCTATTATTTTAAATTTTTTATTCTGCATTTAAATCACCAACCTTTTTTAGATATATGCAAATTAGTATGATAACATTACTTCAATAAAAAGTCAAGAAGATACCTATTGTTGTATAGGTATCTTCTTTTTTATGATTATCAGAAATCATTACTTCTGGAAACAAATGCAGTCTCCAATTCTGAAAATCTGATTCTCTTATTTAATCTCAACCGTTGCACCAACAGCCTCTAATTTTTCCTTTAGTGCTTCAGCTTCTTTTTTCTCAATTTTTTCTTTTACTGCTTTAGGTGCACCTTCCACAAGATCCTTTGATTCTTTCAATCCCAGGCCAGTAGCGGCCCTTACTTCTTTGATAACTTTAATTTTATCAGATCCTATATTCTTTAATATAACATCAAACTCTGTTTTTTCTTCTTCTTTAGGAGCATCACTGCTTTGGGCAGGCATAGATGATTGTGCAGCAATCGGTACGGCAGCACTCACACCGAATTTATTTTCCAGAGCTTTTACTAAATCCGATAATTCCAAAACTGTCAGTTTTTCTACTTTCTGCATGATTTCATCAACAATGCTGCTTTTCTCAGCCTCTTTGGAACTTTTTTTATCTTCTACTTTGCCTGTATTTTCATCCTGCAGTGTCTTGGAAGTTGTTTTTTTTTCTTCTTGCTTTTCTGTCTTTTTTTCAGCCAATATTTTCACCTCCTTTCAATTTTTTTAGCATCATTCAATTTTTATCAAGATTATAATTTATAAGTATTCAGGCATCCACTTTCTCTTTTTGCTCTTTAATCTGGTTAATGACATTGATTAAACCTGCAATAGGTGATTTTAAAATGTAGACAAATGTATTAATAGGAGATTTCAAATTTCCCAGTAAGAGCGACAGGAGTTCTTCTTTAGAAGGTAAATTAGCTATTTTTTCTAATTGATCTTCAAAAAATATCTTACCTTCGATCAATGCCCTTTTTAATCTGAAGATTTCTTTGTTTTCCCGTGAAAACTGATGTAATATTTTAACAGTTAGTATCGGTTCATCCTTGGAAAAAGCAATAGCGGTGCATCCGGATAAATTGTTACTGAACTCTTCCAAATCAGTTTCTTTAGCCGCTAATTGTATCAGCGTATTCTTATAAACTTTGTATTTTATTTTCTTTTCTCTTAATTCATTCCTTAATTGATTGATTTTCTGTACGTCAAGCCCCTTATAGTCAGTTAAAACAATCCCCGATGATTCCTTCAATTCATCTTCCAATTCCTGAACAATTAACTTCTTACTTTCCTTATTAATCGGCAATTAAATCCCACCTTTCAGGGTAAATTAAATTAAAAATCCTTCCCCTAGACAGGAAAGGATATCCATTTTTCTTACATAGAACCTATTCCTCAGCAGGTTGGATAAAACCAATTAAATCTATTTGATACCTGCTATCTAAGGATCATTTTTACTAAATTATTCAATTGAATTTTTAGATCTTTTGATTTATTTTCTTTCAGTTCCGCTTATTATTTTCATTGTATCCAGTCTGATGCCCGGTCCCATTGTAGAAGAAATTGAAGCACTCAGTAAGTATCGGCCTTTGGATGAAGCAGGCTTTGCCTTTAAGATCGCTTCAATAAGAGCATTAAAGTTATCAATTAATTTTTCTTCAGAAAAGTCAAGTTTGCCAATCATGGAATGAATAATTCCAAAACGATCAGCTCTGTACTCTATTTTTCCTTTCTTTACTGATAACACAGCTTCCTTGATATCAAAGGTTACAGTACCGACCTTTGGATTAGGCATCAATCCTCTGGGTCCTAAAACACGTCCCAGTTTACCAACAACTTTCATCATATCCGGAGTAGCAACAACTGCATCAAAATCCGTCCATCCCTTCAGGATTTTATCGGCTAATTCCTCGCCACCAAAATAATCAGCACCTGCTTCCTCAGCATCCTTCGCTTTGTCTGCCTGGGCAAAAACAACTACTTTTATGTCCTTACCTGTACCGTGCGGTAAATCAACAGCACCTCTTACCTGCTCTTCAGAACGACGAGTGTTAACACCAAGTTTGATTGCCGCATCAACTGATTCATTAAACTTTGCCCAACTTAATTCTTTGGCTAATTTAACGGCTTCTTCAATCGTGTATAATTTTGTTCTATCATGCTTTTTTTCAGTTTCTAAATACTTTTTCCCTCGTTTTTTAACCATATGTTCCTCCTTGTGGTTGTACTGGAATTTATCCTCCCACTTCTCTATAAATGAGCTACCTGGTTATCGAGCAATTGCTTATCTCATCATAAAGGTTATTCAATCTCAATACCCATACTCCGGGCAGTTCCCTCTACAATTTTCATTGCATTTTCAATATCATTAGCATTAAGGTCAGGCATTTTTATTTCAGCAATCTCACGTACTTTAGTACGACTGATTTTTGCAACCTTATTTTTATTGGGTTCAGATGAACCTTTTTCAATTTTCGCAGCTTCTTTCAGCAGAAATGACACAGGTGGTTTTTTACAGATAAAATCAAAAGAACGATCCTGGTAGACAGTAATAATAACCGGAATAATTGTCCCAATATCCTGTTTGGTTTTAGCATTGAATGCTTTGCAGAATTCCATAATATTTAAGCCATGCTGCCCCAGGGCAGGTCCTACCGGCGGAGCAGGATTTGCTGCTCCAGCAGGAATCTGCAATTTTATATTTGTAATAATTTTCTTAGCCATCTATTTCACACCCCTACCTTTTACCTTATTACGGCTCAATAATATTTCTTTTTATATTCAGTATTTCTCTACATCTGTAAATTCTAATTCTACTGATGTTTCTCTGCCAAAAATTGTCAGAAAAACTTTAAGTTTCCCCTTCTGACTATCAATTTCTCTTACTTTACCCGTGTAACCAGTAAACGGGCCGGTAATAATATTTACACTTGTACCGATACCAATGTCAATCTTTGGTTTCTTTTCGCCTTTACCCATTTGTTTCAGGATATTTCTGATTTCATTCTCGTTTAGCGCAATAGGTTTTCCACCTGAACCCACAAATCTGGTAACCCCCGGCGTATTTCTCACAGCAAACCATGATTCATTGTTCAATTTCATTTCTACTACCACATAACCCGGAAAAACCTTTTTTTGAACATATCTCTTTTTTCCGGATTTTGTTTCCAATACCCTTTCAGTAGGAATTAAGACCTGAAATATCTGGTCTTTCATCCCCATTGTGTTTACCCGATGTTCAAGGTTTGCTTTTACTTTATTTTCATATCCGGAATAGGTATGAACTACATACCATTTTTTTTCTTCAGTAGACTTAATAATGAATCACCACTCTCCAAATACAGAAATTACCTATGGATTTAATCATCAGAATGATTGATGATTGCTATTGCAAAATGATTGTAACAACACGAGAAAGGATAAGGTCAATAATACCTATAAAAAGGGCAACCAATGCAACCGTAATCATAACTACAATTGTGCTGCTGATTAATTGTTTTCGATTAGACCAGGTAACTTTTCCCAGCTCTGCCCTGGATTCCTTAATAAAATTAATGAATCTTGTAATAAACTGCGTGAATTTCATCAAAACACCTTTTCTGTATTTATTGATAAAACATTTTATTTAAAAAATCTGGCAGGCCCGGCAGGATTTGAACCTGCAACCCCCGGATTTGGAGTCCGGTGCTCTCCCGTTAGAGCTACGGACCTGTATTTTTTAAGATAAGAGATTTTTTTATTTTGTTTCCTTGTGTAAAGTATGTTTTTTACAAAATTTACAGTACTTTTTCAAAGAAATTCTTCCCGAAGTATTTTTTTTATTCTTGTAGCTATTATAGTTTCTTTGATTACATTCTGTACAAGCTAATACAATTCTGTCTCTCATTATCTTTATCCTCACTGTCGGAAAAAATTTACGAAATTAAATCTAACATATTTTAACATCACTGTCAAGCTACAGATTTATAATATTTACTTTATACCTGTTTTCTTGTGGTTAGATTCATTTTTTTCATCTGTCAATAAGTCTTTTTTTGACCTGTCAATCAACAATTAAGACTGGGTGTTACCCAGCCTTAATTGTTGATTCAATTTTAATATTTTCACAAGTCTCAAAAAAATGTATTGATTCTCAATCCATTTTTTTGTAATCATAAAATGATTAAATAAGAAAAATTTATTCTTATAACTCGTTATCACTCGACAACATCAGTCACAACACCGGCTGCAATCGTTCTGCC
>CAYSSG010000047.1:0-13692 GCA_964433635.1 uncultured Atribacterota bacterium | reverse complement strand
GTAAAATACAGATAATTCCTAAAGTATTCCATCTATCAAAAAATGATAATTAACTTGACATTAAAAGATAAATATATTAAAATCTTTTAGTCAAATCACTAAAATCATGATTCACTTGATTGTTAAAAAAATATTTTATAATTTAAAAGCATCTATATGAAACTACTCTAAGGTGGCGGATGGAGGAGAAATTGGAAACTTATAGAGAAAAAAATGATAATATACACAGAAAATGGTATCTTTTTGATGCTGATGGGAAAATCTTAGGGAGGATGGCTACCCAAATAGCCTCTATTTTACGTGGAAAACATAGAGTCAGTTTTGATAAATCACAGGATTTGGGTGATTATGTTATTGTGATCAATGCTGAAAAAATTCGACTGACAGGGAAAAAAGAGGAGCAAAAATTATACCGACACCACACCCATTATCCCGGTTCACTTAAGGAGATACCTTATAAGGAAATGATACAAAAAAAACCGGAAATGATTATTGAAAAAGCAGTAAAAGGTATGCTTCCAAATAATAAGCTTAGTCGTTCCATGATTAAAAAATTAAAAGTGTATCGCGGAGACAAACACCCGCATTCTGCACAGAACCTGGATGTAGTTCATATATAAGAAGGAGGAAAACTATTTGACAATTAATCGATTTTACGGAACTGGCCGAAGAAAGACTTCTATTGCCAAAGTCTGGATATACCCCGGAAAAGGAAATATAACGATTAACAGTAAGCCGCATAAAGATTATTTTTTTAATCAATCTGATATATTGACGATTGAAAAACCCCTGCAACTGGCTAAGAAAATGGAGGACCTGGACGTAAATATCAAAGTTACGGGTGGCGGTACTACAGGACAATCTGGTGCCATCAGGCATGGTATAGCTAGAGCTTTGGTTGAATATGACCTTGCATTGAGGCCTGTATTAAAGAAAGAAAAGATGCTTGAACGAGATGCACGAATGAAGGAAAGAAAGAAATACGGTCAGAAAGGCGCTAGGGCAAATTATCAGTTCTCCAAACGTTAATTATTTGCACGAAGTGTTTATTCTTTCGCCTTCTTATTGAAACACTGCTTTATCTCAAAAAAGATAGCCATCATTAGATCATTTTGGTAAAATAGTAACTGAATGATGGCTTTTTTATTTAATACCAGTAGAAGAGCATAAAAATATGTCTTTAAATATTTCATTATTGGATGTCTTAGATATACTTCTGATTGCTCTCGTTGTTTATAATATTTTACTGCTGATTAAAGATACACCTGCTGTTCAAATTATAAAAGGATTTGTGGTTCTTTTTATATTTGCATTTATTTCCAACTGGCTGGGGCTAAGAACTATCAACTGGCTTATTAAAGGTTTGATGGCCATGCTGGTGGTCGCTATTCCCATTATATTCCAACCCGAGCTTCGTCGACTACTTTTAAAGATGGGAAGAGGTGGTTTTTTAATCAACTTGCCATTTTTACCTCAGGAAGAGGAGAATAAAAAATGGGAAGAACTTATTAATGGAATTATTATGGTTGCACCGATGCTTTCTGCTGAAAAAATTGGTGCATTGATTGTGTTGGAAAGAGAAGTCGGCCTGCAAGATATTTTAGAAACAGGAATTATACTGGACAGTGAGTTTTCTTCAGAATTACTTTACTCAATTTTCTTACCTAATTCTCCACTGCATGACGGTGCTGTCATAATCAAAAAAAATCGTATATCAGGTGCAAATTGTATCCTTCCCTTAACCAAAAGAACAGATATTAAAAAATCACTTGGAACACGTCATCGTGCAGCCATCGGATTAAGCGAAGGGACTGATGCCTTAGTTATTGTGATTTCAGAAGAGAGGGGTGCTATCTCTGTTGCAATTGATGGTAGATTAACGAGACCTTTAAAACCACAATTGTTAAAAAAATTCCTGCATAATTTGTACCGGCCTAAATCTTTGAAAAAGATTAACAAAGGCAAAACAGGTAAGCAAAAAGATGACTGACATAAGAAAATGGCTTTTAAATAATATTGATATGAAAATACTAGCACTTATTATGGCTATTATACTCTGGTTTTATATTTCCAGCGAATATAATATCTTCTCGGAAAGATATTATGAAATAGAGGTAAAGCCAGTCAATTTAGACCCTGGATTATCTATTAAAGAGTTCAGAGAAAAGATAAGTGTTGGTATTCAGGCACAGAAAAAGATACTAGAAAATATTTCTTCACAGAAAATTACGGGTACGGTGGATTTGCGGGGTATAAAAGATGCCGGCGAATATCAAATAGGTGTTGATATTGTTTCACCAAAAAATACCAATATTGTGAAAGTCATTCCTGAAGAAGTAGAAGTTGTAGTTGAAGAAATTATCAGCAAAGAATATTCAATTGAATATAATCTCATTGGTTTACCTGAAAAGGGATATTCATTAAAAGATGAACCGGAAATTAAACCTAAAGAAATCAACATTACTGCTGCTGATTCAATACATGAAAAGATAGGTCAAGTAAAGATTGACATTGATATTTCTTCAATTAATGAAAGCCTAACCAGGGTGGAAAAAGTCATTATTTATAACAAAGAAAATGAGATCCTTGACAATTTAACGATTCAACCGGATACTGCTTTCGTTTCCATTCAAGTTGGTGAAGGATATCCTGAAAGGATTTTACCTATCAAACCCCGTATTGTTGGTAAACCGGCTCCGGGATATTTTGTTACAAAGATCGAAGCAGTTCCTAATGAAGTGCAGATATACGGAAATTATTCTAAGATATCTCACAGTGAATTTCTTGAAACGATACCTATTGATGTAAATGGAATTTCTAAAACACTCACTGTTAAGGTTCCTCCCATTATAGAAGAAGGTATTTATCTATCCGAAGATCAGGAGACATTGATTGAGGTCCAGATTCAGGTTGAGGAGAGAGAAGAAGAAAGACTATTTGAATCTATCACAGTAGAACCAAGAAATGCTTCTCCTTTTGTAAATTTTCAACTAAATCCGAATGCTGTTAATGTAAAAGTCAGTGGAAAATATAATCAGGTCAATAGTATAACTGAAGAAGATATCAAAGTCTTTATTGATCTTTCTAACATTGAAAAAGAACAAGATAAAGTAGAAATAGAATTACCTTCCGGGATCAATCTTATTCAGATTATTCCCGAAGAGATAGTCATCTCAACAAAAAGATAAGCTATCGTGAAATAAAATTAACATTCAATATATAGACAACAACTGTTAGTTTTGATATTAAAGATGATTTTTTTATTTTACAATCTCAAAAAATATCTTATGATTCTTGTACTTTTTTACATATCATAACAGGTTAGCTTTTCCTATGGTGGTTTATTTTAGAAAGTCATGGTCTAAAATAAGATCAAATGAGGAATAATTAATCAGGTAGTGAAGATTAGATAAATGGATTGAATCATATTTTATCTAATCTTCGGTCTATATTATTTGCAGAAATAACCTGCAAACACAATATATTTCTGTCAAATAAGATCAGAATAAAAAGGTGAAATAAACAATGAGGAGTAGACTTTTTGGGACAGACGGCATTCGAGGATTAGCAAATCAATATCCCATGACAGCAGAGGTTGCTTTCAATCTCGGGAGATCAATCGGCTATTATCATCGTAATCAAAAAAATAAAAACATATTAATTGGAAAAGATACCAGAATTTCCGGAGATATGATTGAGGCAGCACTGACTGCTGGTTTGTGTTCATCTGGTATCAATATTTTAAAAGCTGGCATCATCACTACACCGGCTGTTGCCTATTTAACAAATTTTTATCAGGCGATCATGGGGATTGTCATTTCTGCTTCTCACAATCCCTATCAGGATAATGGGATAAAGATATTCCAGGGAAATGGATACAAGTTAAAATCTCAACAGGAAAAACAGATCGAGAACATTCTAATCGAAGAAAAATTTACAGAAATGAGTACTCCGGGAGCAATGATTGGAAAAGTAACACCCTTAACTAACGCAAGGGGTGTCTATCTTGATCATATCACAAACTCCATCCCTGAAGATTTTCAAAAACCTGATTACCAAATAGTCCTGGATTGTGCCAATGGTTCAGCCAGCCAGATTGCCGTTGAGTTGTTTGAGCGTCTTAAATTTAATTTTAAAGTCATTAATAACTCTCCTGATGGAATCAACATCAACAAAAAATGCGGTTCTACAAATATGAAAAAACTTCAGCATGAAGTCATCAATGAAAGAGCAGATTTGGGACTGGCTTTCGATGGTGATGCGGATAGGGTATTAGCAGTAGATGAAAAAGGTCAGATAGTAGACGGAGATCAGATTATGGTCATTTACGCCAATAGATTCATTAAAAAAGGATTATTGGGAAATAATACTATCGTTACTACCTATATGAGTAATTTAGGATTTGATGAAACCATAAGCGAAATGGGGGGAAAAGTAATTAGAACTGATATTGGTGACAAATATGTGTTAAGAAAGATGATTACTGAAAAGTCATTATTAGGCGGTGAACAGTCAGGGCATATTATTTTCCTTTTGCATGGCCCTAATGGTGATGGAATAATGACTTCCTTTCAGTTATTATATGCTTTAGGCAGAACCGGTGAAAGAATTTCGGTCCAAGCTACCAGGATGAAGAAATACCACCAGAAACTCCTGAACTACCAGGTGACAGATAAAAATTCTTTTTTAAACAGCAAGTCATATAAGGAAATGAAAAGAGAGATTAATAAAAATTTTAAAAATTCGGGAAGGGTACTCATTAGACCTTCCGGAACAGAAAATAAAATCAGGGTATTACTGGAAAGCATAGACAAAAAAAATCTTGATTATTGGGAAAAAATATTGAATGAATTTATAAATCAGAATAAGGATATATCCTAACAAGAAAGTGTTGTAAATACAGATTTATTCCGTTTCAATGCTTTACTGGAAAATATGTTATAATAATAGGAATATACTTGAAATAATTTAAAAGCAGGGAGGTAGATATGATAAAAAAGTAAAAACGAATATGAGCGCCTGAACTTAATGATCTTCTACATTTTTTTGATATTCCGTGTCCATTAAGTTGACGAGGGAGGAGAGAATCGAATTTTCGGCGGATGCTCCTGGGCAGCCAACCCTGAGGTAATTACAAAACCTGCAAGTAATTGAAGGGACAAAAAATTACCAGGCAATTATTGATCCTTATACTTAAAATGAAATATAACAATGAATTAGTTAAGATCCCTATTATCATATAGGTTATTCCGGATTGATAATAGGGATTTTTTATTCAAAGGAAAGGAAGTTAAAATGTGCGGAATTATTGGTTATATTGGATATAAAGAGGTATTGCCAATCCTGATGGATGGATTAAAAAAATTAGAATACAGGGGATATGATTCTGCCGGGGTGGCAATTTTGGACAAAGATAATCAAATGAATATCGAAAAATGCAAAGGTAAAATCAAATGCTTGGAAAAAGTAGTCAAAGAAAAAAGACTAGAGGGTTCAATCGGATTAGGACATACAAGATGGGCTACTCATGGAAAGCCCAGTAACAAGAATGCTCATCCTCACTTTTCTGCTGATTGCGAAACCGTTGTCGTACATAACGGTATTATTGAAAATTACCTCTCGATTAAAGAATCCCTTATCGCAGATGGTTTTCACTTTTTATCAGATACCGACACAGAAGTATTGCCACATCTAATTCAAAAAAATTATCATGGTAATTTAAGCGAAGCAGTAAGAAAAACATTAAAAGAAGTAACTGGTTCCTATGCAATTGGAATCATATCAAAAAAGGAACCTGATAAAATTGTTGCCAGCAGAAGTGGCAGCCCACTGGTTATCGGTATAGGTAAAAATGAAATGTTTATTGCTTCAGACATTCCTGCATTGTTAAACCACACCAGAAAGGTCATTTTTCTGGAAGAAGGGGAAATCGCAACGATTGAGAAGAATTCAGTTCATATTACTGATTTAGATGGTAAAGAGATAAAGAAAGAAATTCAATATATCGACTGGAATGCTGAGATGACTGAAAAAAGTGGCTATAGACATTTTATGTTGAAAGAAATCTTTCAACAGCCTTTGGTGATAAGAAAAAATTTAGAGGAATATGTTAAGTCTGGCAAAGTTGAATTAACAGGTCTTTCTTTGCCAGAAAAATCATTTCATTTATTAGAGAAGATACATATCATAGCATGCGGAACTGCATCATATGCAGCTCTGATTGGTAAGTATGCCATTGAATATCTCTCAGGAATTCCTGTCGAAGTTGATTATGCTTCTGAGTTTCGATATAGAACACAACTTTTTAATAATAAAACATTAGGTATCGTCGTATCACAATCTGGAGAAACAGCAGATACAATTGCTGCGATGCGATCCTTTAAAAATAAGGTCTGCTCGGTATTAGCCATTGTAAATGTCAAAGGAAGTACGATTAGCAGAGAAGCAGACCAGGTTATGTATATCCACGCTGGTCCTGAAATCGGGGTAGCTTCTACCAAGGCTTTTCTTGGTCAGATATTCTCCCTTTATATGATTGCTATTTTTATGGGAAGAATAAAAAATCAATTATCCGAACAGGATGAAGAAAATATCATCAAAGAAATGACTAAAATACCTCATCTCATTGAGTCTATTTTAAGTAAGGATAATGATATTAAGCTCATTGCCAAACAGTATTACAGATACCATGATTTTCTATATCTAGGTAGGGATATACATTTCCCCATTGCCTTAGAGGGTGCCCTAAAATTAAAAGAAATCTCCTATATCCATGCTGAAGCTTATCCTGCAGGAGAGATGAAACATGGACCGATTGCCTTATTAGATAAAAAATTTCCTGTTCTTGCCATCGTATTGAAAGACCATGTCTACCATAAAATGATTAATAATATTAAAGAAGTTAGCAGCAGGGATGCTAAGGTAATAGCCATTGCCTCTGAAGGTGACGAACTGATTAAAGATATCGTTGACCAGGTGATATATGTACCCAATATACTACCGATTCTATATCCCCTATTAACAGTGGTTCCTCTTCAGCTTCTGGCTTATTATATTGCTGATTATTTAGGTAAAGATATTGACAAACCAAGAAATTTAGCCAAAAGTGTAACTGTGGAATAAAATAGTATCGTGTATCCAGGTTCATTTTTTGTTTATCTTCCGATGATTGAACTTGGCATTCTATCAGAAATCAAAAAAAAGGATAGAGGTATCTCACTGGCCTTAGATATGCCATACAATGAATGAAAGCTAACATGAATTAGCCAGTAATTGAAGTCAAGTTACAATCATTCTCCTTGATTTTTAAAAACCTTTTACTGAATAAATATCCAGGCATATTTACGTAAAAATGTACCTGGATATGGATTTGCTAAATCAGCCTTGTTGTTGTATTATCAATTAAGTGAAAAGGCCTTATTAGATTCTTATGCAGAAGATTAGATCAATATATCCTTCAATGGCTTGATATATAACAGGAAATAAGCCATTGGAAAATCTTAATTGCTCACCCTCTTATTTAACAGACAACGGTCCTCAAAAGGATCGATATGATTCATTTCATTCACAAGTGAATGAAATTACAGATTTTATGTTCAATCGGGAAAAGACAATGATTATAGGTTGCGGAATCGACTTAGTTAGTATTGATAGAATCAAAAAAATAATCAATAGATGGGAAAGTCATTTCTTACGAAAAGTATATACTGAACAGGAAATAATGTACTGTGAAATGAAGAATACAAATCGATATCAATCTTACGCCGGTATGTTCGCTGCAAAGGAAGCCTATGTAAAAGCTTTAGGAACAGGTTTTCGTCAGATAAGCTGGAAAGAAATCGAAGTTGACAGAGATGATCAGAATAAACCGATCATTCGCTTATCAGAGCGTTTGAGCAGGGTAAATAATCATAGAAATATTGATTCTGTATATGTCAGTATTTCTCATACCAAAAAATATGCTGTTGCACAGGTCATCATTGAAGGATAAAATAATCTTTAATTTTAAGGAGATTGGAATGAAGAATTCTATTAGTTCAACATGGATTGAGATTGATTTAGATTTAATTAAGAAGAATATGCAAAATATAAGAAATAGTATAGATGGTCATACTGAGATTATGGGAATTGTAAAAGGAAATGCTTATGGTCATGATGCAATTGAAATATCTAATATTATCCTTGAAAATGGTGCAACTCAATTAGCTGTTGCGCGGATTGAAGAAGCAATCATCTTGAGAAACAACCGTATCAAGGCACCTATCCTGGTATTAAGTATTTCACCTGCTGAACAAATGCATTTATATCTTGATTATCATATTATGCCTACAATCTGTGATTTGCATGGAGCTGTTTATTTAAATGAATTAGCAAAAAAAAACAAACAAAGAGTCAAAATTCATTTGAAAATTGAGACCGGTATGGGTCGTCTGGGCTTGGATGCAGAAGAAGTAATACCAATAATAAATAAACTAAATGAATTAAAAAACCTGGAAATTCAAGGAATATATACTCATTTTTCTACCGCAGACGAAGCTGATAAAGAATACACTTATCGTCAATTTGCTATATTCAAGAAAATAATGAACCATATTCAAAACAATCAAATTGATATTCCATTCTTTCATGTAGCAAATAGTGGTACTATTCTTGATTTATCGGATATGCAGCTGGATATGGTGCGTCCAGGATGCCTGATTTATGGATTATATCCTTCCGCTGATGTTAAAAAATCCATCCATCTGTTCCCGGCCTTGTCTTTTAAAACTTGTATTTCTTTTATCAAAAAAGTTCAACCTGATCATTATATCGGGTATGGTAGAAGTTTTAAGACAGAAAAGGAGACTATCGTAGCGACACTACCAGTAGGATATGCAGACGGTTATTCAAGAAACCTTTCTAACCTGGGAGAAGTATTAGTTAGAGGAAAAAAAGCACCAGTGATAGGGAGGATCTGTATGGACCAAATGATGATTGATATTTCTGATATTCCTGATATATCCCTTGGAGATGAAGTCGTTTTATGGGGCAGACAGATGGAGTACAGCATCACCGTGGAAGAAATTGCACTCAAATTGAAAACGATTGTTGATGAGGTTGTACATTTAACAGATAAAGCCAGGGTTCCAAAGTTGTTCATTAAGGAAGGTAAACCCTGGAAAGTGAAGAGTATTTTAGGTGAATATATCATCCGATGATGGAACATCATAATGATAGCAGCAAAGTTAAATTTGTTTGTATCACTCATAACCCGGAAGAAACAAAATCTCTTGGAAAAAAAATAAGCAGATTTCTTCGAAAGGGAGACATTGTTGCCTTTAATGGTGATTTAGGTGCCGGAAAAACATGCATGATTCAAGGTATTGTTGCAGGTTTGAATAGCAGAAGTTGTGCATCCAGTCCAACATTCACCCTGATCAAGGAATATACAGGTGATATTCCTGTTTATCATTTCGACCTATACCGCCTCATTAAACCTGACGAAATAGAAGAACTAGGGTATGAAGACTATTTTTACGGGAATGGTATAACCTTGATAGAATGGGCAGGAAAGATAAGAGAATACCTTCCGGAGGAGAATGTTTTATTCATCAGGATCCATATAGGCAACCGATTATGTTACAGAAAGATTGTATTTGAAGCACTGGAGGAAAAATACACAAGATTGATGGAGGAAATAAGGTTTATTGAAGATACTGGGGATTGACACATCGACTGATATATTTAATCTGGCTCTAATTGAAAACGGGAGGGTGACTGCAGATTATAAAATTGACAAGGAGGGATTGACTCACTCATCACTGATGATAAGTTGCTTGAAGGATATTCTCCGGATTACTGATTCAAGTTTAAAGAAATTGGATGGAATCTCTGTTTCCATAGGACCAGGCTCATTTACAGGATTAAGAATTGGACTGGCTACTGCAAAAGGTTTAGCTTATTCTCTTTCCTTGCCAATCACCGGTATCAATTGCCTGGATTCTTATAGCTTGAGTCAAAAAAACCTTCCGGGTATACTGTGTCCGATGATTAAAGCCAGGAAAGATATATATTACTTTACTTTATTTAATAGAACAGATCATTCAAATGCATTAAACAGAATAGATAACTACCAATGTGTCAATTGGTTCACAATTCAAGAGAAAATAGCTGCATTAGCATTAAATCATCCTGTTTTCATTTTTGGTTTTGGATTGCAGGATATTGTAAAAAGAGAAAATAATCATGAAAAATTGTGTAATATTTTCTTTGTGGATAGAGAACAAGAGCCGCCCGGGGCTGTTAATGTTGCTTTGATCGGTGAAGAAAGAATGTCCCGAAAACAGTATGATGACTTATTCCTGCTATCCCCTTTCTATATCCATAAATCATCTGCCGAAATAAAGTTAGGGAAAAATTGAAGGTTTAACAAGGAATTTTAATTAAATGAAAGATACAAAGATCTTAGCAATAGAAACCTCCTGCGATGAAACTGCTATTGCCGTAGTAAAAAATGGACGACATATCTTGTCCAATGTCATCGCTTCTCAAATGAATGTACATCAGAAATATGGCGGTATTGTTCCAGAAATTGCCTCCCGGAAACATATGGAATATATACTTTCAACCTGCCAGAGGTCCTTAGAAGAAGCAAAAATGACGTTAAAAGATATTGACGGAGTTGCTGTTGTAAATGGCCCGGGCTTAAAAGGCTCCCTTTTGGTTGGCTTATCATTTGCCAAGGCTATTGCCTATGCCTTAAATAAACCCCTCATAGCAGTAAACCATATCGAAGGCCATATCTATGCAAATTTCTTAAGCCATGATAAGATAGAAAATCCTTTTATTTCTTTAATCGTTTCTGGTGGGCACACTTCACTTATTCTGGTGAAAGAAATGGGTAAATATCATATTCTTGGGCAGACAAGGGATGATGCAGCCGGAGAAGTATTTGATAAGATTGCAAAATATCTTGATTTAGGATATCCAGGTGGTCCGGCAA
Source organism: uncultured Atribacterota bacterium (assembly GCA_964433635.1). Taxonomy (GTDB): domain Bacteria; phylum Atribacterota; class Phoenicimicrobiia; order Phoenicimicrobiales; family Stramentimicrobiaceae; genus CAYSSG01. The sequence continues at coordinate 2,711 of CAYSSG010000047.1, read as the reverse complement.
TTGAAAAATTAGCATCAGCTGGTAATAAGAATGCTTTTCACTTTCCCAGGCCTTTAATGAAGTCTAACAATTTTGATTTCAGTTTCAGTGGCTTAAAGACTGCTGTTATTTATTTTATGGAAAAAAAGAAAGAGATGAATGAAAAAATTAGATTAGAGGATGTATGTGCCTCCTTTCAACAGGCAGTGATCGATACGCTGGTATATAAAACGATATCTGCTGCCATCAAATCTGAAATGGATAGAATTGCTGTAGGTGGAGGAGTCGCGGCAAATGAAGGCCTGCGAAAGGAATTAATAGAAACTGCAGACAAAAAGAATATTTCTGTCTTTTTTCCTCTGAAAGAACTATGCACCGACAATGCTGCCATGGTTGGTGCTGCAGCTTATTATAAACTGAAAAGGGGGATTACAAATTTTTTTGACGTAGAGGTTTTCACAGGGTGATATTAGTTGAAATAGTTATAAAACAGGAAAAATAATTATTTCCTACATTATATTGATAAAATATAATGAAAAATGGCCTAAAATAGCCTAAAATGGTGTTTGCAAAAACAAATAACATTATATAATATAGTAGAGGTGATTTAGCACTCTCTTAGTGAGAGTGCTAAATCATTTAAATTGATGATCAAATAATATCAAAGGAGGATCAGATATGGAAATTAAAAAAATTAAACCCTTAGGTGACCGCATCCTGGTAAAGCCGGTTGTGGAAGAGGAAAAAACGAAAGGTGGTATTGTGCTTCCCGATACAGTATCAAAAGAAAAGCCACAGGTTGGAGAGGTACTTGCAGTTGGACCGGGTCGAACCAATGATGATGGCAAAACATTTCCGATGAAATTTAAAAAAGGTGACAAGGTCGTGTATGCAAAATATTCCGGAACTGATTTAAAAGATGATGATGATGAAGACTATCTGCTTTTGAGTGAAAAAGATATTCTGGCTATTTTAGAATAAATTAAGGAATAAGTTTTGAATTTCAGATAAAGCAATTGAATTTATGAAGGAGGAAATATTATGGCGAAACAGTTTTTATTCGATGAAGGTGCTAGAAATGCATTAAAGAGAGGTGCCGATAAATTAGCTGATTGTGTTAAAATTACGCTGGGACCTAAAGGTAGAAATGTAGTATTGGAAAAAAAATACGGTTCTCCTACGATTACGAATGACGGGGTTACCATTGCCAGAGAAATTGAAGTAGAAGATCCTTTTGAGAATATGGGAGCTCAGTTTGTTAAAGAAGTTGCTACAAAAACAAATGATATAGCCGGAGACGGGACTACAACTGCAACTGTCTTAGCCCAGGAGATTTTGCATGAAGGTCTAAGAAATGTTGCCGCCGGAGCAAACCCCATATTATTAAGGAGAGGAATTCAGAAGTCCGTTGAGAAAACAGTGGAAGAGATAAAGAAATTAAGTATTGAAATCAAAGACAAAGAATCTATTGCTAATGTTGCTTCCATTTCTGCTGCTGACCGGGAAATAGGCAATATTATTGCTGATGCCATGGAAAAAGTAGGCAAAGACGGCGTTATAACTGTTGAAGAATCTAAAACAATGGGTACTACCCTGGATGTCGTGGAAGGAATGCAATTTGATAAAGGGTATATCTCTCCATATATGGTAACGGACGCTGAAAGAATGGAAGCGCTATTGGAAGATCCTGTTATTTTAATCACAGATACTAAGATTAGCAATATGAAAGGATTACTTCCTATCCTGGAAAAAGTTGCTCAGATGGGAAAAGGCCTGTTCATTATCGCAGAAGATATTGAAGGTGAAGCATTAGCAACCTTAGTCGTTAATAAAATCAGGGGCACATTGAATTGTGTTGCCGTTAAAGCACCTGGTTTTGGCGATAGAAGAAAAGAAATGCTCGCTGATATTGCCGTCGTCACGGGTGGTCAGGTAATTTCTGAAGAACTTGGCTTAAAATTAGAAAATGCGACTGTTTCCATGTTGGGAACTGCCCATCAGGTAAAAGTAAATAAAGAAGAAACCATTATTGTCGGTGGTAAAGGTGATGTCAAAGAGATAAAGAAGAGGGAAGCACAGATCAGAACTCAAATAGAAGATACTACCTCTGATTATGATAAAGAAAAACTACAGGAAAGATTGGGTAAACTGGTCGGCGGTGTTGCAGTGATTAATGTAGGTGCAGCTACGGAAACTGAATTAAAAGAGAAAAAGCACCGGGTTGAAGATGCACTTTCTGCTACCAAAGCAGCAGTAGAAGAGGGTATTGTTGCCGGTGGAGGCACGGTTCTCCTCAATGTTATTCCGGCTTTAAAAGATTTTAAACTGGATGGCGATGAGCAGATTGGTCTAAATATTATACGTAAAGCCCTGGAGGCACCGACTAAACAGATTGCCCAGAATGCCGGATATGAAGGTTCAGTCATTGTAGAAAAATTAAGAAGCAAAGATAAAGGCATTGGATTTGATGCTGCTGAGGGTGAATTTACGGACATGGTTAAGAGAGGTATCGTTGATCCGACTAAAGTGACCCGTTCCGCACTTCAGAATGCTGCCAGTATTGCAGGAATGGTTCTAACCACTGAATGTCTGGTTGCTGATAAACCGGAAGAAAAGAAAGAACCAGCTATGCCAGGTGGCGGAGGTATGCCCGGAGGCATGCCTGGAGGCATGTATTAATTTAGATACTGGAATGTTATTCTGAATAATTGTGATTTTCACATTGAAATAAA
>CAYSSG010000046.1:0-13985 GCA_964433635.1 uncultured Atribacterota bacterium | reverse complement strand
TTTTCCGGTAATTCAAACAAGAATTCCTACTTTCAAGAGATAATGCCGGGACAAACCCTGGGTGGAGGTTTTTAAGGAGATGAATGAAAATAGAATCTGTGTAATTTATAAAGGGAAATAAAGGAGAGTTATTTGACAAAAAATAGATTATGGGTTAATATAATAGAAAACGTTTTCTATCATAAGAAAAGAGATATAATATGAATATTACTATAAAAGATGTGGCAAAAAAAGCAAACGTTTCCATTACTACCGTTTCCCGTGTATTTAATGGAAATAATGGTGTTTCTCCAAAGACACGTAAGCTGGTATTGAAAGTAATCAAGGAATTGGGATACTCTCCTTCTGCTATGGCAAGTGGTTTAAAGACCAGTCTTTCTAAATGTATTGGCATTGCAGTACCGGATGCGCTTGGTGACTTTTACGGAGAAATAATAGACGGTATCGAATCAGTGACAGCAGAGAGAGGATATAACGTTATCATCTCATTAAACCATCGTATTATCAAAGAGGAACTGGTAGGAGTTAACTTTTTTAAGGCCAAGAAGGTCGATGGGGCCATACTGGTCACTACCAGCGGTGATGATGAATATATTCATTCTTTAATAAAAGAAGGTTATAATATCGTTTTGCTGGATAGAGATCCGCACGACTTAAGCGTTGATACGGTAAAAATAGATAACTTCGGTGGCGGATACATGGCAACAGAATATTTATTGAATCTTGGACATTCTTCTATTTTAATCATCCAGGGAATTCCTTTTATTGATTCTTCTAAAGAACGGTTTAACGGATATAAAAGGGCTTTGAAAAGTAAAGGAATAAAAATTAAGACGCAATTTATCCTGAGTGGAAATTTTACCGTAGATAGCGGGTATTTAAGTGTAAAAAAATATCTGGATACTTACGGATTAGATTTCAGTGCCGTGTTTGCCACGAATGATCAGATGGCGATTGGGGCTATTAAGGCTTTGATGGATAAAGGAATATCGATTCCTGGGGAAGTTTCTATCGTTGGGTTTGATGATAGTTATATCGCGCCTTATATTATTCCGCCGCTTACTACAATAAAACAAAGAAGAGAAGAGATGGGTAAAATAGCAGCCGAGTTGCTCTTAGATCGGATAATTTCCAGCCATAAAAAAGGAAGAACGCCAAGACAAGTTATCATTCCAGTAGAGTTAATCAAGAGGGAATCTGCAATTTCTCTTTCTTCAAGGAATAGGGGGTGATGGATCGAGATAAAAAATATTCTAAGTGATTCAATTTATTTTAAAGTGTAAAAAAGTTCTGGTATTGGTAATGGGAGGAAAATAAAAAATGTTCAAGAAAACTATATTATTAGCGTTAGTCATGGTTTTTCTTTCCACAGGAATGGCCTGGGCTCAAGAAACAATAGTCTTTTGGGCTATGCCGAATGCACCTGATGATACCCACCTTTCCTGGTTAGAGAAAACAGCAGCTGATTTCAAAGCGGAGACTGGCATCACCGTTAGTTATGAGATAGTTGGATGGGGTGATGCATGGTCAAGAATATCGATGTCACTCATCGAACCAATATGTGATGTATCTCAGGTTGGTACTACCTGGAATCCGCAATTTGCTGCGACTGGCGGGTTAGAGCAGATTGATATCAATGATTTTGGTGGCGCAGATAGCTTTATGGCTGCAAACCTGGAATCATGTGGCTACAAAGGTCATTACTATGGCGTCCCCTGGTTTGCGGAGACCAGAGCCCTGTTCTATAATAAAGATATGTTTGAGGAAGCAGGGGCCGTTCCACCTAAAACCTGGGATGAATTAGTACTAGCTGGAGAAAAAATAAATGCCAAATTTGGGACAGGCAGAGCATTTGCCATGGCCGGGACCAATGCCTGGGATCTACTGCATAACTGGGCTATTCTTTTATGGCAATCAGGAGGTGACCTGTTAAGTGCGGATCAGAAGAAAGCAACCTTCAATGGTGATGCAGGCATTATAGCAATGCAATGGTATGTTGATTTAGTCAGGAAGGGATTAGCAGATCAAGCCTGTGCTGAATACAACCAACCACAAGCTGATTCTGCTTTTATCAATGGAAATGTAGCAATGTGTTACATGGGACCATGGAACATTGCAAATATTGAGGACGAGAATCCTGCCTTGAATTATGGTGTTGTCGAACCCCCGAAGGGTCCAGTTGGCAAAGGTTCCTTTTCAGGTGGAAGCAACTTAGTCGTTTTTGGCAACAGCAAACACAAGGAAGCAGCAAAAGCCTGGGTGAATTACCTGATAGAAAAGCAGGCACTGGTTGATTATACCAAGAACCTGACTCATATGTTACCCGCAAAGATTGAAGCCTTTGAAGATCCTTATTATAATACCGGGGTTTGGAAAGTATTTAAAGAGACTTTATCTTATGCCACTGCTTATCCTCCATTAGGCGTTTGGGGAGATATTGAAAATGCAGTCGTCAGTGAATTTAAAAATATTTTAAGTACTTACGTTAATGGAAAATATACTGAAGATACAGCGAAAGAATATTTAGACCTGGCAGCTGCGGCAGTTGATAGAGCTTTAACGAAAGAGAAATAGAGAGATAGATTCGTTTAAACAAAAAGAGAAAACAGTTGAGTACCAAAAAAGGAAAGACTGTTTTCTCTCCTTGTTTTTTGTTATTCAAGGCTAAACAGGTAAAAAGATTTAAACGCTGGTTAGAAATATAATTTGGAATGCTAGATTCTATACTTAGAAAAAATATGATTAAAAATTTTAAAAAAATATGCATTTATTTATTCAGAAAATAAAAAAAAATCGAATTGCCTATTATTTGATTTTACCTGCTCTTATTTGTATGATTTTAGTGCACATTCTTCCTATGATATGGGGATTTATCATTAGTTTTACTGGTCTTGATTTATATACCATTAGTGACTGGTCTAAAGCTCCATTTGTCGGGATTGGGAATTATTTAGAGGGCTTGAATGTAAATAGTCCAACTGGGGGACGATTTTTGCGTTCTTTATGGAACATAACCTATTACGGGATTACGGTAATCTTTGTTGGTTATTTGATCGGTTTAGGAGTCGCTTTACTTTTAAACAAGAAATTTATAGGGAGAACCATTGTGAGAGGGCTGATCCTTTTACCTTATATTATTCCTGATTCAGTAGCTTATAGTATCTGGAGATTTATGTTTCAATCAAGAATAGGGATCGTAAATAAATATTTGATGTCCTGGGGTTTAATTTCAGAGGCAGAGGTCTGGTTAGTTGGCGATAAATCTATCTATGCCGTGATAGTGGCTAGTATTTGGAAAGGTTGGCCTTTTACCTGTTTAATTTTATTAGCAGGATTACAGACTATTCCTCTTGAGTTATATGATGCTGCTAAGATTGATGGTGCTTCACCGTGGCAGCAGTTTCGATGTATTACCTTCCCTCTTCTTATGCCTATAACTTCCGTTCTAATACTATTATCCACACTATGGAATTTTAATGCTTTTAATCAATTTTATGTAATGCTGGGACAAGATCCGGGTATTGCAGCAGAAGTTCCTTCTACTCTTATTTTAAGAGCAGCTTTTGATTCTTTTCATTACGGGATTGGAGCAGCCATGTCGGTGGTTTTGATGGCAATTATGTTGATTTTCACTATTTTGTATATTAGAAAGATCCGGCCAGGGGAGGTTGAGCATTGAATAGGACCATAAAAAGATTAACGGAAAGGATATTTTTGTATTTTGCCGTTATTATGATTTTAATATCGGTGTTAATCCCTTTTGCCTGGATGGTCTCCGGTTCGTTTAAAACAAGATTAGAAATACAGGCTTCAGATAGTAAAATACCGGGGAAGGAGCCCAGTTGGATACCGCGTCATTTTACGATTGATAATTATAAGACGGTAAATAAAGAGGTTAAAATATTTGATTTTTTTAAAAACAGTATAATAATAAGCCTGGGGACAATGTTTTTTTCTGTTGTTATTGCTACTTTAGCTGCTTATGCCATCTCTCGTTTTTCTTTTCCAGGAAGAACTGTCTATAGTGTAACTGTATTATCAACCCAGATGTTCCCCGGAATTCTTTTTCTGATTCCTTATTTTATCATGTTCATCTGGATAAGGAAGATTACAGGTCTTCCGATGAGAGATACCTATTGGGGAATGATCTTTACTTACACTTCTTTTTCTCTGCCTTTTTCTATATGGATGTTGCGAGGTTATTTTAACACCATTCCCAGAGAGATAGATGAACAAGCTCAAATTGACGGATGTACGAAAGTTGGGGCTCTTTTTAGAGTCATCATTCCCTTAGCGAAACCGGGCATTGTAGCGGTTGGAATATATGGATTTATAATGGCCTGGAATGAAGTGTTATTTGCCTCAGTGCTTACCGGGAATGAAACCACAACAGTTGCTATCGGTATCCTGAGGTATATTACTGCCCAGGAAGCCCGTTGGGGAGGAATGATGGCTGCCTGTATATTAGTGAGCCTTCCCGTTTTAATATTTTTTACAGTGTTACAAAAACAATTCATTCAAGGGCTCGTAGCTGGAGCCACTAAAGGATAAAAAATATTTCAAGAAGGAAACATTGATGAATGCGTATGGACATTTTGATGATGTGAAAAAAGAGTATATGATTACCCGCCCGGATACACCCCTGCCCTGGATAAACTATTTGGGATTCGAGAACTATTTTGGAATTATTTCCAATACCGCAGGGGGATATAGTTTTTATTTAGATGCTAAATTGCGTCGGATAATACGGTACCGTTATAACAATGTTCCAATGGACACAGGCGGCCGCTATTTATATATTAAAGATGGCAATACCATCTGGAATCCCGGGTGGAAACCAACCTGCACATCATTAGATCGTTACTCCTGTCGCCATGGATTGGGCTATTCGGTAATTACGGGACGTAAAAATGATGTGGAAGCAGAGGTCTCTTACTTTGTTCCTCTCAGAGAGAATCTGGAAATATGGAAAGTAAAAATAACAAATCATGGAGAGCAGGAAAAGAGGCTAACCCTTTTTTCCTTCGTTGAATTTTGCCTTTGGGATGCTATGGATGATATAACTAATTTCCAACGAAATTTCAATACAGGCGAAGTAGAAGTAGAAAATAATACAATTTTTCACAAAACTGAATATCGGGAAAGAAGAAATCATTATGCCTATTTTAATTGCAGCCAAAGAATAGATGGATTTGATACCAGCCGTGATGCATTTATTGGGGTTCATAATGGATTTGAAAATCCTCAAGCAGTAAGCAAAGGAAGATGCACTGATTCTCTGGCCAGCGGTTGGGCTCCCGTTGGAGTTCATCAGCTCAATATCCTCCTCCAGCCCGGACAAAATAGAACGCTCCATTTTATATTAGGATATATGGAAAACAAAGAAGATGAAAAATTTACGGCTCCCGATATTATTAATAAAAGGCCATTATGGGATAAGTTGGAGCTTTTCAAAGATACCCCGGTAGTGGATGATGCATTGAATGAGTTGAAAGCCTATTGCACCAAACTGCTGAGTCGGTATCAGGTGAGAATAGATAATGAACATGTGGAACGTATGATCAATATCTGGAATCAGTATCAGTGCATTGTCAATTTTAATCTGTCTCGTTCTGCTTCTTTCTATGAATCTGGTATGGGGCGTGGAATGGGCTTTCGGGATTCCAATCAGGATCTGCTTGGTTTTATGCATATCTTTCCGGAAAGAGCAAGAGAAAGAATTCTGGATCTTGCTGCTATTCAGCTCTCTAGCGGAGATTGTTATCACCAGTATCAACCCTTAACCAAGGAGGGTAACGAAAATATAGGCAAAGGATTTAACGATGATCCATTATGGCTTATTGTTTCTACTTGTGCTTATATAAAGGAAACCGGGGATTTTTCCATTCTCAAAGAAATCGTCGGGTATCCAGATGTCCTCAACAGTGAAGCGACTATTCTTGATCATCTTTATGCCTCCATTGACTATACCATGAAAAATCTGGGTCCCCACCATCTTCCTCTTATCGGTCACGCTGACTGGAATGATTGCCTGAACCTCAATTGTTTCTCCAAAGCGCCCGGAGAATCTTTTCAGTCAGCCGGGGATCTAAAGGGAGGGGTAGCAGAATCTGTAATGATTGCCGGTTTGTTTCTCTATGCTTGTCGCGAACTAATCATGCTTTGCCAGCAGCTTGGCGCTGAAGAAAAGATTAATGAACTAAAAAAAGAATGCCAACTTATGAAAGAAGCTATTGAGAAGTATGGGTGGGATGGCAAGTGGTTTTTACGTGCTTATGATTATTATGGGGAAAAAGTAGGCTCCCAGGAATGCAGAGAGGGAAAAATATTTATTGAATCCCAGGGCTGGTGTATTTTAGGCGGTGTTGGCTTGGAAGATGATAGAGCCCGGATGGCTTTAGATAGCGTGGAAAAATATTTATCAACTCCCCATGGAATTATATCACTTCAACCTGCCTATACTCGCTACTATTTAAATTTAGGGGAAATTTCTACTTATCCTCCAGGGTATAAAGAAAATGCCGGGATATTTTGTCATAATAATCTCTGGATTTCTATCGCCGAGACGATAATAGGAAATGGTGACAAAGCTTTTACTTATTACTTAAAAATTTGTCCCAGCACCAAGGAGAATTTTATTCATAAGTATCGGTGTGAGCCTTATGCTTACGCTCAGATGATTGCTGGCCGAGATGCACCGACCTATGGTGAAGCCAAAAATTCCTGGCTTACCGGCACAGCAGCCTGGAGTTTTGTGACCATTACCCAGGCTATTATGGGGATTAAACCCGATTATCAGGGTTTATTGGTTGACCCCTGTATTCCTGAAAGTTGGAAAGAGTATAGAATTCACCGTTTTTTCCGTGGAGTAAAGTATTATATTCGCGTGAAAAATCCTGAGGGAGTGAATAGGGGAGTCAAACAGCTTCTTATTAATGGAAAATTAGTAAAAGGAAATTTAATTCCTTATCATAAGAAGGATACAGAATTAGAAGTGATAGTAATCCTGGGTAAAAATAATTAACAAAGATTTAATGAAAGGAGATTCATTGAAGTTTTTAACTTCGAAAACTTATTCTCTTAACGGAATATGGAAATATTGCTTGGATAAAAAAGAAGAATATCATGATATTCAGGTTCCTTCTAATTGGTATTTACAAGGATTAAATCACAGTGGCAAGGTATATTATAAAAAAACATTCCTGATATCTCTTCAGAAAGAGAAGGACTATGATCTGGTCTTCAAAGGCGTGGATTACTTCTGTCAGGTGAAACTGAATGGAAGGTTAATCGGAAAACACGAAGGGTACTTCCAGGAATTTTCTTTCCTGATAACCGATAGGCTGAAAGACGGAGAGAATCTTCTTGAAGTCGAGGTGGATTCACCTATAGAACCTGTTGATGTCTGGCCTGATAAGAAATTTCTAATCAAAGGGATATTCAATCATCATGACACTCGTCCTGGCAGCTGGGATCCTGAATATGGACAGGATAAAAATACTGGAGGCATATGGAATGAGGTATTCATTGAGGAAAAAAACAAAATACATTTGGGTAAAAATGTTAAAGTATCTCCTTCACTGTTAAAAGACGGGCGTGCGCGCTTAGATATAGAGGTGCCTTTGACGAATGATGTTTTACCCCAGGAAATAGAAATCATACTGGAAATTTCGGGAGTGGGATTTGAGAATAACCTTAAGATTGACAAACATATTTTTTTATCTTCAGGCCAGAATAATATTCACCTGGTAAAGACGATCGACAAGCCTAAATTATGGACCACCTGGGACAGAGGGAAACCATCTTTATATATTTTGAAATGTACTGTTATAAATTCAAAAAGAAACATTTTAGATGAAAGTTCCCTGAAGTTTGGAATAAGAGAAATAAAGATAGATAACCAATGGAACTGGTATTTGAATGGCGAAAGGTTCTTCCCTCGGGGAACAAATATGATTCCTACACAATGGCTGAGCGAATACAGTAAAAAAATGATAGACAAAGATATTGAAATGCTAAAAGAAGCTAATGTAAATGCGGTAAGAGTTCATGCCCATATTAACCGCCGGGAATTTTATGATGCCTGCGATAAGGCCGGGATATTGATATGGCAGGATTTTCCTCTTCAATGGAGTTATGAAGAGAGTGACGAATTTGTTCAAAATGCGGTTAGTCAAATTGGGGATATGATAGATCAATTTTATAATCACCCCAGCATATCTGTCTGGTGCTGCCATAATGAGCCAAGTGCAAATAGATATACGCTTGACCCGCTGTTATACTTAACTGCAAAGGTCAAAGATTCCACCAGATATATTGATATAGCCTCTGATTTTGCCTACCATCCCTATCCAGGTTGGTACAGGACTCATTATTACGAGTTTTGTTCACTTCCAGGGGCTCCTTTTGTCAATGAGTTTGGGGCTCAAGCCCTCCCCAATGCGGAGACAATGAGGGAAATGATGAATAAAGATGAACTCTGGCCGCCTAAGTGGTCCCTATGGGCTTATCATGATTTTCAATATGATACTACCTTCAATGTAGCCGGGGTGGATAAAGGTGATTCCATCGAAGAATTCATAAGAAACAGCCAGGACTATCAATCAAAATTGTTAAAATATGCCATAGAAAATTATCGTAAGAATAAATATTCTAAAATAACCGGAATATTTCAATTTATGTTCGTAGATAATTGGAATGCTATAACCTGGAGTGTGGTTGATTATTGCCGAAGACCAAAAGAGGGATATTATACCTTAAAAACAGCCTACCAGCCGATATTGATTGGTATGGATATGGATAGGGAAAAGATAAGTCTTTATGCGATTAAAACGATAGGAATTTCCAATATCTGGATCGTTAATGATACACTGGATAATTGTGAAAATACCTATGCCGAAATTACTTTTTTTAAAGATAAAAACATCGTAATAGAAAAGAAAATAGAGACTGGCTACATCTCTGCCAATAGTGTGAAACGTTTTTCTCACCAACCTCTGTCACAGGGACCGGTCAGGTTAAATTTAAAAGAGAGAGGACCCTATCATATTGAAATGAAATTGAAAAATAAAAAAGGGTATATCATCTCCAGAAACTCTTATATGATAGAGGTAATCTAATCTTCGTTACTATTCTTTTCACTCCATCCATATTTTGGGGTCAGGTCTTGAATTATAAGTTTTAAAGTGTTATATTGTTCTCATGGCCAGACCACTGCGTATCCAATTCCCCGGAGCCCTCTACCATATCACTGCCCGGGGAAATGCCAAACAGAATATCTTTCTCAATAAAGACGATTTTAATGATTTTCTTACCATGCTCTGCCGCGTTACCAAGCGCTATCACCTTATCTTGCATTCCTACTGCCTGATGCCCAATCACTACCACCTGCTTTTAGAAACCCCGGAAGGAAATCTCTCCCGGGGAATCAGACAGCTTAATGGCACCTATACCCAGCATTTCAATCAAAGATGCCAGAGGGTAGGACATCTCTTCCAGGGAAGATTTAAATCCATCCTCATAGAAAAGGAGAACTACCTCTTAGAGCTTTCCCGTTACATTGCCCTGAATCCCCTAAGAGCCCATTTAGTAGAAGACCCCAAAGACTGGCCCTATAGTTCATATCCTCAAGCTATTGGTATTACTAAAAAAATTCACTGTCTTTTCCCTGACTGGATCCTCTTACAGTTTGGACCGGATCAAAAAACTGCCAGAATATCTTATCAAAATTTTGTTCTCTCCGGCATTCATACAGAATCACCATTAAGAAAGGTCAAAGGGCAGATCTTTCTTGGTTCAGAGTCTTTTCTCGCCAAGATGGAACAATTCATCGCACAAAAAGGAGATTTCACAGAAATTCCCAAGAAACAGCTCCATGCCGCAAGGCCATCCTTGGAAGAAATCTTTCAGACGAATCATACCAGAGAGAGGAAGATATGCCAGGCCAATCAAAAATATGGCTATACCTTAAAAGAGATTGCCACCTATCTTGACTTGCACTATACGACCATCAGTAAGATAATAAAAAAAGTCGAAAATGGAGAAGGGAACTGATAATTCAAGACCTGACCCCATTACTTTTTGCTGATATAACATTTTTGATATGTTTTTACTGATGTTGATGAAGCATGTGAAAAAGTATTTGACAGTTACTAAAAAGTGCTATAATGACAAATAATAAGTGCGGTTCAGGATGTCTGAAAATTAGGAGGTAGATATTCATCTTTGTAGAGGTATTCAACCCGTTTTAAAACCATACACCCTTCTTTCCTATCATTCCTCAATCTCTGTAGCATATCTGTAATACAATCGTTTCACTCTCTATAGAATATCAAAACAATGGAAATACTTATTTGTTTTGTTTTTAATTGGATAAGTGAAAATGAATGTCAACACCCTCATCTGGGTGTTTTTTGTTTTTTAAAGCAGTCCCCTGAGAGCATTGTAAATTTAATTTAAGGAGGTATCTCTATCGAGAAAAGAAGCTCTAAGCCGGGAAAGGTTAACCATCGGTAACGGTGGGATGCAAAGTTAATGTTTAAGTCGGATTACAAACAACGTAGCTGACGCAATAATAGCTAAATATCCTTATCAGGGAGGTGAGGGATATGTCTAAAGAAGAATTGATTAAACTGATGCGTAACTTCAGGGAGGCATTCAATAATAAGGAGCTGGAAAAACTCCTCTCTTACTTAGCAGAGGATGCTGATTGGGTTCATCCCTATGGTGAATTTAGAGGTAAGGAGGCGATCAGGAAGTTCTTGAAGTGGGGATTTGAGATGACTCCGGATCAAAAGATTGTCCCCTCAGGAGCTGATATCATAGCCGAAGAGAATAAGGCTATAGCCGAGCATCTCTTTGAGGGCAGTCATGAAGGGATGAAATATCAGGTCCTGGGCTACTGTACTTACGAAGCCAAAAAAGACAAGATTCAGCATCTTAGAACTGCCTATGACCGCTTATCTCAGGCCAAACAGCTAGCCAAGGGTAAGATTGCCCAGACGGCCGTCAATTCCATAATTAAGCAGATGGGAAAGGGCTTGCCTGTCTGAAAAGAATAATGGGGAAGGACCTGATTTAAATCTTATTTCAAGCTAATTTATCTTTAAATATCAATCTGAAATTTTCGATCGTTCCATAGGCAGAACCTGCTTCACGGAGGTTCTGCCTATGGTTTTTCACACTATTGATCACCAGGAATAAATTTGATGATTGTCAACCCAACAGGGTCGCTGTATAATGATATCAACCTGCATTCCCTGTACTATACAACAATCCTTCCCTTACAATAATATGACCATTGTGCCTGCCTGGGGAGAAAGTAGTCATTTATTTCTTTTGAATGATCCATCCAGTTAGAAAAGAGGTATCTGAAGTGAAAGGAATATTCCCCAAAAATATGAAGTTATTTACAGCCTTTTTCATTATTATCATCTTAAGTTTTTTATTTGGATGTGATGGGGTAACTCCATCGGGTCCTGTAATCAACTCCTTTACTGCCGGCTCTACCAGCATCACCGAAGGAGAAAGTGTGACTTTAAACTGGGTGACCACCGGTGCCACCACGGTTTATTTGGGGCAGGAGTCCGAATCAAGCGGGAGCACCGGGACTGTCGATCCAACCGGTTCAAAAACTGTCTCCCCGTCTGAAACAACCACCTACACGATTACTGCAACTAGCAGTAGCGGCTCTGACTCGAGCAGTATCACCATCACCGTTACAGAAGATACGACCGGTTTTCCGACCATTGAATCTTTTACTGCCAGCGCCACAAGTATCACTGAAGGAGACAGTATTACCCTAACCTGGGTGACTACCGGTGCCACCACTGTATCTTTGGAGCACAGCAGCCTCTCCAGTGCAGGGGGTGAAGCAGTCGCCTTATCCGATTCAACAACTGTCTCCCCTGATGAAGATACCGATTATATCCTTACTGCCATCAACAGCGCCGGCTCAGTCACTGAGACAGTCACCGTTACCATGAAGCTTCCGGTATGGAACTATTATACCGAAGTGTACTACCCCACCATCCAGGCAGCCATCGATGATGCAGTTTTGGATCCCAGAATAGGTGCGGTCATCATCAAAGTATTACCGGGAATCTACTATGAAAACATCGTTTTCAGGGATGATTTCTATATCGCAGTAGCAGCTGACGGTGACGACCCTGCCGATTTCATCATCGATGGAAGAGGACTTGACTCGGTAGTAACGATCAATGGCGGTCATGGATGGCTGGAAGGGCTTACCATCCAATACGGAAGGGATGATTATGGCGGCGGGATTCATATCATAAACGGCTACGGTAAAATTAAAGATTGCATTATTCGTGATAATGAGGCAGTTGTGAGTGGCGGCGGGATTTATATGAGTGACAGTGGTCTAAGCATCAATGATAGTACCATCCGGGACAATGCTGCCAATAGTTATGGTGGTGGAATGTATATAGAAAGCAGTTCAGTAGCAATCCGTGACAGTCTCATCAGCGCAAATGGTACCGGTCTAAAGGGCGGCGGAATCTATATCAGAAGCATCAGTGGCAGTAATGAAGTGACCATACAATCTAACACCATTCGTGAAAACCGGGCAAATACTTCTGAAGATGAGGCTGGCGGCGGGATGTATTTAGATGATGACAGCGTAGATCCTTTTTTGGTTGAAATCGGGGCTTCTAATACTTTTGTTTATGAATGGTATAATACCATCTGCAGCAACGTACCTGATCAGGGCAAACCTGATCGTTTTTTTGGTTCGAATTTCGCCAATTTTAACGATATTTATACTGTATGCCGTTGAAAGATTGCCTGAATTACGAATCTTGATTTGTCAACATACTGTGATTCATCTACAATTTGGTTCCAACTGGAAGTTATTAGGGGAGCCAAATGAAAGGCTTTCCGTTTCATCTTCTGTAAAAAAAGATGGACATTTGATGATCCAGGATTTATACTATGGAATAATAAACCCTTATCTGTTTGTCATGGTGTTTCATCATCCTGTACTGTGACAACTGAATTTGGTAACCTGTAGGAAGATAACAGGAGAGTCTTTCTCTTCCCATGAGAGAGCGCCCAAGAGGAAAGATACCCCAAGACGGTATCGAAACTTTCAGGCACAAGAGACTGTTATCCGACAGGACTCTGGAGAGCTTTTGGCTAGAAAAGCACCGAAGAGGCAATTCCCCAGGCCTTAGGCAGGTCTACCAGGATTGGCTCAGCGTATTTTTCCTAATCCCTCCGGAAGAATCTTTCAGGTTCAAAAGACAGAGTGAGATAGTCTATCTTGCCCTGTCTTTTTTTTATGGCTTAGGATTCTTTGCTATTACTCACACCAGCCTATGGTGGATTAACGAAGGAGGTCTCTATGTTGACCATATCCGGTAGACGCAATTTCCTGCTGTTCTTACTTTTTCTGTTCTTCCTCTGGGGCTGTGACGGCACGCCCCCTGATACCAACTACCCTCCATTCTTTACCTCCAATCCCGTCATCACTGCCACCATCAATGTACTCTACAGCTATGATGTCAATGCCATAGACCCGGATGATGATCTCCTCACCTATACCCTGTCTATCGCACCTGCCGATATGACCATCGATCCGTCCAGCGGTCTAATCAACTGGACACCCACCCAGGAGGCGAGCACCTCGGTAACGGTGGAGGTCACCGATGGAGAATATACAGAAAGCCAGGACTTTGTCATCACCTTCCAGGTAACTCCGCCTCCAGTCCAACCCATACAGAACATCACCCAGGGCACCGGCTATGACACCATCCAGGCAGCCTTAAATGCCGCTAATAGCGGGGATACCATTCAGGTCTCTGACGGCCTTTACTCGGAAAGTCTGACCTTCCCTGTAGGGAGGGTGATCATCTTACAAAGCGTCAACGGACCAACAGTGACCCATATTGAAGGACTCCCCGGCTCTTCCGCCATCACCTGTAACGGCTCTCCCGGCGGCACCCAGATCACCGGCTTTCATATCA
>CAYSSG010000045.1:7412-14066 GCA_964433635.1 uncultured Atribacterota bacterium | reverse complement strand
AGAGAAAATTTAAAATTTTTTGATTAGATAAAAAAATATAGCTTTTAAATGATGTAAAACCTCTAAGCTGTTGATTCTTCAGCCTTGTGTTCAACATCTGCCTCTACAGAACCGACAATAAGTCCTACAATTTCCTCGTGGGTTGTTTTTTTGGTAAACCGTTCAGCGATCTTTTTTCCTCGCCGCATCACTATAAGTCGGGATGCAACTGAAAACACATCCCTCATCTGGTGGCTGATGACAATGACTGAAACACCCTGGGAACTTAAAGTTCTTACCAGATTCAATACCTTTTCCTGTTCAACAACGCCCAATGCAGCTGTCGGTTCATCCATAATCAATAATTTGGCATCCCAGTAGATGGATCTGGAAATGGCAACTGCCTGCCGCTGTCCTCCGGAGAGGTTGACAATTTTATTCTTCAGGGAGGGAATTTCGATATCCAGTCGATTCAATACTTTCTTCGCTTCACGCAACATATAATCATGATCCAGTACGTCAATGAGGCCTAAAAATTTCTTCAGTTTCTCCCGACCTAAAAAAATATTTGAATAAACGTTCAGATTCTCAGCCAGGGCTAAATCCTGATAAATGGTTTCTATGCCGATTCGGAGAGCTTCCATGGGATTATTGATTTTCACCCGTTGATTATCAAAATAAATCTCACCTGTATCAGCATGATAGACACCTGAAATGACCTTAATCAGAGTTGACTTGCCGGCACCGTTATCTCCTAAAATCCCTACCACCTCTCCGGGAAATACCTTCATATTAACGCGATTAACAGCGACTAAGCCGCCAAAACGCTTGGTGATACCTCTGACTTCCAATAAGGGCTCCATGATAACCTCCTTATTCAACTTCCTTATCCTTATATACAAATTCAGGAGAAATTTGATCAATCAATACAGCAAAGATTAAAATGCAACCAACGGCAATATGCAGGTTATAGGTCGGTATACTTAAATTGACTAATCCCACCTCTAAAGCTCCAATAATCAAAGCACCAATGACAGTTCCCATGATGGTCCCTTTTCCTCCGTAGAGACTGGCACCCCCGATAACCACAGCTACTACTGCATCTAGAAGTCGGGCACTTCCTGCAGGAGCCCGACCGGTGATATATCTTAAAACATACATCACACCTGCCAGGGAAGCAAAGAAAGAGGCGATCATATAGACTTTTATCAAATGTGCCTTCACATTAACTCCAGCTCGTTCGGCGGAATGGATATTTCCACCAATGGCATAAGTATGGTGGCCAAATTTTGTCTTTGCCAGAATAAAAGCAAATACTCCAATAAAAATAAAAGTAATCACCACAACATTGGGAATAATATAAATAAGCTCTGTCAATTCCTGGCGGCTCAAGTTTTCCGGCTTAATCAAGAAGCTGAAAACTTTTTGAGGTAACCAGTAAAAAAGATACCCATGTCCGATAGAGCCTAATTTCGTAGGTAGATTATGAATAGGAATATTTTCACAGATAATCTCTGCCACGCCATAAGCAATACCATACATCCCAAAAGTAGCAATAAAGGGTGGAACCCTTAATCTGGCCACCAAAAATCCGTTGATGAAGCCGGGAATGAGTCCTATCAGTAAAGCACTGAGGATTCCAATGGTAATCGCCCATTCCTGCGAAAAACCAGCTCCCCATAATTCAACCATCACCTTTGCTGAAATGACGGAGCTGAAACCCACCATGAATCCTACGGACAGATCGATTCCGCCGGTAATGATAACGAAAGTCTGTCCGGTAGCAAGCAGAAGAACAGTAATCGAGGACATAAATATTTCCTGGATATTCTTCAGGCTGAAATAATTGGTTCCCACCAGGCTGAAATAAATGACCTCCATTGTGAGAAAAATCAAGGTCCATCTTCTCAATAGTATCATCCCGGTTTCTTTTAATTGATCCTGTCTCATCATTCTCTATACACCAACTCCGGAAAAAATTGGTCTATTAAAACCGCTACAATTAAAATAATGCCAATGGCGATGTAACGATAGAAGATAGGTAATCCCATCATCATTAATCCATTATTCAGTATTTCTATTAACAGCACTCCTACTACAGTTCCCCAGAGATTTCCCCTTCCTCCTGTCAGACTGGCACCTCCGATAATGACTGCGGCGACCGCAAATAATTCATAACTGGAAGTATACTGGGTATGTACACCCATGAATAATTTATAGACCAGCAGAACACCGGCACAGGAAGACAGGAAAGATGATATCACATATATCTTAATTAGATGCCCGGGCACATTGATACCGGCTCTTATCGCAGCATTCACTTCATCACCGATGGCATAGGTATGCTGGCCGAACCGTGTACGGGAAAGAATAAAAGCAAATAAGACCAGAATGAAGAAAATGATCAAAATCGGTACAGGTATGATTTTAATCAGGCTTAATATGTCCGCCCGTTCAGTTAATTCGGGCTTAACAAATATAGAAAATCCCTCTTTTTGAGAAAAATATGCTAAAAATGAATTGCCAAATTCCCTGACCTGTAAGGGTAAAAAACCAATTGGAAATCCCTCGCAAAGACGCCAGGCCAGACCGTTAGCTATGCCCCACATGCCCAGTGTGGCAATAAAGGGTGGCACACGTAAACGGGCAACTAAAAGACCATTGACAAATCCCGGTATCAAGCCAAGCAGCAATCCTGCCAGAGAACCGGCAGCCATACTGATAAAAGGTGCATAGCCCGCAGCGTTCATATCACGCATAATGATCGCTGTGCTGACACAAACAAAACCCATCACAAAGCCAATGGACAGATCGATACCCCCACTGATAATGACAAAGGTTTCTCCTGCAGCTAATAGTAAAAGTGAGCTGCACCCCAACAGAATACTGTTAAAATTATTAACACTGAGAAAATTTTCTCCCAGCAGGCTGAATAAAAATAATAAGAAAATGAGAAAAAGCAAGGACCAATGGCGACCTATAAAATGCAGCAAGGGATTGTTTTTATCCCCTTTAATTGTGTTTACAGTCACCCGCTGAGATGACTTAACATCATCCATGGAATATGAAAAATCCTTTCACCAAAGCGACAGAGAATTTATCATCCTCTGTCGCTTTTTGTGTTCTATTTTTACCGGCAAATATCCTTAAGTAGTCTCATTATTTATAGATATATTGCTGGGCTTCCGGATCATTGACATTCTCCTGGGTAAATACAAAGAATCCGGGTATGACCTTCTTGGGTAATTCTGCGCCTTCATTCAGATGCTTTACACCCCATTCCACGCAAAGGGCTCCCATCTGGGCAGGCATTTGGGCTAGTATCAGATCAATTTCACCTCTTTTTAATGCCTCTATGAGCGTTTCGGTAGCATCCCAGGTAGCAATTTTTACAGCCCCTTCCAAACCGGCACTCACCACAGCCTGATAGGCACCCTGGGCACTGAAAACATTGACGCCGAACACGCCTGCCAGGTCAGGGTGTTTCTGTAATGCTGCACTGACCTGAGCAGCTGCCGTTTCCTGAACATCCAGACAGTACTCCACACCGACCAGTTCCATTTCCGGGAATATCTTAATTCCTGCCCTGAATCCAAGTTCCCGGTTCATCACACTGGAAGTATCCGGATTGGTATTCTCTAAGAATACCTTTCCCTTGCCACCCAGCATAATGGCTAATTGTCCGGCAACAACCTGGCCTCCCAGGAAATTATCTGTCCCGATATAGGAGAGTGGAAAATCATAATCGCTGGATTTGGAATAATCACCGTCTCCCAGATAGGTATCAACCGTAATCACGGGAATACCACTGTCGTGAATTTCTTTCAAGACCGGGATTAATGCCTCTGTAGAGGTAGGTGCAGTAAAGAGCAGGTCAATATCTCCTCTAGCTACCAGGGCTTTCAAGATAGGAACCTGGTATTCCGGACCCCAGGCTTTGGGATATTCTCCAATCAGTAATTCCACACCCAATTCTTCAGCTTTTGCCTTAGCCCCTTTTTCCATGGTGAAATAAAAGGGGTCAGCAATCCCGGGCATAAAAGCAAATCTCAGCTGTGCAGCACTGGTCATCGTCATGCATAAGACAAGTAAACATACAATCAATGAATAAAAAGTAAGCTTTTTCATTATCTTTTCCTCCTTCATTTATCATATCAAACTTTTAGTACATTTAGATATAGAGAGAAATACAGTTATAAAATTCTTTACTAATTCACCTCCTTTTTCGTCTTTCCCTGTTTGACTTTCCTTTTTCAGCAATCATCCCAGCACTGATTTAATGCTGCTTTTATTTATTATTATAGATTATTTTAGATTATTTCTCTACATCCTTACACAACAATATCAGTGGAATGATAACAGGGAGAAAAATTTAATGCTCTTATTGCCGAATATCAGATGATTCTGTTCCATCTGATCACCTCTTCAGATCGTTTCAAACCCTTTTTATCCTGGGATCGGTAAATACATCGCTGGCATCATCACTGGGAGAGGAAAATTCCGAAATAACCGCACCCTCCTTGCCTGCTTGAAACCAGTGAAGCGTATTTTTGCTGATGGTATGCTGCTGTCCCGGTTTTAGTACAATCTCATGAAAGACGGTATAATAAGCTTCATCACCCTGGGGAGGAGTTGCTGCTGACTCTAAAGTTTTCTCTCCCTCTACATAGAGATACACGGTACCATAACGGCAGCGAAAAGTTTCCTGTTTTCCTTTTTCACCATCATGATCAGGATGCCGATGCTCTGGACAAGTCTGATGGGGAAATAAAACCATTTCCTTGGCGCAGTACCGGTCATTATTAACATATACGACCAGTACTATACCGGTTCTTTCAAAGTCATCCAGGCCCAAATCTGCAATTTCCATCTCAGCAATTTCTGAATCTGTTAAAACAATGCCTGCTTTCTTATAATAATTGCATGCTTTTTCTTTGATTTTCCCCAGCTGTTTATTCATCTCTAAAATCCTTTCCTTTTTATTCGTTAACAAATCATAAAAGGTCCTCAATGTTTCATTTGTTCCCATAACTGATGTTCTGAAGACCATTTCCATCCTTTTGTTGATAATACGGAGGCTTGTTTGGCCCATCCTCTTTGAATCCGTTTTCTTATGGCATGTATTGAATTTATCCCACTGGTCGCATCCCGTGCTTCAACACAATAAGCACCGGTCGCTGTGGCGATATTCATCGCTTCTTCCGGTTTCCCTCTCTGAAGAATTTGAGAAAGGAATCCTGCAATCGTCGCATCCCCCGTTCCCGTTGTTCCAACGACTTTGGTTTCGAAACAGGAAGAGAATAGTGTTCGCCCAGACCATTGTTCCTGATTAATGGGAAATAGAGAGAAAAGATTATCTAATTGACTGGTCTTTAAAAATAAACCCTTATCCCCCAATTTGATCATGACTATATTGGTACCGCATTTAAGAAGTTCCTCACTCAACTGGGTCAGCCAACCGAGCGTTAAATCTTTTTTGCCATCACTCCATTGGTCGTAATCCTCTCGATTCCACATATAGAGAAGTTCATCGATGCTGGGAGCAAAAATATCAACATAAGGTAATACATTTTTTATTAATCTTCGCCAGTCGATTTTACCGGAAGGTGCCTCTGGATCAGGCATCGCCATATCCAAACTGGTTATGAGACCCATTTTACGAATTCTTTTCAACATCCGTATAAGTTCCTGGCCATGATTCTGATAAAACTGCTTCATTAAAGGAGGATACCCGAAATGAAATAGATGGGCTTGTTCTAAATCGGCATAAGGTATTTCATCTGCCTGAAATGTATCATTGCTTCCGGGATAATGCAGGAAAATACGGTCAGTATCCGGTGGGTTTAAAACGATGGTATAAGAGGTGGAATCTTGGTTATGGATAATCATGTTTTTCGTTAATTCATGACTCTTTTTTTTCAGGATTTCCAGAATGATTTTTCCAAAGTCATCGGTGCCAATCTTACCCACAAGTGCTGGCTGAACTCCCAGCTGAAATAAGGCTAAGCCGGTGTTGGCAACAGAGCCGCCAGTGCTAACATCCACACCTGCCATTTCCAGAACATGACCTGGCAGCAACATTTCAATTCCACTACCTGACCAGCGGGGGATGATATCAAGACAGATATGACCACAAACAGCAATATCCATGCCTGATCTATTTCTCCTTTATTCCCATAACAGTCAGTTAATCCTCAGAAGATGTACGGCTATTCTTATTATTTTTCAGCCGATTTTGAAAATCCCCGATTTTTTCTCTTAGCACAGTTGAGTATTCCGGTACTGCTCCGGCTTGACTGGCTACGAATGCCCCCAATTGACTGGCAAAAATTCCTGATTCTTCAGGACTTGCCCCTGATAAAAAGGCATATAAAAATGCAGCACTGTAACTATCCCCTGCTCCCACTGTATCAACAACCTTTACCTTGACTCCAGGAACAAAAAATGGTTGTTGACCATCATAGATCATTGATCCCTGCTCTCCCAGGGTGATACAGATAATTTTCAAGCTGTATTCTATAAATAACATGCGACACAGATCTTCCCTGTTCAGCATCTTGCCCAACAAAAGATTCGAAAGGATAATAGCTTCTTCATTATTCAATTTGACTATGGTACTTATTTTCAGGGAATGTTTAATCCATTCTTTTTGATAGAACCCCTGACGGAGATTCA
>CAYSSG010000045.1:0-7312 GCA_964433635.1 uncultured Atribacterota bacterium | reverse complement strand
ATATTGGTGTAAATTAATTTCTTTCCACCGGGGATCTTTGGTAAATTGAGCGTGGTATTAACGACGCAATCCAACCCCCCGATATGGGTTATCATGGTTGCCGGATTAATCTGATTTGTTTCCATCATTCCCAATGATTCAATCATATCATCCGTATTGCCTCCGCTGCCTCCCACCATATGGGTGGACAGATAATGAATATTATAAAAATTAACTGAGGCAGAAAATTCAGCATTGGTTGGTCCGGCAAAGAAATTCAGACATCCGTCCCTTGCCAGCAAGGCGTCTCCTGATTCCACCAGATCCCTGACCGGAGCCATGATAAAGATATCATCATACCCCTTTTCGACCGTCAGCGAAACCAACAATTCATGAATGTTTTTTTCCTGTTGCGGATTCAGGTAGATGAGCCGAACACCAATCTGCTCAGCTTCCTTTACAGGGAAGATCTGTGCTGCCCTTGCCAATCGCAGATCGTCAACATCTGTAACAACCAGCAAGCCCGGTTTGTATTTACGATGCAATGCATAATCAATCATGCCAAAGCCCATCGGTCCTGCCCCACCCATAATCATCATATTCCCACATTCCTTGATTCCCAAATGATGAATGTACTGCCCGGGAACCGTATGATAACTGGTATGAAATGCGCCGATGATACAGGACATGGGCTCTGCCAGAGAACCACCGTAAAAGGCTTCCCCCTCATAATGCAACAGACAATTCATTTCCATCACCTGATTGGGAATGAGAATATAGGTGGCATCGCCGCCGATATAAGGAAAAGAATAGCCGGGAGCATCCATTGTGCCCTGATAATTCAAAGCAGGTTGAATAGCAAATTTCTCACCGGGATGGAATTCATCCTGCCATTTTTCTCCGACCTGAACAATTTCACCACAAAATTCGTGCCCGATAATCACGGGATGGCGATTTAGATTGTTGGGAACTCGCTTGTGATCCTCCCCCTGAACAGTAGCCTTATAGGAGGATAAACATAAACTGTCAGAGATAACATGGGCCAGAATTTCATCATTCTGCATCGGAGGCAATTCAAACTCTTCCAACCGTAAATCGTTCTTTCCATAAATTCGGACTGCTTTAGTTTTCATCAAGATACTCCTGTTTTACCTTCTATTTCCATTATGATTTCCTATTCCATCCCTGTATCATTGCATTCATCATTGCTGAATTTTTTCTTTACTTATCCCGATTACTTATCACTGCATTGGTTTGAATCGTTATTCACAACCTGAGACTGATTTTAAATATATTCTGGTAAGTATTTAGTCTGAAAACTGATAATAAGTACCTGAAAAGCTTTTCGCATTCAATGACTCTCACGGTATCTTCAACGCAATATACGATACGCAAGATACAATACTATTTATATAATGGTCCGAAATTCCGACAGGCTCTAAAATCTGCACTTTCTGAATCTTCAGTACCAAAGGCGCTCCATGCTTTGGGTCTAAAAATTCCTTCTTCGGGCACATTATGCATGACTACCGGAATTCTTAGTAGAGAGGCAAGTGTAATTAAGTCCTTCCCGATATGACCATAACTGATTGCGCCATGATTGGCTCCCCAAAAATTCATAACCGAATAAACATCTCTGAATGCACCTTTTCCTGTCAACCTGGGGGCAAACCAGGTTGTTGGCCAGGTCGGATCAATAGTTTTCTTAAAATCCTATTTACGTCATCTGGCAATTCTACTGTATAACCTTGAGGGATTATTAACTATCCACTAAATCATTTCTATTGGATGAATAGTTCAATGCATTATTGATACATGAGAATTTTAATCACATTTTCTGGATAGGATGACCAGTATTGCAAAGCTTTTTCCATCTCATTCATAGGATAATAATGCGTGATGATTTCCTCAAAGTCAATTTTTGATTTTAAAACCATATTTGTGACCTCCTTGATCTCTTCATCCATGGCATTTCTTGATCCTCTGATGTCCAGTTCTTTACTGACAAAGAATTTGGTATCATACGTTACCGGCTCTCTACTGTAACCAACATACACTACTCTGCCGGCAAAACCCACCAACTGAATAGCCTGCCGGTAAGTTTCGGGATGACCAACGGCTTCAATGATCGCATCAGGTCCATACGAATGGGTCATTTTTTTTACTGTCTTAAATAAATCTGTTTTTACAGAATTGATGATTTCATCTGCACCTATTTTTTTTGCTCTGTTTAATCTCCGGTCTTCAATATCAACTGCAATCACATATGCACCCTTAGCATGGGCAGCCAATATGGCTCCAATACCGACCATGCCGCACCCAAAGATAAGCACAAACTCCCCTTTCCTTATTTTGGCACGGTTCACCGCATGATAGCCAATACTCAAAGGTTCAAGACAGGCAATCTGCTCCATGGATAAATGCTCCACAATAAATACTTTCTGATAGGGAACTGTAATAAATTCTTTTGCCGCTCCGTCACGCTGTACGCCCATGGTCTGGTTATATTCACAGCAATTTATCCTTCCCTTGCGACAGGCAGAACACTTGCCACATGAACTGTAAGGGGAAACAGTTACTGTCAGACCGGTACTGTATTCCCGGGGAACCAGTTCCCCGCTCTCTACAATGATTCCTGCTATCTCGTGACCAGGAATTCTGGGATAGCTTACCATAGGATTTTGTCCTAAATAGGTTTTAAGATCGCTTCCGCAAAGACCCAGATACTTAACCGCAATTTTCACTTCATCAGGTAAGACCGCCAGCTCGGATAATACAATCTCTCTGACCATCCTGGGCCCAGTAATCTGCATCGCTTTCATGGATTATCTCCTTTCAGGTTGATTCTGAAGGCTGATATTTTTTTATACAATATCATTGTTTAATCATTCTTCTCCCTTCCTGAATTAAAGGAATAAAACCCTGAAACATGGATCGTACCAGTAAATCGCCTAGAGCGATTGCCTCTACCGGACCAGCATAACCCGGTAAGTCGCCGGCTTCGGCAGTCAGTTGGCAGAGTAGTTCATTCTGGCTTCCACTGGTGCCATTCAGGCAGAATAATTTCCACATTAGCCAGTATGGCAATAACCTTTTATCTCATATTTTTTGAGCTTTATTTATCCAAATGATATAATAACAGAATATTAAAATCAAATATGAATGATGGCTATAATTTGGAGGAGATTTTATTGGAATACCAGGAAGAATTACATCAATTTGCCAGTTATGTCCGCTTGACCTGGGATCGGAGACTTACAGAAGCCACTGGTGGAAACATGAGTATCCGAATAAATGATAAAGTTTATTTAACTCCCGCCATGTTTTTAAAACATTTCTTTACTGTTGAGGATATTATTGTCGTTGATATGGAAGGATTTCAATTAAGCGGTATACATCAGCCTTCTTCGGAAATCAAAATGCACTTAAGCCTTTATCAGTCCAGAAAAGATATCAGGAGTATTTTTCATGCCCATCCCAGATATAGCTTGCTTTGTGTTATTAATAAGATCCGAATTGATACGCATATCTTGCCTGAAACAATTGCCATGCTGGGAGATATTGCCTATCTGTCCTATAGAGAGCCCGGCACAGAAGCGTTTGCAA
This sequence comes from uncultured Atribacterota bacterium, assembly GCA_964433635.1. Taxonomy (GTDB): domain Bacteria; phylum Atribacterota; class Phoenicimicrobiia; order Phoenicimicrobiales; family Stramentimicrobiaceae; genus CAYSSG01. The sequence continues at coordinate 3,727 of CAYSSG010000045.1, read as the reverse complement.
AAAGTTTTGTAAATGATGCACAAAATGGCTGTAATGTATTCATGCTGGAAAATCACGGCGTAACAACGTGTGGTGATACGATGAAAATTGCCTTTGCTCGCCTGGAAATTCTGGAAACCTGTGCGTATATTGCAGTGATGCAAAGATTAATGGGAAAAATTCCGAATGTTTTAACTCCTGATGAAATCAAGAAGATGATGAATAGAGAATAAACAACAAAAATCGACCATACCTTTTCAGGTGTGGTACTTTCAATCTAGAAGGTGAATTGAATCGTCTAACGGTTTATTGTTTATTTCGTGCCAGGCGTTGTTCCGTCGCCAGTAATAACATTTCCAGTGTTTTGCTATAGGAAATTCCTGCCAGTTCTGTCATCTTGACCAGATGACCGTCCCAACACCATCCCGGATTGGGATTGACTTCCAGGAGCTTTGGCTGTTGATTGCTATCCAATCTCCAGTCAAACCGGCAATAATCTCTACATTCCAATCTCTCTGAAAGCTTCAAGCAACATGCAATAATATACTTTTCGGTATCTTCTGAAAGATTAGCCGGGATAGACTTGATATTCCAGTAAGGTGTATCCGGCAACCACTTGGATTCATAACCGCATATCTGCGGTAAATTCTCCGGTAATCCGGTATAATCAGCCATAATAACCGGTAAGACAGTATAGGATTCGGGAGGATTTCCAATCAATCCCACACTCAGGTCCTTTCCGGTAAGGAATTCTTCCACCAGGATTGGTTTGTCATAACCAAATTTATCTCTGATCTCTGAAATAGCATCAACTAATTCTTCGAAATTAACGACGACACTCTTTTCGGTAATCCCGAAACTGGCATCCCCAAAGTTTGGTTTGACAATGACCGGGAAACTGAAGGATAGCTCAAATGTAGCATCTTCGGGTTTTATGAAGAAAGCTTCCGGTACCGGTATGTCCATTTCCCTGGCAATACCCCGGACCAATGACTTATCATAGCAGTAAGCCAGGCATTGCGGTCCTGATCCGCTGTAGGGAATACCTAGTATTTCCAGCAAAGAAGGAATATGTAGCTCTTTCTGGGGATTATTATCAAAACCTTCATCACATAGATTAAAAACAAAATCGGATTTATCTTTTATTTTTAATAAATCTTTAATCAAATGAGAATGATTATTAAGGTAAGTAAAATCAAATTCTTTTAACTCTCTTAATCCTGATTTTAATACATCGATGGTATAAAAATCATCTTCATCAAAAACAGTGGAAGGTTTCAGATGATCAGGTTTTTGAGGGTCACCTAAAATTACAATGACATCTTTAAGCTTTTTTTTGGCTTTCTTTTTAAAAGGAGTCCATTCTTTCTTGGCAATGGCAGTGACAATCAGGCATCTTTCCATCATCCCTAAATCTTGATTCCTTTTTGAATGAGGAGAAATTTGGCCATGAAAAGTAATATCCGAAAAGCCAGCAGCTTTTAGGAGATCGGTAAGACTTTTCTTGGAATAAAGCCTTTCGGCATAGAACTGGTCCGTTATTAATCCTTTTTCCGTATGATTGATAATTTCTCGAGAGATAAGCCGTTGTTTATCCAGGGACAGAGAACGTTCCCGGCACACAAAATGCTTCTTGTCTATCCATTCCCACGACCTGCTTTGAAATGTCTTCCGTAAATATTCTCCGTCAGAAACTTCAATTAAAAGCTTTCCCCTTGGTTTCAATACTCTAAATATTTCTTTTAATACCCGAAGGTCATCCTGGATCGAATCAAAATAACCAAAACTGTTGCCTAAAATTGTCACCCCATCATAGGTATCAGCAGAGGAGGGAATTTTTCGGGCATCTCCCTCCCTGAATTTGATGTTCATTCCTTCTTTTCTGGCTTGTGATTTGGCTCTTTGAATAAGATAATGAGAGCGATCAAGTCCTTCAATATTTTTAAAATTTCTCCTGCCTAATTCCAGAGAATGCCTGCCCTGTCCACAGCATAAATCAAGAATCTTATCTTCCGGAGAAATCTTTAAAATATTCTGAAATAAATCAACTTCCCAACGGGTTATACTTAGATCATCTACCACATCACCATCGGTTTTTAAATATAAATAGTTAAAGATGCGTCTCCACCAGTCAGGGCTTACATGCTCTTCCAGATCAACAACTGGACCAAGGGCTGTTTTTCGATTGTTACCTTTCTTATCTTGCTGAGCATGCTTATCTGAATTTGCTCTCTGGTTCATGTTTTTATCCATAATTCTTAAAATATTCTTATACAGTGTAGGGCAAGGAAAGCAAAAACACAAGAAATATTTTTTATATTCGTTTGCCCAGAAAATGTTCATGAACAGCTAGTGCGCTCTGGTCATGCAAGACAAAACGGATGTGTTTAACATTTTTTAATTGGGAAATCATTTCCTTTATAGTACAAAATGCTGTTTCAGTAGCCTCTGTGACGGGATACCCGAACGCGCCAGTAGAAATTGCCGGAAAAGCGATGGAGTCAACATTATTTTTCTCTGCCAGCTGCAGGGCATTTCGGTAACAATCTGCCAGCAGTATATTCTCCGGTTTATCGACACCGTAAACAGGCCCAAGACAATGAATAACATAACGGTTCGGTAAATGATGAGCACCGGTAATGACTGCTTTGCCAGGCTTAATAGGTGCCAGTGGTCTGCATTCCTCTTCCAATCCTGGTCCGGCAGCTCTATGAATTGCCCCGGCTACCCCTCCTCCGGTACGCAACTGTGCATTGGCAGCATTCACTACTGCTGTCATATCATCCTGGGAAGCGATATTTCCCATGATACACTCAATCGTTATTCCGGATACCTTCTTTTTCATCAATCTACCTCCAGATTTTAACAAAACTTCTATTGTCTACCTTGCACATCATCTTATGACTTTTATAAAATATTTTGAATACATTCTAAAGTCATTAAAGAATTAAGTTCGGATCAGAAAATGTTGATCCGGTAATGACAATTTTTGAATTGATCTTATTGCTTCTTGAAATTTTATGGGAGAAAATATAGCGATCCCCCGAATGTTAAGAATACTATGCTCTGAAAGAGACAGTAGTTATGTTCTGATGCTTTTGACCTTTTTCATAAATTCCCTCACCCTGTTTTCATCGACATGATTTTCAAACACTCCCTGGTGTTTAAAGAAAGTACCAACGACTGCACCATCTGCAATATGAAGCTGCTCTTCCAAATTTTCTAACCGTACTCCGGTATTTGCAAAAACCGCTGTGTCGGGAACAGTATCTTTGGTCTGCTTTAAAATTTGAACATTAACCTGTGCCCCCGCAGTGAGTCCCGATACGCACAATGCATCCGGCTTTGTGTTAAAAACTGTTGACCTGGCAATATCGATGATATTGCGAGCTGCTAAATAACTTGCTCCTTCGGGTACAATGTTGAATAACAGTTTTATATTCTCGCCACCTATGGCATATTGGTGACGTACGACTGATCCGCAATCGGTATTCCACAACCCAAAATCACTGGCATACACCCCGGTAAATATTTCTCGAACAAATCGTGCTCCCGTTGCTACCGCTAAATCAAGGGAGGCAATCGGATCCCATAGTACATTTACGCCGAATGGTATCTTGATTTCGGATAATAATTCTCCAATGACCCTGGCCATTGAGGCTACCGTAACCGTCTCAACATGTGTCTGGTAAGGCATACTGAACTCATTCGAGAACATTACGGCATCAACACCACCCTTTTGTAGTGC
>CAYSSG010000044.1:0-14143 GCA_964433635.1 uncultured Atribacterota bacterium | reverse complement strand
GAGAACAATATTAATGAAAAAGCCGATTTTTTTAATCATTTTTTTGACAATATTTGGGATAGGTATCTTACAAATGAGTTCTGTATCATTGGGAGCAACAAACATTCGTTTTTCTGTTTGGGGCACTCCTGCAGAGTTACCTCCCTATCAAGAAATTATTGATAAATTTGAGGAGGCAAATCCTGATATTAAAGTAGAGCTTATCAGTGCACCATGGTCCAGCTATTTTGACAAAATTCAAACGATGATGGCGGCTAATGATGCTCCGGACGTCATGTTTTTGCATACCATTCCCAGTTGGGCTGCCAAAGATGTTCTTCAGGATCTTTCAGAATTGATTCATGATTCTGACTTCCCGGTGGAAGCGTACAATCAGGAATTACTGAGCACATTTTCCTACAAAGGAAAAATCTATGGTTTCCCGAGAGATAATGATACCAGCGTTCTTTTCTATAATAAGGACTTGTTTGATGAAGCAGGAGTAGCTTACCCGGATTATTCCTGGGATTGGGATACTCTTTTAGATGCTTCCATAAAACTAACCAGACGTGATGAGAGGGGAAGAACAACCCATTATGCCTTGGTATTAGAGAGGAATAAGTGGCAACTGTGGATTTATATGAATGGAGGCAGATTGGTGGACAATTTAGATAATCCGAATGAATGTCTGCTTTATGAAAGGAAGGCGGTTGAGGCTGTTCAATTCCTGAGTGACCTGGTGTTAGAATATAAGGTGGTTCCATCCCCGGCAGGATTAGCTCAATTGGGTTCCTCTTCAGAATTATTCACGACTGGAAGAGTTGCCATGGTGATCAGCAATGCTGCTCAAATTGCCTCTTTTTTGGCAAATGAAAACCTGCATTTTGGTATTGCCCCATTGCCTTATAGAGTGAAAAGAGCCAATACTCTCGGAGGCGCTGGTTTCGTTATGTACTCTCAGTCTACTCATAAGGAAGAAGCCTGGAAATTCATGCAGTTTCTATGTGGTCCTGCAGGTCAATCCATATTCGCCAGGAGTGGAGATGCAGTGCCAGCGATGAATACTTCGGAGACTGCCAATGCATTTGCTGATAATCTTCCCAGTGAATATGAAAGAAGAATATTTTTCACTGAAACCTCTTTTGGAATTAAAGATCCGCAAATTCCCGATTGGTATGATATTTTTTCCAATTATATGATACGGGAAATGGATTATATCTGGACAGGACAGAAAAGCGTTGTTGAGGTACTGGAGTATGTGAGTGAAGAAACAACCAAGAGAATTCGGGCAGCAGGCAGCTGGTAATTTTTAGATTGAGGAAATCGGAAAAATAGAAAGAAATTTTCGGCAGGCATTGGATTAAAGGGGATAGGAGTGACATTGATAACATGAAAATGACCATGAAAAAAAGGGAAGCCTTGAGTGCCTGGTGTTTTTTACTCCCCAGCTTATTGGGATTTATCGTTTTTGTTTTCGGTGCCACCCTGGCTTCATTCGTTATCAGTTTTTTTGATTGGGACATGTTGACACCTGCAAAATTTGTCGGGTTGGAAAATTACCTCAATCTTTTACAGAGTGAACCCTTTTACCAGGTTTTAAAGAATACCGTGTTCTTTGTACTGGGAACAGTGCCTGCCAGAGTGGTTTTTGGCCTATTTCTTGCTCTTATACTGGTAAAAAAAATACCCGGTCGTTCCTTTTTCAGAACAGCAGTATTTTTGCCTGTTGCAGCTACTACGGTAGCAGTTGCCATGATATGGAGATGGATTTTTAATGCTGATTTTGGATTATTGAATGACTTTCTCTATCGAATAGGTATCACAAACCTTCCTCAATGGTTAAGCGATCCCCATTGGTCAATGGTGGCATTGATTGTTTTCAGTGTCTGGAAAGATATCGGATTTTCTACGGTCTTATTCATGGCAGGATTACAGGGAATTCCAGATACATTGTATGAAGCATGCGAAATCGATGGAGCATCCAGTTGGACAAAATTCTGGAGGATTACCCTTCCCTTGTTATCACCGACCACATTTTTTGTAGTGGTCATCAATCTGATTGGTTCTTTTCAGGTTTTTGATCAGGTTTATGTGTTGACCGGGGGCGGACCGGCTAATGCGACAACAACGATGGTATACTATATCTATCATTATGCCTTTCAACGGTTTCAGATGGCCTATGCATGTTCAGCAGCCTGGATTTTATTTGCCATTATATTCATTCTTACCATCTTACAATTTAAAAATCAGAAAAAATGGGCGTATGATCTATGATGAAGAAAGCACGAGATGAAAAAGGTGATGCTGCCCGGACTCCTTTTCTTGAGAATTCAAGAGGAGCGGGCGATATTTTTAATTTACAAAGAGGTATTGGAACAACCTTATTTTTGTTTTTCTTCATGTGCATTGTTACATTTTTCATTCTGGTTCCATTCTTCTGGTCCCTTTCCACTTCAGTGAAGTCTGCCGGGGAAGTATTCGAATATCCTCCGAAATGGATTCCCCGATCTTTTCAATGGCAAAATTATTCTCAGGTATGGGAAGCAACTCCCTTTGGCCGGTATCTGTTAAACAGTATCATTGTTTCGGGCATGGTAACCATCCTCACCTTGATTACTGCTTCCCTGGCTGCCTATGCTTTTACGCGTTTCAGTTTTCCAGGACGTGACCTTATTTTTTTGCTTTATCTGGGAACCATGATGATTCCCAGTCAAGTAACCATGATCCCGAACTTTATCCTGATAAAGTATTTGGGTTGGACGGACACTTACGCTGGATTAATTCTGCCGAATGTTTTCACGGCTCTCGGGGTATTTTTATTGAGACAGTTTTTCATGACCATTCCCAAAGAATATGAAGATGCTGCCAAAATTGACGGTGCAAACAGATTTTTTATCTATCTACATGTTATTTTGCCCTTGTCCATCCCTGCCCTCGTTACCCTGGGGGTACTTACCTTTGTATTTCAATGGAACAATCTGATGTGGCCACTTATTGTAGTCAGTAAGGATGCGATGAAAACCCTTACGCTGGGTCTTGCTTCTTTTCAGGGTATGTACAGTACCAATTGGAGTCTTCTTATGGCAGCTGCAGTTATAGGTATTATTCCTTCCTTTATCGTTTTTATTATAGGTCAAAAGTATCTGATTAAGGGGATAACCTTATCAGGCATCAAAGGATAATACAGAAGCCTTGATTAGAATTAAAACACCTAACAAAGACTTTCTGGTTTTACAGGGACTGAGGAAAATTTTCAGGTTATTTAGAGAACCACATTTTCAGCCAATATAAAAGTAAGGAAGGAGAATTCTTTTCCATGGCAAAATCCATCAGTGTGCTTGAAAGTAAAGAACTGAAAATTGAAAGACTCACCTTAGGGGCTTTTAATACAAATGCCTATATTATAACCTGTCTTAGAACACGTAACAGTGTCTTAATCGATGCACCTGCCCAGGCAGAAGTGATAAAAGAGGCATTAGGCAAAACAAATTGTCGCTATATACTTCTTACTCACAATCATCCTGATCATATTGGTGCACTTTTAGATCTCCAGTCAAAAAACTTTCCCCTGGCGGTTCATCCCCTGGATCGTGCTTTCTTGCCCAAACCTGCTGACCGATTGCTATGCGATGGTGATACCATCAATTTTGGCAAGGTCAGTATTGAGGTTCTACATACACCTGGTCATACCATGGGCAGTGTATGTTTTAAAATTGACAGAGCATTACTTTCAGGTGATACTATTTTCGGTGAAGGACCGGGCAGAACAAATTCACCGGAAGCCTTCCGGCAGGTTATCCATTCAATAGAAAAGAAGATAATGATTCTTCCTGACGACACCAGAATATTTCCCGGTCACGGCGAAGGAACAGTTCTAAAAAAAGAAAGAGAGAAGTACAAACTATTTGCCTCCAGGCCTCATGACAAGAATCTGTGTGGTGATGTGAAATGGCTCTTTCCTGATTGATAAAATATTCAAATAAGCTTCTTATCATATTATTTCAACACGATGAAAAGCCTCAGCGAGCTCAAAATTCTCTCCTTCTGCCATCATGATAGCTCGATCCCTGAGCCATTCTTTTACCTTGGGGAGCTTGCTTCCACCCACCTGGCTTTCGTGACATTGGAGTGCGGAAAATTTTACATCAAAATAGGTAGTGATATCTATGCGGAAATTTGGATCTTCGGAAGCCCATAATAACACCTCCCTGACTTTATGAGGCTGTAGGTTTTGTTGCAGTAAGTCAGGATAGGACAGGTGGTCCCTGGCGTAAGGGAAAACAGCATCCAGAACAACCTGGCCGGTAATCCGGTGATCCCGGTGCCAGATATAACGACGGTAGGGATCAGCCGTTATAACGGTTTCAGGACGGTATTTTCGAATTAAACGCACAATTTCTTTTCTGAATTCAGGCGTATCCTCCAATCCCTGGTCGGGGTAATCCAGGAAAATAACATCTTGTACACCTAATATCCGGGCAGCTGCCATCTGTTCCTGTTTTCGAATGGTTAACAGATCCTTTGAATTCATGTTAATATCCTCAGTACCTTTATCTCCATTGGTACATACAACATAGATTACGGTTTTTCCCTCGGTTACCCATCTGGCTACTGTGCCTGCAGCACCAAATTCAGCATCGTCCGGGTGAGGGGTAATCACTAATACCTGAGCCCTATCATTCAGCATAATGCTCCTCCTTTTTGGCAGTGAAATATTTTGACTCTTATAAGGAAAAGTAATAGCATTAATTATAAGATAAGGAGAATCTTCATGCAAGCAAAAGACAAGTACTATCAAACAAGGAACTACTGTGCTTCAGACTGGCAGGGATATGTGCACTTGTTTGCGACAGCTGAAGCAGCAGGCGAAGAAGAATATTTCGGTCTTTCACCGCAGCAATTGCTGATTCGGTTGGAACATGGGAATAACTCGCCTGAAAAAAACCTATTTATCATTAAAAAAGATAGAAATATTATGGGTTGTTTATATATAGTTCCGGAAGACGGCATTAATCGTATCGTGTTTTATTGTTTCGTTCATCCGTCCTACAGGAGAAAAGGAATCGGTGTAAGTCTATTTAACCAGGGCTTTAAACGTGCCCAAGGGCTGGGTTTGAACAGAGTTCATGTAAATATCAAGTGTGATAATGTAGCGGCTAAGTCTTTCTTAAGTCGATTGGGTTTCCGCTGTGTTCGCAAATATTTAGAATTACAGAAAAAGATAGTTGAACGCCATGCAGAGGTAACAGACTTACCGGTTGGTTTTTATTTCGGCTCACTGCAGGATGGTGAAGAGGGAATACTGAACCGGTTGCAGAATAAGGCATTTCGAGGTTCCTGGGGTTTCAATCCACACACGGTAGAAGATGTAATTGATTGGCTTCACTTTAGTGGCGGGTCTACTGCCGATATTATCCTGGCTTTGTGGGGGGAGGAGCCTGCCGGTTACTGTTGGACACAAATGAGTAGGGAAAAAGGAAGAGGAAGGATACACATGATCGGTGTGGAATCGAAGTACCGCCATAAGAAGCTGGGAAAAGCTCTCCTTGCAACAGGCCTTGATTACCTGGAGAAAAAAGGCATACATACAGTAGTGTTAACGGTCGACAGCAATAACAAGCCTGCCAGGAATCTTTATCATGACTTGGGATTCAAAGTCATGCATACCACTCTTTGGTACGAAAAGAAGTTGGACTAACCCAGGAAAATCTCCTTCGTTATTAACCAGATAATATAGCTTAAAGGTTTTCAGGGAATCGTTATCTGGCAGCGGTACAGGGGGACCTCACTGGCTCCCAGCCGATATTTATAATCTTCGTTTCCTTTCAAGAAATCAAATGTATCCTTGTTTTTTTCTATACTGTCTTTAATACAGAATAGTATTAACATCAGACCAACGCTTAAGAACCGGTATTCGGGGTCATAACCGCTATTGTAGAGATATAACTTATTCTCATAGTCAAAGTATAAGATGATGGAAACAGGTTTCTTATTGAGCTCTAAAATGCCTATTCTAAGTAAATCCTGCCGGGCCATATTTATGGCCATCGACCTGAAAAAAGATTCCCGGCTGGCTGTCAGATATTGTCTTTTATCTGGCCTGCTTTCAGTAAACATCCAAAAGAAAGTGTTTAAATAGCAATTAATCTCATCGCTGTCTTGAATGGTTCGATAGTTGACCGATCCCGCCTCCTGCAATCTTCTTAGTTTGCGTCTTACTTCATGACGCTGTTTCCCGGAAAGGAAGGACAGGTAATCATCCCAGCAGGTTGGTAAGCCAAGCTCTAAAGAAACATCATCCTTTTTGCAGGAAGTTTGATGACCCTGGGTTTTTGCTTCATCGATAAGAAATCGGAATGTTGCAGATTCAGGGTGAATATGATGAATGTCCAGGGAGTGGATGCCCATGTTGGCAAGATAATTCAGTAAACAGGAGAAGAAAATATATTCCATACCGGGAAGGGTAATAAAATCAACATAATCCGAGACATCACTGCTGCCTATGATTGATGCCGTATTCCCCCTTACTTTAAGCGGGGCGATACCGACTATCCTATTTTGATGACGAGCAACCAGGAGATGTAAGTTAAACTCGGAACCGAATTTCTGCCACCAGGTTTGCAGCCAGACTGGCAAAACAAAAAGGGTATCCCATCGAAGGTTGGTATTGTTTTTTTGATAGTAAGAGAAAAGGGAGGAAAAGTGTTCCTGTGAAACAGTACAATTAGAATTCTCTTTTCTCATAGAGAAACTCCTTTATGAATTGGCAAGCCAGCTTATCATTGTGCTTCCTGTACAGTATGTTTCAGAAAATTGTCATTTTCATTAATTTAAGTTAAAAAGTCTTTATTCAGCTTATACTTTTTTTCAAACAGGTCATTTGTGCCCTATGAATATTCATTGCTCAATTGGGCTTTTAATATGATCGCTGATAAGATAGATGTTAGAGGCCTGGATTTTTTACATCTATACTTGCCCTGATAGTTCTTTTAACAATGTGAAAATATTGGTTTAAGATTGTATAATAATACCATATCATTAAATAATATAAAATATCTACCAATTGGTTTTGAAATACCATTATATAGATCACGCCAGTTTGTCTTAAAAGGATTTTCTGATATATAATATATTCAATTAAACTTGAACTTTCCAATGAAAACCCCGCAGAAGGATTTTAGGAGATTGCCCGAATATCATCAATACATCAGCAGGATAAGCAGAAATATCCAGTGGCTAATAAGCTATTCAGAAGATGGCTTCGAGGGACGATTATAAATAATCATGGTTTCCCAGAGTACACTGAGCTGATGGATTTTCGTACTTTTGCAGCATAATTTGCTTGATTGACATAGATAGCAAGGTTTTAAATCATTCGAAAAGCCAAGAAACATTAAACACTATGTTGATATAACAGATGGGAAATTGCTGAAGTCTTTTCCTTAATGGTAAAATAGAGGCAGTTAAGGCATATATGATCACTAAGGAGGTTTCATATCATGAAAATACTATTAGTCTATCCTGCTTACCCGGAAACATTCTGGAGTTATAAATATGCTTTACGATTTATTGCAAAGAAAGCCAGTATACCTCCTTTGGGTTTACTCACTGTAGCGGCTTTACTTCCTTATGAGTGGGAGAAAAAATTAATAGACCTTTCTGCCGGAGATCAACTGAGAGATCAGGACATTAAATGGGCGGATTATGTTTTTATCGGTGCAATGTCAATTCAGCGAAAATCGGTTAATGAACTGATTGTCAAATGCAAACAGTTAGGTGCCAGGATTGTAGCAGGAGGTCCTCTGTTCACAGCCTCTTATCAGGATTTTGATCAGGTAGATCATCTGGTTTTGAATGAGGCAGAAATCACCCTTCCCGAGTTTTTAGAGGATCTGCAACAGGGGGACCCTAAAAGAATTTACACTACTGATAAAAAAGCAGATCTAACAAGCTCTCCTGTTCCTGCCTGGGAACTGATCGATCGTTTTGAAAAGTATAATTCACTATGCATCCAATATTCCCGTGGTTGTCCCTTTGACTGTGATTTTTGTGATGTCACACTACTTTTTGGACACAAGCTGCGCACCAAAACAAAAGAACAATTTCTCGAAGAGCTGGATAAATTATACCAGCTGGGATGGCGGGAAGGTGTATTTATTGTAGACGATAATTTTATCGCCCATAAGCGAAAATTACGGGAAGAGATTCTTCCGGAGCTGATCCAGTGGAATCATGAAAGGAGAAACTGTTTTTCCTTTGGCACGCAAGCCTCCATCAATATTGCCGATGAGAAAGACCTCATGAATATGATGGTTGAAGCCGGCTTTGATTCCGTTTTTATTGGGATTGAGACACCTCATGAAGAAAGTCTCCAGGAGTGTCATAAAGATCAAAACAGGAATCGAGATTTAATCCAGTCGATTCATAAAGTCCAGCAGCATGGTTTGCAAGTGACTGGTGGATTCATTGTAGGATTTGATCATGATCCCCCTGGTATCTTTGACGAAATGATTCATTTTATTCAAAAAAGTGGAATCGTTACGGCGATGGTAGGATTACTGAATGCGCCAGTCGGAACCAAATTGTATCATCGACTGTTGAGAGAAAATCGGTTTTTAAGATTTCCCACTGGAAGTAATACAGATTTCTCCATTAACTTTATTCCCAAGATGAACTATCATGATTTGCTCAAAGGGTACCAGAAAGTATTAAAGACGATCTATTCGCCCCGATATTATTACCAGCGTGTTTTAACTCTGATACAAACTTTAAATACCAACCGATTTAAAGTAAAATTTCGTCGTTTTCACTGGATCTATCTACTAGCCTTTTTCAAGTCAATTTGGTACCTGGGAATTTTAGAGAGAGGGAGAGCGTATTATTGGAAAGTATTTTTCTGGACACTTTTTCATCGCCCTGCACTATTTCCAGCAGCAATCACCTATGCCATTACCGGGTTTCATTTTCGTAAAATTTTTCATGCAGGTAAAGCCATTGATCATTGTTCTACATAGAGAATGTTTTACCCAAAACCATACCTTGGTGAGGATAGAAGGGGCTTTTCAATAAGTGAAAATTTCATTTAAAGTGGCTAATTCAGCTCATAGAATGAACAAACAAAACGGAAGGAATCATCCATGAAAAAAATATTCTTACTTGTCCTGTTTGTTTTTTTGTTTTTCCTGGTCTTTTCCGGATGCGATAGTCATGTTCCCCCAGTAGAAGAAGGTGAACCGGAAGGGACCACAGATGCAACTGGTCCTGCACCCAATTCCGGTGATGGTATTTCCGATGGCAGTGGATTAGAAACACCGGTTGGCCATGGTTTATCAGGAGCACCCAATTCCGGTGATGGCTTATCAGATAGCTCCGGCTGGGAATAAAGATATCAGGTTTGTAAGATAGTTATTTATTACTGAATTTTTTCTCAACTGATTTTCTGAAAAGATTTAAATACATCTAATAGTGTGAAGTTCAAAATTCCATCCGATCATTCTGCTTACTGAGCCTTTTTCAACGGGTTTACCGGATTTTCCGGGTTGTATGGGAAATCACCCAGTCATTATGAATCTGAAAAATGATCAATATAAACTGTTTTAGAAAAAAAGCAGCGAATTTTTTCTATTTTTGAAAGAAAACAGCATTCATTTTCGTATATAAGGCAGAAGAAAAAATCAATCTCAGTTGGAGGAAAAAGAAATGAAGATGAGAAGCACGGTGAAAGGCATCATTACACTCGTGATGATTTTAGCAATAACCGGTTGGGCAATGACCCATGTCTTAGCCCAGAGAAACGATGTAAATTTTGGAAGAGGTATTTCCAATGCTATCAGCGGTCTGGCAACAGGTACCTTATCAAGTGAAGAGATAGAGGGAATACTGTTGATGCGTGAAGAGGAAAAGTTAGCCAGGGATGTTTATATCACCCTGTATGAAAAATGGAATTTGAGAACCTTTGAGTCCATCGGCCAGGGAAGCGAAACGACCCATATGGATGCTATGAAAATGCTTTTAGACCGCTATCACCTGGAAGACCCGGTGGGAGAGGATATCCCCGGAGTCTTCAAAAATGAAGAACTGCAAAAAGCTTATGATGAACTGGTGGCTAAGGGAAGCAGGTCCATTGAGGATGCCATCCTGGTAGGTGCCTATATTGAAGACCTGGATATCTATGACCTGGAACGGTTGATTAAAGAGACAGACAATGATGATATCAAAATTGTCTATCAGAATCTGCTGAAGGGTTCACGAAACCACCTCAGGGCTTTTGACCGCCAGCTGCAGCGCTACCACCTGACCTATGAAGCCCAATTCTTAATCCAGGAGGAATATAACCGGATTGCAGCAAGCAGGCAGGAATCCGGTGGGGCAATCACAGATCCGGATTATAAATTCTAAGTAACTTCTGTCCAAAATGAATTGATAGAAGTCAACAGATAAACAGCTACCTGATTAAAATGGTAGCTGTTTTTTAAATTTTTCATCTGAAAATAAAAATTATATTTTTAAAATAACAGACTGTAATGGAATTAGTTTTAAAAATTATATAAAATGTACTAATATATTTCTATAATTAAAGATAAGTGCACTTAAAGTGATAGAAAGGAGTATGCTATCATGCCCAGGAAAAAAAGTAAGAGTTATTTGCTGAGGACGATCGTCCAGGTCTTTTTCTTAATCTTCATTGTCATGATCAGTTACAATCATTACCGGGTTGAACAGGGCTTACCACCTGTTTTAGTCGGCACGCCTTCTTTACATGCCATCTGTCCCTTCGGTGGCGTTGTGACGACCTATACCTATTTTACCCAGGGGATTTTTGTCAGAAAGATTCATCAATCTTCCTTTACCTTGATGTGGCTGGTTCTTCTGCTGACCCTGATTTTCGGACCCGTATTCTGTGGATGGATATGTCCTTTTGGTACGGTACAGGAGTTTGTAGGGAAAATTGGCAAAAGAATATTCCCGAAAAAATATAACCGATTTATCATACCCAAGGCGGATCAGTTGCTGCGTTATTTACGTTACATTGTCCTTATCCTGGTCATCTATATTACCGCCAGGGAACTGACCCTGGTTTTCCTGAACATTGATCCATATTTTGCCCTGTTTAATTTCTGGTCGGATGAAGTCACGCTTTCTGCCCTCATTATGCTGGGTATTGTATTGCTTTTATCCCTGTTTGTAGAACGTCCCTGGTGTAAGTATCTTTGTCCCTTAGGGGCATTATTGGGGATATTTAATCTCTTTCGCATCATACCGTTAAGACGTAATAAAGAAACCTGTATCAACTGCAAACAGTGTGACCGGGTCTGTCCCATGAATATTGAGATATCGGATAAAAGAATCATTCGCAATCATCAGTGCATCTCCTGCCTGCTTTGCACCGATGAGGTTGCATGTCCAGTGAAGGATACCCTTTATTTTGGGTTTTTACGTAAAAAACTAACTGAATAAAATTTTTTTATAGAGAGGTACGAAATGAAAATCAGTCATATTCATCTATTGATTGCCATTATCGTTATTATCGGTGGCGGTATCGGGCTTGCCAGCCAGATGAATCTCTTCGAAACTTTACGTTCGGCAGAACCGATGAAATTAACCGAGAATACTTATGATATTGCCGATATCAGAGGGTCTTACACCCTGGAAGAGATCGAGACCTATTATCGAGTTCCCTCAGAGGCGATTATTGAAGCATTCAATTTAAAACCGGATACCAATCCATCCACATTTCAACTGAAAGACTTAAAAGAAATCTATCAACCAGTGGAGATAGAAGGGGCGGCGTATACTATAGAAACAGATACAGTCAAAGTTTTTGCATCTCTTTATTCTGATATTCCCTATACCTCAGAAGAGACCTTCTTCTTACCGGAAACTGCAGTCGCTTATCTTATCAGGGAAAATAAATTAACCCGGGAAGGAGAAGATTACTGGACAAAACACACCTTTGACCTGATTCTCATTGAGCCCGGGCAGGAGGCAACTGTAATCGAAGGGGAAACCCGGGATGAGCCTGTTGTCCTGGAAGAAGAGACTGTTTCCATTACCGGGAGAATGACAATTGCCGAGATCATGGCTATGGGGATCGATTCGGAAACATTTAAAGAGATCACCGGCTTGGATATTCCTGAAGATAAAACAGTTTCTATCAGAGATTTCTTTACTTCTCAGGAACTGGAATTCTCTGTTTTTAAAGAAAAAATGGAATCTTTCTTATCTTCAGATAATAAAAATTAAAAAATTACGAAAGAAAATCTCCTCCTCTTACGTATAGAAAGTAGAAACGAAATAAAAATTACGGAGGAAAAAAATTATGAAGAATACCCATGCCATCAGATCAACGATTATTTTTACAGTGGTGATCCTACTTGCCGTATTCTTGCTCCTCAATGCTCTTGCGCATGGCAATACGCAGGGCCATCAAGGGAAAGGCAGGAACGGATTTCAGCAGAAGGTCTCAGGATCACAAGAACTCCTGATACAGGAAAAACATCAGCAGAAACAACTTACTGAATTTGAAGATGGCAGTAATGATGTTCAGGAACTAAAACAGGATCAACTGTTACAGCATGGAAAAAGAAACCGAATAAAGGATTAGAATGTACACACAGCTTCAGCAATAATTTGGAAGGAGGTAAGAGACCAAAGGGCAAATCCTGTAACAGAACCAATCGTCATGATTAATTAATTCAATTTTTGTACATTTTATGAATTTTTTTTTGCTGTTTTAAGAAGATTGATATTTATGTCTGAATGTGGTATCTTATAAAAGATAAGAATGAATCGATTTGCATGATTGAAAACTGAATAAGTCTATTCGAAAAGTTGAAAAAGGCAAACCATCTGAAAGGATGGGACGCAAAGTTGTGGACCTAAGGCATCAAAAGTGCTAAGGTAGCCAGACCGCCGGCTTTTTTTGTTTTTAATAAAAAATGTATTTATTGTTTTAGTGAAGATGCGACCCAGGATTACCCCTGGTAATATAAGAAATAATGATTCATTAATTAGAAAGGAGTATGAGATGAGAAAGAGTATTACATTTATTTTAATAGTTGTTATATTGTTATTCAGCATAGGAAGTATGGGATCTATTCAGGCTAGTCCCAATGGACCTGCACCTGAATACCATGATGGAATTTCTAATGGCAGTGGATTGGAAAGTCCATTTGGACTGCAGGACGGCTCAGGTCCGGCACCAGGTGCCGGGGATGGTTATCCTGATGGTTCGGGATGGTAAGATAAAACAATCATTACGTAGTAACTTAACAACATGTTCTAAAGTCGTATTGATGAAAAATGATCAACAGGTTCCCGAGCGCATCTTGTAATAATCTTAATTCAGTCATTGCAGTTTAGCATCACAAGAATATTCTTAATAAATAATTTTTTTAAAAATATTATTCTTCTTATGAAAGAAAATGACGCTTGCTTGCGTAGTAATAGATAGAAGAAATTAAAGTTTTAAATCAAGATTACAGGAGGAGAAAAGATTCATGAAGAATAAAAATCTATTACGAAACACGGTATTGATGCTGATCATCGCCCTGACCATCGGGAGTGCAGCGGCGATAGCCTTAGCCAAGAATGGCCCGGGTAATGGTGGAATGTCCGGAGGAGGCATGAAGCAGGGAAACCAGGTCCAGGTACAGGAGCCAAAGAAGAATCAGAACCAGGTACAAGAGCCGGTAAACACACAGACCCAGCTGCAGGAACAGAAGAAGACTCAGCTTCAGGAATGTGAAGAGGAATGCAATCAGAACTGTGAAGAAAACTGTAATGGTGAATGCACCGGTGATTGTGACGGGGTTCCGCTGGAGATCAATGCTGCCGAATTGCAGGACATGACCATTGCCCAGATAGCGGTACGCTGGAGTATTGATGCTGATGACCTGTTAGCCAAACTTATTGACACTTTTAACCTGGAGGAAGAATATACCACCGAAGATACCTTAAATGACCTGAGGGCAGAGTATCGCTTTTCAACCTCTGTGCTCAAGGATATCCTGAAAGACCTGATCTAGAACAGTAAAATGTAAAATCTGAATCTAAAAAGAATATTTTCTGAATACAGCCCTTCAGCATTCTGCTGAGGGGTTTTTTTATTTTTTAAAAAAAATTCTTTACAAATAGTGTATAATATATGGAAATAAATTTAATT
>CAYSSG010000043.1:0-14686 GCA_964433635.1 uncultured Atribacterota bacterium | reverse complement strand
GACGGTGTATCAGATTATCAGAGCATGATACAGAGAACTACCCCCTTTTTGTGTTATTACTTAAAATATAACAAGTGAATTTACAATTGTTCAACTCTAATGTTTGATGAAATTTGAGGATTAACATGGATATAATTGAATATAACAGACGAGCATGGAATAAGGAATCTTCACAGGGAAGTAGATGGTCTACTCCAATGTCTCAAAATATTATTGAATCTGCCCGGAAGGGAAGCTGGCAAGTAATCCTTACACCGAACAAGCCTGTACCGCGTTCCTGGTTTGGTAACTTAATTGATAAAAATGTTCTGTGTCTGGCTTCAGGCGGAGGACAGCAAGCACCGATATTGGCAGCTGCAGGCGCAAAAGTAGTCAGCTTTGACCTTTCTGAAGAGCAGCTTAAGAAAGATTGTGATGTTGCAAAGCGTGACGGACTTCAGATAACCTGTGTTCAGGGTGATATGACAAACCTCTACGAATTTGCTGCTGAAAGTTTTGATTTGATATTTCATCCCATTTCTAATGTCTTTGTCCCTGATGTAAAAGCAGTTTGGTTAGAATGTTATCGTATATTAAAAACCGGCGGAGACTTGCTGGCAGGCTTTATGAATCCCTCCTTTTTTCTCTTTGATCATGAGGAAGCAGAAAAGTGTGGGAAATTAATTGTGAAAAGAAAATTACCATTTTCAGAACCTTATGATCTAAATAGCAGTCAAAGAACTCAATGGGAAGCCAATAAAACTCCGGCACAGTTCAGTCATTCATTGGATACCCAGATTGGCGGGCAGATAGCAGCTGGCTTTGCCATAATTGGATTTTATGAAGATTCCTGGTCTGATGAGGCAACATTGCTTAATCAGTTTTCACCAACCTCTATCGCAACACGTGCAAGAAAACTTTCAAAAAAATAAGAATAATTTTGGTTCTGGAGAAAAATAACAAAAGGTTAAGAAATTGTTGTCTATGATTAAAAAAAATACTCATCAGCAAAATATATGAACTATCAGGATAGTTAAAAAATTATCTTTATGACAGAATAATGGTATAGGCTTAAAACGGAGAACCACCCCTCTGTTTGTTTACACGATTGTATTTTTGCACGAATGCATTGATGATAAATTAACTTAATTTTTTGTTTATTTTTTGTACAAATTTTTTCCAACCTTGCAACATTGAACCCATGCATTACTGCATGCGGATATACTTCCAATGTTTTGACACAATTTAGCTACATACCACATACGATATGCTATATACTGAATTTTACCGTGAAAAGGGTATATGGTATACTGTTTTTTCCAATCACTGATCACTTTTTGTTTTTACTTCTGACTTGATGCCGTATTCTGTTATCACAGGCATCTATATACATAACTTGAATATTATTTGATTATACAAGGGTCATTTTTAGAAACTGAAAATGATGATTATGACAGGAGATATTGAGATATATTTCTGGAAAATAGTAGTAACTTGAATTTTGTAAATAAAGGAGAATAATGACCAAAGAAACCATTATAAATTACATAATAAGCTACTCAAAAGAAAAATCTTATTTTCAAATAGATAAAATAAAAAATTATTTGCTCGAGAATAAAATATATTTTAAACAAGATACTCTGAAAAAATATATTTATATTCTTAAAAAAGACAGGAAATTGTATTCTGCTGGCAGAGGGTGGTACTCTACTATTGAAAAGGAATTTAAACTAGATAAAAAGCCTATCGAGAACATTGTTAGGATAATTCAGTCTGATTTTCCTCAATTGGAATTTTCTTGCTGGAGCACCGAACAGATAAAGGGATACTTTCAACATTTACCGAACCAATTTATAGCTTTTATCTATTCTGATAGAGAATATTTATCCACAATTAAAGATTTTTTAAATGAAAAAGACTTCAATGTTTACCTAAATCCATATAAAAATGATGTAGATAAGTTCGTAGAACTTAAAAATAGGAATATTATATTGAGGCCATCTGTTTCTTATCGGATTTCCAAAGAAAGTATCTATGCAAAGATTGAAAAAATACTTGTTGATTTATTCATGGAAATGAGAAAGATAAACTTCCTGGGTAGGGGTGAATATAAAAATATTACATCAAATATTATTCTAAATTATCGTATTAATATGGCTGAGATGGTCGATTATGCTTATAATAGAAAGATAGTAGACGATATAAATAAAATTATTTTAGAGATTAGTAAAATCCACTAATGCGACATTGCAAAAAAATGTCGCATTAGTGGATTTTTAGTAAAAGATGATTAAAAAGAAATGCTTTGCAAAAAACTGGATAATTAGTAAACATAAAGAGCTAAAAGCAGATCCTGTATTAGTTGAATAGGCTATTTATGCTTTTGAGTTGCTTGGAAACCTTATTAGTAACGGGGTTGATCTCGTTTTTAAAGGCGGGACAGGTTTAATGTTGCTTTTTCCTGAAATTAAAAGACTATCCATTGATATCGATATAATCAACCAAACAAACAGAAAAGACCTGTTAACCGTGATAGACAAAACAACTACAGCAAGTATATTTAATAGATGGGAAGAAGACAACCGAATCTTTAATCGAAAGATAGATAAAAAGCATTATAAATTTTATTATAATTCTGTGCTAGAAAACCGTGAATCATATGTACTCCTGGATATTGTTTCTTCAGATTATTCAATTGTAAATACTTTCGAGAAAACAATAGAAATGCCATTATTTGAAGTAGAAAAAGGGGTTAAAGTCAAAATACCTACCATAAATTCCTATATGGCAGATAAATTAACTGCCTTTGCTCCCAATACTATTGGTATTCCCTTTGGAAAGAATAAATCCATGGAAATTATTAAGCAACTATTTGATCTGGGTCATTTGTTTACCAAAATTGATGACCTGTTAGAAATTGACAGTGTATATAAGAAAATTGCCCATGCTGAAGCTTCCTATCGTGATTTAGATAACCCCTTAGAAAATTTTTTACAAGATTCAATCGATACCTCATTTTGATAAGCCAATTAGATTTTCGAAATTGCATAAAGAATGACTATACAAAAGAATTGAGAGATGGGATTAAACAGATCAAAAGTCATATTGTTGGAGGAAAATATTCTTTACTCGATGCAAAGGAGGATGCCTCAAGAATTGCTTGCCTAGCATCATTGCTATTAAATAAATGTACAAGTTTTGCAATCAATGAATTGAAATTTACAGATGTAAATATAGAGAGGCTAAAAGATATAGAACTCCAAAATGAGTATGCCATTTTAAATAAGCTCAAACCGATTTCCCCGGAAAGTTTCTATTTATGGGCTATAGCTACAAGGACTATTAAAAATTAATTAAAAACTTAATCCAAATCATTTCATATCTGCATAATTCCACAGGTGCAATACTGCAATATTGGTTTTTATGATAGTAAATCTCATGAATATAGTAATGCAATCTTCCATCAAAACGTGAACTGTTACCTTTTTAGCATATTTAACGTTATACTTACAAAGATTTAGATTAGGTACCCGATGCTGATTTTTTCCATTCTTGCATTGCGATATCCCTGTATATCTGAATTATGTTGGTATTTTGTCTAAAAACTGACATCCGTAAACAGAAAACTTCTCTCCCTCAGGAGAGATTGATTTGTTTTATTCATCTTGGTATTATTCATGTTACCTGAGGTTAGTACCCCTCGGGAAAAAATGGTAGTAGGTGATTACCAGAGGTAAGTAGGGGAAGATAGATAGATTGGAGAAATGAAAATAGGGCCTATCATTGAAAAATAACACGTAGCTATAGAGTAATCTGATAAATTGGGATAGTCAAAAAATGAACTTTCTGTCAGAATAATAACATGCAGCAAAAGAGAGCCCTCATCATTTTTTTTGAGAGGAGATTTTTTTGGAACAGATCAATGAGCAGCAAAATTCAAATACACTCATTGGATCCTGGAGTGGAGGCAAAGACAGCTGTTTGGCTTGCTACAGGGCAATGAAAATGGGTTATCCAGTAAGTTTCATATTAAATCTAATTTCCAAAAAATACCAAAGATGTTGTTTTCACGGTATTCAAAAAGAACTCATTGCTTTACAGTCCCAACTGATTGGTATTCCCCTGTTCCAAAAAGAGGTTAGCGATAATATGGAATTATATGAAAAAGAATTTAAAGAGGCAGTCACAGACTTAAAGGCAAGAGGGGCCAAAGGCATGGTTTTTGGAGACATCTACTTAACAGAGCATAAAAACTGGGTGGAAAGATTATGTCAGGAATTAGAGATAAAAGCAATAGAACCACTCTGGCAAAAAGCACCGGAGGAAGTGATGGAAGAATTTATCAGTTCAGGCTTTAAAGCAGTGGTGGTTAGTGCCAAGGCAGAATTATTCAGCAAAGATATTATTGGTCGAGTCATTGACCGCAAATTTGTAGAGGAACTTAACAAAAGTGATATTTGTCCATGCGGTGAAAACGGCGAATATCACACCTTTGTGCTTGGCGGTCCTATTTTTAAAAAAGGAGAAATAGCGATTACACAAAGCCAGGTGATTCTAAGGAGCGGTTTTTGGCCGCATTGGTTCCTGGATATTAAGGATTATAAGAAAATTTCTCAGAATAAATCTAGTGGAAACTGACAATAAAAAATATCGTGGATGGATCTTTGCTTGCCTGACTGACAGATCCATTGAATAGAAAAGAAGGAATATCTATATGAAAGAAAATGCTATGATTTTTGAAGACAAGATCAACCATTGGGATGAAGAAGCAGATGTTGTTGTGATTGGTAGTGGATTTGCAGGGCTTTCAGCAGCCATAGAAGCTCATAAGGCTGGTGCATCTGTTATTGTTTTAGAAAAGATGAAAGCAGTTGGGGGAAATTCAATTATCAGTGATGGTGGAATTGCAGCTCCAGGAACAAAGCTTCAAGAAAAATATGGTATTCGTGATTCTGCCGATAGGATGTATAAGGATATGCTGAAAGCCGGCCTTGGCCTAAACGATCCTGAACTACTAAGTGTTTTAGTTAACAATGCAAAGGATGCGTTTGAATGGTCCATTGATTATTTGGGAGTTGAATATCTTGACAGGGTCGATGTATTTGGTGGGCACTCATTACCACGCTGTTATACGGCAAAGAATGTTTCCGGGCTAACGATTATCAAAAAACAGATCGACAAAATGAAAGAGTTTCACATGAATGTCAGGCTTAAATCATACTCAAAAAATCTAATTTATAGTCTAGATCAAAGAAGAGTCTGTGGTGTTGTAGTTAGAGATGACTATGACTATAAAAATCCTGAAAAAGGGCAGGATATAACGATTAAAGCAGAAAAGGGAGTCATTCTTGCTTCAGGTGGATTTGGAAGCGATGTTGCATTTAGAAAGGCACAAGATCCACGCCTTAGTGAAAAAATTGATACCACCAATAAACCATTCGCAGCGGCTGAAGTCATTAAACAAGCCATTTGTGCAGGCGCTATGCCCGTACAGTTATCTCATATTCAGCTAGGACCATGGGCATCACCTGATGAAAAAGGATATGGGGTGGGACCGCAGTTTTCAGAATATATTGTTTTTCAGTATGGCGTTATTATTGATCCTGCCACTGGATGCCGATTTATAAATGAGCTTTCAGACCGTAAAACGCTTTCAGATAAATTGTTGTTGATTGGACATCCTTGTGTGGGACTTGCTGATTCAAAAGCGGTCAAGAACTCCGGATGGAATATTGACAGAGGTATGAAGAAAAAAGTGGTAAGAAAGCTTGACACGCTTGAAGAACTTGCCTCCTTCTATGAGATACCACACAAAAAACTTGAACAAACTATAAAGGACTTTAATAAGAGTTTTAAAGATGGTGTTGATAAAAAATTTGGTAAACCATTCATTGAAAAGGCTGTACCAATCGTTCATCCACCCTATTATGGAATAAGATTATGGCCTAAAGTCCATTTTACTATGGGTGGTATTCGAATTAATACCCATGCACAAGTAATGGATTTAGACGGCAAAGTAATTGAGGGGTTATATGCAGCCGGTGAGGTAACTGGAGGCGTTCATGGTGCATCACGCCTTGGCAGCTGTTCAATTACTGATTGCCTGGTGTTTGGTAGAATTGCTGGAAAGTATGCAGCAAAGGAATAATGGGGTCAGGTCTTGAATTATCATAAAAGTGATAATTCAAGACCTGACCCTAGAGCAACAACTGGAAAACCGCGTTTGTTTTATTCATAAGTATAGATACGGCAGAGTAGTTGATTGATATAACCTGGTTGAAAAAAACATTTTTTATTTTACCTTCCATTTAAGAATAAGACCTCTTTAAAATCTCTTTTTTGGCTATTGGCACATCAAATGATATATCTTATATTTATTCTTCACAAAATAAGCTGGGAAAGTCTCTTTTATATCGCTTGCTTTAATCCAGGTAATATTTAAAATGCTGATCCGGAACAGGGTTGCTTAAGTCTGTTTCCCTGTAGTTCTCGCTCAGGTACAAACCGCAGTAACACCTATTATAGTTTTTAATATCTTGCGCCGCATATACGCAGGGGCATATGATGAGTTTATCTATTTCTTTTTTGTCCGTTGCCAGGCGACAAGGACACAAGGGCATACCATACCTTTCTTTATTCTTGATCAATCCTTCGGCAAAGGCTAAGAGAAGTTCTTTTTCGGGACTAATCTTCCAGCCTTTTTTTTCTGCTACTTTTTTGAATATTTTGATATAGTCTTCCGGTTTCATTTAATCAGTTCCTCTAATTCTTCTTTATTATAACCGAGTACCCACTTATCTCCTTTTATACAGAAAGGGACAGAATAACTGCCGGTAATGCCATGCATATATTTCATTGTTTTCTTTTTTTCCTCACCTTGCAGTTCATCAAGCCAGATTACTTCATAATCTACGTTGGCGTTTTCAAGAAATTTTAAAGCATTTTTACAGTGTGGGCAGGTTGACAGACCATACATTGTAATTTTCATCACTACCTCCTGATTTTTCCAGATTTTTTCTGATGTTGCCCATTATATCATAACGAAATATTTTTTAAGGAATTATACCAGTTGATGGGTTAATAGGGGTCGGGCTTGAAATATCATATTTGGGGGAAAAAGAATCAAGAATCAAGAGATATTGATCCGAAAGCGGGGAAAAATTATTGTATTAGAAAGATTTTGAAAAATGATTGAAAAGGATTGGCTAAAAGTAATAAACTATTTTAAGCATTGTAAGACTAACTTTCCAGTTGTATAATTTAGAAAAAAAGATTCACTAATTTACTTTAAATTTCTTTTGATTAACAATATTGACATCAGAAGGAGGTGATGAATTGCCATTTTACTCATTTTTTCAACTGAGAAAAAGGAGGTCTGTTCAGATGAAGAAAACAAGAACTTTGTATGGTAAAAATATTATTCGTTTCATCATTATCTTGCTATCTGTATTCTTATCCGGCTGTGACGGAGTCATTACACATGAACCAACAATCAATTCCTTTTCTGCCAGTCCACCAACGATTACCGAAGGAGAAAGTTCTACCCTGAGCTGGACTGTTGCCGATGCCACCAGTGTAACAATTGACCACGCAATCGGTAGTGTTGCGGTAAGTACCGGGACTTATTCTGTGAGTCCCACTGAAACCACTGTCTATACCTTAACAGCTGCTAACAGTGCCGGAAGCGTTACTGCAATGACGACAGTCACTGTAAATCCACCGGCAATAACCTATGGTTCGATCGATATCAGTTCCAGCCCTGACGGGGCGAAGGTCTATCTTGATGGAGTAGACACAGGTTCCATTACGCCCATTACCTTAACTGGTGTATCTGCTGGAGAGCACGCTATAACATTAGAGTTGTTTCATTACAAGACGAAAGAAGATGATGTTTTGGTGACTGCAGGAGAGACCACTTATCTTAACTGGGCGTTAACTTATGCTTCTACTGTGACACTAACGCTGCAGCCGGGCACTGAGGGAAAGGATGCTTATGTAGTCAGTACACCCACTTATTCTAATTCTAATTTTAATGAAGCGTATGCCTGGGCTGGGAATTGGGGCACTGAAATTGTAAGAGCTTATCTCCAGTTTGATCTCGGCACTGTTCCTGGCAATGCCGTTGTAACGAGTGCAATCCTGAGACTTTATCAGTTTGATTTAATCGGTTCCGGAGATTTCAGTTTAGGAATCTATAAGGTAACTGATGATTGGGACGAAGAGGATTTAACCTGGAACAACCAACCAAGCAGTTCTTCTGAAGCTGAAGATAGCCGAACGATCTCTACCACCACTGATATTTGGAGGTCCTGGTATATTGACACTTTGGTTCAGGGTTGGCTGGATGGAAATATTGAAAATGACGGAATGTTGTTAAAGGCAGCAGATGAAGAAGCAATTAATACAAAAGCCGGTTTCCGTACCTCAGACTATATTGTAGATAGCAGCAAGAGTCCCAAATTGGAGATTCAATATTATATTCCCTGAAAATCCTGGGATCAGAAAATGAATCATGGGGTCAGCTCTTGAAATATCACCATCTTTATGTTTAGTGATGTCTTACGGGCTGACCCTGAGGGCAAGGTTAAAAAATATTAAGAAGGACTTTAAACAGATGGATTCATCTCACTCCCAAAAACATCATAACCTGGCAGGTGAACATGCCCTTAACGATATAGGACAGCTCATCCTTTTTCTAGTCTTTGTGTCAGTTGTTGTTCTTGATCTATTTATCTTAAAATATTCAAACAAGATTATTGGGACACCATCCTGGATTATTGCGCTGCTCTTGTTTTTATTATTTTTTCTAACCGGAAGCTATTTTATTTTTACATCCCATCGGATTATTTTCAAAAAAACAGAGAAAGAAACCGGGATTGTAACAAGCGGGGTATTCAGCATCGTAAGACATCCTATGTATTTTGGTTCTATACTCTTATTTTTTAGCTTTGTTGTTTTCAGTTATTCCATTTTAGCCTTCCTGGTCTGGCTGGTGATATGTTTTTTCTATTATTTTTCTTCCCGCTATGAAGAGAAATTCCTGATTGATCAATTTGGTGATAAGTATAGAGAATATCAAAAGAGCGTTCCCATGTTTATCCCTTTCCTGTAAACAATCTTGAGGTTAGTCTGTTGAGAATTGATTCCAAAATCATAAAATCTATGTTATTCTTAACTGAAAGCATAAATGGATAAGAAATCGGAATTTTTATTCTGAATTCCTCAGGGATTGTCTGGATTCATGCACCTTCAAAAGAGGTAAACAATATCTAAAAATGTTTTGAGTGGCATGACATTCAATCAGGTATCATATTTTCACATGTGCCTTGAAAGAAGCTGCAGGCGAATCAGGGCTTATTCGTACATTGTAAATGTTTTGATCTACAATCATATGAAGAAGGGAGAAAATTAGTATGGAGTTCCAGGAAGTGATTAAAAAAAGATATAGTGTTCGTGCTTATAAATCAGATGATATACCATCTGAAGTCATCGATAAGCTATTGGAGGCAGCAAGAATAGCTCCCACTGCCTGTAATATACAGAGTTTTAAACTCTATATTATCAAAACGAAGCCTTTTAAAGATGAATTAAGAAAGATATATTCCCAGGAATGGTTTGTCCAGGCTCCTTATGTCATAGGGATATGTGGTATTCCCCAGGAAAATTGGGTGCGTCGGGATGGAAAGAATTATGTGGATGTGGATGCAGCCATTGCGATGGACCATCTTATTCTGCAAGCCACTGATCTGGGGCTGGGTACCTGCTGGGTTGGTGCCTTTCATCCGGAGGCCGCCAGAAAATTTCTTAATCTTTCTCCCGGTATGGAACCCATTGCCTTTACACCAATTGGCTATCCAGCAGAGAAACCAGGTATGAGAAGACGGAAGTCAATTGATGAGTTGGTACAATATGTAAAATAAATGGTTTTTTAAAATTGAAGAGAGAGAATATTTCTTTTCAAAATAGAATTGATAAGATCACTTGCCGTTATACCCTTTCTCGAGTCCATACCGGTTTGCTCTTGATAGTAAGGCCACCATCAATGATACCGTCATCAACGATAACACTTCAGTACGGGTCCGGATCAAGCAACCTGGACATGAACCCATTTATAACTACTAACTATCTT
This sequence comes from uncultured Atribacterota bacterium, assembly GCA_964433635.1. GTDB lineage: Bacteria > Atribacterota > Phoenicimicrobiia > Phoenicimicrobiales > Stramentimicrobiaceae > CAYSSG01. The sequence goes on along the minus strand of CAYSSG010000043.1, from coordinate 4,578 downwards.
CCGAACTTTACTGTTCTGTAGCTGAACAATTTCCTGATATCCTTTATTGTTTGCCATATCGAGAGCAGTTATGATCATTCATTTTTTATTAGCGGAATTGTTCTAATATAACTTTTACCCCGCCATTGGAGTCTCCGGTGACAATATCCACTGTTTTAACCTCCCCCGGTTGAAATTCCCAGTTTCTGCTTTCACCTTTTTGCAGAGACAGTTCTGTTTTTTCGATGGGATCCTGATATTCTCCTTTGAAGAAAGTGATTTCAAATTGCGAAACGGCCGCTGTTTCATTATCACCGATAATCGTTAAACGGATGTGTTTATCCTCACTGAAGAATAATCCCTGCCCGGCATTTTCAAAGAGGTAATATTCATTTCGTGCAATTTCATCTGCAAAAAAGGACTCTTGTAAAACAGTTGCTTTGACAGTTCCCTCATTGACCTTTATCTCGATTAAATCAACGTTCAAACTTTTGCTGAAGGATGGTTTTGTTTTGGCTTTTGGTGAAATCGTTTTTTCAATGATCTGATTATGAATCGTTTCTCCTGCACGATAAGAGATAACCACAATTGAGGCATCGGTATCGCTTCGATTCTCAATAACCAGGTTTTTTTCCAGGGAAGGTCTAACTTGAGCCTTCAGTACGCCTCCTGCATTGATGGTTCTACCGATCGGGGCTTCACCTTCAAGGATCTCCAAGCTTGATGTTACACTATCCTGAACGTTTGTTTCTGATTGCATTTGTTCTTCTAAGTCTTCCAAAGAGGTCATCTTTTCATAATCCTCAGGGACCATAAAATATTTTTCATTCTGGGCTTCCACTTGTATATTGAGTAGCTCAAAGGTACTTTGTTCCGGGTTCATTAAAGGAACAATGACTTTTATCCGCTGTTTTAATTCAGGGGAATACCAGGCTTCAATAGTGCCGTTCATCCCTTCTTGTGTATAAGCATATTTTTCACATTTCAGACCATTCATCACTTCTGTTCCAACTTTCTCTTCCTGGTAACTCTGGGTAAGCATTTCCCATCCAATGATAGGATTAAACAAAAACATTTCTTCTCTGGTAAATTCCATGTAAAACTTCATAATCGGATGCAGACCAATAAAGGAATCTTCCTGTCGGTTGGCAATGATGACGATGGGTTCACCGCTGCTGTCTTCACCCTCCAGTCGGTAGAGGTGATCCTTCACAAAATAATCGAAATGATATGTTTCCTCAGGTTGGGTAATCTTGATCTGGGCAGAAAATTCCTGTGCGAAACTAGAGGTACTGAACAGTACTAAAAACACAACAAAGAGCAAAAGAAAAAAACCACAAAGAGACAACTTATTTTTCTTTTTCATGGGAAACCTCCTGTATTATTTTTTGTTAGCTTATATTATATTCTTTTTGTCATTTTACTATAAAAGAAGCTGAAACGAAAACAGTGGATTAGCCCTTGATTCAGACTTTGCGATAGAGCCGTCCCCTGTTTTATTTTGTAATATAGACCAGAAAAAAGATGATAATTATGCTATATTTATAGCAATCGTCATCTGATTTCCTGAATTTAATAAAAAAAGGAGGTCAAAAGAAAAAAGTTTTATGAAGTATATCTGTCCTTTGATCGTGGTAGAAGATGTGAATCGTTCAAGGTTTTTATATGAAGAAATATTAAAGCAGAAGGTTAAAGCAGACCATGGAGAAAATGTGGTATTTGAGGGGGATTTTGCTATCCATCAAAAAACACATTTTCAATCATTAATTAACAATTATCCTATTCAAAGATACTCCAATCATTTTGAGCTGTATTTCGAGGAAGAGAATCTGGAAGAAATAGAAAGCACCTTAAAAGAGCATCATTTTGAATTTATTCACCCCATTGAAGAACAGCCCTGGAAGCAGAGGGTTTTGAGATTTTATGATTATGATAAGAATATCATAGAGATTGGAGAGCCGGTTAAACCTATTTTTCATGATGAAGAGAAAGGAGTCAGGGATTGATTTTTGGACAATATCTGACTCCCTTCGATTATACCTTATTTTATAAAGTATGGATGGCGTCAAATTCTATTTTATTTTCACTTAATATTTTTTTTATATTCCCTGAATCATCAGCATAAAAGCTTAAACAAATACCACAATCTGAGCTGAGATGTCGGGGTACCGGAACCAGTTTGACTGCAAGATGTTGTTTTTTAGCCAGACTTTCGGTCCTGATTGCCGCACTGGTAGAATAGAAAATCACCACACTTTTTTGTTTTGTTTCATCCATTTAATAAAATCCTTTCAGGTTATTTTCCTGCTGCGATTTTCCTAACTGCAATCATTGCATTTTCTACATCTTGCCTGCGATTCAATAAGCTCATACTAAAACGAACTGTACCAACAGGAAAAGTACCGATCGTCTTATGGGCAGCAGGGGCACAATGCAGACCAACCCGACACATGATATCATATTTTTCATCCAGCTTTAAGCCAATATCAGAAGGAGATTGTCCGGAAATAGTGAAGGAAACAACAGGTGCTCTTGCTTCTATATCATCTTTTCCGTATACCGTTACACCCGGGATTTCTCTTAAACCGGAAATTAATTGTTGACATAGATCAAGTTCATAGTGATGGATGTCCTGGATTCCTTTGGCCAGAATATAGGAGACTCCGGCATTTAATCCGGCTATTCCGGCAATATTGGGAGTCCCGCTTTCATATATATCCGGCAGGAAATCAGGATGAATTTCTGATTCTGAGCGGCTGCCGGTCCCCCCGGTCTTAAGAGGAAGAATCCTATGAATTTCTACATTTTCTCCAATTACCAGCCCTCCGGTGCCTGTTGGTCCAAAGAGGCTTTTATGCCCGGTAAAAGCCAGCAGGTCTATTTGGTCTTTATCCATGTCTAATGGATAGGCACCGGCTGTCTGGGCTGCATCGACCAGAAACAAAATATTATATTTTCTGGCAATTTGACCCACTTGCCTAATGGGCAATAACGTTCCGGTTACATTCGAAGCGTGGTTCAAAACAATGAGGGTCGTATCTTGATTAATTGACTTCTCAACATGTTCCGGATTGAGAGAACCATCCCTAGAGCAGGGGATAACCTGTACCTGAACACCTTTTTGCTCTAACTCACGGAGAGGACGCATGACTGAATTGTGTTCCATGCTGCTGGTAATCACCTGGTCTCCCGAACGTAAAAACCCCTTTAGTGCCAGATTAATTGCTTCAGTAGCATTTGAGGTAAAGATAATTCTTAACGGATCAGCTACATGAAATAATTCAGCCAGATTTTCCCGGCACTGGTATAGTATCCGACCTGCTTCAATGGATAAACGATGACCGGAACGTCCCGGGCTTGCTCCAATATGATCCATGAAGCAAAGAATAGCTTCAGTTACCGCCTTCGGTTTAGGATAGGATGTAGCAGCATTATCAAAATAGATCATTATTTTCCTCTCTTGTTTTATGTTATTTAGTTATAGTTAACAGATATTCATCTTCCTGTGCTTTTACTTCTACTTTCCAGCCGGCATTGTTAGCCATACGTGTCACATTATCTTTGGCGGTTCCGGTATCAACTATTACTTCTAAAGTACCTTCTTGAAGTTCTGCCAATTTTTTCTTAACTTTTACTACCGGAAGTGGACAGGAAAGTCCTCTTACATCAAATTTTTCACTCATTTTAATAAATCCTCCTAATTCTTTTTTACTAAATCACTCATGCTGTACCCAATAATCAGACAGATAATTAAACCTGCTATGACTGCGGCCGGTCCCCAGGCACCGGGTCCTGCTCCAGAGCTGGCAGTAGCAAAATTATGAGCAAATCCTGCTCCAAAAATCATGCCCAATACAAAAATTGCAGCATCAGCATCTCCTTCACCGGAGAGGAATAGCTGCCTGCCGGGGCATCCTCCTGCCAGTGTAAAAGCCAGACCTGCCAGAACCATTCCTCCAAAATTCCAGATTTGGCTGGTATGGGCAACTGGCTGACCTTGAAATCCCGGATTAAACTGTCCCAAAATCATATTACTTATCCAGGCTGCTATTACAAGACTGGCAACACCGGTAAATAGATAATTATCTTTAATAAGAATAACATCCCTGGCTGCAGCAACCGTACAAAATCTGGTCCTTTGAGCAATAAAGCCAATAGCAATAGCTATGGCAAATGCAATCAGGACCGGAGCATGTTGAGAACCGGGCCCTTCGCTGCTGAAAAAGACTGTTCCGGTGGGTAATTTGGTTTGAAAAATAAGTAACAGAAAAAGCCCAGCCATAATAAAGGGCATTATCCAGCCAAACAGAGATCTGGTTTTTCGATTACGCCCCAAATCATAACCTGATTTGATAAAGAAAATACCTATTGAAATTCCAGCGACTAATCCTGCTATACCGAATAATGCATTACCGTCACCACCGGAAAGGCGAAGCAGTGCTCTCCAGGGACAACCTAAAAAGACTAAAGAGCCAATCATGGCTAAAAATCCTAACACAAACCGGATTAAAGGTGCCGAACCTGCTCGTGGTTTGAATTCTTTGAAGATTAAAGCAGCTGCTAAGGAGCCCAGGACAAAACCGATGATCTCAGGTCTGA
>CAYSSG010000042.1:0-15029 GCA_964433635.1 uncultured Atribacterota bacterium | reverse complement strand
AGAACAAGAATTTGATGTACTGGGTAAAGACTATGATATCAAAAACATTGGCAAGGTCACCGGGGAAGAAAAATATTCCTGTGATATCAATATTCCCGGTCAGCTCTATGCCGTAGTCCTGCGTAGTCCCTATGCCCATGCTGAGATTAGAGAAGTAGATTATTCAGAAGCTGAGAAGATGGGAGCTGTTTGTATCGGACCGCAGGATGTACCTGATGTAATATACAATGAACGAATTGTCAGTATTCCTGCTAAGACCTATCGTGATAGAACCGTTTTCCCCAAAGATAAGGTACGTCATGTTGGTGAGGCTATAGCTGCCTGTGCTGCCGAGACAGAAGAGAAGGCCTTTGCAGCCCTTAAGAAGATCAAGGTAGTCTGGGGGAAAAAGTGGGAGCCCCTGGTTACCTTAGATGATGCCATGACACCCGATGCCCCTGTTATCTACGATCAGGTCTATTTAGGTGATGATAAGGTAAAGATAACCAACAACCTGGCCTGTGAACGTAATATTGATGTGGCTGATATTGAGGAAGGATTTAAACAGGCAGATATTATTGCTGATGAAACCTTTGATGTGCAAAGAGTTTACCATATGCAGTTAGAGACAAAATCAGCAGTTTGTCAGCCGGAAGCGAATGGGGGGATTACACTTTGGACCACCACTCAGGGGATTCATAATGTCCGTATTCTTTTGGGACAGATTTTTTCCATTCCTCTTAGTCGTATCAATGTAAAACGTACCACCCTAGGTGGTTCCTTTGGCTCCAGCATTCAAATGAATTCCATTACTCCTATCTGTGTGGCTCTGGCATTAAAGGCTAGACGACCAGTTAAACTCGTAACTACCCGCGAAGAAGATATGTATGATCATTCCAGCTATCCCTTAAGAACGCGTTTAAAAGTTGGCGCAAAAAAAGATGGGACTTTAACTGCTGCACACTGTCAGGTGTGGCTGGAGATAGGCGGACACAATATTCAGGCTTATCCCTATCTGGGTTGTGTAGCCGGCTGGTTTGCCTCCCTTTACAAGTGGAAAAATCTGAAATACGAAGGAAAAGCTTACTATAGTAACAAAGGTCCTGCCTGTGCTAGAAGAGGTTATGGTAGTCCCCAGATCAATTTTCCGGTGGAGAATATGATGGACATCCTGGCTGAAAAGTTAGGAATCGATCCCATACAATTCCGCCTGCAAAATTATGTGGGCAAAGGAGATGAATTCTGGGGGCAGGGACCCACAGTTAGATCTATCATCAGAAGTTGCGGAGTGGAGGAGATGCTGGTCAAAGGTGCAGAACTGATTCAATGGGAGCGCAGAAAAGAATTGCATAATCAAAAAGGTCCTATAAGACGAGGTATCGGAGTAGCCAGAGGATTTCATACCTCAGGCACCGGTGGCCCCAAAGCAGGAGAAGTAATCGATTATTCAGGGGCTACGGTGAAAATTAATGAGGATGGCTCGGTCGATGTAATTACTGCGCTTATGGATCACGGAGGAGGGACCTGGGAGGCTGGAGCCAAAGTAGCAGCAGAGGTTTTGAAAGTACCCTTTGAAAAGGTTAGCATTGATAATGGCGTAGATACCCGCACCACAGTCTTCGATGTGAATACGCATGCCACCAGAGGTGTTTATTGTGGATGTGCTGCCATTAAATTTGTCGCCGAAAAAGTAAAAGAAATGCTGTTAGACTATGCAGCTACTCTTTTTGAAGATAGACCGGAAAACCTGGTTTTAGAGCTTAGTAAAGACTTAGGACAGGGGATAATCTATCCCAAAGATTTACCGGAGAAATATAAAACAATAGGTGAGATTGCCGATCATGCCCGTATCAACAGTGTAGCTACCTTCTCCTATACTTCCACCTTGAGACAGAAAAATTGCCCTCCCTGTTTTATTACCTATTTTACTGAGGTAGAAGTTGATACCAGAACAGGAGAGATTACCATACCAAAAGTGGTGATGTTTGGCGATTCAGGTACGATTATTAATCCAGAACTATGGAAAGGTCAGATATTGGGAGCCTATGCCTTAGGTATCGGTTTGGGGAAATTAGAGTCCATCCCCTATGATCCCCTGACCGGTAAATTAGGATGCAATGGTCTGATTACCGACTCTAAAATACCTCTTGCCACTGATATGCCCTATATAGATGAAATTATTGTGGACCATGCTCATACCTATGAACCAACAGGTCCTTTTGGGGCCAAGGGAATCGGAGAGGCAGCATTAAGTGCAGTAGCCTCCTCTTTCGGCAATGCAGTGTATGATGCAGTAGGTATTCGCTTTACCAAACTACCCATCACACCGGAGGTTATGTTAAAGGCATTAAAAGAAAAGAGAGATAGGAGGGATGATTGAATATGCAGCTCAACACCAGAATATTAGCCCATCAATTCGAATATTTAGCCCCTAAAACTTTACCTGAGGCTTTAGGTTTACTTGAGATGTACCAGGACAAGAATATTAAGATCTTAGCCGGAGGGACTGACCTGTTAGTTAAGATGAAGACTATAGAAATGAATGTTGATTATCTCATGAATATTAAGGATATACCAGAGCTCAATTTTATAGATACTACAGTGGGACTGACCATAGGAGCAACCATTCCTCTTTCCTACATTATCAAGGAAGGTAAGGTAAGAACAAAATACACTGCCCTTTCTGAAGGAATTCAGTCCATAGCTGCTCCTGCAGTTAGAAATATGGGTACTGTAGCAGGCAATATCGGGAATGCCTCTCCGGCAGCTGATACTGTCCCGCCACTGATAGCCTTTGGTGCTAAGGTTATTATTGAGAGCAAGCAATCTAAGCGGACTGCATTATTGGAAGATCTGTTTACAGGACCAGGAAGGACGATTCTGAAACCAGATGAATTAATTACCCGAATCGAAGTACCGGAAGTAAAACCCAATACAGGCAGTGCCTTTCTTAAGAATAGCCGGGTAAAAGCAGATCTGGCGAAGATTAATATTGCTGTCTCCATTCATAGAAATGGCCAAAATTGCCAGAATTGTAAAATTGTATTTGGTTCTGTGGCAGCCACAGCAGTCAGAGCAGAAAAGACTGAAAAGCTGTTAGAGGGAAAGATCATAACTGAGAAGTTAATCGCTCAAACCGCTCAGGCAGTAGCTGATGAAATTAAACCCATTGATGATATTCGTTCCACGGCTGAGTACCGTATTGTTATGTCTCGGAAGATGCTTCAAGATGCCCTGGACTTAGCCTGGGCAAGAACAGATTCAGAAATTAAGTTCAATCTTAAAGATGGAGGTGAATGAACCTTGAAAAAGATTCCTATCCAATTCACCATTAATGGTCAAGAAAGAGAAGCACACGTTCAATCCAATGATCTATTGATTAATCTTTTAAAAGATGATTTATACCTCACCGGAACGAAGTATGGTTGTGGTATCGGAGAATGTGGTGCTTGTACAGTTTTTTTGAACAATGAGCCGGTGTTAGCCTGTTTAACTCTAGCCGCTACAGTTAATGGCAAAGAAATTACTACTATTGAAGGATTGGCTAAGGGTAATGAACTTCACCCCATGCAGATAGCTTTTCTTAAAAATGCAGCAGTACAATGTGGTTTTTGTACACCGGGCATGATCCTGACAGCCATTGCCCTCTTGAAAGAAAACCCTGATCCTACAGAAGAGGAAATCCGGGATTACATGAGAGGGAATATCTGTCGGTGTACCGGTTATACTCAGATCATCAAGGCCATTAAAGAATGTGCTTCTAACCAGAGAAGTTAACAGATTGATTAACTGATTCATTACACTATCCTTACCAGTAAGGGAAAGAGGTAAAATAAGAAAAAGAAGAAGGTGAAAGTTATGTCTAAATTTAAGATAATTGGCAAGCCGATTCCACGTTATGATGCCAGATCAAAAGTGACTGGCAGTCTTAAATATGCCGATGATTTTTCTTTACCGGGTATGTTATATGGTAAAGTCCTGAGAAGCATATATCCGGCAGCAGAAATCATCTCAATTGATACTACTGCAGCAAAACAATTAGAAGGTGTACACGCTGTTTTAACTGCTAAAGATGTTCCTCATAATGAGACTGTTACCAGATTTGGTCAGAGTACTGAAGTAGGTAAAGGATTTGAAGGATTATACCGTGTGCTGGCAGACAAAAAGGTTAGATTTATGGGAGAGGCAGTAGCGCTGGTTGCTGCCGAAACAGAGGAAATTGCAGAGCAGGCCTTAGATTTAATCAAGGTAGATTATAAACCATTACCCGGGGTTTTTGATCCTATAGAGGCTATGAAACCAGATGCTTATCTGGTGGGAGAGAATAATAGCAATATATTTGGAGATTTTGGTTGTGCTCAGGGAGATATTGAAAAAGGCTTTACTGAGGCAGATATAATCATTGAAGATACCTACAAGGTTACTTTTCAAGACCATGCTTTTATGGAACCAGAATCCGGTATTGGCTGGATAGATGATTATGGGGTATTATGTCTTCGGGTAAGTTCTCAGGTCATAGAGCACTTCAGAGATGTTGCTGATGTTCTAGGTGTACCTCATAATAAAGTCCGTTATATAGGTACCCTGATGGGAGGGGGATTTGGTGGTAAAGAGGATATAACCGTGGAGACTTATTTAGCCCTGCTTACCTGGAATACTAAAAAACCAGTGAGGCTGGTTTATAACCGCGATGAGACTTTTATGTGTCACAGTAAAAGACACCCATTTGTTATGAAATATAAAGTTGGAGCAAAAAAAGACGGCAAATTAGTTGCTTTAGACGCGCATTTAATCTCCGATTCAGGAGGCTATCCTTATTTAAGTCCCTGGGTTACTCTCTATGCTACAGTTAATGCTGCTGGTCCCTATGTTATTCCCAATGTTAAAGTAAAAGCGAATTGTGTCTTAACCAATAATACTTTTACCAGTGCCAATAGAGGATTTGGATCTCCACAACCTAATGTTGCTTATGAAAGTATCATGGATGAATTAGCTCATAAATTAAATATTGATCCTTTAGAAATCAGACGTAAAAATTGTCTTACTACCGGAAAGGCTCTTTCTACCACCGGCCAGGTTTTCAACACCCATGTTGCTCTTCCTGAAGCGGCGGAAAAAGCATGGAAGGCACTGGGAGAACCTGTAATAAGTAAAGATGAACATATTAAAATTGGTCAAGGGTTAGCTATCGGATTGATGAGCTATGGCCGGATGACCTTCCTGCATGATACCTCCCGAAGCTATGTAAAACTGGAATCTGATGGCAGTGCCTTAGTAAGGTCAGGTATTCCTGATCTGGGTGGTGGCCAGATTTCTTTGCTCTGTCAGATTGTGGCTGAAGAACTGGGTGTGCCCATGTCTAAGATAAGAATTTATCATAGTGATACCGCTTTAACCCCTCTGGCGGGGACCACTACTGCTACCAGGCAGTGTTATATGTCTGGAAATGCTACCCTGAAGGCAGCCCGCGAAGTTAGAAATAAAATTTTGAAAAAAGCAGCAGAGATTTTAAATGTTAATCAGGATAATTTAGATATTATCGATGAAAATGTGGTTGTTATTTATGATCCTTCCCAATATATACCTTTAGGCAAAGTGATAAAAGCTTGCGATGGAGCAGGGATTGAACTATTTTGTGAGGCCCAATTTAATGCCCCCTTCACCTCTGTTCCTGATTTATCCAACATGAGAGGTACTACCTTTCCCGATTTTACTTTTGGTTCCCAAGCGGCAGAGGTAGCAGTGGACATAGAGACCGGACAGGTCAAGGTTACCAAAATTGTTACCTGTTATGATATCGGTAAGGCGCTAAATCTGGCGGCTGTGGAAGGACAGATGGAAGGTGGCTCCATCTATGGAATGGGGTATGCACTATTCGAAAATTATGAATTAGAAAAAGGATTCCCCAGGACTCTCTCTTTTGCCGAATATCGTATTCCCTCATCTCTTGATGCCCCTGAAGTGAAAACCATTGTTCTGGAATCAGGTGGAGGATTAGGTCCTTATGGAGCTAAAGGAATTGGTGAGCCGGCTTGCAGCATCATTACCCCCGCTATTTTAAATGCTATTTATAATGCGGTGGGCGTAAGAATTAAAAGTCTGCCTATCACACCAGAAAAAATATTAAAAGGTTTAAAGGAAAAAAAACTATAAAAAAAGAATTTGAATTTTTCTAAAACATACCAGATATGATAGCAGGTTTTATTCATACCATAGCCTGTCCCATGAAAAGGGAAAGGGGAAACAGAGTTTGGTATTGTGAAGAGATAAATGGTTTTAAATTTCAGGAGAGTAACACACAATATGAAAGGGAGGAAGGGAAAAATAATATGATAAGGTTAAAAAAGATTAATCATTTTGAGTATTTCGCACCTTCTACTTTATCTGAAGCAGTCTCTCTTTTAGCACAATATAAAGAGAGGGCCAAAGTATTTTCAGGAGGGACTGATCTTTTAGTTCAAATGAAACAAAGAAAGATAACTCCAGAATATGTGATAGATTTAAAGAATATTTCGGAGTTGAACAAAATTGAATATAAGGAAGGAGAGGGCTTAAGGATTGGCGCTACAATAACCCATGGTGTTTTAGCCAGTTCTCGGCTATTACCAGAAAAGTTTAGTTTGCTGAAAGAGGCCTCTCTGGCAGTAGGATCTGTGCAGACGCGTAACAGGGGTACTATCATTGGTAATATTGCTACCTCTTCCCCCTCTGCAGACACGCCCCCTGCCTTGCTTGCTTTAGAGGCCAGATTGAAATTAGTAAGTGTTTCAGGGGAAAGATTGGTTCTGATTCAAGACTTTTTTACTGCCCCCTTTAATAATATTCTTCAGGGAGCAGAATTCATTACTGAAATTCAAATACCAGATTTACCTCCAAAGAGTGGAGGAGTATATCTATGGCATTCTAAAATAACTGCAGAGGATGAAACTTTAGTTGGAGTAGGTGTAGTGCTTACTGTTGATAACACGGAAGACAAAGTATGTACCCATATAAGAATTGGATTAGGCTCAGTGGCTCCTACCCCAATGAGAGCAGAAAAAGCAGAAGATTTTCTAAAAGGAAAAAGAGTAGATGCCGGTACTATTAAACAAGCAGCTGAGATCGCTTCAAATGAAAGCTTGCCTCGTTCTCGGGCAGAGTACCGCAAAGAGATGGTTAAGGTTCATGTAAGACGTGCCCTGACCCAAGCTCTAAAGAGAATAGAAAAGTAGCAAAGGAGAAGATTATGGCTCATGTGGTAAATGTAAAAGTAAACATAAATGGTGACCATTATGAACTTAAGGTGAAACCAAATACCTTATTATTAGATTTACTTAGAAATGAATTAGGTCTTACCGGTACCAAAAGGGGATGTGATACTGGAGAGTGTGGAGCATGTACGGTGCTTATTGATGGGTTAGCTGTTAATTCCTGCTTAGTACTGGCAGCAGAGGTTAACGGTAAAAATATAACTACGATTGAAGGATTGGCTAAGAATGGGAAACTTCATCCTCTCCAAGAAAGCTTTATGGAGGAAGGCGCCTCACAATGTGGCTTTTGTACTCCTGGGATGATTCTCTCTGCCAAAGCGTTATTAGATAAAAATCCTAATCCCACAGAAGAGGAGATCAAAATAGCTATATCGGGCAATTTATGCCGATGTACCGGTTATAAAAAAATAATAAAAGCGATTAATTCAGCTGCAAAAAAAATGTACTGTCAGTAGTATTATTAAAGAATATAGAAAGGAAATCAGAACCTATCAGATTATGAAGGAAAATGTATCACAATCGCTAATCGCTATTTGAACAAAGAGGAGACTGGTAAAGATGTGAAAAACCAGAACCTTTAGATATTTATCGGAAAGAGATTTTAATGAAGAATGTTAAGATCTAAATTATTTCACAACATGAGGAAAATGGTCTAATAAAGATGAATTTTAAGAATGAATTAGTCATCATTAGAGGTGGTGGGGATTTAGCTTCCGGAGTTGCTGTTCGGTTATTTCACTCTGGTTTTAAAATTATTATCCTGGAAACAAAGCATCCTCAAGCTATTCGATTACCGGTTTCTTTTGCTAATGCGGTTTATCATGGTTTCTGTAGCATTGAAAATATTGAAGGTGTGTTAGCCCAGACAAATGAACATGCTAAAGAAGTCATAGATAGTAGGAGAATAGCCGTTTTAATTGATCCATTTGGAATAGCTATTGAACAGTATAAACCACTCGTATTAATAGATGCTATCATGGCTAAACGCAATTTAGGAACCCGAAAAGACCAGGCACCTTTTGTTATAGGATTAGGACCTGGATTTCAGGCAGGAGTTGATGTGGATGCAGTCATTGAAACAAAGCGAGGTCATTATTTAGGAAAGGTAATTTACCAGGGAAGCGCATTGGCAGATACAGGAATTCCTGGTGAAATAAAAGGAGAATCCGAGAAGCGCTTGTTAAGAGCACCTGTAGATGGGCAGATTATCCAAGCGCACAAGATTGGAGACTTGGTGCAAACTGGCGATATCATTGCCAGGATTAATGACATTCCAGTAAGGGCAGAATTGTCCGGTGTATTACGGGGTTTAATTTATCCTAATACACAGGTAAACAAGGGAATGAAAGTAGGAGATATTGATCCCAGAGGGATAAAAGATTACTGTTTTACAGTCTCTGATAAAGCTCTTTCTGTGGGAGGAGGAGCCCTAGAAGCCATTTGTAGTTATTTAAGCAACTTACAGAAAGATATTGATTGAAGAATAGCAAAGGGGTAATTGTGATTTCTATCTTAAAAGAAGTTTTAAAAAGAATTCAGCAGAACGAAAGGATTGCCCTGGTAACGATCGTAGATGTTGCAGGTTCAGCACCAGGGAAGCTGGGTTCAAAGATGGTCGTAAATAGGGATGGTTTAATAGCTGGTACTATCGGAGGTGGATTGGTTGAAGCTAGAGCTATTGAAGAAGCAAAGCTGGCTTTAAAAGAGGATAGGGAAAAGTTTTTATCTTATCATCTGACCAAAGAAGAGGCGTCGTTAGAAGACTGGATGATTTGTGGAGGTAATATAAAATTGTTTATTGATGTGATTACACCTCAAGAGGAAATGATTATTTTCGGTGCTGGACACATTGCTGTTGCCTTATCTAAATTAGCCAAAATGATTGGTTTTAAAGTAACAATCATTGATGAAAGAGAAGAATTCGCCAATAAAGATAGATTTCCAGAAGCCGATCGGATTATTGTATCAGAACCTAGTCAGGCTCTTGATAAGATTAAAAGTTTTGACAATGCTTATGTTGCAATTATCACTAGAGGTCATTTAAAAGATGAAGAGGCATTGTATTCAGTTATTAACTATCAAGTTAAATATATTGGAATGATCGGAAGTAAACAAAAAAATGCAGTTATTTATCAACATATGAGAGAAAAGGGAATTATTCAGGAGAAGATAGATAAAGTATTTTCTCCCATTGGTTTAAAAATTGGAGCGAAAACTCCTGAAGAAATTGCCGTAAGCATTATTGCCGAAATAATACAAGTTAAAAGGTGTAAAGATTAAAAAAGCAATCATTGAAATCAGACTTTTTTACTCAGCTATTCTGCGGTTAAAGAAATTTTGCACCTCTTCTTTTAGTTATAATAAAGTGGTTTTGAAGAAATGAAAATTCGTTACAAATTTTGGTTGGAAAATGAAGAAGGAAAGATCTTTGGTGATGGTCCTTATGATATTTTGAACCGAGTGAAAAGAACTGGCTCGTTAAGGCAGGCAGCTTTTGAAATTAATATGTCTTATTCACAGGCATGGAATTTAATAAGAGTATTAGAAAAAAAATTGGGATTTAAACTGTTAAAAAGAAAAATTGGAGGTGTAGAAGGAGGGGGTTCAGAATTGACTGAAGAGGCAAGGGTGTTGCAGGAAAAATATAAAAATTTTTATGAACAGGCAGAAAAAAGTATAAATGCCATTTATCAAGAAATGTTTGGAACAAAATAATTTTTTCCTTTCGTTATACTTATAAAAGTATAATTAATAGTTTATAAATTTTAGAATCGTACTCTCCTGAGGGTAAATGATTATTAATCGTTCTCCAGAAAACCTAAAAATATAGAAAATTTAATGTGTTTTAGAAAGGAAATCTGAATGAAGAAAGTACCCATAGAAAAAGCGATTGGAATGAAATTATGCCATGATATAACTCAAATTATTCCCGGGCAATTGAAAGGTCCTCTTTTTCGCAAAGGTCATATTATTAGAGAGGAAGATATTGGTGAGTTAAGAAGAATTGGCAAAGAGTATCTCTATATCTGGCAGCCTAAACCAGGGGAAATTCATGAAAATGAAGCTGCTTTAAGAATATCTAAAGCATTATCTGGAGAAAATATTACCTTTAAAGAGCCTGTAGAAGGAAAAATTACTCTAAAATCACAGATCAAAGGATTATTTAAGGTTAGTAGCAAACTGCTTTATCAGATAAATTCTATCAAAAATATTACCATTGCCAGTTTACCCAATCATTTTGCAGTGGAAAAAAATCAAGGATTAGCGGGTGTGAGGATTGTTCCACTGACTATTTCGGAAAAAAGTATCAAGAAAGTAGAATTATTTGGTCAGAAAGAAGGAACCGTTTTTTTAGTGCAACAATATAAGCCTTTAAGGGTGGGTATTATTACGACCGGTAACGAGGTCTATAAAGGATTGATTGAAGATGGATTCGGACCACTGTTAAGAAAGAAATTTTCTCATTTTGGAGCAGATATACAGCAACAAATTTTCTGTGCAGATAAAAAAGAGGAGATTATAGGAGCTATCAGATATTTTGCTAAAAAAGATATTGATTTGATTGCTTTAAGCGGTGGTATGTCTGTAGATCCTGATGATCTGACACCCGGCGCTATAAAGGATAGCGGAGCAAGGATTGTTACTTATGGTGTACCTGTGCAGCCGGGTAATATGCTTATGCTAGCTTATTTAGGGAAAACAACATTAATAGGAATACCAGGTGCTTCCTTATTTTATGAAAATACTATTTTAGATATTGTCCTACCCAGAATATTTGTTGGTGATATATTAAGTAAAAAAGATTTCATAAAAATGGGTGAAGGTGGATTTTGTTCTACCTGCTCCATCTGTCATTATCCTCATTGTTATTTTGGGAGAACACAAAGTTTATAGAAAAAATTATTAAAGTTAAGTAAAAAGGATCTTATAATGAATTTATTTCAAGAAGTCAAAGAAAGATTTTATCGGCTAGTTTCTGATAATGATATCTATTCATCAACTGTAAATGTAATTAATGTAAGACCACTTACTCCTAAAGAAGTTATTGGAAATCCAGACAGGAAAGATTTTCCTTTATTAAAAGGAAAAGAAGTAATGGTACAAGCAGATTTTAGAGGGAGTATGGGACAAGCCTATACTGACATGCCGGGTAATTTCAAGGGAACCCTAAGAGAGGTTTTCCAATTGCCGCTTATTAACAATTTTCAGAGAGCTGTTTTTGTCTCCAGTATTAATGCTGTATTACGTTATTTGGGGTATATCGAAAATACTATTCATTGCAAGGATAAGGAACCTACAGAATGCGCTGCTCGTTTTAAGGATTATATTTTGGCGAACTATGGCAAGCCTAAAATTGCTTTTATTGGATTGCAACCAGCAATGGTTGAATCACTGTTAACAGATTTCGAGATTAGGGTTGTAGATTTGGATAAGGACAATATAGGTCTTAAAAAAAATGGCGTTACCATAGAGGATGCTTCTCATACGGAAGAGATAGTATCTTGGTCAGATATTATTATAGCAACCGGAACTACTGCAGTAAATAATACTTTAACAACTCTCTTAGATAGAAAACCCATTCTTTTTTATGGAGTAACCATTAGTGGGATTGCTTATCTTATGAGTTATAAACAGTGCTGCTTTTGCAGTCATTAAGAATAAGTAAAAGAGGATTTGTCTATACATCAAGATAATAAAAGATTTAATTTCTACAATTTCGGAGTTTGTTACAGTTATTTGAGTAAAGGAAGTTCAGAAAGGATCACTTTAGACAGGATTATTGAGTAAATATGGTGATGAGTCTTTACTGGCTTTTGCAGGTAATTTAACTGATAAAAATGGAATAGGCTTAGGTAATGTACATATTTGATACATTATGCAGTACCGAAGGAGTGACTATTTAACAAGTTCATAGGATAGGGATTAAGCTGCCCAAGATATAAAAGGAAAAATATAATGAAAGGAATTAATTGAATTATGAAGAAAGCAATCTTGTTGATTATAAATGTATTATTTATTTTGAGTTGTTTTTTTATTACAAGCTCTTGTGCAGGAAAAGAAAGCGTGTCAATCGGAGTTGCAGTAGAATTTATGGATCATGCTGCTTCTGCCTATGTCAGTCAATATCAAGGATGGTTTGAGGAAGAAGGCTTAAATATTAATTCATATGAAAGCTATGTTACCGGCATGGCTTTAGCTTCTGCTCTAGGGCGGGGAGATATTCAAGCAGCCTATATTTGTCTGGTTCCGGCAATCAATGCCTATGCTAATGCGAAAGTACCTCTAAAAATCGTGGCAGGAACGCATAAATATGGATATGGATTAGTCGTTGACAGTAATACAATTAAGAGTGTGCAAGACCTTGAAAAAGAAGGAATGCGAATCGGATGTGTTACAGAGGGAGGAGCTGTAGATGTGCTTCTTCATAAGACAATAGATAAATACAACTTGCACGAGGATAAGGTATTAAACAATATTCAGAGGATGAATCCAGCAAAACAGCTTTTAACTATCCAGATGGGAAGGTTGGATGCTGCTTTTCTTCCCGAACAATGGGCTACGATGGCAGAAAATTTTAACTACCATATGTTGTTAATGAGCCAAGAGGTATGGCCGGAAATGCAGGGAAGTGTTTTAGTAGTCAAAACAGAATTACTGGAAGATTATCCTGAAATAGTCAGAAAATTAGTAAGGGTAACCAAAAAAGCGACGGATTGGATTAATCAAAATCCAGAGAAGGCAGCTGAGATAGTTGCCCATCAGTTATCCCTGGATGGTGAATATGCCTTACCAGCTCAGATAAAGGATATAGAAATGAGTATGATTGAATTTAGTGCTGATACTTTATTAAAATCTATGCATAGATTAGATTATAATATGGATATTGATTCTGCAAACGTTCAGGATACAATAAATTTCGTTGCAGAATTAGGTTATATAAGAGATGTATTTAATGTTGATGAAATATTAGACTTGAGGTTTTTGAGTGAATGATTTTTTCAAAAGTATTTAAATCTATATTGGGAATTTTTCCGATAATTATTCTTTTAATATTGTGGGAGTTCATGGCAAGAATGCATTTAATATCTGGAAAATTTTTCCTCCCACCTTTTTCAATGGTAGTTACTGAGTTTTATGACCTTACAGTAAGCGGGCTATTAGGAAAAAGTTTTATAAGCAGTCTTTCGCGTGTTTTAATTGGATTTTCTTTTGGGACTGTTGCAGGGATTATTTTTGGAATTTTAACAGGCTGGAATTATTTACTTGATAGAACATTAAGTCCCATTATAAGCCTGGTATATCCTATTCCTGCCTTAGGTTGGCTGCCTCTTTTGATGCTGTGGTTAGGAATAGGTGAGATATTGCCTATTACTATTATATTTATTTGTTCATTTTTTCCTATTCTCTATAATACTTCAACGGGTATTAAAACAGTAGATAAAAATTATATTAAAGTTGCCAAAACGCTAGGGGCTTCTGATAAGGAAATATTGTTTTCTGTCGTTATTCCTTTAGCTTTGCCAAATATTTTTACCGGGCTAAAGTTAGAGTCCGGAATGGCATGGCGTGTTATTATTGCAGCCGAAATGGTTGCCATTCCAACGGGGATAGGTGCTTTAATGATGCGGGCTGAGAGTTTGATGCGAATTGATATTATTATTGTCTGCTTAATAATCCTGGCAATGATGTGTTTTCTATTTGAAAGATTCTTTATTCTTTTAGAAATGCTATTTACGAGTAAGTGGAGATAATTTATGCCAGATATTGAATTGAAAAACATTTCTAATTACATCTGTAAAAATATTAACTTGAAGATATTCGATAAAGAATTATTTGTTTTACTGGGTTTTAATGGTGCAGGGAAGAGTACTTTGTTAAATATTATTGCAGGTCTTATAGATTACCAGGGTACGGTTTTTTTTGGTAAAGAAAAGATTGATAAATTAAATATTAAGGATAGAAGGGTTGGCTATCTATTTCAGGATTTACATCTATTTCCCCATCTTAACGTTTTTTCTAATATTGCTTATAGTTTAAAGATTGAAAAAAAATCAATTAACGAGATAGAAAGCAGAGTTGAAGAATTGTTGGAAATGTTAAGAATTGAAGGTTTAGTAAATCGTTATCCTAAGCAGTTAAGCGGAGGAGAAAAACAACGAGTGGCTCTTGCCCGGGCTTTAGCTTTTTATCCAGAGGTATTGCTCTTAGATGAACCATTAAATAAAATTGATTTACAATCATCGAAATATTTCCGAATAGAATTAAAACAAATACAAAAAAAATTAGGAATTACAACTATCTATGTAACCCATAGCTTAAAGGAAGCAGAAGAAATTGCTGATAGAATAGCAATTATGCACAAAGGCAATATAGAACAGATTGGAAAACCAGAAGAAATATTTTTTTCTCCTATGAACGAGAATGTATCTGAATTTATTGGTATGCCCAACATACTTCATTGTAATAATCTTAGTAATTTAGGTAACGGAATAGCGAAGGTAGATTGTCAGGATTTATCTGTTATCATTCCTAATGATAATAAAGAGGTAAACAAAATTGCTTTATTACCTCAGGATATATATATTTCTGAAAAAAAGCCTCCTGGTCCAAACATCAATAGGTTCCAAGGGGAAATTGTGGAACTGAAAGTCAGTAATGAAAAGGCCAGAATAAAAGTGAGGGTTGGAAGAACTATTTTATTGTCAGAATTACCTTATGATCTATTTGAAAAGATGAACCTTCACGAAGGAAAAGAAGTATTCTTGATTTTTAAATTAAAAAATATCAAACTATTGTAAT
>CAYSSG010000041.1:0-15567 GCA_964433635.1 uncultured Atribacterota bacterium | reverse complement strand
TTGTTTTGTATTTTAATCATCAATTGACTGCATGTCAATAGAAATTTCAAAAAAAATTAAATTAATTTTTATCTTAAAAAACCTTTCAGCCAGAAATAGTTCAAAAATAAATGAACCTGATTATTTTTACACTTCAAAGCCTAAAAAAGCTTTCACCAGATATCCGATTAAAAAGGAGAGTGCTGCTACGCCTAAACTGATGGATGCCATCTCTAAAAACCGCTTCTTAAAATGGTAATCATTGGCGATAGAGATATAATAATTGAAGATGAAGATGATAACCAAGGCGATAAAAAGGGTTACAATTAAACTGATAATATAATTATCGAACAAAAAATAAGGGGTAATCAGTGCCAGCACGGTTAAAATATAGGCCATCCCGGTATACAATGCTGATCTACCTGCCCTCTGCTGAGCTTCAGGATCAGCCTCTGTCCGAGTGGACAAATACTCACTGGCTGCCATGGAAAGGGATGCCGAAATACCGGTAATCAAACCCAGCAGGGCAATCATTCTGGAGTTCTGTATGGATAAGGTAAATCCGGCTAAGGCACCGGTCAGTTCCACCAGGGCATCATTTAATCCCAGGACGATCGAACTCATATAAGAAAGCCTTTCTTCCTGAATCATACTTATCAGGCTTGCCTCATGTTTTTCCTCGTCCTCTAAAATGTTTTTCATTTCAGGAATAGAATGAATCACACTGGAGTAATACTTCTGTGCGGCTTCTTCCCCTTTTTCCTGTAATTTAATAGCAAAAGTAAGACCAAAGATTCTGGCTGTCAAGACAAAGAATAACACTTTCAATCTGTTTACTCTAAAAGTAGTACCTGTATATTTTTGAAATGTACGGGCATGGCTTTTCTCATCCTCAGAAATCTGTTTCAATATTTCAGCATGATGGGTAACCTTAACTAACCTTGATAACCTGTCGTATACCTCCATGCCTACCAGTTCATCCTGCTGCGCGCTTTCCAGTCCCATTATCTCGGTTTCGGTTAATTGCTTTTTCTGCATGATTTCTTTCTTCTGCAAGGAATCTCTTTTCGTTAAAAAATCTAGAATAACCATAGAAAAAAATTTCTGATTCCAGTTGCCAGAACATTTTAAATTGAAATAGGACATTCACATTATACACCCGTATGTTTCTCTATTAAAAATATGATTAGAAAATTCTTTGATCTAATCATATTTCTCATAAATGGAAGACGAACCGGGCTTCTAAAATTTTTGAATACGAAGTAAAAATAGAATATAATGATTTCAAGGGATAACCATTCATGAATAGTCACAGATAAAAAATCAACAGAATGAAATGATGAACATATAAACGCATCAACCCGAAATAGAGATATTCAGTGATTGTCTTATAAATCATTAAATAAAGGGAGGCTTAACAATGCAAAAAAGATTATTCTTTTTTATCTTAGGCCTGGTACTGCTTATCACTGTTACCGCAAACGCTGTCTATTCCCAGCAGCTCACCCGTGAAGAGGACAGAATGATAAAATCTATCGATACTTTCCAGGAGATGGTTGACAAGGAGAATCAGACTGGAGCCATCGGAAAGCTGCTCCAGCACGCAAGAGGAATTGCTATCTTTCCCAAATTAACCAAGATTGGCCTGGGCATCGGAGTCCAGTTCGGAGAAGGTCTGGTTCTGCGCAAAGACCACCAGACACAAAAATGGTACGGTCCTGCCTTTGTGGAAATGAAAACAGCATCCGTCGGTCCCCAGATCGGAATCCAGGATGTATCCCTGGTGCTCATCATCATGGATGAAGCAGGTATGGATGCCTTTAAAAAAACCGATTTCGAGATTGGTGCCAATATCAGCATTTCTCCCGGTCCATCCGAAGAAACCCTGCAGAAAGGGGCAGACTTTAATGACTCCATTTATACCTATTCCTATAGCGAAGGCCTCTATGCAGGATTCACACTGGAAGGATCGGTCATCCATGCAGATTCTTCGGCCAACAAATCCTTTTATGGTGCCAGCTTAAGCAATGAGGAAATCCTGAACAACCAGGAACCGATGAATAAATCGGCATTGAAGTTAGTTCTGGAAATTGAAAAGGTCAATTAAAACCAGATAAAAATCATGGGGGTTCTCGGCAATCAGGATCAACTGTAGAGCTCCTTAAAAATGTTCAGAACCTGAAAAGTCACACTCAGAGATGAAGTCATCAATAATCATGCTTCCACCTCAAATCAGGAAATAATACGCCATAGAAGGCACTTTTATAATTGGAAAGATAAGCCCATACCTGGTTCCCGAAATCATAGTGCCACCATTCACAAGGGTAATTAGTAAATCCGGCATGTATCAAGGTATGATATAACAATCTCCGGTTCTCCAGTATCTCTTTTTCTTTTTTCGTTAATCCCCGTTTCTGTCCAATCCGTTCAAAATAATCGGTATGCGCCTCTTCTTTCGTTTCATCAAATTCAGTCCCCATCTCCAGTTTCTTGCCTTTTGCATTGATAATGGTCAGATCAATGGCTCCTCCCGTTAGATGGGGGGATGGACTTTTACGGTTATCAGAGGGAAGTGCAACATATTTCTCGACCAGGTGACTGATTTCCTCTTCATCCCGGACAGGGATTTTTTTTATGATTTCCTCATGCAGCTTGTGATAGAGGACCTTCTGTACTTTCTCCGAACGCCAGGCATCATAAATCAGAAATCTATATCCCCTGGGCAGGCCTCCAGCGGACTGCAGCAATCTGTCATACGCGCCTTCCCGAATATAGCACTCCGGCAGGGCGCCTTCAATTCCCTGGATAAAATACTGGGGGCGTACGAGAATTCTCTCTGGCATCATACTGGAAGCTACTAATTTTTCACCTGATTCTTGGATGCGTACCTTTTTTGCATCTTCCCAATTAAAATGATCAACCAGAGGTATCGGTTTTTCATAATGATTCCTTAAATTCATAGACCTCTTCCTGTTTGGTGATAGAACTCAGCAAGGGCAAACGATGACATGCTAAAGATGAAATAATCCGGGTAAGGTTGTAGCCAGCGGCGGGAACAATATAATCAGGAGCAACACAGCCATGGCTACTGCCACAAAAGGCCATATCGTCCGGAATAGGGTTTCCAGTTTCACCTTCCCGACTGCTGATACGATATAGACGCAGGCTCCCATGGGAGGTGTAATCAGGGCAATCGTAATATTTAAAGTCATTACAATTCCGAAATGGAGAGGATCTATTCCGGCAATCATGGCTACCGGCGCGATAACCGGCGTCAGCAGAATTAAGGCAGCGATTTCTTCCATGAACATACCAATTACAAAAATCATTGCACTTAAGACAAGCAATAGTAACGTTCTGTTATCAGTCAGGCTTACCATAAATCCGGCAAATTTTTGGGGTACCTGCTCCCACTTTAACAGCCAGCTGAACACAGCAGCGCTTCCCATAATCACAAAAACAACCGTAGTATTACGGACTGTTTCATTGACAGCAGCGATAAAATCACGGACGGATAATTTCCGGGTAATAAAAAATCCAACGATAGTAGAATAGAAGACGGCTACAGCCCCGGCCTCAGTTGGCGTGACAACACCAGTAACAATCCCTCCTATGATAATCAGAGGCGCAATCAATCCGATCATGGATTGCCAGCTGACTTTTAGAATCTTCCCAATACCTGCCCTTTCACTGGATACCGGAAAATTGTATTTATTAGCATAGAAAGCGTTCATCAGCATGAAGGCGCCTCCCAGAATCAAACCAGGGATAATACCAGCAACAAACAACCCGCCGATCGACTGGTTGGTCATCGAGCCATAGATGACCATAAAAATACTGGGAGGAATAATTGGTCCGATCAGGGAACTTCCTGCTGTGATACCGGCAGCATAAGACCGATCATACCCCTCTTTTACCATGGCGGGAATCAATATTGATCCGATAGCGGAGGTATCAGCAGCAGCTGAGCCGTTGACCCCGGCAAAAATGATGCTGGCTACAATGTTCACATGACCCAGTCCGCCCTTTAAATGCCCCACCAAGACTCGGCTGAAGTCCAACAGTTTGTCGGTAATGCCTGCCCGGTTCATCAGATTGCCTGTCATAATAAACAGCGGAATAGCCAACAGGGTAAAGATATCCATGCCTCCAAAAAACTGCTGAACCATAATCCGAAATAATGAATAATCACCCAGATACAGGAAGCCCAGAAATGACGCCAGCAATAGCGCGACAAAGATTGGCACACCGATTAAGAGTAAAAGCAGAAAAGAAACAGCCATCAGGATGCTCATTTTTCCAACTCCGATCTCACCTTACTCTCACCTGGCTGTTTGACACCGAGAATTTCAACAAGAATATACTGTATCAGAAATAATCCCATTCCGATGGGTATGGACATAAGAGGAATAGCCTTGGGGATGCCCAGGGCCAGGGTTCGAAATCGCCAGGCATTATTGACATAGTTGATTCCCAGGTAAGTCATGTAAGCGATGATGCCAATAATCATTAAGTGGCAAAGGTTGACAATTACTTTGCGAATGGCGGGTGGCAAATATTCCAAAAAAACAGTGATTTTAACATGGTCTCCAAAACTGATTGCCACTACTGAACCAAACATGACCGCATAGATCAGTGTAAAGCGGGCAACTTCTTCGGTCCAGACCAGGGAATCCTTTAAAAAATACCGGAAAAAGATGGATATGATAATATCGGAAATATTGATGACAAGAAATACCCCAGCAATAAACATGCTGAGGTATTTTATCCAATTGGATATCTGTTTGACCAATTGACGTACTCCCGGATTATCAATTTTGCTGTGCCTTCGTATTAGCTATCCTGGCACTTTCCAGGGCTTTTTCCACATAACTCGGGTCAACTTTTTCTTCGATCCAGGTTACATACTCCGGCTGTCCGATATCCTGGAATTGCTTCATCTCTTCCGCATTAGGATAGTAGACCTCCATGCCTTTTTCTTCCAGAAAACGAACCCTTTCATCCACTTTAGCCTCTACGCTGATGCGATTCCGGATATTGGCTGCCCTGGCGGCTTGGGTAATTACATACTGATACTCATCCGGCAACGAATTCAGCCAGTCTGCATTGACAGTCAGCCACTGGCAGGAGTACTGGATATTGGCCATGGTTGCATAATCCTGCACTTCATAGAGACTGCCCGAGATAATATAGGTGGGAGGATTCATCTGGCCTTCTACCACACCGGTCTGCAGAGCTATGTACAATTCCGTCCAGGGAATCGGAGTGCCGCTGGCACCAAAAGCCTTAAACAGAGCAATCTGACCCGGGTCCATCCCCCTGAACTTCATGCCGGTAAAATCAGCCGGGGATTTTATTACTTTCTTATTGTTGGTAAAAGCGATAAAACCGCCTTCTTCCACCGCTTCCAGCAAGGCAACACCGGTGGTCTCTTCAAACTCCCTCTGCGTCATCTCCCAGTAGTCACTCTCATCAAAGAACAGGTGGGCTGCCTCATAACTCTCAAACATGAACGGGATAGTAGCTGCATAGATCTCCGGATAGACCGATACCACACCGGCATTTGAGGCAATATTAATTTCTGTCGAACCGTTCATCGTCTGTTCCATTCGCTGCTCTTCATCACCCAACTGGCTGTCTGAATACAGGGTAATGGTGATTCTTCCATTGGTGCCCATTTCTACGTAATCCTTGAAATGAACCGCATATTCATGCACGGCATTGGTTTCTTCATTGGCCGGACCGTTGTAGGACATCTTCACATTCATTGATTCCTGGGCATTCCCGGCACCTGTAAATGCAAATACTAAAAGTGAAAAAGCAAACAAATAAACGATTTTCTTTGACATATGATAATTACCTCCTATTTTTAAATGATCACATTGATTAAAATCTGTATAATGTTCTTTTTGCTGTTCTCAAATGATGATTATTCTCAGGATCAGTGGTTTAAAAAACTGTTGGAACGATTTAAATGGGTAAAAGCCATTTTGAGTTTAGCATGCCCAGAATAGAGTGTCAATGTACATCCTTTCTGCTGCATTTCTTACTTATTGTCAGCTTTTAGAATACCAGCATGAGCAAAATTTTCCCATTCCATTTCCCTGATAATGATTCTGACAGCTTCTTCAGGACAATTCAGAGTTTCTGTAACCGCTTCGGTGACTTTTTTCACCATTTCCCGCTTCTGTTCAATTGTTCTTCCCTTCAGAATTTCTACTTGTAAAATCGGCACAATGTCTACCTCCTTTCTTTTATTATATTTTTTTGTTATCAATTTCAGACATTTTATTCTTTTTTCTCAACGACTACGGTGCATTTCGTCACCAATGCCGCTATGGCACCTAAAGCAGCCAGAGCAGGAGCTAACAACACTCCCACAGCCCCGGCAGTCAATGGAAATTCGGCAATGACTTCATCCTTTTCGTTCTTAATAATGATTCTGCGGGCATTTCCTTCTTGAATAATTTCTTTGACTTTTTCAATAATTTTATCCCCGGAAACGGTAAAGGATTCTTTTTTATTCCTGTCCTCCATTCTGTCTACACTCCTTTCTTAACTTTAATAGATGAACCAGCTTCAACAGGAAAGATGAACTCAGATTGAGTATGAGAAAGCGTCGGAAATTGGTGATGAGGCTGATTCATTCTTCCTTTTTGTTCTTAATAACCACCTGTATTGCTTGATTCTCCTCCATAACTTCCTGGAAAAGTTGTAGGATTAACCTGCCATAAGAACCTAAATATTTGACGATGATTTCTGGATGATAAATGATGATTTTTTTCGGTTCAAAATCAGTGGAAAGGCAATCCCAGAGGGCATCCAGATTTTCACCATAATAATCAGGCAGGGATAATCTTCTCTTCAGATAGGCATGAGCTGCAGTCTTATCAACCATTCTAGACCCATTTAATCTAATTTCTTTCATCTCTTTCTCCTCATCTTAATATGCCTAATATAACTGTTCAAAGGTCTGATAATGATCATCTGTATAGAAGATAAGACCGTCATCGGAATAGACAATGCGCTCATCCGACCGAAATCCTCCCTGATAATTGATATCACATTCGTAATATTGGCGATAATCTGCTTCAGGCAAAAGACCTTCCCGGTTGCCAAAATGATCTCCACCAATGGATTTCCTGTCTGTAACCTTCCAAAGATTCCCTCTGGCATTATCCCACCCTGAATTCTGGGCCTCCTTTTTGGTAATATAATTAGGCGGGAGCTCTTTAAATTCATGAATATATGCCGCAACCTCATCCTTCGTGGAATAACTTAATCCTTTCTCAACCTGTATTCCGGTACCAGCTGCTTCCTTAGCTGATTGCTCCTTTGGCATCTGTTCCACATTTTCAGAAGAGGGACTGGTCCCGGCTGCATCAGAAGGCTTATCTGTTTCAGAAGCTTTACACCCTGACAATGTAATAATTAGAAAAATGATGAATAAACAGGCTAACCATTGATTCCTTTTCTTTATCATATGCACCTTTCTTTTTCCTTCATTTCTCCTTATTATTTTATCATATTTACAATATCATATTTTGACCGGTCTGGCGACTCTTTTATTCACTTTAGTTCTATTCTGCTTATCTCTTGAAGTCATGATGTTCCCATTGACTGCTATGGATGGGTAACAAAAAAATGAACATTTTTCTGAAAAGCATAGCCTGGATGAACAGAAACATATATAATAGAAAAAGTTAGAAAAGAATGATTTTTAGATACAACAATTTAAGGGAGTCAGCTATGAAATTTATTGTCTCTGGCGAAGTGTTCGAAAAACTGCCTGATTTATATTTTGGCGTGGTGATAGGAAACCAGATTAATAATAAGAAAAACCTTCCGGAATTGATTGATCTGATGGAAAAGGAAATGAATAAAACTGAAAACAATCTCAGGGATATCAATCTGAAAGAATATGCGGAAATTATTCCCTATCGGGAAGCTTTTGTAAAATTAGATATTAATCCCAATCGATTTATGAGTTCAGTTGAAGCTATGGTAAAGCGGGTCTCCAAAGGAAATTTTTTACCTTCCATCAATCCCATCGTAGATTTAGTCAATATTATTTCCCTCAGGTATATCCTTCCCATGGGTGCTCATGATCTGGATGCCCTGGAAGGAGGAATTGCAGTCAGATTCTCCAGAAATGGAGATGCTTTTATTCCTCTGGGAGAAGAAACAGCAGAAATTCTGGAAAATGGAGAATTGATCTATGCTGATGCAAAAAGAGTTAGAACCCGGAGATGGATCTGGAGACAATCAGAAATAGGCAAGGTTGACGAGAATTCAGAAAATATCTTTTTCCCCATAGACGGATTTCAATCAAATAAAGAAAAAGTACTGCAGGCAGCTGATGAATTGGAACTGTTACTGAAAAAATATTTTAACTGTAAGACACAGAAGGGAGTTGTAGATATCCATCAGCAGGAGATGGAGATAGCCTGAATCATACTTCTCTATCAGTTGCTGACGGAAGTCATCAACGATTCTATCGTCCTGTTAATTCTTCATATACTTCTTTAATGGTAGGAATGGAAATACCATGCTCAGCCGCCATTCGGATTAGAGTACCCCCGAAAATGTCTCTTTCATCTCTTTTGTTTCCTTTTTCAAAATCCCTTTGAAAGGAGGTTTTAGTCTCATACGGAAAATTCCGGGCTATTTGGAATGTTTTCTCTTCTATATCTTCTTTGAATTTAATACCTTTTGCTTTCCCGATTGAAAGGACTTCTCTAATGATTTTTTCCGTCATCTTTTTCAGCTTATCATCTGCAAGCACTGCTCCGGTTGTCTTTTCTGAATAAGCAGTAATCAGGCTGAATGCGGATATAAAAACATACTTTTCCCATATTGCCGGATAAGGATTATCAAACCAGGCAGCGCTAATTCCCATTTTTTCAAAGAATTCAGAGATAGATTGATAGTTATGTCTCTGATATTGCGGGTCTTGCCCAAACACAATACGACCTGCAGGCCCTTTTTGTCTGACTGTACCGGGCTTTTCAATGCTGGCAGAAACATAAACAGCAGCGGGGAATATAATGGATTTCTGTATATGCGTCCTGATTCGTTCATAGATATCAACTCCATTAAGCAGGGGAAGAATGATTGTATTGGCATTACTATTTCTGGCAATGGAGTTTGCGGCATTTTCCAAGTCGTACCCCTTTACACAAAGCAGATATAAATCCGGCATGGGAATATGTCGAATACTGTCGGTAGCAAGATTGGGAAAACAACGAAATACTTCGCTATCTGTTATCACCTGCAATCCCTGCTGCTGTATTACTGTTAAATGTTCCCCCCGGCCAATAAAATATACCTCCATGTTGTAGTTGCCCTTGTTAAGGACATTCGCTATTCTGCCGCCAAAATATCCACCAACACCACCTATTCCATAGATACACACACTTTTTATAGTTTTGGACATATGAATCCTTTCGATTCTATTTCATTTTTTTATAACAGATTTATATGATTTTAAACATATTCCTGCAGTCAATCATGCGATAAAAACCTCTTTCTTAAAGTACCCAGATAGGCTGCTTCCACATCAGGATTAGCTAATAACGCTTTGGAATCGCCCTGAAGAATAATCTCACCGGTCTGAAGTACATATCCCCTGTTGGACAGTTTTAACGCCTGCCTGGCATTCTGTTCTACCAGAAAGATGGTAACTCCTTCGGAATTAATTCTTTTCAGTTCTTTGAAAATACTTTTAATAATGATTGGCGCCAATCCCAAAGAGGGTTCATCCAGCAGGAGGACCTTTGGTCTGGACATCAGGGATCTGGCTATGGCAAGCATCTGTTGTTCTCCACCAGAGAGAGTTCCCGCATACTGCTTATGCCGTTCTTTCAGTATGGGGAAAAGAGAGAATACCCAGTTCATATCTTCTTCAAGCTTATCCCTGTCTCTCCTCGAAAATGCACCCATCATCAGGTTTTCATAGACAGTAAGCGGAGCAAACACCTGTCTTCCTTCAGGAGTAAGGGTAATGCCCTGGTTAATGACCTGATAACTTCTTCTGGCAAGGGGTTCATTTCTCAGAAAAATCTCACCACTATCCCGGGGAACCATCCCCATAATGGTCTGCATGAGCGTTGACTTACCTGCCCCGTTTGAACCAATCACACTGACAATCTCCCCTTCTCCGATATAAAGAGAGATTCCCTTCAGCGCTTTGATGGCACCATAACTTACATGAAGGTCTTTGATTTCCAGGATAGGCTTCTGTGTCATCACCACTCATCCACCTCCTCCCCCAGATATGCTTTTAGAACTTCAGGATGGCATTGGATTTCAAGGGGATTGCCTTCGGCAATTTTAATTCCGAAATTCATACAGATAATATGTGGACATATCTCCATAACCAAATCCATATGATGCTCAATCACCAGTATGGTAAATTTTAACTCTCTGTGAATTTCAATAATGAGAGAGTTAAGTTCATTGACCTCTTCCGGATTCATCCCGGCAGCAGGCTCATCCAGAAATAAAAATTTTGGTTCCAGAGCCAGAGCTCTGGCAATCTCCAGTCTGCGTTGCATTCCATAAGGAAGTGTTCTGGCTTTCTGATAAGCTCTCTGTGCCAATCCTACTCTGGATAGAATATCCATACTTTTAGACTGAATCTCTCTTTCCTTCTTTCTCCAGCTGCCTAAATGCGTTACTGCCTCTCCAAAGGAGTAAGAATGGTGTTGCTGCATGGCCACCATTACATTTTCCAGTGCTGTAGAATGGGGAAAAAGCCTAAGATTCTGGAAAGTTCTAGCCATACTTTTGCCAATAACCTCATAGGTTTTCAGAGAGGTGGTTTCCTCACCTCGAAAATAAATGCTTCCGCTATCTGCAGGGTATACCCCGGTAATAAGATTAAAAACAGTTGTTTTACCGGCACCGTTTGGACCGATCAGTCCGACCAACTCTCCTTCCTGAATAGAAAAGCTGATATCATTCACAGCCGGAACTCCTCCAAAATATTTAGTCAGATGGTCCAATCTCAGAATATTATTATCAGCTATTTCAGCCATTATCGTTTCCCGCCATCTTCTGAAAAATGATTTCCCATTAGTTTTCCTTTTATTGCCTTGAACATATTAGGCCCAAATTCATACTGTCCCATAATCCCTTCCGGCCGGATAACCATGATGATGACCAGAATTGCACCATAGATTAACATCCGGTATTGGGAGATGGGACGAAAAAGTTCAGTGACCAATGTGATGACTACCACTCCCAGCAGGGTCCCGGACATAGAACCTAGCCCTCCAAAGACAACGACTGAAGTAAGTTCTGTAGATTTCATCATATCAAACATAATGGGTTGAATGAATGACAGAAATCCAGCCAGTAACGCTCCCGATATTCCGCAGTAGAAAGCAGATAATACCAGGCTCAGAATACGGTACTTTGCCGTATTATACCCCAGCAGGGAGGCAGCGATATAGTCATCGCGGCAAGCTTTAAAAGCCCTTCCAAATCGACCATTGATTAAATTAAACATGAAAAAAGCCATAATAATAAAGAAACAAAAAGCGACTGCCAGCGTGGTATAGGGTGGTATTCCGGGGTATCCTCTGGCCCCCCGGGTAATTGTACCGCCATTCTCCAGAATGAGCCTGATTGCTTCACCAAGACCAATGGAAGCAATCGCATAATAATCTCCTACCAGTTTAAGGGTAGGGACACCGATAATATAAGCCAGCGTGGCAGCCATAATCCCCCCTGCAATTATAGCTATACTAAAGTGAACATGATAGTGGAATGTAAGGATGGCCGCTGCATAGGCTCCTGCAGCCATATATCCTGCATGTCCCAGACTGAAAATTCCGGTAAAGCCCGTAAGTAAAGAAACTCCCATTGCTGCGATAGCATTGATGCAGAGCAGAACAATAATACCTTCGGTATAAACAGACATGAATGCGCCTCCTTACACTTTCTCGCTGATGTTTTTCCCGAACAGGCCCTGGGGACGGAAAAGCAGAGTAAGAACCAGAAAGAAAAAAACGACCAGATCCCGTAACTGGCTGGAAATGAAACCTGAGGTGAGCATCTCTGCCAGGCCTAACAGTATACTGCCAACCACTGCTCCCGGAAGAGATCCCAGCCCTCCGATGACTGCTGCCACAAAAGCCTTGATGGTAATTGCCCCCAATTGGGGATACAGGGTATATCTGACCGCAAGAAAAATTCCTCCGACTGCAGCCAGTGTTCCGGCAATAAAGAAGGTAATTGAAATGAGAAGATTAACATTCACTCCCATCAAACCGGCTATTCTTAAATTATAAGCAGCAGCTCTGATAGCTAATCCCCATTTAGTTTTTACCAGTATAATCTGTAATATACCCAGAAAGACGCCAGCTGCTATCAAGGAAATCAGGTCAAAGGCACTTGTGGTGGCCAGACCAAAAAGATGAACCGGTTGGGTAGGTATAATAGCCGGTAATGCACGGAATCTTCCACCAATGGTAACAACAAATATATTTTCTATCACAATACTCATACCCATAGAGGCAATCAATAAATAAAGGGTATTGTTGGTATTCTCCCTGATAGGTTTATAAGCCATTCTTTCGGTTAAAACGGCCGCAAAACCTGCACCAAGCAGAGAGAGAAATCCGGCTATCAATATTCCGGTTCCCATGTTTTTAAGTGCAAAATAACAAAGATAGCCCCCTATAACAAGAAAACCGCCATGGGCAAAATTAGAGAACATGAGAATCGAATACACCAGCGAGTAACCGACAGCAATAAGCGCATAGACCGATCCAAGGGATAATCCGTTGATGATCTGCTGTACTAGAATATCCAAACACCTCACCTCTTTCTGCAAAAAAAACGGGCACGAACCATCCATTCGTGCCCGTCCTGGATAATTCATCTCTAACACATAAGGTAATAAGGTAAACTAAGGTTGAAGTTTTTTGAAAAACTGTCCTCTTCCGTCTTTAGCGATCAGTACAATTCCGTCTTTGTCCTTGGGATTATGAAATTCATCCATCGTAATGACGGCATGATGAAGCTGTACATTCTCACTGGCAGCAAGTGCATTCGCAATCAGGGTAGAATCTTCAGAACCTGCACGTCTGATAGCATCAACCATCAGATAGATACCATCGTAGGCGAGTATTCCGTTTACAAACTCCTTACACTCATCATTGTACTTTTCCTTATAAGCAGCAAAGAAAGGTGCCATGGCAGGATCTTCCGGAGCAACATGGTTTATCCAGTAGGATTCTTCCATTGCATCACCGGAAATCTCCCACATAAATTCAGCATAACCGTCTCCACCGACAAATACGATATCATCCATGCCCAATTCACGCGCCTGCTTCATAATGAGAGCCATTTCCTTACCCATATTGGGAAGCATGAGGACATCGGCTTTCTTGTCACGGATCTCGGTAAGCTGGGCACGAAAGTCAACATCTGTTCCAGCACGGAAGGCCAGATCTGCTACGATATTCCCGCCATATTCCTGGTAACTGTCAATGAAGAATTCACGAAGCCCATGGGAATAATCACTTCCAATATCGTAAAGGATAGCGGCATTCATTTTGTTCAGTTCTTTAGCAGAGAAATAGGCTATCAGCTTTCCCTGGTAGGGATCGGTAAAACATACCCGGAAAGAATAGGGATATACCTTCCCATTGGGATCAACTGTAACATTCGGATTCGTAGATACGGTCCCCAGCTGAGGAACTTTGAGCCTATTCACGATGGGTGCTGTAGCAATATTGATACCGCTGCCGTTAGCGCCTACAATCGCAACAACCTTGTCTTCTTCGATCATGCGGCGAACTGCATTTACGGCATCCTCTGCCCTGGTACGAAAATCATAAACGACTAACTCCAGCTGCTTGCCAAGAACGCCACCCTGGGCATTGATTTCATCTAAAGCTAACAGGGCAGCCTTTTCTTCTGTCTGTCCATAGGCAGCCCAGTCTCCGGTAAGCGCAGCCAGGTATCCAATTTTAATCGTTTCGGCAGCAAATACACCTGGTACACTAAAACCTAAAATCAGGGAAATGAGAAGTAAGGTAACACCGGCTCTTCTTAAAAAATTCATTTTTCTTATCTCCTTTATTCTTGTTCATTTTTGTAAAAATTTTTATTCATATTTTTCAGTCAAAAATCAGGCTACAAAATCATGGTTACTTACACAATCTACCGTTTTTTGGATCATGAACACCCCCCTTCGCTTCTTAACTCATGATTCAAATATGCAAAGCATTGGAAAATGATTTACAGATTCCCTCCATTTGTAGCAGCGCATCATTCATCGGCTATCCTTGTCATTTTAGATTTCACTTTGCAATTCTGAAGGCAAATAGTAATAGATTATCAGGCTATCTTTTATAATAACCTTAACTGCCTGCCAGGATTGTTGTTGGAACTCTTTTGAGATGAGAGGAAAGTAGAGCTTTTTCTCTTGTGCTCCCGTAACAGAAACGACAGACGCGATAAGAACCGCAAAAAATACAATTGACAGTACAATTTTTAGTTTTTTTATTCTCTGAACATCCTTATTTTATATATATTTTATATATATAATGTAATCATATCTTATCTATTTTTTAGTTTTCTGTCAATATGAATAAGTATAAGCATTGGTCCCGGTGGGGATGAAAAACGGGTACATATCTGTACTTTATTTCCACTAAAAAATTAATATTTACATTTATCGGTCAATATGATAACTTTGAGGTAAATTTAAAGATATTTACACTTTTATATTATCCATCCTGTTAAAAATAAAACCAATTACAGGGAGGCTCTGAATCATGACTGGAAGAGATACCAAATTAAAAATATTTTTGATGTTTGTCTTAATACTGAGTGTATGTTGGGAGATTCAGGTCATTGCTGCAAATCCGGAATCACAGAGAATCGTGCAAACATATGGAGAGGCAGAATTAACAGCCCAACCTGATCTGGCTAAGATCAGTGTGGCGATTGAAACACGCAGTCTCTCGGCAGAAGATGCGGTCACAGAGAATGCCAGACTGGCGAACACCGTGCTGGCATCTTTATTGACTTTTGGCCTGTCTGAAGATCATCTGCAAACCAGTTCCTACCGGCTGAACAGTTATCGCAACTGGCAAAAGGAGCCATCGGATATTGAAGATGAACAGATATATTATCAGGCAACCAATGAAATTATCATATCCACTACTCAGCTGGAAACCATCGGAGAACTCATTGATATTGCCGTTAAGGCAGGAGCAAATTATATAAACTACATTAACTTTGAACTTGAAGAACCTCAGGATCTGATGATCCAGGTACTGGCGATGGCTACCCAACAGGCCTTTCGTAAAGCGAATGCCATTGCCGAAAGCATTCATGAGCACATCGATAAACTTTCCAGCATCCGTGAAGAAAGAACTGATTATGCCCCTTTCCGGTTACAGCAGAGTACAATGCAGAGGGAGATGGCTTTTAGTGCCGAACCGACACCTGTCACACCGGGTGAAGTAACAATCAGGGCGATGGTCATAGCCGAATTCTCCCTTTTATCAGACTAAGTCAGGGGACGGTCCTTTGACCCATTCTTCTTTCCAAAGATACTTCGGGTGA
>CAYSSG010000040.1:12777-16000 GCA_964433635.1 uncultured Atribacterota bacterium | reverse complement strand
TTACTAACTTTAGGCACTCTAGGCACTCAAAACTCTAGGCACTGATTAGTTACAGAAAGATAAATTATGAACGACTTTAAAAACAATTACCTGTAAGTGTTAAAAAAATCTTAAAAAAAAAGACGAAATTATTGTTATCCAAAGCTTTCTTAACCCATCCTAATTTATTAACTTATAAATTATTATATTAGTATTGTTAATATATTTTTAATAATTATTTTTGCACTGCGTAATTTATAACCGGTATTCACAGTTATAATAGGGCAGTATTAAGGAGTGATTAACATATATTTCTGTTTTGTATTAATGAGATACTTATTAATAGTAGTTTTTTTTGCAATAAGCTTTACAGCTTCCGCAACAACATATTATGTAAGTTCTTCAGGGGATGATAATGCTAATGGTTTAAGCGAATCTTCTGCCTGGAAAACGATTGAAAAAATAAACTCCGTATTCTCTACAATGAGTCCCGGAGACAAAATATTATTCAGATGCGGGGATACCTTTTACGGCAGTTTGAAAATCACCGCCTCGGGAAGAAGCGGTAATCCAATCACCATAAGCTCATACGGCAGCGGAGAGAAACCTGTAATTACGGGTTTCTCCAATGTATCTTACTGGATCAATGAAGGTAATGGTATATATTCCAGTGCTGTAAGTTGTAGTTCTGCACCAAATTTCATCACAATTAATGACAGATGGTATGCCATGGGCCGATATCCGGATAATACCTATCTTAAGTATGAATCATATTCAACAAATACATCTATTACAGATAATGAACTACCTGCCAGTCCTGACTGGGATGGGGCAGAAGCCGTTATAAGAAAAAATGATTGGATACTGGACAGATGCATTATAAACAACCATTCGGGAAATACAATCAGTTATACCAGTAAAGGGACAACTATTAATGCCACAAATAATTATGGATATTTCATTCAGAATGACATAAGAACATTAACAACTTTTGGAGAATGGTTTTATAACGGAACCAGATTATATGTGTATTTCGGATTAAAGTCTCCGGTTAACTATACAGTAAGAGTTCCCTCTGTAAATAATTTGATATACAATTCAAGCTATGACTATATTGACATAAACAATATTCACTTCAGAGGTGCAATTGAATCTTCCATCAATATGGAAAGATATGTTGATTACAGTTCTGTCAGGAATTGTGTTTTCAACTTTTCCGGAGAACACGCAATAAGATTACATAATGTAAGATACAGCACTTTTGATGGTAACGATATTAATCATTCCGTTTCAGCCGGGATATGGCAGGATTCAAGTGAGGAAACCAGTCTGACAAATAATACAGTTACTAATTCAGGTATGCTTTTGGGAGCAAGCTTATTAAGTTCCCTGGGAGTAGGGATTGGTTCTAACTATTGTAATGACATATTGATCCAATATAATTCTGTCGATTCAAGCGGATACAATGGAATATCTTTTGCCGGGCACAGGAATATAATAAAAAATAATTTCGTAAATAATTCGGTGCTGCTACTTAATGACGGAAGTGGTATTTATACTCACAACCGGACATGGGAATCAACATTGGTGGAGGGCAACATAGTTCT
Organism: uncultured Atribacterota bacterium; assembly: GCA_964433635.1. Classification (GTDB taxonomy): domain Bacteria; phylum Atribacterota; class Phoenicimicrobiia; order Phoenicimicrobiales; family Stramentimicrobiaceae; genus CAYSSG01. The sequence goes on along the minus strand of CAYSSG010000040.1, from coordinate 14,414 downwards.
GAACAGTTATGGTAATTCAGAAGGGACATACCCTGTTCATTATTATGCTGATGGAATTTTCTTTGATTCACCTACAAGTGATGCCAATATAATTAACAATACGGTTGCTTTTTGCAGACAAAATGGTTTTGCCTTTGCAGATCCACTAGCTGATACAATTATTGGCAATACATCATTTAATAATACAGTACAGGTTAAGTTTCAGAATTTTATATCTCCGTCGACTACAAAAAATAATTTATTTAATAACAATATATTATTTGCAAAACATAATACGGAAAAAACATTGAAAATTGGTCTTCAGTTTTCACCAGACAATCCCTTTGTTGATGCTGATGGAAACTATTACATGAGACCAGTTAATGACAGTGCACATATTGTTTGGTGGGTAGATAATCAAACCGGTTGGGCGGACAGATCCCTTGAACAATGGAAAACCCAATCAGGAGAAGATTCAAATTCTTTCGGGGCTCCTTGTGAAATTTCAAATCCTGATGACATTAAGTTATTCTATAATGCATCAAAAACTGAGAGGACTTTTTCCCTGAGCAAACCCATGATTGATGCTAAAGGCACTAAATACAGTACTTCTGTTAAATTACAACCCTATACTTCAGCAATTCTTATGCCTGATCCGGATCCTGAAACTGAGCAATCAACTGTTCCGGAATATGTCAGCTCTTCTATCGAAAATTCCAACAATTCTCTTCTGGTGATGGTCTACAATCAAAGTCTTCTTGAAGATGTAATCCCACCCGTTTCAGCATTTTCAGTCAAAGTAAATTCTTCAACAAGAACTGTATCCTCTGTTAACATATCAGGCACAAAGGTATTTCTGACTCTTTCCAGTGCTGTTGCTTATGGTGATGATGTCACTGTGGCATACACTATACCTTCTTCAAATCAGCTCCAGTCAACTGACCTGTGGTGGGCTTATTCAAGCGGAACTAAGAACGTGACAAACAATGTAAAAGGCGGAATACCATATTATGTCAGTTCTTCTATTGAAGATGAAAATCCATCCAGACTGGAAATAATTTATGACCAGACTCTCCTGGAAAGTGTAATTCCTCCCACCTCTGCTTTTTCAGTTAAAGTCAATTCCGTGACAAGATCGGTATCGTCTGTTGATATATCCGGGGCGACAGTTCTTCTTACTCTTTCCAGTGCTGTTGCTTATGGCGATGATGTTACTGTAGCATACACGGTGCCTTCTTCAAATCAGCTCCAGTCAACTGCCCGGTGGTGGGCTTATTCCAGCGGAACTCAGAACGTAACAAACAATGTAAAAGGCGGAATACCATATTATGTCAGTTCTTCTATTGAAGATGAAAATCCATCCAGACTGGAAATAATTTATGACCAGACTCTGCTGGAAAGTGTAATTCCTCCTGCCTCTGCTTTTTCAGTCAAGGTCAATTCTACAACAAGGTCTGTATCATCTGTTGAAATATCCGGCTCAAAGGTTCTGCTGAACCTTTCCAGTGCTGTGGCTTATGGGAACGATGTTACTGTAGCATACACAGTGCCTTCTTCAAATCAGCTTCAGTCAACTGCCCGGTGGTGGGCTTATTCAAGCGGGACTCAGAACGTAACAAACAATGTAAAAGGCGGAATACCATATTATGTCAGTTCTT
>CAYSSG010000040.1:0-12677 GCA_964433635.1 uncultured Atribacterota bacterium | reverse complement strand
CAAGGTCTGTATCATCTGTTGAAATATCCGGCTCAAAGGTTCTGCTGAACCTTTCAAGCGCTGTGGCTTATGGGAATGATGTTACTGTAGCATACACAATACCTTCTTCAAATCAGCTTCAGTCAACTGCCCGGTGGTGGGCTTATTCCAGCGGGACTCAGAATGTGACAAACAATGTGAAAGGCGGAATACCCTATTATGTCAGTTCTTCGATTGAAGATGAAAATCCCTCCCTGATTGAGATTATTTATGACCAACCTTTGCTTGAAAATATAATCCCTCCCACTTCTGCCTTTTCGGTTAATGTTAATTCTACATCAAGGTCTGTATCATCGGTTGAAATATCCGGCTCAAAGGTTCTGCTGAACCTTTCAAGTGCAGTTGTTAGTGGGGATGTAGTCACAGTATCATATACAGTACCTTCTTCAGATCAGCTTCAGTCAACTGCCCGATGGTGGGCTTATTCGAGCGGAATTCAGTCAGTTACAAATAACGTATATGCAGACCCCCATCCTGTATACCTAAGTTCACTCATCCAGGATGCCACACCTTCAATTGTGGAAATGACTTATAACATGGCACTGGCAGATATTATTCCATCTTCTTCTGCATTTAGCGTAAGAGTTAATTCTACGGCAAGAAGTATTAATAGTGTTTCAATATCCGGATATAAAGTGTTTCTTACTCTGGCAAGTCCAGTTGTTTTTGGCGATGAGGTAACAGTTGCTTACACTATTCCTTCTTCCAATCAGTTGCAGTCAGTCACACGTTATTGGGCAAATACAATAAGTCCTAAATATGTAATAAACTATGTGGGAAATTCCGGAATAAAAGGAACAGATAGTTCCAAAGAACTAAAAACGGATACAGATCTGTCAGATCTTATTACAGAGAGTCCTGTAATATACCCAAATCCCGCCAGTGAATATATTAATATTAAATTAAACGGAATATCTCAAAACTCTTATATTATAAGGATCTATGGCCTTTCAGGGAAAGTTCTTCTTGAAACCATAATATATGAAGGTATCAATACTATCCCCATACCTGCTGATTTTGCCCGTGGCATCTATGTAATAAAACTGCTACAGGATAACGTAACAGTTTTCACAAAAAAATTAATAATTAAATAAAAAGACACTCTCTTTTTTAAGCCAGATAGCTCTCTATCAGCTCTTTGGTCTCTTTGATATGTGCTTTTGTTGATGCTCCGAAAAGTACTGATTCTATTTTTGGGAAATTACCAAGGTACCCGATAGCTTCTTTTGGCTTTAATGCTCCTGCGGCAAGAACCTGCATTGCAACAGGCCTGAATTGTTTTTCCCTGAGGTATTTTTCATACACCATTTTCCCGCCTGACATTCTGAAACCTGCTTTATTAACAGAACTGCAAATAATGGGGTTCTCAATGCCAACCGAGTTAAGAGCATCGAGAAGAGCCGGCATATTCATAGTTATGTAACCCGGTTCAGCTTTGTATTTTTTCCTGATATACTTATCGTATTCTGCAAATATATCCCACATACGAAGTCCGAGTACAAGATCAACAATAACATTCTGAATAAAAATAACAGGAGTATCAATTCCCTTGAACATTTTCATTTCAGCATCAATGAATATCTCTATCAGTTTTATGAAATCCTTACTAAGATATGCTACCCCTCCCTTTGTAAAAGTGCTGAAGATATTGCCCGGAACGTACTGTTTAATTGTCCCTATTATACCCAGTTCAGTAACAGCATTGGCATATTTATGAGCATAGGGCATACAGGGGTATATCTTAAATCCTTTATATTTTTCGGGGTTTTTCCTGATATGGTCACATATTCCTGCTATACGGTCGTGTGTTGTACACATAAATGTTTTAATACCCAGTTCAACAGCCTGATCAATAACCCTTATGATGGCTTCATTATCCTTAAAACGGATTGACTGAGCCCGTGATCTCTCATCAGAAAGATGGCTTACCGCAAAAAACTGGTTATCACCCAATAATACTTTTTCCATACTAATTATTTTTTGCATCATTCATTATCATATCTATGACCATATCAGTATATAAAGCCTGTTCAAAAGAATTGTATTTCACCTGTTCTTTTTTTGCTATACAATCGATAAAATGATCGATTTGGGCACTGTATTCCTCTCCTCTGAGGTAAAAATCAACTGGTATAGCCAATTCTGTGATATATTTTATAGTCCACCCTCTGTCAAGATTTTCTTCAGGAAAAGGTTCTTTCAGATATATTTTTATTTCTGTTGCATCACAAATTATCTTTCCATTCTTTCCAAAGACAGTCACCGAAGTAGACATCTTGCGATATGTCTCATCGCTCCAGTTAACAAGCAGTGTACCTGTTATTCCGTTTTTCAGCCGGAGAAGGGAATAAACTGCATCTTCAACATTCCTCGAGTAGATACTTTTGAGGAGTGTGCCGTGGATTTTTTCCGGACGGCTGATTATCTCCTGGATAAGGTTAATTACATGTGAAGCATAATCATAGAGGCATCCTCCTCCTTCTGAAGGATCGGAACGCCAGGTACCTCCTTTCTCTTTTGTCACTACAGGCCCATAGGCTTCTCCCTGAAAATGAACAACATCTCCAAGTATTTTCAGATCAAGTAACCTTTTTAATTCCCTGAATGTTCCGATAAAATGGTTATGAAAACCAACCTGATTTATTATCCCTCTCTCACCAGCCAGGGAGACGAGTTCTTTCCCTTCTTCAATACTCAGGCTGAAAGGTTTTTCACAAAAAACGTGTAAGCCTTTTTCAATAGAGTATTTCACCATGTTATAATGAAATTTTGTCGGTGTTGCAACAACAACAAACTCCGGCTTGGTCTCATCAATCATTTTCCGGTAATCAGAATAGGTTTTTACACGGCTGAATTTTTTAAATCCATCCAGTATCAATGATGAAGTGTCGCATACCGCAACAAGTTCTACTCCGGGATGTGCTCCAACAATGGCAGCATGAGACAATCCCATTTTCCCAAGACCTATAATTGCTCCTTTGATCATATTAGGTTTTTTCTTTTTTATTGATCTGTTTTGGTTTTACCAATTCTTTGAAAAAAAGTTTCAAAAAAGGCAAGTAATATTTCAAATATCTTTTCCCATAATCTGAAGGGTTCTGTAATGCCCTGTGAATACCTTCCAGTCCTATACTACGCATCCATTCAGGAGCCCTGACAACTTTTTCTGCCTGGACATCGAAAGCTCCTCCCACACCAAAAGCAAAACGGGTTCCAAGTCTGTCCTTATTACGATTAATGAAAAGCTCTTTCTGCGGAGTAGGTAATGCAATAAACAACATATCAGGTCCGGCAGACCTGATTACCTCGACAATACGAGCTTCATCTTCAGTCTTAAAATAGCCATTTCTTGATCCGGCTATATTAATTGTCGGGTATTTATGAGAAATTTTTTCAATCATCGTCACAAGGATCTCCTCCCTGGCTCCCAGGAAATATACAGTATAACCTTTTCTGTTACTCAATTCCAGCAACAGCTCAAATATATCAGGACAGGCTGCCCTTTCAGGAATTTTATAGCCAAGCAACCTCAAACATGTTGTTACCAGCATGTTATCAATATTGACAAGATCTGAAGAATTAATTGCTTTAAGTAATTCTGTGTTGGTCTGTGCCTGAGAAATAGTCTCGGGATTGACTCCTGTGAGATGCATAACGCCATCTTTATTGGTCAGATGGTCATCTATTAAACTAACAATATCCGTCTTTCTTAAAGGATTTATTTTTATACCCCACACAGGGATACTGTCCATTGTCTTTTCTTTCAAATCAATACCGGTTTATTCCCAGGTTTAAATAAAATGAGTGCTAAAATAGTTCAGTTTTTTGTCAAAAAAGTATATACATCATCAAGTTTCTCAACAATTTTATCAAGGCTAAATAAATTTTTACTCAGTTTTAATGACTCTTGGGATAAATGTATTCTCTTTTCTTCATTCGTAATTAAGTCTGCAAGCGCCTTTGAAATATCTTCTGGTTCGCCAGGCCTGATTATGATCGCATTTTTCCTATCGACAAGAATATCGGGTAATCCCCCTACAGGGGTAGTTATAACAGGCAACCCATAGGACCAGGCATCAAGAACAGCCATGGGAAAACCTTCGGCATAACTTGGAAGACAAAAAAGTGCAGCATCCCTGAAAATTTTATCCTTCTCCTCTCCTTCAACCCACCCTTTGAATTCAATCTGATCTGAGACATTAAGATCAGCTGCCATCTGTTTAGCTCTTTCTATCTCTCCGTTACCTGCAAAAATCACTTTCCAGTCAGTAAAACGTCCGGATATGCTGGCAAAACCATTTATCAGATCAGAATATCCCTTCCTTTTAATTAAAGCTCCCGCAAACAGAATGGTTTTTGCATCTTTTCTGTAATCTACTGGATCAACTTTAACACAGGGATTATATAATATCACCAACTTTTCAGAAAACTCAGGCCATTTTTCTGTTATCCATTTCTTCCAGCTTTCAGACAAAACGAAAACTATGTCAGACAACCTGAAGATAAGGGAATAGAGGTTCTGTGATTTCCCATCAATAGTAGTTGTAGTACTATAAGAATGAAAATGAGCTATTACTTTCTTATGTAAAAGTCTGGATAATTTTAAAAAAAACAATTTTCTGAAAGCAGACGGAGGTTCACTGAAATGAATATGTACAATCTGGCTTGTGGGTAATAAAAAAAGAAACTGGAAAATGGATCTGAAAAAGAACCATAATTTCATTAAATAATTTGTGTCAATATGAGATTCAAGCCAATAGCACCGCCATTTATTCCATAAATCAGTCTGAGAATAAGCTCTGATAACAGAGTTTATTCCTCCCCTGGCTTTCTTTGAAGTAGCAATAATCAGTACCTTCTTTTTCATATTTGCACATCTGTATCAGGATTAACCGGTTTGTTATCCTTCTACGAAATAGTTGGTTATTTGTTATACACAGAATTATAAAGATCGATATATTTTGAACTCATTTTATCGATAGAAAAATATTCTTCAATTCTTTTCTTCCCGGCTTCTCCCATTTTCTTCCTAAGAACAGGATCATTTAAAAGATGTTCCAGTTTTTCAGCAAAATCTCCGGAATCTGATCGCTTTATTAGAAAACCTGTTTGACCGTCTGACACGAGCTCGCTTGTACCTCCTCCTTCTGTAGCAACAACAGGCTTACTTAATGCCATATATTCAAGTATTGCATTTGAGATACCTTCTGTAAAAGTAACCAGGACACATATATCCATAGCATTGATATAGGATTCAACTTCCTGTTTTTTCCCGAGAAAGCGGAAACTGTTCTGATATTTTTTTTCTACAAGATTAATTGATTCATCACTGTCCGTATGACTGCCTATTGCAAGAAAGGTAAGATCTGATCTTTTTGATAAAACAAGTTTTGCCCCTTCATAATATGTTTTATAGTCTTTATATCCTGAGAAAGAAGCAACCATCCCGATTACAAAACCACTTTGTATATTTAATTGTTTCCTTATTTCATCACTACTGTTAATATTTTCAATACGACTAAAATTAAATCCATTATGAATAACCTGACTTTTACGTGCAGGTGCTTTGTATGCCACTAGACCTGAAATAGAATTACCCACAATTACTTTTGAGAATGGAAAAGTAATTTTTGCTCTCAACCAGTATTTATTGAAAATGTTTCTTTTTACGGGAGAATCTATAACCATTCCATTGATCAGGGGTATTTTTAATAACCTGCATACAGGAACACTATAAATAGCCGTCATGCTGTCCCAACAATGGATCAGATCGGGCTTGTATGCTTTACATATATCAAATAATCTTTTGAAAATTAAAATGTCTTTTTTTGTCTTTCTAATGACGTAATGAATACAAACACCAATATCCATTATCTCCTGATAATGGATATCATAGCTCATAACTATCAATTCAAAATCAAGTTTACTGTTGGACTTAAGCCACTTTAAGAGTTCAACCAAACGTCTTTCCTTACCTCCTGCTCGCAGTGAATCAATAAAGAAAAGTACCCTCATTTCAAATAATCTCCAATAAACCTTAATGTGAAAAGCTGATTAACAAATTACTTATGGCCTTGGATATAACAATTTTTCAATATTATCCAGGACCTTTCTTGTTTCAGTGATATTATTAAAATTCTCATTAACAACAGATCTTCCTTTCTCTCCTACATTTAAAGCAAACTTATAATGACTTATGATGTCCGACATGGTAGAAGCTATTGATTCTTCATTCGATTGACAAAAAAACACACTCACTCTGTCTTTAAGGTACTTCCCCGCCTCACCTGTATTTGTTGCGACAACAGGGTTTCCGGTGGCGAGGTATTCTCCTAATTTTGTAGAAAATCCATAATCGGCCTGTAGGCTGGGAGGTCTTGCAAATATCAGGATTTTTGCTCTGCATAGAACCTTACTAAGCTTATCATGTATAATATAACCATGGAACTTAACTTTACTATCAACATCAAGTTCAGAAATAAGTTCATAGTATTTGTCCATCTTATTTTCTTTCTCCGGACGGCCATAGATATGCAATGTGTATGATGGATATTTGAATACAACTTTCGAAAATGCCTTTATTATTTTGTCTAATCCTTCCTTCCTGTCATCAAGCACTCCCGAGAATACTATTTCATTTTTCCCACCCGCAGTATTTCGATCAAACTGGCTAAGATCAACAACCATAGGTAAAATATACAAAGGTTTTTTATAGCCACGTTCTTTTAAAAAATAATCTGCCAGGTTTTGTGTTATAACAAACAATCCATCAAACAAATGATAATGACACTTCATAAACATAAATTTATGAAACAAATTTTTACCGGTAACTCTTACTAATGGATGTTCTGTCTCCTCTTTAATAATTAAAGATCCCTTGATCAGGGATAATAACTTTACAGATATTGCAGGAAGTAATTCAGGTGAATAATAATAAATGAGAGTTTCTTTGTTTACAATTTTTAAGCACTTTATAAAAATAAGGATGAATTTTGAGTATTCATCTATAATCCGTCGCAGTAAAAAAGTACTTTTTATTGTTGTGGTAAAAACATTTTTGAACTTTATTCCTTCATATTCTCCAGATGAGGGGTTTAGGAAATTATCATCCTTCATTCCATATTTATATGTACTCATGACCTGAGTGTCAATCCCATTTACCTTAAATCCCTTGCATAAGCATATTATTCTGGCTGTGGCGGCCATTCCAAAAGGAAAAGCTTCAGATGTAACAAATAAAATTTTATTGATTTTTAACTTATTCATCTATTTTCAGAAGCACTATGTTGATGAAATACACCTTTTAATGTTTTACTTATTTATGGTATCTCTTACTGGATTACCGGTATTTTCATTATTCACAATAGTTGCATGTGGCATATCCTCAAAAAAAAAGAACATCCAGAAAGACATAATAATAACTGTAAAAACAATACTATAACTAATAGTTATCAACAGAATTATCAGCAAAAATAAATACCTGCCATTATAAGCAAAGAATTGAGAAAATGTTTCGGAATTTTTAGTCAATAACACTATAAAAAATAAAAACCCTACCATCCCATACTGAGCAAGCAAATTGCCTATGCCTGATATAGGAGCAATATTTGATCCTATTTTATGATACCACCGTTCTTCCACCTGCCCACCAAATCCAAGAACAGGATTATTTTTAAAATCACGCATTGCAATTATAAATGACGCAAAACGTTGTGGATTTCTGGCTCTGTCAACACCAATTGATTCTTCTACAATCACATCCACACGATTTGCCTCTTCAAACACTTCAATAATTTTATCTCTCATAAATGGAAGGGAAAAAATAAACACAACCCCCAGTATGAGGAAAGGCAAAAGAATTAAGACAATTTTTATATTCTTCTGAAACAGGAAAAAGATCATAATCAGTATAAAAATCACATACCCTGTTGTTGACTGTGTTGAAAGGAGGCCAATAAGAAATATCCAGAACCGCGAATTGAATTTTTTCTCTGTTTTTATCAGAAATAAATTAATAAAGATTGCCAGACATAAATAGACTGCAAAAGCACCCGGTTCCCACGCGAATCCGCAATTACGGGCTATAGTTGAATTAGATGAGATAAGATTTATGATGGGTTGTACAGAGTAAATAATAATATTTAGACCTCCCCATGTAACAGTTGAAAATGTTTCTATTGACGGGATCCTGCTCAATAGTAATAACAGGTTATCGCCTCCCATAGAGATCTGTATCAACCACAAAACCAAAGCAATAACAGTAAGGAAATAAAGTAGTTTTTCATATATTACAAAAAAACTTAATTTCAGAGCCTTAACAGTAATATATGTAATAAGAAAATTTATAACCAGATAACCGAAAAAAATTGGATAAATTGCCTTGAATTTAAGTGCCAGCACAAAATTGTATATTACATATCCCAATAATAGCAGATATATTTTTTTATTAAGAGTTATCTTATATTTTAGTGCCAGGATAAAACTTAATGTTACCGGCAATACTACAGCCATAGGCTTTTCAGTGCCAAAAGAACGGACAAATTCATTTGCCATGCCTGCATAAATGATCATAACAAACACATATAGGTAATCAAATAATGACCTGCTGTATAATTCAGTATTTAATTTACCAAAAACGGCTGTCTTTCCCATACTCCTTATTAAGCTTTTAAGTATCTGTTATCCTTATCATTAAATCTTAGCCTAATGCCAAAATATACAATAAAACAGGTCAGTTCTGGTTGTTATGTTTTAATATTTCAATTATTTTAATTATTGACTTACCCATGGTACGTTTACCCAAAAATTGTATAATCAATAAGATGTTTATTGATCGTTTAATAAATAACAAACGACGTTTGCCGAAAAAACTCCTTAGCGAATCCCGATGTTCCCGGAGTAGTTTTACACTTATTTTTTTCTTATTCTGATTAAGGAGTGCATATGCTTCATACAAAAGAAGACTGCTTGAATAGGGAATATTTTTCTTCGCATTGCTGTAAACAGTATTTATAGTATCATAATCTCCCGAATGCACACACAATTCGCAAAGCTTATCCGCACAGTCCGGAATACTGACATAAGAAAGAGCCTCCTTATATGCAAATATTGCCTCTGAAGAAGAACCTTGTTTTGATAATATATCACCTTTTATATCCCAGCACATAAAAAAGAGTGCCTTTCCCTGAAACTCATTGTTATGCCCAAGCGCCGATTGCCATAAATAATCTGTTATTCTGCGGCCATCACAATTATTGTTATGTTCATTCAGGGGTAAAATATACTTCTTTATCAAACCGGGATTTTTTTTACAGCATGATATTGCTCTATCTGCATATTCCAAAGTATCCTGGTATTTTTGGTCAATAAAAGACAGTCTGGCTCTTAAATACCATAACCATGCATAATCCGGCAATAATTTCTCGAGCCCGGAAAGATATTTCTCACATAATTTTGTTTCGTTTAACAGAAGAGATAACTTTCCCGCTTCAATCAATGGTCGAATTCTCTCATCTGGTTCAACAGAAGATTCAAGAGAAACATTTATACGTTTAAAATAAATCTCCTTCCATTCTTCCGGGAATGCTGTGTTATAATTATAATTATACAATAAAGGAGTAGAAAGCCGATGATTAATCTCCGATACAGACAACTGTTTGTTTCTCTTTATCCTGCTTACAATATCAACATTTGTATTATATACAATATTTATCTGTTCCCAGTAAGATTGCCCCATACTTGATGGAATACTTTTCACTTTTTTATATGTTCCGGATGTAATCTTTTTTACAAGTTCCGGATGATCGAGATAATATGACAATAGTTCATGAATATTATCTTCATTATACGGAATGTAGTCTTCCCATGGCACCCAAAATTCTTTCAGTACAGGATTATCCTGATGACTAAAAAGCAGACAGCCATTCAAAGCAGCTTCAAACGAACGGTTAGACAAAGTATGAGCCCAGTCAAGAACTATCTTGCTTCTTTGGTAGTAACTGTTTATCTCAGCTCTTTTTATCCCCATTACAAATTTAATGTCAATACCTGATTTTTTTAACCCGGATACATTAAACATCGTCTTATATCTCTCATGATAAAATCCACTGTCATAATTTGCAATAGAAAGAACATCTATATCACGTTTTTCAAAAACAGCAAGGACAGCATCTGATTCAGGCAGGGTAACAGCACAATTTGAAAGAGGCAACAAATTTGTTTTAAAATTATTATATACAGACCGGTCAACAATTCCATAATTAACAAAATCGAAAAATTCAACCAGTGCTCTGTTATAAATGGTGTCTGCCCATGCATCGCGGGTGAAAACAAGAGTTTTTGAAGGACATAAATAAATATCAGGCACATAGTTCAAAACAGAAGTGTCGCATGTAACAACATCAGGAATCCAATTTTGAGGTAGTTTATTAAATACATCTGCAATAGACATCTCATGAAAAATGCTTAACACAGGGATTTCCTTGTTGCCATAAGTAAAAACATGGTCTGGTATTGGTCCCCATAATATAACATCCTGCTCAAATATTGATTTAAATCCTTCTATCCCCCATGCATCTATTCTCTCTTCCACAGAGCCCAGATTGAAAAGTAAAATTTTCATTTTATCTGTCATTTTTTACAAACCTTTCTGTTAACAGCGATTTTAAATCCATTCTTTTGTTTAATTCCTTCAGAGAATATATAACAGAGAAAGTTATCATAATTGAACCTATAATGTAAACAAGAGGAGAAACAAGTAATTTAACATTGATAAAGCATAAAATCCCTGTTATAAACTGTATAGTGAATATTTTAAAAAATTCCTTGTTATAAAAAAAATCATATTTTACTTTGGCAATTACGAACACCTGTACAAAGTAAAGGAAGAAATTTACTATAAAAGAAATACCCAAACCATCCAGACCTCCATAAGTATAGCCTATTATATTTAACAACAAAAAGTACAGATTTGCAATAAGCTCACTGAAAAAAAACAGCCTTGTATGCCCTTTTGCTATAAATATGTATGAAATAGGCCAGCTTATTGCTTTAAAGAATATGCCCAGCGCTGCATAATGAATCATATTGTTTACTTCAGTAAATTCGGTGGAATAAAACAAAATAACTACCCAGTTTATAAATACAAGAAAAATTGTAATAATAGGAGCCAGTAATAAAAGTGCAACTTCTGCCTGATTATTAACAGTGGTCATTAATTTCTTCCTGTCGTGAACTAAACCAGACAACCTCGGAAAGTAATCTGTACCCATTGCAGTAAAAACCATCCCTACATACGAATTAATGAATGAAAAGCCGGCATTATACAAGCCGACCTGTTCAACTCCTCCTTTGTGACTGATAAAGATCCTGATGATGTATGATGTACCCAGACCAATTATTGAGCTCAGGCTAAGCATGACACCCATCCTCAACATATCAGCACCTTCTGTTTTAAACAGCCTTTTAGTTATTACAATCCTGTTTATTATAATTTTGCGAGCAAAAAACCAGCTAAAGAATAATGTTGTACCTGCAGTAATGATAATAGCCGGTACAATGCCTTTGAGTCTGAAAAAATAATAAACCGGTATTGATATAATCAATGCAGATGCTGTTCCTGCCAGATTTGCTTTTGCAAGACTTTTAAGCCTCCGTAATCCCTGTAATATTGCCAATTGTCCGTCATTTAACTGAGTAAAAAGCAATGTAACCGAGATCCACATAAAACCTAAGGTATAGTCTCTGTTCCCAAAAGTGATTTCACTTAACCAGGGAGCAAGAATTAGTGTTATCAGAGTACCCAGTATACCTGTAATCCAAACAAGTCTTCTGAATACAGAAACTACTCCTCCTACTTTTTCAGCATCTCCTGACCCATAAGCTGTTGCGATATTTCTTACTGCACTTGCTTTCAATCCCATATTTGACAAACTGCCTATCAGATCAGTGGTTGATTTTAGCAGACTGGCTATACCCATCCCTGCAGGACCAAGCAGTACTGCAATTACTTTTGAACGGATAATTGAAATGATAACATTAAAGACCTGGACCCCGCCGAAAATAGAGGTGGCCTTCATTATCTGGCGATAAGAAGATTGCTGTTCAGTCATTGACAAGGTCTTTGATACCCATAAGGTTTCTCTTATAAAAAACAATATTCATTTCCAGTATAAAAGCAGATTACGGATTTATTACTGTACATAGTCGTTCAGAAAACCAACAACCAGCTTGCTTTCTTCTTTAGTCATTATCTGGCTTATTGGCAAGCTAAGTACTTCATCATGAATTTTTTCTGTAACAGGAAGGTTTAAATGATTCAATTCCTTAAAGGCTTTCTGCTTATGAGGAGGTATGGGATAATGAACAAGAGTCTGGATATTATTAACATGCAGATATTGTTGTATTTTCTCACGGCAAGGTGTACGGATAACGAAAAGATGCCATACGTGGGAAGTGGTGAGTTGTGAGTTGTGAGTTGTGAGTGGTGAGTGGTGAGTTGTGAGTTGTGAGTGGTGAGTAGTGAGTGGTGAGTGATGAGTGGTGAGTGTTTCTGTATTAGGTTTATCTATAGGCGGGGACCAGATGCAAGGTAATATGATATCCGGATGTTTTATGTTATTTATGTAGTATTGTGCGAT
>CAYSSG010000039.1:13729-16221 GCA_964433635.1 uncultured Atribacterota bacterium | reverse complement strand
CTAGTGATTCTTAGAAATTGGGATTGACTCCAGGGAAGATATTGGTATTTATTGTTATAATGTTTGTAAACTTAAATAATAATAAAATAAAGAATGCAATTGTATTTTAATGAAGTTAGGGAGAATAAGTCTATGATTAAAGTGATCGTTTGCGGTGGTTGTGGCAAGATGGGGTCGAAAGTTGCACAATTAATATACCAAAACAAAGAAATGGAGTTAATAGGAGTCATTGAATCCCCTCATTATCCTGGTATTGGACAAGATTGGGGGAAAGCAGTTGGCATAGGCAAAACAGGAATTATGATTGAAGATAATTTGGAAAAAATGATTCGGGACTGCACACAAATTGTTGAATTTACTAATCCCAAAGTATCACTTAAACATTTAGAAACAGTCTCTAAGCACAAAAAGAAAATGATTATGGGAACCACTGGATTCAGCTTAAAAGAAATGAAAAAAATTACTGAATTAGCTCAAAATATTCCATTTTTTCTATCTCCAATGATGCCTTTAGGATTAATGTTACTTTTCAATCTTGTTAACAAAGCTGCTACTGTTTTGGATGATAATTATGATATAGAAATCATTGAAGCTAATCACCGTTTTAAAAAAGATTCACCCGGAAGTGCATCAATAAATTTAGCTAAAGAAATTGCAAAAGCAAAAAAAATAAATCCAGATGGAGTAATTATTTATGGTAGAGAAGGAATGGTTGGAGAAAGGAAAAAAGGCGAGATTTGCATTCATTCTGTTAGAGGTGGAGATATCATTGGAGAACATACTGTGGTATTTGCTACTTTAGGCCAAAGATTAGAACTTACCCATAAAGCCCATGGCTGGGATACAAATGCAAATGATGCCATCCAGGTCATAAAATTTATGGAAAATAAATCTGTTGGTTTTTATGAGATGAAAGATATATGGAAAATATGAAATGAAACAGTAAATCATCCAGATTTCACTCATTTTTCTATATCAATTAAATCATGTTTGAAGTCAGAGATAGTATTTAGATTTATTGAATAGACTAATGAATATGTGAATTTAATAAGGTATTTAAACAAGCATTAAGAGGAGATGACTATTTTGTTGATTCATAAGAGCATTTTTTATCAATCGCAACCTTTGGGAATTTTAATGCTTGATACAAAATTCCCACGGGTAAAAGGGGATATCGGAAACGCCAAAACCTGGCCTTTTCCTGTAAAATATCTTTTAGTAGAGAATGTTATTCCTGATAAAATCATGGGAAAAGAACCTTTTAAGGAAACTTTGCTACAGTTTATTGATGCAGCCATATCAATTGAATCTTTTGGAGTAAGGGCAATTACTACAAGCTGTGGATTTTTAGCTATCTTTCAAAATCACATTTCTAAACACCTTTCAGTACCTTTTGTTTCGTCTGCATTAGTAACTATACCTTTTGTCTCAAGTATTGTTGGAAGCAGAAGAGTGGGTATCCTGACTGAACGTGCAGAAAACCTTACTGAAAAACATTTTCAAGGCGTTGGATGGTCTCAAAGTGATTTTGATGTAAAGATCTTTGGTATGAATAAAGATGCAATCTTTCCACAGGTTTTTATTGGGAACCAGGAAGAGGCTAACCTGCTGGAGCTGGAAAATGATATTAAACAGTTAGCAGAAAAAGTGAAACAGGATTCTTCAGTAAAAGCCCTGGTTTTGGAATGTACAAATTTTGTACCCTGGTCTCATGTGATTAGTGGCATTACTGGCCTTCCCGTATTTCATATTGTTAACACTGTAGAAATGGTTGTAAATGCGACTTTAAGAAATTCTTGAGGTGGAGATATGAGTATTATTCATGGCGGACAGACAGTTTATGGAATCCCGATAGGAATTATTTTATTAGATACTAAATTTCCTAGGGTTAAAGGAGATATAGGAAATTCTACCACATTTCAGTTTCCCATAATGTATCAAATTGTGAAAGGTGCTAACTCCCAACGTGTTATAAACGGTGATAAGACACTGCTTGAGCCATTTATTAAAGCTGCCAAATATTTAGAAAAACAGGGAGTAAAAGCAATCACAACAAGCTGTGGTTTTTTAGCTCTATTTCAGAAAGAGATGGCACAATCTGTAAATATACCAATTTTTACTTCAAGCTTACTTCAGGTACCCCTGGTTTCTAATCTGATAGGAAGAGGAAAAAAAGTAGGAATTCTTACCGCTAACTCGGACTATCTTACTGAAAAACATTTTAGTGCTGTGGGATGGTCTACCCGAGATTTTAATGTAGTGATTTATGGTATGCAGAATTTTTCAAATTTTTATGAATCTTTCGTTTTAAATAAAAGCGTCCTAGATGAAGAGCTGGTCAGCAGTGAGATGATCACTGTCAGTAAATTAATGATTGAGCAACACCCTGAGATTGGCGCCTTTGTTTTTGAATGCACAAATATGCCACCATATGCCAAGGCAGTTCAACAGGTAACCGGCCGTCCAGTATTTGATATCGTTACGCTTACGAA
>CAYSSG010000039.1:3073-13629 GCA_964433635.1 uncultured Atribacterota bacterium | reverse complement strand
AGGCAGTTCAACAGGTAACCGGCCGTCCAGTATTTGATATCGTTACGCTTACGAATTTTGTTAACAATACAGTTGAAGGGAAAGAATATTAAGTTGAGCCTGCATAATAATATCTCTATGAAAATAGCTCAGTTTATTGATTGAAAATTATTGCGAGAAGGAAACAAATGTCAGAAAAAAGAGTATTAAGTCTGTTTGATATTTTAGGTCCGATCATGATAGGACCATCCAGTAATCATGTGGCGGGAGCAGTAAGAATCGGGAGAATGGCGAGAATGATTTTTGGGCAAGAACCTTCTGAAGTGATTTTAAAGTTCTATGGTCCACTAGCTGAAACTTATAAAGGTCAGAAAACAGATGTAGCCATTGTTGCTGGTTTGCTTGAGATGGATGTTGATAATGAGGGAATTTCCAAATCTTTAGAAATTGCCAAAAAGAAAAATATTGAAATTGCTGTTAAGACTATAAGATCTTTCAAGAAAGATCCCAATACCATGGAAATGCTTCTTAAAAATAAATCTCATTCAATGGAAATCGAGGGAATATCACCAGGAGGGGGAGAAATTCTGGTACACAGAATAGGTGAATTTTATGTAAATCTTCAGGCGAATAATGATATGGTCATGATCATCACTGAAGAAGAGAAAAAACACTACATTGTTCAGATGATTAAAAAATTATTTAAAAAAAACATGATCGGAATGGATATTGTACAGTCAAAATTGAAAATATTGCTTTGTGTTTATCTTGATCAAATGCCAGATGATACAGATTTAAAAATGTTAAATAACATTAAAGATATTAAATTGATAAGTCTTATAAAATGTTTGTATCCATATAAATTAAAAGACCATTCTCCTTTATTCAGTACAGCAAAAGAAATGCTGGCATTTGTAGAGGAACAAAATATAAGATTACCTGAAGCAATTATAAGATATGAATCCAAAAGGAGTAGTTTAAGCGAAAAAGAGATAAGGAATATGTTTAAGAAGATGTGGATCACCATGAAAAGTGCAAGTAAAAAAGGTCTAAATGGAGTTAATAGACCTTTTGACAGTATAGTTGGGAATGATTCAAGAAAGATTTATAAAGCTTATAAAGAAGGAAAAACCATTACAGGAAAACTTATTCCCTTAGCAGTTTCAAGGGCATTGGCTACAATGGAAGTGAATAGTACGATGGGAAGAATTGTAGCAGCTCCCACGGGTGGTTCTTCAGGCGTAATCCCGGGGGTAATGATTACCATGGTAGAGAGATTGAATTCAGGAGAACAAGAGGTTATTGACGCCTTATCAGTTGCAGCAGTGATAGGAGTGTTGATTGCCAATATTGCTTCATTGTCAGGTTCTGCAGGTGGATGCCAGTCTGAGGTAGGGGTTGCTTCAAGTATGGCTGCAGGAGCATTAGTGCAGCTCGCTGGTGGGAATCCTCAGCAAGTAATCAATGCATCTGCACTTGCTTTAAAAAATATTCTAGGTTTAACATGTGATACAGTAGCTAACTCTATTGAAGTCCCATGTATTAAGAGAAATGTTATTGGAGTTGTTAACGCCTTAGCTGTTGCAGAGATGGCTTTAGCTGATATTGAAAGTGTTATACCTTTTGATGAAGTGATCATGGCATTAAAAAACGTTCAGGATCTTATGCCATTTGCTTTAAAGAATACACAAAAAGGAGGTTTGTCAATCACAAAGACAGCAAGAAAACTGAAAAGAGAATGGAGGAAAAAGATAAAATCAATGATGTAGAAACTTTTATTAATTTTTTTTCTATTGTCTATTCCATAAAATTGAAGTCAAATTTCTTGCTATTATTATGAAATTTCACATTAATAAATAAAATATTAATAAACTTAATATGAATATCAAATCATTAAAATAATTTTATAAAAATGGCTATAAAACTAAGATGCGGATACGTTAATCGTTAAAATATTTTACCAAATGTGCTTTAATGCAATTTAAGAATATGTAAAATATACAAATTCTTATTTGCTTCAAGTAAAGAAATTATTTCAGGAAGAATTGTCTTGTTAACAAGTCAATATATTAAATAATTTTGTAATATCATTTTTAGAAAAACGAGTTAAAACTGAAAGAGTTTACTTGATAGATTTTTGGAATAAGGAGAGTATAATTTCTACTATGCAAGCTGTAATCTATCCTGAGAAAGATATCAAAGAAGTTTTCAATAGTGTTCAAGAATTTTTCAAAAAAGAAAATTTTGTTTTTGAAGAAAAAGACAGAATATATCTTATTGTAAAAGAAGATCAAAAAGTTTCTAAAACTATAAATAAAATAAAATTTTGGGCTAGAAATAGTATGCTTAAAGATTTTCCACCCAATTTCTCTCTTACAATTGAAGGCGAAATCAGAGAGGATAATGGAACAGTTATCGAGGTTGAGTTTAAAGAATATCACGGCAGAAGAGAGCATGTGTTTGCAGGTACTTTAGCTTTAGAAAAGTATTTTGATCTCTTTTGTGAAATATTTAATTCAGACTAAAGAGATTTTCCAGCCAATCCTAAGATATTTCATGAGTCACGCAGATATGACAGTATGATATGAAACCAAAATAGTGTTACAAATTATCATGATATTACATCTTGCCTTTTTTGCCAGAATGATAAAAAAATAGGATATCAGAAATTATTATTTTTTAATAAAAGCGTTTTTCATTTATTTCTATCCCTTAAAAGATAAAGAAACTGATGACACAGGAAGGTAGGGTATAATGCTACCCAGAAAAGCAGATGTTATCGTTATAGGAGCTGGAGTTACTGGTGCTTCAATTGCTTATTATTTAGCTAAAAGAAAAACAGATGTTGTGCTTTTAGATAAGGGAGGTATTGCTTCAGGTACTTCTAGTAGTTGTGAAGGATCCATTCTCCTTCAAGCAAAGAAACCCGGGATTCATTTACGGTTAGCCCTTGAAAGTGCCAGAAAGTTTTCCGAATTAATTCAAGAATTTGATTATGACATAGAGTACCGTAATCGTGGTGGCGTGATCGTCATTACAAGGCTAGAAGAGCTTGCTGCTATGCAAAAATTTGTCGGAGAACAAAAAAAAGCCGGCTTGGATATTACCTTGTTAAATCAGAAGGAAACATTAGAAAGAGAGCCTGAATTATCTCCGGAAGTGATCGGGTCATCCTATTCTCCTATGGATGCCCAGGTAAATCCTATTTATCTCACCTATGCTTTTGCTTCAACTGCGAAAAGATATGGCGCTAATATTTTTACACATACCAAAGTAGTTAATATTGATGTAAAATCAGATCGCGTTGCAGCTGTTTGTACTGATAAAGGAAAAATATCGACAAATATTATTGTCAATGCATGTGGCATTTATGCACCTGAAATCGGCAAAATGGTTAATCTGGATATCCCCATTCAACCTAGAAGAGGGCAGATTTTAGTTACAGAAGTCATTCCCAGAATTTTAAATAGTTCGGTAATCAATTCAGCAGGATATATTGCTGTGAAATTTAATCCAAATCTTATCAATGACGCAAGTTTGGAAATTATTAATACAAGTTTAGATTCCACAGCAAATGGCAATATATTGATTGGTTCTACCCGTGAATTTGCAGGTTTTAATGATAAGGTGACATATCAGGGAATGTGTAAAATTGCACAAGATAACATTAAGATTGTTCCCAGGCTAAAGAATGTGTGTATCATAAGGGCTTTTGCGGGATTAAGGCCCTATACAACTGACGGATTGCCGATTTTAGGCAAAGTAAAAAACCTGAAGGGATTTATTATGGCAGCGGGTCATGAAGGGGATGGTATTGCTTTATCACCGATTACCGGTGAGCTCATTTCTGAGATTATTTTAGATAGTAAAACGCATATTCCTATTGATGATTTTTGTCTGGAACGGTTTCAAAGAGAATAAATCCAGATAAAGGTGCATCGCAAAACTAAATAAATTCTTTGTTATATTCATTTGAAGATAGGTCATCACTATTGGTACTGGGAAACAGCTTAAAGATTTTTTTCTGAAAAACAAGAAAAATAATGGTTACCGAAATTATTAAGAGGAACAAAACAGATAAGAATGTCTTGAAAGCATATGAACAAATAAAGTATAAGGTAAACATTCCTCAATGGATTTAAAACCATAGAGTAAGAAAGGGGAGGAGATATGTTTGAGGGATCTTTAGTTGCTATGATCACACCATTTACAAAGGATAATGAGATTGATGAAGAAGGTATTAAAGAGCTTGTGGAATTTCATATTCAAAAGGGAACCAGTGGGATTGTCTCTTGTGGTACGACAGGAGAGTCACCCACTCTTACCCATGAAGAGCTCAAAAGAGTTGTAGAAGTTACTGTTACTGCAGCCAATGGGAGGATTCCAATTATTGCTGGATCCGGTACAAATTCTACTCAAACAACTTTGGAATTAACGTCTCATGCTAAAGAGGTCGGGGCAGATGGTGTTCTGATTGTTGTGCCGTATTATAACAAGCCAAATCAGGGTGGTCTCTACATGCATTTTAGAAAGATAGCTGAAGAAGTTGATATTCCCATCATCATTTACAACATTCCGTCCCGAACAGGAGTGAATCTTCTTCCAGAAACTTTGGCCTCTTTAGCTGAACTAAATAATATTGTTGCTATAAAAGAAGCCAGTGGCAATCTGGAGCAGATGACTCAAATCCTTCACCTTTGTGGGGATAAAATCAGCCTTCTTTCCGGTGATGACAAGTTATTACTACCGGTATTGTCTATTGGCGGGAAAGGTGTTATCTCGGTTGTAGCGAATATCATACCTGAGGAGGTTTCAATACTGATCAGTGAATTTGAAAAAGGAAATTATAAAAAAGCTAAAGATATGTTCTTCTCAGTCGTATATCCTTTAAGTAATGCCATGTTTTATGAAACAAATCCGATCCCAGTTAAGACAAGTGCTAAACTAATGGGTCTTCCTTCAGGTGAGTTACGTTTACCAATGTCTCCGATGGGTAGAAGTAATTTAGAAAAATTAAAGAATGATTTAATCAAATTTGGTCTAATTAAAAAATGAGCAAACAGGAAATATTTTAATTTAATGAAAAATTGTTGTTGAATGTAAAATAATCAATTTTCAATATTCCAAGACAGGGAAGATATTGAAAAAGAACGTTAAGATATGAAGATTAAATACCGGAGGTACAATCATGGCATAAGAAAATTTAGGCAACATAATTCAAATTTATTATTTGAAAATCGTTTTATTGTTTACTATAATTTTTAAAAAGGATACACTGTACAGTGTAAGATAAATAAATAAAAAGGAGTATAAAAAAATGGTTAAGAAAAGTATGATGATGGTTTTACTGATATTGTTCGTCATGTCGTTTGTTATGTGTATTCATGCGCAGGAACTTGAGGAACTTAAACCCATCAATTTAAGCTGGACTTCAGGTGGAGTCGGTGGTGGCTGGTATCCTCAGTCTGGTGGAATCGGGCAACTAATTAAGGATAATGAGCCAAAAATTACCATACAAGTCATTCCCGGTGGAGGCGTAAGTAATCCGGTGAGAGTACACAATGGTGATAATGAGCTTGGCTGGGGCATTACTGCTTTGGATAAGGCAGCATGGGAAGGAAAACCTCCCTATGATCAGGCTTACCAGAATTTTCGATCATTGGGTGGAATTTTTCAACTGTCTACTCATGTCTATGTAGTTGGCAAGGAGTTAGGAATAACCACTGTTGACGAAATGATGGATATGATAAAACAGGGAGAACCTATCAGAGTTGCCGGACCCATGCCCGATGACTCCGGTTTTGTTGAAATGATTGAACTATTAGCTTATTATGGCACTTCCTTTGACGAAATTGAAGCCAATGGTGGAACAGTACAGCATGCTGTATATGCTGATGTAGCAAATTTATATGTAGACAGACATGTAGATTTTGGCCTTCTGACCTTACCAAACCCAGCTGCCTCTGTCATTCAGATGTTGAATGCTCGTGATTCAGTGATACTGTCATTTTCTGATGAAGCCATTCAGCATTTGCACCAGACAGTTGGTTTATACAATGTAGACAGTGGATTATGTGCGATACCAGCCGGCACTTACGAAGGACAGGAAGAAGATATACAGGTACCTGCCAAAGCAACTGAATTTATCATTAACAAAGATGTTTCGAATATTGTTGCCTATACAATCGTAAAGATAATGGCTGAAAATATTGAAGAATTGCATGAGATGGATTTTAATAATAAAGGATTTACTCCTGAAGAAGGTTGGAAAAATGTTGTCGTTCCCCTTCATCCAGGAGCAGAGATGTATTATAAAGAGAAAGGTTATATGAAATAGATTCAATCAGACTAACCACAAGTAAATTGTTAAAAAAGTACTTTTACATGAATACTCTATAATTCCTGTTTATTGCTCCTGGACAATCACTTGGAATTATAGAGTATTTATGTAAAGATTGGAAATGAGATTCTTTCCCCGAAAAATAATTTCTTATATATACAAATGTATACAATATTCTTTATTCTTTGGTTTCATTGTTCATCAATAAAATATATTAATATGATAACCCCGTTATCTATGTAGGAATCATACAGAGGAATAGAGTGAATTGAGTTGAAAGAAAGATAATCATGGTACAATTTCTGAACCGGTTGTCATCTATGAAGAAAGAAAAGTATTTCTAATTAAAATTTCTAAACTAGAAATTTAAATGTATCTTTTTCTTTCAGTGTTTATGAGTCGTATTCATATTTTTTGATAATAGATAAACTTAATTGCAATAAATTTGTTCTTTTATAATGGAAGCCTGCTGATTCAGTGACCTTCTTAATAGAATTACAAGATTCTCCTTTCTATGGTTGAATTACCATTCTACTTCTTCCAGGAAAAGAGGAAAAAAATGCCTTTACTCCTCATTCACGTTACCAGCTCTTCGTCCATCGAATAGAGTTTCATCCATTTCAATCTTTCTAGAGAGAGAATCTAAAATCCTTGATGCTGACATAGTAAATCACTTTTCTATAGTGTTAGAAACTACCTTAGAATAGTTGATTTACTGTAAGATGCTTGGAAGCATAAATCTTTTGCAGCCTCAGCGAAGATATGTTTTTATACTCTTTTTATACTGATTTATCGATCGATTTCAGGGTACTAAGTGCAAGTTTGTTTTGCCAATAACATATTTTTATTTTTCTTACTTGTAAATAACGTAAATGAATTAACATCTGATGATTTGGATAATTTTTTAGTGATTTTGTATAGACTTGCTTATGTGGGGATATCAAAATTCAAGTAACATGTAGAAAGTTTTTTTGGTGTTACTGATTTGATTTTTAAATGATAGAATCTAAACTACTTTTAAATATATTTTAATTATGATTATTATACCGAATATTTAAATATGTAATAGAAAGGAAATGATTCAAAATGAGGCAGTTAAATAATAAAATAATGAGAATTATTGTTAGTATTTGGTTAGTCTTTATTTCTTTATTTTTATTTTATACCGCTTTTTTTGGAATTTATCAACCTCGTATACAACGTGGAATTCCTTTGCTTTTTCTTGTTTCAATTACTTTTATTCTGTTTCCAGCAACCAAGAAATCACCTCAAGATAAACCTACTCTGCTTGATATATTTTTCACTGTTCTGGCCATCCTTCCACCTTTATATCTTATCATGAATAATGCGACGCTTAACTATAGACTTGAACTTATCACGCCAGTCACAACCGTACAATTAATATTAGGAATTCTTAATATTATTCTATTGGTGGAAGCTATCAGAAGAGCAGTTGTGCCTGCCATGGCTTTCTTAGCGGCTATATTTCTTATTTATCAAGCCATATCACCCTATCTTCCCGGAGTATTTTATAGTAAGAAAATTACTTTAGCTAAAATGGTAGAACTGCAATATTTAATCACCAATGCAGGCATTTATGGTTCGATTACTGCAGTAGCAGTTACATTTGCAGCTATTTTCGTTATATTTGGAGCTTTTCTGGAAAAGACTAAAACGGGAGAATTTTTTTGTAATCTGGCTGGAAGTGTATCAGGAAGGAGTATAGGTGGCCCAGCAAAAATAGCTGTAATAGCCAGTGGTTTGTTTGGGTCGATTAGTGGGGTTGCTGCAGCAAATGTATACGCCACCGGTAACTTTTCGATTCCGATGATGAAAAGGATAGGTTATAACAAGCAATTTGCGGGAGCAGTCGAGGCAGCAGCTTCAACAGGAGGAATGATTATGCCGCCCATTATGGGAGTTGGTGCTTTTGTGATGGCTGAAATGACGGGGATTTCTTATATTAATATCTGTATTGCTGCCGCGCTTGGTGCAATTTTTTATTATGTATCTATATGGTTCTCGGTACATTTTGTTGCATTAAGAGATGGGCTTCGGGGATTAACCAAAGAAGAAGTAATTCCCTTAAAGCAAATTCTAAAAGATACCTATCTCCTTTTCCCGTTAGTCGTGCTGATCTATTTCTTAATGAAGGGATATTCTCCATATAGAGCTGCAAGTTTTTCAGTATTATTATCATTTGCAATGAGTTTTTTATCTAAAGAAACGATGATGACACCTCTTAGATTGTGGCAAACCTTAGAATTAGCGGGAAGAAACTTAATTACAATAGTCCTTTCCTGTGCTTGTGCAGATATGGTTGTCAGTGTCATAACCTATACTGGTTTGGGATTAGGAATAGCAGGAGTCATTGGAAATTGGTCTCAAGGTATCTTATTTCTTGCACTAATTTTAATCATGATAGTAACTATCATGTTATCCATGGGTTTGCCTTGCACTCCTGCTTACATCATCTCTATTGCTATAGGAGGACCGGCTTTGAGGTCAATGGGTGTTGATCTATTGGCTGCCCATCTTTTTGTTTTCTATTTTGCGGTAATGTCAGGTGTTACTCCTCCTGTTTGTATTGCTGCTTATTGCGGGGCATCCATTGCCGGTTCAGATCCAATCAAGACAGGATTTTCAGCATGGAGGTTAGCCCTGGCAGGATTTATTGTCCCATATGTTTTCGTATATAATCCTGCTTTACTTCTAAAGGGTTCTATCTTGGATATTATAGTTATCTCTATTGAACTTTTAACTGCAATTATACTTCTAAACGGCGCATTAACTGGCTATTTCATAAAAAGGTTAAGCACTTTAGAGAAATATATTTTAATTTCTTTATCAATAGGATTAGTGATTCTTAGTACTTTATCCTCAAAGATTGATTTTATAGTCGTAGGAATCATCATAATTACTTTGATTGTATTCAGGATATATATAACGGCTCGAAATAAGCAAAAATCTAAAAGGGAGGGAAAATGAATGTTTAAACCGTCAGGTTCTTGGGTAGCTATACCCACGCCTTTTAATGGAACTGGTTCAATTGATTGGAGAGGTTTTAAAACTCTCATTGATTTTCAGGCAAGCCATGGTACCTCAGCTTTATTAGCCATGGGATCAGCTGGAGAAGTAACTCTATTGAGTCTTGAGGAAAGGAAAGAAATAGTCAAGAACCTCTGCAAGTACGGCAAAGGTAAGATACCGATTTTTTATGGGGCAACCTTTCCATCTACTAGAGATACGATCAATTTTAGTCAATATGCAGAAAGTGAGGGTGCAGATGGTTTAGTTTACACAGTCCCCCCTTATCTTCTCCCGCCGCAAACCGCAGTTGCTGATTTTTTAGTCACATGTATGCAATCTGTACAGATACCTGTTGCAATTTATAATAATCCCTCGCGGACAGGAATATCCATTTCTCCGGATACAATTGAAATATTAGCAAGCAAGTGTCCTAATTTCGTTGCTGATAAAGAGGCCATGCCAAGTGTCCAGCAGTTAGTTGAAGTAAAGAGACGAGTGGGTGATAAGATTCATATTTTATGTTGCGATTTTCCAAAGTATTCTATTCTACTTCCTACGCTTGCAATGGGAGGAGATGGAGCTGCAAATATTGGGGGCAATATTATCCCGGAAGAAATGGCAGCAATGTCCAGACCGTGGGATAGTATAAATACTTTGGAAGAAAGTAGAGGTTTATACTTCAAATATTATGGCCTGTTAGAGGCTTTGTACTGGTTATCCAATCCAATCGTTATCAAGGCTGGCCTTAAATTATTGGGTTTACCTGCTGGCAAACCCAGAAAGCCTTATCCTGACCTGGAAGGAGAAAAGTTGCTGGAATTAAAAGACATTATGAATGATTTAGGTGTTATTGAAAAGTATTCATTGTAATAGAAATCAGGTTGTTTCACTGTAAGAATTAAATTAGTAAGAGGGTAACAGACATAAGAGTGTTTAAGTAACTTGAAAATAGTACATAGAGATAAATAGAAATAGAAAATTTTGTAAAAATAAAATTAAATTAAGTTTGGGATCTTTAAAAATGAAAGGTTTATTAAATAATCTATAGATTGTAAGGTTCCAACCTGTAAAAAATCTAAATGATAAATCTTAAGCAATTTAAAATAGTAGAGTAGAAATTTTATTTAGATCCAATACCATACTATTAAAAATTTATTATAAATATCAAATAATATTTTAATAAATAGTTGACGAAATTCAACAAATG
>CAYSSG010000039.1:0-2973 GCA_964433635.1 uncultured Atribacterota bacterium | reverse complement strand
ATTTAATGACATGGTTTTTGTGTCCGGACAGATTGCGATTAATCCAGCTAATAATGAATTTTTAGATGAAGAAATTCAGACTCAAACAAGGCAGGTGATTGAAAACCTGAAAGCCATACTGGAAAAGGCAGATAGTTCATTAGACAAAATTCTTAAAATAAGTATTTTTCTTACGGATATGAAAGATTTTGATAACGTAAATCAAATCTATTCAGAGTACTTTGGAAACAGTTTACCTGCGCGGGCTTGTGTTGAAGTAAGTCGTTTACCCAGAGGTGCAAAAATTGAGATGGAAGCTATTGCATGCTGCTGATAGTTTGAGCTTAAATATATTTTTCATTAGTTTTTAAAAGGAAGTGAACTTATGGATCCATATAGTGGAGGGCAAATAATAAAAAATCCTTATGCATCCAAAAGAATCGTACAAACTTCTGTCGTTGCTATTCTACAATTGGAGATGAAGAACAGAGGTCTTAACCTGATTCAACAGAGGTCCAGGGCATTAAAAAAAAATGAGATTCATGAGCTGATGGTAACTGATGAGAAAGAAATCCAACCAGGAGGAATCGTAAATGCGGTTGCCTATCTTGCTTTTGTTGAGATCATTCAGGGAGGCGTTATTATCATTGGGGATGAGGTATATTGGAATCAAAATCCCTTAGGAGTTGTAGCTGGTTTTGATGATACCCATATGCCTAATCATCAAAATATTATTCTTTTTTCTACAAAAAAATCGACAGGAGCAGATCTTAATATACAATTAGGAGATCAAATTTTTTTCAAACAATGAAAGCTAAAAAAGAGAGAGGAGAAAATAATGTCTGATTTCAGGTACAAATTTGAAATGTATCGCCATTTACAAAAAAATATTCCAGGTATATATGCTGAAGCAAAAAAGGCTGCTGACGAAATTGGTATACCTAATGATTTAAGAGGTAAATTTGGTCTTACTGGAGCTATCTCCGGTTGTCACGGATTACCTTTTAAAGAAGTTAGAGAGGCTGAAGCTTATTATGGTGAAAAAATTATTCCCAATAGTGTTTTTGATGAAGAAATTAGAGAAATTGTCAAAGATGTCTATGGAGATGACTATGATGGTTTGGCTGTGAATACTTGTGAAGCTGCCCTGTGGGTTTCATTTGATGTGCTGGCAACACCACCCATGCAGGGTAGGGGTGATAATTATCGTGCCCGTTACATTGTTCCTTACGAAAAGCATTTGCATCATCATGGAGGTTATGGCCGTCCATTTCCTGGAAAATATAAGGATTTAATAGCTGACAGAGGCAATACCGCTGGAGAGTTGGGTTTTTATGGAAAAAGACAAAATAATTTGGATTGTATCATTGTACCCTTAGAAGGAGCTGAATATGATTGTCATGGGATTAAATATCACCCCTGTGTTCAATTAAGTAACGTAGATCCGGAAGGATCAATCAAAGTATTAGAAAAAACAGCTGACCGTCATGCCTTCACTTTAACTGCTTTTAGTTCCCTGGGATACGACACACCCGGTTATGGTTATGGAGTAAAAGATGAGAAAGGTACACCTGTCTTGCAGAAACTGATTGGCCAACTTGCCAAGGATTACGATGTGCCATATATTGTGGATAATGCCTGGGGAGCTCCCTTTGTGGGTACTGATATTAGAAAGAATAATGCCGACCTTATGTGTTACAGCATGGACAAAGCTTCTTATTCAGTAACAGCAGGATTAATTATTGGTAAAGAATCACTGCTAGTAGATCTCAGGAGAGCCTTGGGAGTTCACGGAGACCGCTGGGGGACTGGGACCTCTCATGGAAAAGCCGCTTATGTTACAGTTGATCCTGGTAAAGAAGCTTTAGTTGGAGTTATTGCCTCTTTGAAAGTGCTAAGAGACCATCCTGAAAGAGTGAAAACCCCAGTGGACGAACTTTATAGGATTACTGAACAGGAATTTGGAAAGATTGACCAAAAAATTAAGGATGACTTTGTAATTTCTAAATCTTACAATTCCGGGGCTGTTGAAATCAATTATGAAAAAAGCTGGCAAAAGAAAGGTATGGGAATTCCGATTTTTTCCATTGAAGACATGTATTCTGGAACGAATATATTTCAATCAGGTATGGGACAAATGGGAATCATTCCAACAATCGCCTATGATGGAAATATCTTTATTTCTCCTGGCCTGGGGACAACTGATAATGATGGAAATCTCATTGAAGAAAGGGTACGCTGGGCTATCCAGGGAATGGTAAAATTGATTGAGATTACCTGCAAGTATACCGGGATAATTTAATAGAATTGTTAATGTTCACCAATATGTGTGATTATAAGCCAGAGAAAGTCCCATATGGAGATTGACAGTAACAACCTTTAGCTTGTGACAAGTGGTGTTCATTGTGGTTTGAAATCTAAAGGAGGTCGATGGCAAAACTTTCGAATATCTGACAGAAAGGTTGCCTACACTTATAAACTCTATTAAAAACAATATTGAATAGCTGTATTTTATAAAAAGATTGATTCTTAATTATAAATCGAAAAATTGGCGGTAATCATGCATCATGAAGAAGCATCATAAGAGAGTATTTGTGTTCCACAGGAGATGAAGGCAGGTTTCTCGAATTCGCTATACAGTTAGTTGTTTAAAATTATCTTATTCCAGTAGTTCATGCGGTCTATCAGAATAAGATGGAATATGTACTGGATTTAGAATAAATATAAAATTATTAAAATATGTCTATAGAAGAATTTATGAGTTGACATTGACACAGTAGCTAAACATTAATCATGTAAGTTATGCTAATGAAGTAGTATGATTAGTTTATAAAATATAATTGGATTCCATATAATATTTAGAATTGAATAACCATTTTTTGACTTATTATAGAGGCGAATGTTGGAAATTGACACAGAATTTCAACAAAATAGTGCATAAAATTAAGGAGGTGGTTAATGAAAATAAAAAGTGATGTAAAAAGATAAGTTTGC